>NZ_SCVH01000056.1 GCF_004296935.1 Reyranella sp.
AAAAAGGCCCGTCCTTGCGGACGGGCCTTTTTGCTGTCCGTTCGGCCCTTTCGGGCGCCGACCGGTTTCCGCTATGATGAGCGTCGAAGTTTGGGGAAAGCTGATGGTCGCGAGAAAATTGGTTGCCGCAATGGTGGGGGGACTGGCGCTCGCCGGCTGCGATCCGCTGCCCAAGCCCCTTTACACAGAAGTGGCGCCGCCGGCTTCCTTCCGGACCGAACCGGACGGTACGCGCGTCGACAACGAGGGTTACCTGCTCGATTCGCAGGGCTATCGCGTCAACAAGCGAGGCGAGCGGATCGGCATGGTCGATGTCCAGGCCAAGACGGCCGGAGACAAATCCAACGCGGTCGCCGGCTACTGGATCAGCACGACCGGCACCAGGGCACCCGGCAGCGTGGCGACACCGAGCGAGGGTGCTGGAACAGGCGGCGGCGCCGGCAGCATCATGAACCCGAACCTGCCGACGCCGGCCACCATGCCTCAGCAGGCGCCGATCAGCCCTTCGCCTGGGACCACCGCGCCGCCGGCCGGCTATCGCTGATCGGACCGATTACTCGATTTTGATGCCGCTTGCCTTCACGACAGGCGCCCATTTGGCGATCTCGTCGCTGATGAACTTCGCCGTGCGCTGAGGCGTCGTCTCCGGCGTCGGCACCGCGGCAATGTCCTCCAGGAACTTGATCATCTCCTTGTCGGCCATCAGCTTGCGCGTCGCCTGGTCGATCGTCTCGACGACCTCGGGTGGCGTGCCCGCCGGCCCGATGATCAGGTTGAAGGTATAGGCCTCGAAGTTGGGCACGCCCGCCTCGATGATGGTGGGAATATCCGGCGCAATCGGCGCCCGCTTGGAATGGGCATAGCCCAGGATGCGCACCTTCCCGGCCTTCTGATTCTGCAGCATTGTCGAGAAGGTCTCGAACATCCACTGCACAGTGCCCGGCAGCAGGTCCTGAATGGCCGGCCCCGAGCCGCGATAGGGGACGTGCACCACGTCGAGGCCGCCAGCCTCGCGCTTGAAGTACTCCGACGTGAGATGAAGGATCGAGCCCGTGCCCGACGAGGCGTAGGAATATTTGCCGGGATTGTTCTTCATCAGATCGATGAACCCCTTCATCGAGTCGGGCATCGACGGGTGGGTCACCAGGATGAGCGGGTTGAGGCACACCGACGACATCGGCGTGAAATCCTTGATCGCGTCGTACTGCGGCTTGACCACGGCGGTCGGCAGGATGGCGTGCGTCGAGGACGTGGCGAACAGCAGCGTGTAGCCGTCAGGCTTGGCGTTCTTGACATCGACCGCGCCGATCTGACCGGCGGCCCCGGCCTTGTTTTCGATCACCACGGTCTGGCCGAGGATGGCGGTCAGCTTCTCCGCCGCCTTGCGGCCGATGATGTCGGTCGGGCCGCCGGCGGAGAACGCGACGACGAGCTTGATCGGGCGCTCCGACGGGTACTTGCTCTGGGAGCGGGCAACCGACGGAGCGGCAAGGGCCACAGCGCCGGCGATCAGCGTACGGCGTTTCATTTTGAAGTCCTCCCTATGGTGCACTTTGTGTGCGCTTTCCCCAGGCCCCGACCTTAGCGAAGCGCGCTTGACCCGCCAACGGCCTCTCGCCACAAGTCGGGCCGCATGGTTGCCCCGATCGTCCGATTCGCGCCGAGCCCGACCGGGTTGCTGCATGTCGGCAATATCCGTGCGGCGCTGTTCAACTGGCTGTTCGCCAGGCGCCACGGCGGCACCTTCATCCTGCGCCTCGACGACACCGATCGCGGGCGCGGCAAGCCGGAGTTCGAGGCGGCGATCGAACGCGATCTCGGGTGGCTCGGCCTCGGCTGGACGCGCAAGGAGAAACAGTCGGATCGACTGACGCATTATGACGTCGCGCGTGACCGGCTGATTGCCGCCGGCCGTCTCTATCCCTGCGACGAGACGCCCTGGAAGGCTTTTACCTCGACGCTGGGCCGCGAGGGCCGCGCGCTGTTCCACCCCCTCAGGCTGGCACTCACCGCGCGTGAGACCGGTCCGGAGATGGCGAGGTTGCTGCCGCTGATCGGGCGGGCGAAGGCCGAGGCGCGGCTCAGAGGCCAGAAGGCATAAAGATCGCGGCGACGCCCAGTGCCGCGAACAGGATCGCCGCCACCAGGCGCACGATCTTGAGCGGCAGGCGCCTGGCGATGGCATCGCCGAACAGCACCACGGGTGCATTGGCGAGCATCATGCCGAGCGTCGTGCCGGCGGTGACCAGCAGCAGCGAATTGAAGCGCGCGGCCAGCGCCACCGTGGCGATCTGGGTCTTGTCGCCGATCTCGACGATGAAGAAGGCCACCAATGTGGCGAGGAATGCGCCGGCTTCGCGCGCCGCTTGCGGTCCCTCGTCGGCCTTGTCCGGCACCAGGCACCACGCCGCCATGGCAAGGAAGGTCGCGACCAGGATCCAGCGCATCGACTCGGCGCCGACCCAGCCGGCGACGGCGGCGCCCGCCCAGGCGGCCAGCGCATGGTTGGCCAGCGTCGCGATCAGGATGCCGAGGATGATCGGCACCGGCTTGCGATAGCGCGCCGCCAGCACCAACGCGAGAAGCTGCGTCTTGTCGCCGATCTCGGCCACGGCGACGAGCGCCGTGGAGAGGAAAAATGCTTCCATTGGCCGCCATTTGCACGACAAGAACGCTTCGGATAAACTAGCAAAATGTCGCTCCTTCTGTTCCCCGGCGCACACACCGCGCGATGTAAGTGAAGCCCGCGCCTGTTCAGGCGCGTCCGGCCTTCGTACTATCTTGATCGGGGAGTAGGGGACCATGTCCCTCGTCATCTACAACACGCTGTCGCGCGAAAAAGAAGCGTTCGCACCGCTCGATGCAGGGCACGTGCGCCTCTATGTCTGCGGCCCGACCGTCTACGACTACGTGCATATCGGCAATGCGAGACCGGTCGTGGTCTTCGACACGCTCTACCGGCTGCTGAAGCGCACCTATCCGCGCGTTACCTACGTACGCAACATCACCGACATCGACGACCGCATCATCGTGCGCGCCGCCGACAATGGCGAGAGCATCGAGGCGCTGACCAACCGCACCGCCGACGCTTATCAAAGCGACATGCGCCGGCTGGGCGCGCTCGCGCCCGACGTCGAGCCGCGCGCCACCCAGTACGTCGCCGAGATGATCGGCATGATCCAGCGCCTGGTCGACAACGGCCACGCCTATGCGGCCGACGGCCATGTGCTGTTCAGCGTGCCGAGCATGGACGACTACGGACGCCTGTCGCGGCGCTCGCGCGACGAGCTGATCGCCGGCGCCCGCGTAGAAGTCGCGCCCTACAAGAAGGACCCGGCCGACTTCGTGCTGTGGAAGCCCTCGACCGACGCGCAGCCGGGCTGGGCGAGCCCGTGGAGCCGTGGCCGGCCGGGCTGGCACATCGAGTGCTCGGCGATGAGCGCCAGGCACCTCGGCGAGACTTTCGACATCCATGCCGGCGGCCTCGACCTCATCTTCCCGCATCACGAGAACGAGATCGCGCAGAGCCGCAGTGCGTTCGGTCATCCCTTCATGGCGACCTACTGGATGCACAACGGCTTCCTCAACATCTCCGGCGAGAAGATGAGCAAGTCGCTGGGCAATTTCTTCACCGTGCACGAGCTGCTCGACCAGTTTCCCGGCGAGGCGATCCGCCTGCTGCTGCTCTCGGCACATTATCGTCAGCCGCTCGATTTTACGCACGAGGGGCTGACGCAGGCCAAGGCGACGCTCGATCGCTGGTATGGCGCGCTGCGCGGCAAGGACGCGCGGCCGTCCAGTGTCGTGCCGCAATCCGTCGAAGACGCCCTGAACGACGATCTCAACACACCGCAGGCGATCACGGCCATCCATCAGCTCGCCGATCCGGCCGAACTGCGAGCCGGTGCGAATGCACTGGGCCTCCTGCAGCAAGATGCCGAAGCCTGGTTCCGCTGGACGCCGGCCGATTCATCGGGACCGAGCGAGGCCGACATCGACGCCGCGATCGCGGCCCGTCAGGCCGCGCGCAAGGCCAAGGACTTCAAGGAGTCCGATCGCATCCGCGACGATCTCAAGGCCAAGGGCGTGATCCTCGAGGACGGGCCCAAGGGGACCACTTGGAAGAGAGGTTAATTGTCATCTCGCGCGGAGTAGTCTCCGCGCTGGAGCGAAGCGAAGGATCCTTCGGCTTCGCCTCAGGATGACAGGGATCACGCGTTCGGCATCTTCCGCTCGTGGCCAAGCTCGTAGCACTTCACGGTGACGGACTTCGGCCTGAGGTCGCGCAGGCCTTTTAGGAAAGCAGCCATGTGCGGCGTGGCGAAATGGTCTTTCAGCGCCTGCTCGTGCCTCCACCATTCGCGCACCCGCATCAGGTCGGGTTCGAGCAGGTCGAAGGCATAGTCGTAGCCGGCGCAGCCGGGCTCGGCGCGCGATGCCTCGATCATCGGCCGCGCGACGGCGCGGACCTGCTCGGCCTGTGCCGGATCGAAGCGGGCATCTGCAAGAACGATCAGCATGGCGGCCTCCCTCAACGCTTCTCGAAGATGACGCTCTGCACGGCCCGGCCGAAATAGCCCTTCGTGTCGGCAAGGCGTGCGGCGGCGATGCCGACCGAGTCCGGCCCGACCCAGGTCTCGGCGTCGAGCAGGATCCAGTCGCCGACAGGTTCGCGGCCGAGGCTGACGGTCAGGTCGGCATTGATGAAGGTCCAATCCTTCATGTCGAACACCGACGACGTGCCGTTGCAGAAATCAGCGGCGATGACGGTGCGCATCAGCGGCGAGATCGCGCCCTCGGCTATGATTGGCCGGGTGGCGCGATACCAGACGGCGGCCGGCCCGGGGATGCGGAAGCCGCCCTTGGCGACGCGCATCTCGATGCCCCTGAGGAACGGCGTCTCGGTGGCGAAGAAATCGGGTGCACTGCAGAGATCGGGAAACGGCAGTTCGACCGGAGGCCCGCCGGCGATCGCCGGCATTTCCTGGGGGTCGACGCGGATGCGGAGTGCGCTCGCCCGCACGACCTCCACGCCGCCGGCGAGCAGGCGCACGGAGACGAGCTGGATCTTGCGGCCCTCGCGGACAATCTCGGTCTCGACGGTGAGCGGCGCCACCGGCACCGGCCGCATCAGATCGACGGTGAGTCGGGCCACGCGCATCGGCACCGGCGACGGCAGTCTCTCCACCGCCCAGCAGATCAGCGAGGAGGGCGCAGCACCATGCTGCAGCCTGGGATCCCAGGGACCGCCGGCGAAGGCGCTGGTCTCGGCGGTGATGCCGTCGACGCGGTAGATCGCTTCCATTCACTCAACTCCATACCAACCCGCGGGCGCGCCTTCATAGGTTTCGCGCGGATATCCTGCAATCGCGATGACAGGACAGGTAATGACTTGACGGCGGGATTTGTATTTAACATACTAGTTAAATATGGATTACCTTTCGCAAACCTTCTCGGCCCTCGCCGACCCCACCCGCCGCGCCATCCTGGCGCGCCTTGCCACGGGCGCGGCCACGGTGGGCGACCTCGCCGAGCCGTTCGACATGTCCCTCCCGGCGGTGTCGCGCCACCTCAAGGTGCTGACCGAGGCCGGCCTGATCGAGCGCCATACCGAGGCGCAATGGCGTCGCTGCGAGCTGCGTGGCGAGGGCATGCGGGCGGCGGCAGAGTGGATCGAGTTCTATCGGAAGTTCTGGGAGGGTCAGCTCGACCGGCTCGACGCCTTCCTCAAGCGCACCGCACCCGAACCCACGAAAGGAAAGAGCCGTGCCCGACGCAAGCCTTGATACCAACACGCTGCGCATCACGCGCCTCTTCGACGCCACGCGCGAGCGCGTGTTCGACGCCTGGGCGAAACAGGACCACTTCGTGCAGTGGATGTGTCCGCCCGGGGTGGAGATAACGGTTTGCGAGATCGACGTGCGGCCAGGCGGCGCCTGGCGTGTCGGGGGCCGACATAGCGGCGATCGCGTCTTCGCCTCGTCGGGCAAGTACCTCGAGGTCAAGCGCCCGGAGCGTCTGGTCTTCACCTGGGCGCATCATGCCGATGGCGATTATGCCAAGCCACGCGGTCACGAGACGGTGGTGCGCATCGAATTCCGCGACATGGGAAGCAAGACCGAGATTACCCTGGTGCATGGTGCCTTCATGGATGGCTATGCCGAGCACAATCGCGGCTGGACCGGCTCGTTCGACAAACTCGAGATATTTCTCAGGAGGGCGACATGACTCACCAGATCGTTTCGCACGAGGAATGGCTGGAAGCGCGCAAGCAGCACCTGGCCAAGGAGAAGGAGTTCACCCGGCTCCGCGAGGAACTTTCTCGCGAGCGTCGCGAACTGCCCTGGGAGCGCGTCGAGAAGAGCTACGTCTTCGACGCGCCCGAGGGGCGCGTCACCTTGGCCGACCTGTTCGGCAAGCATGGCCAGCTCATCGTCCAGCATTTCATGTTCGGGCCCGACTGGAACGAAGGCTGCCCGAGTTGTTCATTCTGGTCCGACAATTTCAACGGCATCGACGGCCATCTTGCCGCCCGCGACACGGCGTTCGTCCTGATTTCGCGCGGACCCCTCGACAGGCTCGAGGCCTACAAGAAGCGCCTGGGCTGGACATTCCGCTGGGTCTCGTCGGCCGGCTCCGACTTCAACTTCGATTTCGGCGTGTCGTTCGTCAAAGGCAGCGACGCCAATGGGCCCAACTACAACTACGGGTCGATGAAGGTCGGGGGCGAGGAGATGCCGGGCATCAGCGCCTTCCGCCGCGGCGACGATGGCGCGATCTACCATACCTATTCGACCTACGGGCGCGGCGTCGACATGCTGAACGGCACTTACCAGCTGCTCGACATCACCTCGAAGGGCCGCGACGAGAGCGAATTGCCCTACCCGATGGCCTGGGTGAAGCGGCACGACCGGTACTGACTTGACCGAGAGCCGATCGGCACCACATCGTCTGACGATGATCGCTCCCTATCCCGCCGACGACCGCATCACGACGCTGCGAATGGTCCGGCTCTTCAGGGCGCCGCGCGAGCGGCTGTTCGCGGCCTGGACGGACTCCCGCCAGATGGCCGCCTGGTTCGGGCCGCCGGACGTCTCGGTGCAATCCTGCGATCTCGACGTGCGCGTGGGCGGCACCTGGCGCCTGTCGGGCGGCCGGGTCGGTCAACCACTGCTGGCGGTGTCGGGAAAATATCTCGAGGTGACGCCGCCGGAGCGGCTGGTCTTCACCTGGGCCTGGCACGAGGGCGGCGACTTCGCGGCGCCGCGCGAGCACGAGACCGAAGTCAGGCTGGTGTTCAAATCGGTCGGGGATCGCACCGAAATGACGCTGACTCACGGGCCGTTCCGCGACCGCACCGGTGTCGACAATCACACCCGCGGCTGGACGGGGTCGTTCGACAAGCTCGAGACGATGCTGGCGACCGAAGGAGCTTCGGCATGAAGGCGATCTGGCGCGGCAAGACCATCGCGGAAAGCGACGGCACCCTCGAAGTCGGCGGCTATCGATATTTCCCACGCGACACCGTGCGCATGGACCTGCTGCAGGCGGCACTCAAGACCGCCCGCGATCTCGAATGTCCGCATGGCGTGCAGTTCTACGACGTGGTCGAGGGTGGCACGCGCAGTCCGCGGGCGGCGTGGTCCTACGAGGCGCCGCAACCCAGGATGAAGCCCGTCGACCATTGGATGGGCTTCTGGGAAGACGTCGAGATCAAGTAGCCGCCGGGGGCGCCCCCGGCAATCGAGTTCGGCCTACTTGGCGATCGACGTGATCGTGAGCGGTGTCGTCATGCCGATCACCACGTCGCCGACCTTGATCTTCTTCAGCATGTCCTGCTTGGCGATCGAGTTGGCGGAATAGGTCCGAACGGCACCACCGTCGCCGCTGATCACCGAGACGGTGTTCTTGGCGAGGTCGACGCCGACGACCGTGAGGGTAAACCGGCCGGTCGCCACATCGAGCGCATCGGGCTTGGCCATCTGGTCGCGGCGCGCTTCCCTCGAACCCGGGCCCTTCTGGCGCAGGTTCAGCATGGTCACCACTTCCGAATAGGTCACGGTCGCGAGCGAGCCGTCGTCGATTGCCGCGAGGTTGGTCACGCCGCTCGCGACCGGCAGGACCACGGTCCGGCCGGTGGGCAGGGTGATGGCGACGGTGCGGCTCTCTTCGTCGACCGTCTCCACCGTCACGCTCGCCGTCACGGTGTCGTGGAAGGAAACGCCCTCGCGCGGCACGGCCTGGACCTGGGCCGACGCCTGCCGCTCGGGCAGGCCGATCCCCACCGCCAGAATCGCCGCGAAGGTCGAAAAGCCCGCAGCCAACTTGATCGAACGGATAGTCATCGGCGTGTACCTCTTGAAACCCATAACGCGCCGGACAATAGCGATCCGAACCGGGCGCGCAACCACGAAGCCACAAGGCAAGCCTGGAGAGGAAATCCGCGCCCGATTTCAGCCGAAATGGCCGAGGACGGCGCCGGCGACGGCGTCGGGCTGGTCGAGATAGGCCAGATGGCCGGCGCCAGCGATGACTTCGACCCGGCTCTTGCCGTTGATCCCGGCCGCGAATTTGCGCGCATAGCTCGGCGGCAGGACGGCGTCGCGCTCACCCCACAGGATCAGGGTCGAGGCGGCGATCAGGCCGAGCCGCTTTTCCAGCCCGGTGTTGCCGAGCGGCCAAAAGGCGCGGGCGGCGGCTTCGGCCGCGCGCGTCATCTCGATCGGCCATTCGATCGAGTTCGCACCTTCCGGCGGCGCCATCAGGGCATTCCACTTTTCGCCGTCGGCGCACATCAGGCCGGGCACGGCGTCCTTGCGTTGCGCCCATGGGTCGGCCGCCGGGGCATCGTCGTCGAACAGGCCGAAGGGGCTGATCAGCGCCAGGCGGCGGACGTGTCCAGGAAAGATCGCGGCCATTTCGGCGGCAAACGCGCCGCCTACGGAAGCACCCACGAGATCCGCGCCGGCGAGGCCCGCCTTGTCGATCAGCTGGCGCACCGCCAGCACCCAGTCGAGATGCGTGTCGAGTTCGGTGTGGCCGGTCGCCCCGGGGTAGCCCGGCAGCGACGGCACGATCACCGTGCGCTTCTCGGCGAGTCTGTCGAGAAAGGGCAGCCAGCGCGGCAGGCCGCCGAGGCCGGCGAGGAAGCCGAGCTTGGGGCCCTGGCCTTTGGTCCAAACGCGGCAGGGGAAGCCGTTCACATCGACGGTCGTCGTCTTCGGATCAGACACGAGACTTACTCCGCGGCGGCGAGCTGCGGGCGGAAGGCGGGGACGGCGGCGCGCTGGCCCTTGGCCATGGGCTTGGGCCACCACTTGTCCTCCCACTCGCCGAACAGGTCCTTCACCTTGGGCATCACCTTCTCGGCGAACAGGCGCGTGTTGTACTTGGTCATGTCCTTGCTCATGTTGCCGTACTGCAGCAGCAGCATGAGATGGCCGACGTTCAGGCTGGTGCCGACGTGGCGGATCTGTTCCACCACCTCGTCCGGCGTGCCGATCAGGACATAGCCGCCATCGACGATGTCCTTCATGTTGGTGGCCTTGAGCGCGGCCTTGGTCGCGGGACTGGCGACGTTGGCCGCCTTCTGCATCATGCCCTGGATGCCCGAGCGCTGCGTCGCCTCGGTGACGTACCCCGGCGGCGTTGCGAAGCGCGCATCGACGTGCAGGCAGCGGCCATAAAAGTATTCGGCCGGCTCCGTATAAAGGTCGAGCGCCTGCTGGCGGCTTTCGGCGACGCCGACGAACTGCAGGAAGCCGGCGCGGTACGGATTGCGGTCCTTGCCGAGCTTCTCCATCTCGTTCCAGAAGCCCTGCATCGTCGTGAGCCCGGCCTTGTAGCCGTAGTAGGAGAGGTAGCAGTAGACGTAGTCCATCTCCGCGCACCACCGCCACGTCTCGATCGAGCCGCCGCCCGGAATCCAGATCGGCGGATGCGGATCGTTCTGGATCGGGCGTGGCCAGATGTTGACGTAGCGCTGCTGGTTGTAGCGGCCGTTGAAGGCGAAGGTGTCCTTCTCGGTCCAGGCCTTCTTCACCAGGTCATGCGCCTCGAGATAGCGCTCGCGCAGCAGGCTCGGGTTCTGGCCGTAGGCGTAGCAGGTGTCCATCGGCGAGCCGACCGGGAAGCCTGCGATCAGGCGGCCGCCCGAGATGCAGTCGATCATCGCGAATTCTTCGGCGACGCGCGTCGGCGGATTGTAGAGCGCCAGCGAATTGCCCATGACGCAGAGCGCGGTGTCGGTGGTGCGCCGGGCGAGCGAACTCGCGATCAGGTTGGGCGAGGGCATGAGGCCGTAGCCGTTCGAATGGTGCTCGTTCACGCACACCGCGTCGTAGCCGAGCTCGGCGGCATACTCGAGCTCGTCCATGAAGTCGTTGTACATGTGATGGGCGCGCTTGGGGTCGAACAGCGACGAATGGATGTCGACCCAGACGCTGGGATGCTTCTTGTTGAAGTCCTCGGGCAGCTCCGTGTACGGCATCAAGTGGAACCACATGAGCTTCATGGTGCGCTCTCCCTAAACTCGAGCTGCATTTGGTAAACGACCGTTTACCTAGTCAGCCTGCCCCGACTCAAAAGCCCATGCAATGTGGGATTTCCGCAGATTGCGGGTAATTTTGTTGTTTTTCCCCTGCGTCATTCGTTCCGATTCGTATTTTGTGCATTGCACTCTCGCGAGCGCAGCAATAGTTTCGCTGCATCGCAGGAGGCTTTGCCCATGTCCGTTGTCGCTTTCGCGGCCCGCCCGCATCCGACGGCCAACCAGCCGCAGAAGGATCTCTACGAGGTCGGCGAAATTCCGCCGCTCGGTCACGTGCCGAAGAACATGTACGCTTGGGTGATCCGGCGCGAGCGTCACGGTCCGCCCGAACAATCCATGCAGCTCGAGGTCGTGCCGACGCACACCATCGGCGAGGACGAGGTGCTGGTCCTCGTGATGGCTGCTGGCGTCAACTACAACGGCGTCTGGGCGGGCCTCGGTCTGCCGATCTCGCCGTTCGACGTCCATAAGCAGCCGTTCCATATCGCGGGCTCCGATGCCGCCGGCATCGTCTGGGCGGTCGGCGCCAAGGTGAAGCGCTGGAAGGTCGGCGACGAGGTCGTGATCCATTGTAACCAGGACGACGGCGACGACGAGGAGTGCAACGGCGGCGATCCGATGTTCTCCACCAGCCAGCGTATCTGGGGCTACGAGACGCCGGACGGCAGCTTCGCCCAGTTCTGCAAGGTGCAGGCGCGCCAGCTCATGAAGCGGCCGCAGCATCTCACCTGGGAGGAGAGCGCCTCCTACACGCTGACGCTCGCTACCGCCTACCGCATGCTGTTCGGTCACCGTCCGCATATCCTGCGGCCCGGCCACAACGTGCTGGTGTGGGGCGCGGCCGGCGGCATCGGCTCGATGGCGGTGCAGCTCATCGCCGCTGCCGGCGCCAATGCGATCGGCGTGATCTCTGATCCGTCGAAGACCGACTTCGTGATGTCGCTGGGCGCCCGCGGCGTCGTCAACCGCAACGACTTCGACTGCTGGGGCCAGTTGCCCGACGTCGACGACCAGAAGGGCTACGCCGAATACATGAAGAAGTGCCGCAAGTTCGGCGCGGCGATCTGGGAGCACACCGGCAAGGGCAACGACGTCGACTTCGTGTTCGAGCATCCCGGCGAGCAGACCTTCCCGGTATCGTGCTTCGTGGTGAAGCGCGGCGGCATGGTGGTCTTCTGCGCCGGCACGACGGGCTACAACCTCACCATGGACGCGCGCTTCGTGTGGATGCGCCAGAAGCGCATCCAGGGCAGCCACTTCGCCAACCTCCTGCAGGCGAGCCAGGCCAACCAGCTCGTGATCGAGCGCCGCGTCGATCCCTGCATGAGCGAGGTCTTCGACTGGGCCGACATTCCCAAGGCCCACACCAAGATGTGGAAGAACCAGCACAAGCCCGGAAACATGGCGGTGCTCGTCTCCGCCAAGCGCCCCGGCCTGCGCACGCTGGAAGACGCGCTGGAGGATTAACTCTCTCTTAACCTCCCCCGTCTGACGGGGGAGGTGGCCCGAAGGGCCGGAGGGGGAAAGCCCCAGTCCGTGTTGTTGCCTTCCCCCTCCGCCCCCTTCGGGGGCACCTCCCCCGTCAGACGGGGGAGGAGATGAGAGTCCCGAGATGTCCCTGATCCTTCCAGACCTCCTCTCATGCTGCGCCGAGGCCGAGTCCGCTGCCGACCGCTACGAGGCCGAAGCGCGCGAAGCGGTGCGCCGGCTGATCGCGCCCGCGGGCAAGGTCGATGCGAAGCTGCTGGAGCGCGAGCAGTTCGCGGCGCATGGCTTCGCCTGGATCGCGACCTATGTGTCGGCCATCCGCCAGATGCGGCGCTGGGCCGAGGCGGGCGCCGGTGGTGAACTCGAGCAACTCATTCTTCAGGTGGCGCTCGGCGAATATCTCGCCCAGCTGAAAGGCGGCATCGCCATCAGCCAGGTCGAGATCGTGCGGCCGGCGGATCTCGGTGCGGACGCGTCGGCGCTCGATGCACCGGCGGTCCAGAAGCTGATCGCGGCCAACACCTCGGCCGCGCGGCTGCGGATCGCCGAACTGATTGCCGACGGACTCGATACCGGTGACTTCGGCGCACTGGGCCTGGGCGACGAGGCCATGGAAGAGGTGCGCCGCCAGTTCCGCCGCTTCGTCGACACCGAAGTCGGCCCACACGCGCACGGCTGGCATTTACGCGACGAGTTGATCCCGCTGCCCGTGGTGCAGCAGATGGCCGATCTCGGCGTCTTCGGCCTTACCGTGCCGGAGGAGTGGGGCGGTCTCGGCATGGGCAAGCTCGCGATGTGCGTCGTTACCGAGGAACTGTCACGCGGCTACATTGGTGTGGGCTCGCTCGGCACGCGCTCGGAGATCGCCGCCGAGCTGATCCGCGCCGGCGGCACCGAGGACCAGAAGAAGCGCTACCTCTCGCGCATCGCCTCGGGCGAGATCCTGCCGACGGCGGTGTTCACCGAACCCAACACAGGGTCGGACCTCGCATCCTTGCGCACGCGCGCCGTGCTCGACGGCGACACATATAAGATCAACGGCAACAAGACCTGGATCACCCACGCCGCCCGCGCGGACATCATGACGCTGCTCGCGCGCAGCGACGCCTCGAAGCCCGGCTATCAGGGCCTGTCGATGTTCCTGGCCGAGAAGCCGCGCGGCGACGAGGCCGATCCGTTCCCGGCCAAGGGCATGAGCGGCGGCGAGATCAAGGTGCTGGGCTATCGCGGCATGAAGGAATACGAGATCGGCTTCGACGGCTTCGAGGTGCCGGCCGAGAACCTTCTTGGCGGCAAGGAAGGGCAGGGGTTCAAGCAGCTCATGGCGACCTTCGAGAGCGCGCGCATCCAGACCGCGGCGCGCGCCGTCGGCGTGGCACAGAACGCACTCGAACTCGGCCTGCGCTATGCCAAGGACCGCATCCAGTTTGCCAAGCCGTTATACGCTTTCCCGCGCGTCGCCGGAAAGATCGCCTGGATGGCGGTCGAGACCATGATCGCCCGCCAGCTGACCTACTTCGCCGCGCGCGAAAAGGACCAGGACCGGCGCTGCGACATCGAGGCCGGCATGGCGAAGCTTCTGGCCGCGCGAGTCGCCTGGAGCAATGCCGACAATGCGCTGCAGATCCACGGCGGCAACGGCTACGCGATGGAATATCCCATCAGCCGAGTGCTGTGCGACGCGCGCATCCTCAACATCTTCGAGGGCGCGGCCGAGATCCAGGCGCAGGTCGTCTGCCGCGGGCTGCTCGAGGGCCGGAACTAGATCTTTCCTGCTTAGTTCGAGACCAGCAACGCTCGACAGCCTGGCCTGATCCAACCCTGACACATGTCCAGTCCAAGAGGGTCACTCCACCGCGATTCGGGCCTGCGTTGAAAAGGATCGTTCCGTTCAATCGGGCCGGCGCTTCGCGAATTTTCAGGCAGACAGAGTCTGGACAACTCGTGTCCGAAAAAAGGGCCGGATTCCTCTCGCGCTCGGCCTGTTTCCCCCGGGTGCTTATTCCACGCTATAGTCGACGAGGAGTTCGGAGGAACGAGAGCCATGCAGGGATCGCTGAGCGGAAACGCCGGGCCTCGCTATCGGCACACGGCCGAGGAGGGCGCGCCTTTTGAGACCCTCACCGTCGACAAGCTGACGCCGATCATCGGCGCCGAGATCGCCGGCGTCGATCTCAGCAAGCCGTTGAGCAATCGCCAGCAGGACGAGATCCACCGGGCGCTGGCCGAGAACCTCGTCATCTTTTTCCGCGACCAGCACATCACGCAGGATCAGCACCTGGCCTTCGGTCGTCTGTTCGGCGAGTTGCACACCCATCCCGCGGCGCCGAGCGAGCCGGGCAAGCCCGAGCTGATGATCATCCACGCCGACAAGGATTCGCCGCGCGCCAACGGCGAGGGCTGGCACACCGACGTGAGCTGCGACCTCGAGCCGCCGATGGGCAGCATCCTCTACATCAAGAAGTGCCCGCCCAAGGGTGGCGACACGCTGTTCGCCAGCATGTATGCGGCCTACGAGGCGCTGTCGGACCGCATGAAGAAGTATCTCGAGGGCATGACCGCCATCCATGACGGCGAGTCGGTCTATCGCGGCCTCTATGCCAACTACGGCGTCGCCGACAAGCCACAGTATCCGCGCGCCGAGCATCCTGTGGTGCGCACGCATCCGGTGACCGGCAAGAAGGGCCTCTACGTCAACCGCGGCTTCACGCGCGCGCTGGTCGGCGTGCCGCGCGACGAGAGCGATGCCATGCTGCGTTATCTCTACGAGCACATGGAGAATCCGCTGTTCCAGTGCCGCTTCCGCTGGCGCGAGAACTCGATTGCCTTCTGGGACAATCGCTGCGCCCAGCATCGCGCCATGTGGGACTACTGGCCGCACACCCGCAGCGGCAACCGGGTCACGGTGGCGGGCGACAAGCCTTACTGATACTTCTGGCGGCGTGCTGGTCATCTTCGATTGCGACGGAGTGCTGGTCGACAGCGAGCCGCTCGCCAACACCTGTTTTGCCCGCGCGCTGGCGCGTGAAGGGCTCGACTGGAGCGTCGAGGAGACGATGCGCCGCCTGATGGGTCGCTCGATGAAGTCCTGCGTCGAGATCGTCGAGGGCGTGCTCGGCCGCCGGCTGCCGGACGACTTCGTCGATCGCCTGCAGGCCGACACGATGCAATCCTTCCACGAGGCGCCGCTGAAGCCGGTGACAGGTGTTGCCGAGGCGATCGACGCCATCGAGAGGGCGGGGACTGCGACCTGCGTGGCGAGTTCCGGCAGCCTCGACAAGATGCGCGTGACGCTCGGCATCACCGGCCTGTGGTCGCGTTTCGAGGGCCGCATCTTCAGTTCCTCCGAGGTGCCGCGTGGAAAGCCGTTCCCGGATCTTTTCCTGCACGCGGCGCTGCGCATGAACGAGCAGCCCTTCGCCTGCACGGTGATCGAGGATTCGCCGCCCGGCCTCCAGGCGGCGCGCGCCGCCGGCATGCGGGCGCTGGCCTACGTCGGCGCCCCCTATGCCGATCGCGATGCCCTGGTGGTCGCCGGCGGCGAATGGTTCGACGACATGAGGAAGTTGCCGGCACTGGTGGCGATGTGACCGGCTCCTGGTCCATGGGGGCGGGTCGCCCCGAGCACGTCATCGTGGTCGGGGCCGGAATGGCCGGCCTGGTGGCCGCCCGGCTGCTGCGAGATTCGGGTTTTGCCGTCACTGTCCTCGAGGCGCGCCCGCGTTCCGGCGGCCGTGTGTGGACCGACGACGGTCTCGGCGCGCCGCTCGATCTCGGCGGCTCGTGGGTCCACGGCGTGGAAGGCAATCCGCTGACGCTGTGGTGCGGGAAGCTCGGGGTCGAGCTGGTCGAGAACCAGGGCGAGCGCCTGCTGATCGACAAGCGCGCCACGGCGCCGACGCGCGAGGGCCAGCGCCGCCGCGCCGTGATGGGCCGCCTGGCCTTCAAGGCCGCGATCGAATGGGCGAGCTGGAAGAGCAAGGCGATGGCCCGTGTGAACGGCCCGCGCTCGATCTCGGTGAAGCAGGCGGTCGAGCCGCTGCTGCGCGCCGGATGGCTGCCGGAGATCGACAAGCTCGTGGTGGCGACCTTCGTCGAGATGAGCGAGGGCGTGCAGAGCGCGCCGTGGGACCTCGTGTCGGCCGAAGAATGGTTCCCGACCGAGGGACTCGATCGCAACGCCCAGCCCAAGGGGGGCTTCCGCACGCTGATCGACGACGCGGCCGAGGGTCTCGACATCCGCCATGGCGCGATCGTCGAGCGGATCGGCTGGACCGGCGCCGGCGTGACGGCGGTCCTGCAGGGCGGCGAGCGTCTCGCCGCGGACCGCGCGGTGATCACTGTGCCCATCGGATTGCTGCGCGCGGGTCTGCCGGCCCTCGATCCGGAGCCGCCGGAAACACAACGCGCCGCGCTCGGCCGGCTGGGCTACGGCGGCGGCATCCTGGCCAAGCTCTACCTGCGCTTTCCCAGGCGCTTCTGGCCCGAGCAGCCGAAATGGTTCGGCCGCCTGCCCGATGCGCCCGACCGGCGCGGCGGCTTCAACACCTGGGTGAGCCACGAGCAGGAGACCGGCCTGCCGATCCTTCTGAGCTTCGCCAACGGCCACACCGCCATCCATCTCGACCGCGCGGCGAGCGACGCCGAGGTGACGGCAGTGGCGATGAGGTCGTTGCGCGCCATGTTCGGCAACGGCATCCCCGAACCGGAGGCGATGCTGTTTCCGCGCTGGCTGAGCGATCCCTGGTCGCGCGGCGGCTACTCCTATCCCGGCGTCGGCAGCGATCCGGACGACGGCACTGCCTACGCCCGGCCGCTGGGTGGCCGCGTCTTCTTCGCCGGCGAGGCGACCGAACCGGTCGAATACGGCACGGTTCACGCCGCCCTGTGGTCGGGCGAGCAGGCGGCAGAGGCGATCTTCCGGACCGCCACCGGCACAGCAGCCTCGCGTGCCGCGCGGCCCTGGGCCGCCGCGCGTACTGGCGCGGGCCGGCACAACGGCTAAGTTAGGCCGTGACTATTGGAGCTCATGAATGACACTCGCCGGCGTCCTGTTCGTTCTGGTGATCCTGTCGGGCCTCGCCACGCTCGGCATGCTGTTCGCGGGCCTGATCAGCATGAGCCGCAACGTCGAGGGGACGGTCGAAGGCGGGCGGCGCAGCAACCGGCTGATGTGGTGGCGCGTGCGCCTACAGTTCCTGACGATCGTCCTCATTCTCCTGTGGTACCTGGCCAGCCGGAGCTGAACTGATGGCCGTCAAACTCACCCGCATCTACACGCGCGGCGGCGACGCAGGACAGACGTCGCTCGGCCGCGGCGAGCGCGTCGACAAGCACGATATCCGGGTCGAAGCCTATGGGACGGTCGACGAAACCAATTCCGTCATCGGCCTTGCCCGCAGCACCATCGCCCACACCATCCTGGGCGATCCCAGGCTTCCCGAAGCGGACGCCATGCTGGGCCGCATCCAGAACGACCTGTTCGACCTCGGCGCCGACCTCTGCACGCCCGAGGGCGAGAGCAAGCGCGGCGAGGGCGCCCTGCGCATCGTGGCGAGCCAGGTCGAGCGCCTCGAGAAGGAGATCGACGCCATGAACGCCGAGCTGGCGCCGCTCAACTCGTTCATCCTGCCCGGCGGCAGCGAAGTCGCCGCGCGGCTGCATCTCGCCCGTACGGTGTCCCGCCGCGCCGAGCGCTGCATGACGCGGCTCGCAGCCGAGCAGGCGATCAACCCGGAGGCGATCAAGTACATCAACCGCCTCTCCGATCACCTGTTCGTGCTGGCGCGGCGGCTCAACGACAATGGCGCGACGGACGTCCTGTGGGTGCCGGGCGGGGCAAGATAACGATGCATCAATGGTAATTCGCGAAGCAGAGGCGGCCGACTGGCCGGCTTGGCACCGGATGTGGCGAGCCAATTGCGCGCATTTCGAAGCATCGCTCCCGGTAGCGGAAAATGAAGAGTTGTGGCGCCGGATCATGGACCCGGACAATCCGGTGAGCGCGCTGGTGGGCGCAAGGCCCGGTGCCGAAAGCATGCTGGTTGGCTTCGCACACTACGTCCTCCATCCCCACACCTTCAGCAGTCGGATGGTTTGCTATCTTGAAGATCTCTGGGTCGAACCGTCTGCCCGTGGCGCCGGGGTAGGGAGAAAGTTGATCGATGCCTTGGTCGCGCGTGGCCGGGACCGCGGCTGGCGCCGGATATATTGGCATACCGAGGCCGACAATGTGGCGGCGCGCGCGCTGTACGATCGCGTCGCCCAGCTCACCCACCACGTCCGCTACGACATCGCTCTGCCATGACGGTGGTTGCCAGCCGGCGCTCCGACTGCTTGCTCATAGCTGCGTACCGGATGTGCCGTGGATGTCTGGCGGCGAGCGCCAGAGGCCCCAAGCTGTTGAAAGATCAAGGAAAAAGCTTCCACCCTGCGATTTTGTGCAGCGCGACATAGTCTTGACATGATCGGCTGAGGCCCCGTACACGAAAACCCCTTCGCCGGGCGGGAGGTCCGGCCGCAACTCACCAATAGGCGCAACGCGATGAAAGTGCTGGTCGCGGTCAAGCGGGTCATCGACTACAACGTCAAGATCCGCGTAAAGGCCGATAACACGGGTGTCGAGACGGCGAACGTCAAGATGTCCATGAACCCCTTCGACGAGATCGCCGTGGAAGAGGCGCTCCGCATGAAGGAGAAGGGGCTCGCGACCGAGGTCATCGCCTTTTCCGCAGGCCCCGCGCAGTGCCAGGAGACGATCCGCACCGCGCTTGCCATGGGCGCTGACCGCGGCATCCTCGTCCAGACCGATGCCGAACTGCAGCCGCTGGCCGTCGCCAAGCTCTTGAAGGCTGTCGTCGACAAGGAGCAGCCCGGCCTGGTGATCGTCGGCAAGCAGGCGATCGACGACGACTCCAACCAGACCGGCCAGATGCTGGCCGCCCTTCTCGGCTGGTCGCAGGGCACTTTCGCCAACAAGCTGCATGTCGCCGACGGCTCGGCCGAGGTGAAGCGCGAGGTCGACGGCGGGCTCGAGAACATCAAGATCAAGCTGCCGGCGGTGATCACCACCGACCTGCGCCTCAACGAGCCGCGCTACGCCTCGCTGCCGAACATCATGAAGGCCAAGAAGAAGCCGATCGAAGTCCTGGCGCCGGACGCGCTCGGTGTCGATGTGGCGCCGCGCATCAAGACGCTGAAGGTCGAGGAGCCGCCCAAGCGCAAGGCCGGCATCAAGGTGAAGACGGTCGCCGAACTGGTCGACAAGCTGCGCAACGAAGCGGGAGTGATCTGACATGGCCATCCTCGTTGTCGCCGCGCATGACGGCAAGACTGTCCGCGCCAACGTTGCCAACGCCGTCGCTGCCGCCTCCCAGATGGGTTCGGACGTGCACGTGCTGGTGGCCGGCAGCAATGCCGGCGAAGCCGCCAAGTCGGCCGCCGCCCTCCAGGGCGTGGCCAAGGTGCTTCAGGCCGAGGATGCGGCCTATGGCAACTGGCTGGCCGAGGATATCGCGCCGCTCGTGGTCAAGCTGGCGCCGAACTACAGCCACATCGTGATGGCCGCCGATTCGGTCGGCAAGAACGTCGCCCCGCGTGTCGCGGCCCTGCTCGACGTGGCGCAGATCTCCGAGGCCATCCAGGTCGTCTCGCCCGACACGTTCGTGCGGCCGATCTATGCCGGCAACGCCATGGCGACCGTGCAATCGGGCGACAAGATCAAGGTCGTGACGATCCGCCCGACCAACTTCAAGGCCGGCGCCGGCGGCGGTTCGGCCGCGGTCGAACAGATCGGCGGCACCGGTGCGACAGGCCTGTCGTCGTTCGTGGGGGCCGAGCTCTCCAAGAGCGAGCGGCCCGAACTCACCAGCGCCAAGATCGTCGTGTCCGGTGGACGTGGCCTGGCGAGCGGCGAGAACTTCAAGATGCTCGAGACCTTGGCCGACAAGCTGGGCGCTGGCCTCGGCGCCAGCCGCGCGGCGGTGGACGCGGGCTACGTCCCGAACGATTATCAGGTCGGGCAGACCGGCAAGGTGGTCGCCCCTGATCTCTACATTGCCATCGGCATTTCCGGCGCGATCCAGCATCTCGCCGGGATGAAGGACAGCAAGACCATCGTGGCGATCAACAAGGACGAGGAAGCGCCGATCTTCCAGGTGGCCGACTACGGCATCGTCGGCGATCTGTTCCAGATCGTTCCGGAGCTGACCGCCGCGGTCGAGAAGAAATAGTTCACCCGTTCCACGGGATAGTTAGAGGTACCCACCATGATCAAGCGCATCGGCGTCATCGGCGCCGGCCAGATGGGCAGCGGTATCGCCCATGTCTGCGCACTCAAGGGGTTCGATATCCGGCTCGCGGATGTCGATCAGGCGCATCTCGACAAGGGCATCGACGCCATCGGCCGCAACATGGACCGCCAGATCGGTCGCGGCATGATCCGGCCCGAGGACAAGGACCAGGCGTTGCGGCGTATCACGACCGCTGTCGACTACAAGGCGTTCGCCGATTGCGACCTGATCGTCGAGGCCGCGACCGAGAACGAGTCGGTGAAGCGCGAGATTTTCAAGAAAGTCTGCGTCGACCTGCCGGCGAACGTGCTGCTCGCCACAAACACCTCGTCGATCTCGGTCACCCGGCTTGCGTCGGTGACCGACCGCCCCGGCAAGTTCATGGGCATGCATTTCATGAACCCGGTCCCGTTGATGGGACTGGTCGAGCTGATCCGCGGCATCGCCACCGAGGAAGAGACCTTCCGTACGGTGCGCGAGGTGGTGGTCAAGCTCGACAAGAAGCCGGTCAATGCCGAGGACTTCCCGGCCTTCATCGTCAACCGCATCCTGCTGCCGATGATCAACGAGGCGGTCTACGCCCTCTACGAAGGCGTCGGCAATGTCGAGGCGATCGACACCGGCATGAAACTCGGCGCCAACCATCCGATGGGCCCGCTCGAGCTCGCCGACTTCATCGGCCTCGACACCTGCCTGTCGGTCATGCAGGTCCTGCACGAGGGCCTGGCCGATTCCAAGTACCGTCCATGTCCGCTCCTGGTGAAGTATGTCGAGGCCGGCTGGGTCGGCAAGAAGGTCAAGCGCGGCTTCTACGATTACTCCGGCGAGCGTCCCGTCCCGACACGATAGGTGAGCGGCCATGGCGCGGTTTCTTGTCGTCTTCGCAGTCGCTCTCGGCACCATCCTGGCGGCCATTCCCTTCAGCCCGGCCGAGGCGCAGTGGGTGTTCGTTGCCCGCAAGGCGCTGGGGCGGATTCATCAGATGACCGAGGGGCCGCAGAATGGCCGGCCGGGCTACGACTTCGCCACGGTCATCCTCGATGCGCCGGCGGCCAAGGTGTTCTCGACGGCGCTGGAAATGGCGCGCAAGAACACATCGGTCCGCATCCTGATGCACGATTCGGGGACGCGTCGCCTGCAGATCGCCGAGGGTGACCGCACCGCCACCCTGAATGTCGCTTCCTTCAACGACGATGTTTCCCAGCTCATGATCGCCGGCCATGCCGGTCCGGGCGAAGGCTCCACGTCGTCGATGGTCGTGCAGGCCGTGCTGCGCGTCTGCAAGGAAATGAACAAGCACTGCGAAGTCGGCAACTAGGCCGACAGACGCCTTTCGTCAGCTCTGGCTGGCGATGGCAGCCTTCATGAGGGCGACGCCCTCCGGCATGTCCCAGTCGGCGTCGCCTTCCAGGCGGCCCAGCTCCCGGCCTTGCGGATCGACCAGGATCGAGGTCGGCAGCAAGGTGACCCCAAGTCCCTGCATGGCCTTGCGGCCCGGGTCGAAGTAGATGCCGAGGTTGGTGAGTTTCTTGTCCTTGTAGAACGGCGCGACCTTGGGCTTGGTCGGCCCGTCGATCGACAGCGGCAGGATGATGAACTTGTCCTGAGGGAACATCGCCTGGAGCCGGTCGAGGCTCGGCATCTCCTTGACGCAGGGTACACACCACGTCGCCCAGAAATTGATCAGCAGGGCGCGCCCGCGGAATTCGGCGAAGCGCAGCGGCTTGTCATTGGCATCCTGGAACGCGATATCCGGCAGCGGCTTGGGCGTCTTTGCCTTTTCGAACAGTCGCATGTCCCCCGACGCCTGCGCGGGGAGCGCAAGGGCCGCCACCGCTCCGGCGAGGCCGCCGGAGAGAATGTACCTCCGGCCGGGGAGGAAATTAGGGTCGGGATATGTCATAAGCCGCGTTCCTACAGGATCAATGGCTCGAATTCATGGCACGAAAGAACACGACTGCGCGAGTAGTGAAGAGCCGCTCCAACACGATGTGGGGCGGCCGTTACAAGCTCGGCCCGGCGGAAATCATGGAGCGGATCAACGCTTCCATCGGTTTCGACCGGCGGCTGTACGCGCAGGACATCGCGGGCTCGCTGGCGCATGCCGACATGCTGGTGGCCCAGGGCATCCTCACGGCCAAGGACGGCCGCGCCATCAGGCGCGGGCTGCTCCAGGTGCGCGCGGAGATCGAGAGCGGCCGCTTCAAGTTCTCGACCAAGCTCGAGGACATCCATTTCAATGTCGAGGCGCGGCTGACCGAGCTGATCGGCCAGGCCGGCGGCCGGCTGCACACCGCGCGCTCGCGCAACGACCAGGTGGCGCTCGACGTCCGGCTGTGGGTACGCGACACCATCGACCGCCTGGAGCCGATGCTGGCCGATCTGCAGGCCGCGTTGATCGACCGCGCCGAGGAATATGCCGCCACCATCATGCCGGGCTTCACGCACCTGCAGACGGCGCAGCCCATCACCTTCGGCCATCATCTCATGGCCTATGTCGAGATGTTCGGGCGTGACCGCAGCCGGCTCGCCGACTGCCGCGTGCGCCTGAACGAGTCGCCGCTGGGCGCCGCAGCGCTTGCCGGCTCGCCGCACCCCATCGATCCCCGGCACACCGCCAGGGCGCTGGGCTTCGACCGGCCGATGGCGAACTCGCTCGATGCCGTCTCGGACCGCGACTATGTGGTCGAATTCATCGCCGCGGCCTCGCTCGCGGCAGTCCATCTGTCGCGACTGTCGGAAGAGATCGTGATCTGGTGCTCGGCGCCGTTCCGCTTCATTGCGCTCTCGGACGCCTTCACCACCGGCAGCTCGATCATGCCGCAGAAGCGCAACCCGGACGCCGCCGAGCTGACGCGCGGCAAGACCGGCCGTATCGTCGGCGCCTTCGTGGCCCTCTGCACCATGCTGAAGGGCCTGCCGCTCACCTACGGCAAGGACATGCAGGAGGACAAGGAGCCGCTGTTCGACGCCGCCGACTCCCTGGAACTCGGCATCGCCGCGATGGCCGGGATGGTGCGCGACCTCAAGGCCAACCCGGCGCGCATGCGTGCCGTCGCCTCGGCCGACTATTCGGTGGCGACGGATCTCGCCGACTGGCTGGTCCGCGAGGTCGGCTTGCCGTTCCGCCAGGCCCACCACGTCACCGGCCGCCTCGTCGGCATCGCCGCCGACAAGGGCGTCGACCTCGACAAGCTCTCGCTCGCTGAGATGCGGGCCGTCGAGTCCCGGATCGATCGCAGTGTCTATCGCGTGCTCACGGTCGAGGCCTCGGTCAAGGCGCGCAAGAGTCTGGGCGGCACGGCGCCGGCCAATGTGGCGCGCGCCGTCAAGGAAGCGCGGCGCCGTTTTCCGGGGCGCACCAAGGGATCGCGGCGATGAGCTTCTTCGAGTATCGCAACGGCGAGATGCACGCCGAAGGCGTGACGCTTGCCGCCATCGCGGCCCAGGTCGGCACGCCCTTCTACTGCTATTCCGCCGGCGCGCTGCGCGCGGGATGGCGCGAATTCGCCGACGGCATCAAGGGCATGAAGGCCCCCCACAAGGTTGGCGTCTGCTATGCCATGAAGGCCAACAGCAACCTCGCCGTCATCCGCGTCTTCGCCGAGATGGGCGCCGGCGCAGACATCGTCTCGGTGGGCGAGATGCGCCGCGCTCTCGCGGCCGGCATCCCGGCCAGTCGCATCATCTATTCCGGCGTCGGCAAGAAGGCCTCGGAGCTCATGGAGGCCCTGCAGGCCAAAGTCGGCCAGATCAATGTCGAGAGCACGGCCGAACTCGAGACTCTGAACGCCGTCGCGGGTCAGCTCGGCGTCCGGGCCGACATCACCATTCGCGTCAATCCCGACGTCGATGCCGGCACGCATGCCAAGATCACCACGGGCCGCAAGGAGAACAAGTTCGGCATCGACATCGACCTCGCGCGCGAGGCCTTTGCGCTGGCCGGCCGGCTGCCCAACCTCAAGGTCGTTGGGGTGGCGATGCACATCGGCTCGCAGCTCACCTCGCTCGAGCCCTACCGCGCCGCAATCGTGCGGGTGCGCGAGCTGATCGGCCAGTTGCGCGCCGACGGCCACCGCATCGACCGCTTCGATATCGGTGGTGGCCTGGGGATTGTTTATGCCGACGAGAAGCCGCCCTCGATCGCCGAATTCATGGCCGTGGTCGCCCGGGAAACGGCCGGGCTCGGCTGCGAGCTCACCTTCGAGCCTGGCCGGCGCCTGGTCGGCGAATCCGGCGTCCTGGTGAGCGAGGTCATCCTCGTGAAGCCCGGTGCGGCAAAGACTTTCGTCATCGTCGACGCCGCCATGAACGATCTCATCCGGCCGACCCTCTATGAGGCCTGGCACGACATCCTGCCGGTCCGCGAAGCCCGTCAAGATGCCGCCACGATCCGCTGCGACATTGTCGGTCCGATCTGCGAATCGGGCGATTTCCTGGCACAGAACCGTGATCTGCCCCCGCTGGCTGCCGGAGACCTCGTCATGATACGCTCGGCCGGGGCCTACGGGGCGGTCATGGCTTCCAGCTACAACACCCGCCCCCTGGCTCCGGAAGTGATGGTCGATGGCACGCGATTTGCGGTCATTAGGCCCAGGCCGACGATCGACGAGATGCTCCGGGCCGAGCGGTTCCCGCCCTGGATGGAGCCTGTAAAAGCGTAACGAAAGGACGGCGATGGACGCCAGCCAGACCCCCACGATCGAAGCGCCCGGCTTGCGGCGCAAGATCAGTGTGGCGTGGATGGCGCTCGCCTGGGAAGGCCTCTGGCCTCGCCTGGTGCCGATCCTGGCCTATGCGGCCCTGTTCGTGGCGGCCGCCCACCTCGACCTCTTCGCCGGCCTCGAGCCTTGGACTCATACCGGCCTGCTGGCGCTGCTGGCGCTCGCGCTGGGCGGGCTCGGCTGGTGGGAGCTGCGGGATTTTGCCTGGCCCGCGCGGGAAGACGCGATCCGCCGGCTCGAGCGCGACAGCGGCGTGCCGCACCGGCCGCTGGTGGCCGTGCAGGATCGCCTCGCTGCCGGCCAGGACGATCCGATGGCCGCCGCCCTGTGGGACGCCCATCGCCGCCGCGAGGTCGAGCGCCTGGCTGGCCTCGGCAACAGGCCGGCCCATCCCGGCCTTGCCAGGCTCGATACCTGGGCGCTTCGCCTGGTGCCGGTGCTGCTGCTGATCGTGGCGGTCGCGAGCGCGGGCGGCTGGCGGGCCGACCGCATGACCGCCGCCTTCACGCCGGCCTTTCCGCCGCCGCCGCCGGTGGTCGCCAATCTGTGGATCGCGCCGCCGGCCTACACCGGCAGGCCGCCGATCTATCTCGACGTCAACGATCGCGACAAGGTTCTGCGGGTGCCGGTCGGCAGCAAGCTGGCCGGTTTCGTCGACGACGTGCGCGGCCGCAAGCCGCCGCTGCTCGCGATCGACGGCAAGACGACCGAATTCACCACCGTCGGCAAGGGCAAGTACCAGGTCGAGCAGGTCATCACCGAGGGCAAGCAGATCGCGCTTCAGGCGCGCGGCGACGAACAGGCCCGTTGGAAGCTGCACGTCATTCCCGACCTGGCGCCGACCATCGAATTCTCCCGCCCGATCGGCGTCGACAAGTGGTCGACCAAGATCGAGTACATCGCCGGCGACGATTTCGGCGTGAAGGGTGTCCAACTCCAGATCCGGCTGCACGGCAGCGTGCTGGGCGACGATGCGCTCAGCAGCGACGAGGAGCCGGAAGTCCTGCGCATCGACCTGCCGGTCGCCGGCAACACCAGGAAGGTGTCGGATACTTTCATCCGCGACCTCACCAGCCATCCGTGGGCCGGCCTCAAGGTCACGGTGATGCTGTTTGCCACCGATGCCATCGACCAGAAGGGCCGGAGCGCCGTCGAGACCTTCCTGCTGCCCGAGCGTGTGTTCAACGATCCGACGGCGCGGGCGCTGATCGTTCTGCGCAAGGCGTTGACGCGCGACCCCAAGGGCTATCGCGCCGATGTGACCGACGGCATGCGCATGATCCAGGTCAAGCCGGAAAGCTATCGTGACGATCCGGTCGTCCAGCTCGGACTTCGCATCGGCGCGGCGCGCCTCGCCCAGAACGGCGACAAGGAGAACATCACCGAGACCCAGAAGCTGCTCTGGGATCTCGCCATGCGCCTCGAGAGCGGCGCCACGTCCGAGGCCGAGCAGGCGCTCGAACAGGCGCGGCAGGAGCTGCGCGACGCCATGCAGCGCAATGCTGGCGACGAGGAGATCGAGCGCCTGATCCAGCAGCTCTACGACGCCATGGCCCGCTGGCAGCGCGAGCTCGCCGAGAAGATGAAGGATCCGGACGAACGCCGCCGCATGCAGGAGCAGGCGGAGAAGATGGATCCCAACAACACCATCACCGGCGACGACCTGCAGAAGATGCTCGACAAGATTCGCGAGATGGCGAAGAACGGCGACCGCGAGGGAGCCAAGCGGCTGCTCGAAGAGCTGCGCAAGATGATGGAAAACGCCACGCCGATGATGGCCCAGCCCGGCCAGCAGCGCCAACCCGGCCAGCAGCGCGGCCAGCAGGGCCAGGGCAATCAGCAGGGCCGCGAGATGATGAACCAGCTCGACCGGTTGTCGCGCCGCCAGAACCAGCTTCTGGGCGAGTCCGAGCGCGAGGGCCGCCAGCAGGGGCAGCAGGGACAACGCGGCCAGCAGGGACAGCGTGGCCAGCAGGGTCAGCAAGGCCAACAGGGCCAGCAGCCGGGCCAGGGACAGCCTGGGCAGGGCCAGGGCCAGCCAGGTGAAGGCCAGTGGGGCGAGCAGCAGCGCGGCCAGCAGGAAGGCCTGCGCCGCCAGCTCGGCGACCTCATGCGCCGCCTCGACGAGAACGGCATGCCGATGCCCGAGGCGCTGGGCCGGGCCGAGCGCTCGATGCGCGAGGCTGAGGAAGCGCTGCGCCGCGGCGATCCACGCGAGGCGTCGCGCTCGCAGCGGCGCGCCCTCGACAATCTGCAGCAGGGCATGGGCGACATGGCCGACCAGATGCGCCAGCGCGGGCCGGGCAACAGCCAGGATCTTGCCGAGATCGAGGAGCGCGAACGCAAGGGCGAGGATCGCGATCCGCTCGGCCGTTCCGACGGCAACTACGGCGATGCGGTCGATACCGGCACCGACAAGATCCCGCTCGAGCTGGAGCGCCAGCGCAGCCGCGAGATCCTCGACGAACTGCGCCGCCGCGCCGGCGAACAGCTGCGGCCGAAGGAAGAACTCGACTACATCGATCGTCTGCTGAAGACGTACTAGCGTCGTTCGATCAAGGATCCCTCGCTACGCTCGGGATGACACGAGTAGGCCGGGGTGATCAGCCTTTGTCATCCCGAGCGTAGCGAGGGATCCTTTCTCGGCGTTCGAGATGGTGCAGGTGGCCCGTTAGCCTGTCTTCTCCACCACACCGATATACGGCAGGCCGCGGAAGCGGTGGGCCCAGTCGAGTCCGTAACCCACGAGAAACTCGTCGCCGGCCTGGAAGCCGACGAAATCGGCCACCAGCGTGGTGCGCCGCTTGCCCGGCTTGTCGAGCAGCGTGCAGACCCAGACCCGGTGCGCGTTGCGCTCGAGCAGAAGCTTCTTGGCGAAACTGAGGGTCAGTCCCGATTCCAGGATATCGTCGACCAGCAGGACGTCGCGGTTGCGCACGTCGTCGACGATGTCGCGCACGATCCGCACGCTGCCGCTGGTCTCGGTGGCGCTGCCGTAGCTGGAGAGGGTGAGGAAATCCATCGACCAGTCGGCGCCGGCCAGGCTGAGCGCGCGGATGAGGTCGGCGGCGAACACGAAGCTGCCCTTCAGCACCGAGACCACCAGCGTGTCGGCCGGAAGCTTGGCCGCGAGCTCGCCGGCCATGACGTCGACGCGGGCGGCGATCTCGGCGGCGGAAAAGCGGATCGAGACGGTGGGACGGTTGGGCATGGCGGACTCGTTATTCGATGGCGGGCACGATCTCGGTGGTGCCGGAAGGCGGATCGTCGAGCGTCTGGCGAAAGCTCACCCGCCCGCCCGGCCCGATCGGGCCATGGACCATCGGGTAGGCGCGTTCGCCCAGCACGTCGTTGTCCTTCCGGAAGGTCAGTTTCAGTCGGCTGGTCGACCCCGGCGCGCGGCCGGTATTGATGACGTCGCCCTGCACGACATAGCGGCCGTCGACCAGCTCGACCTTGCTGTTGTCGAGGTCGATCTCGAGTCGCGCCTGGCTGGCCGGGGCGGGGCGGGCCGTCGTCGACGGTCCGAACAGGGAGCGAAGCGTGTCGAGACTGAGGATCGGGCGCCATTCGGCCGGCAGCCGCTCCCGGATCTCGCCGCGCCAGGCATAGGCGGCAACGCTCAACAGCAGGAACAGGACGAGGGCGCCCAGCAGCCACTGGCCCCACGGGCTTTTCGGGCGCGGTCGCGTCAGCGCCGGCAGGCCCGCGCCTGGGGCTTGGGGGCGGATCACGAAATCCGGCACGGATTGCGCCCGCGGCGCGGCGGGCGAGGAGGCCGCGGGTGCGGCCTCGGGCTTCGCGAACCAGCGATGGCTGCATCGAGCGCACTGGACGGTGCGTCCGCCCTCGCCGAGCGCCGCCGGATCGACGGCGTACCGGGCGCCGCAGTTTGAACAAGTGACGTGCATGATGAGTGGGGAAGTTCCCCTAGATGTGCTTGCGGGCGGACGTTAGGCCACTAAAACTGGCCTTACAAGCAACACGGTTCCCTCGCGCCCCCGTTTCATGTTCCATCCCGCTTCCTCCCTCGATCATGGCGCCGTCACGGTGAGACGGCCGTGATCGGTCTTGGCATCCGTTCGTTTCTCTTCAATGTCGGCTGGTATGTCGGGTCGACCGTGATCGCCATCGTCGGCGCGCCGATCCTGCTGCTGCCGCGCCGTCGGGTGATCGCCTGGTCGCATTTCTGGATCGCCTTCTGTCTCGGCTGGCTGCGGCTCACCTGTCGCCTCACGCATCGCCTGGGTGGTCTCGAGAACATGCCGGCGGGTCCCGTCATCATCGCGGCCAAGCATCAGTCGACGTGGGAGACGCTGGCCTTCGCCCTGCTGTTTCCAAATGCCGCAATCATCCTGAAGCGCGAGCTGTTGTTCATTCCCGTTGTCGGCTGGGCGATGGCGCGGGCCGGCCACATCGGTGTCGAGCGCGGCGACGGCGCCAAGGCGCTGCGTAGCCTGGTGAAGCAAACAAAGGCAGCACTGGCCGACGGCCGCTCCATCCTGATTTTCCCGGAGGGCACACGCACACCTGTTGGGGCGCAGCCGCCCTATCAAGTCGGCACGGCCGCGCTCTATCGCCAGCTCGGCGTGCCGGTCGTGCCGGTGGCCCTCAATTCGGGCGTCTTCTGGGGGCGGCGGAAATTCATCAAGTGGCCGGGCGTCATCGACGTCGAGGTATTGCCAGAAATCCCGCCGGGCCTCGATCGCAAGACTTTCATGGAGACGCTGCGGGAGCGCATCGAGGGGGCGACGGCGAAGCTCGTTCAAGACCCGAAACGCCGGCCCTAGCGGGCAAGCTCCGTCTCGGCCCACCGAGCAAATTCCTGCAGTTCCGAAAGCAACTGCTCTGCCTCGTCTTTGCGCAAGAGCCGCACCCCGTACTGCACGGTGTCTTTTGAATCGACTATTCGCCGTAGGCGCCTGGCCTGGGCGACGGGAAGGGCATTGCCCAAGGCATCTCTTAGGAGTTTGTGAATACCCTCATGATCGCGTTGGTTTACCTGTCCCAATCGCATCGCCGTTATCGCATCTGCGTAGGCGATGGCGGCTTTGACGATTTGGGACGCAATCGGGTTGCCGAGGGAAGTTGCGTCGGCGAGCGTCGCTTCGTCCTGAGCTGCCTTTAGATATGCCTTGGCGATGGCCAGCCTGCGATTTCCATAATCCTTGTCTACGGGTTTGGAGGGGCCTGTCCGCGTCACGTAGCCATCGCTTTGTCGTTGGCCCGTACGAGGCGCGTCAACAAGAGGTCAGGAGAGTCTCCCAGGATCGTCATCGCGTCACTTCGGAGATTTGTCCAGAACGGGTCGCTTTGGCTGGAAAGCTGGATGACATCCTTTGTGCCAAGGGTGACCACGGAAGCATGAAAGACTAATTCCTCTTCCGCGGGCAGAAGCGCCTCACGGACCAGACGTTCAACGCTTGCCACGGCTTCGGGAGAAGCAACGAGGGCAATATCCAGATCGCTGTCGGGGCGGTCCTGGCGGCGAGCGACGCTGCCGTAAATCCAAGCTGCCATGAGCTGAGGACGACAAGCTTCGGCCGCCTCGCGCACTTTGCCTACGATCGAGGCAAAGCGGTTCTCCTCTTCTCGGAAGAGTTCGACAAGGACCTGCGAGAGCGGGTGTGAACGTCGCCGGCGATAAAGACGTGTGCGCCCCGAGCCCAAGCTACGAATTACTCCCATTTCTTCCAAGGCGCGCAGGCTCAACTGAACGGCGCGCGTAGAAAGCCCGGTGCTCACGCAAAGAGACGGAGCGGACAATTCTCCCCCGTGCCGTACCAGCTCGCGTAACGTCTTGACGTTCGCGACCGAGCCGAGAACCCGGGTCAAGGGGAAGCGAAGGGCACTTTGCTTGGGACTATTCATAGAGAACTAATAAGTGGTTTAGAGATACAATTTTATCAATAGAGATAATATATTTCTATAAGAACAAAAGAAGAACTGTTGATATCTATCGAGCCGACGCCTAACTTCATCTGATGGAATGGGCGCCGGTCTCCCAGCGTATCTGGGACATGAAATATCGCTTCCGCGACACCACAGGACAGGCCGACGCCGACCTGGAGGCCACATGGTGGCGGGTGGCGCGCGCGCTTGCCGTGCCGGAGCGCGACCCGGAGCTCTGGGCCGGGCGGTTCCACGACGCGCTGTCCGGCTTCAAGTTCCTGCCGGCCGGCCGGGTGATCGCAGGCGCCGGCACGGGCCGCACGGTCACGCTCTTCAACTGCTTCGTCATGGGAACGATCGGCGACGACATGTCGTCGATCTTCGAGAACCTGCGCGAAGCAGCACTCACCATGCAGCAGGGTGGCGGCATCGGGCACGATTTCTCGACGCTGCGGCCGCAGGGCGCGCCGGTGAAGGGCGTCGGTGCCGATGCCTCCGGTCCGCTGTCGTTCATGGATGTGTGGGACGCGATGTGCCGCACCATCATGAGCGCGGGCTCGCGCCGCGGCGCCATGATGGCGACGCTGCGCTGCGACCATCCCGACATCGAAGCCTTCGTCGATGCCAAGCGCGACTCGGCACGCCTGCGCATGTTCAATGTCTCCGTGCTGGTCACCGATGCCTTCATGAAGGCGGTCAAGGACGATGCCGACTGGAACCTCGTGTTCGGCGGCAAGACCTTCAAGACGGTGAAGGCGAAGGCGCTGTGGGAGCGCATCATGCGCGCCACCTACGACGTTGCCGAACCTGGCGTGATCTTCATCGATCGCATCAACCGGCGGAACAATCTCCACTATTGCGAAACGATCCAGGCGACCAATCCCTGCGGGGAGCAGCCGTTGCCTCCCTACGGCGCCTGTCTGTTGGGTTCGATCAATCTCGCGGCGCTGGTGAAGAATCCGTTCACCCCGCAAGCGATGCTCGACATGGACGCGCTGGAACGGCTGGTGCCGGTTGCCGTGCGCATGCTCGACAACGTGGTCGACGTGTCGCGCTTTCCCCTGCCGCAGCAGGACAAGGAGGCCAAGGCCAAGCGCCGCATCGGGCTCGGGGTCACGGGCCTGGCCGACGCGCTGATCTTCTGCGGCGTGCGCTATGGCTCGCCCGAGGCGGTTCGTCTCACGCGCGACTGGCTGGGCGCGGTCCAGCGCTTCTCCTATCTCGCCTCGGCGGATATCGCGGCGGAAAAGGGCAGCTTCGAACTCTACGATCGCACCAGGTACCTGGCCGGTGAGACGATCCGCGGCCTGCCCGAGGACGTGCGCACCGCCATCGGCCGCTACGGCATCCGCAACGCGCTGCTGAACTCGATCGCGCCTACCGGCACGATCTCGCTGCTGGCCGACAACGTCTCCTCGGGCATCGAGCCGGTCTTCGCCTTCGGCTACGTGCGCCATGTGCTGCAGCCCGACGGCAGCAAGCGCGAGGAGAGCGTGGAAGATCACGCCTTCCGCGTCTGGCGCGATCTCAAGGGCAACGAGGCGCCGCCGTCGGACGTGTTCGTCGATGCCCAGACGCTCTCGCCCGCCGATCATCTCGCCATGCAGGCAGCAGCCCAGGATTACGTCGACAGCTCGATCTCCAAGACCATCAACCTGCCGCGCGACATCTCCTTCGAGGCCTTCAAGGGCGTCTACGAGGAGGCCTATGCGCAGGGCTGCAAGGGCTGCACGACTTACAGGCCGAACGACGTGACCGGAGCTGTTCTGGAAGTGAGGCCCGCGGAAATGCCGCGTGCCGTGCCGGCGCTTGTTCCGGCCTCTTCACGTGACAGGGGGCGTGAAGACGGCGTGGTCTATATCGCCCAGCCGCTCGACCGGCCGGAGGACCTGCCGGGCCGCACCTACAAGATCAAATGGCCGGGCAGCGACCACGCCATCTACATCACCATCAACGACGTGATGCAGGACGGCCGCCGCCGGCCGTTCGAGATCTTCATCAACTCCAAGAACATGGAGCATTACGCCTGGACCGTGGCGCTGACGCGCATGATCTCGGCGGTGTTCCGCCGGGGCGGTGATGTCTCGTTCGTGGTCGAGGAACTGAAGGCGGTGTTCGATCCGCGCGGCGGCCAGTGGATGGAGGGCCGCTACGTGCCCTCACTGCTGGCAGCGATCGGCGGCGTGATCGAGCGCCACCTGATCGAGATCGGGTTCCTGAGCCCCGCCGACGCGCCGCTGCTCGCCGAGGCGGCCGACCAGCGGGTCCGGCTGGCGGCCGGCGCCCGCGAACCGTCAGGCGGCGGTGCCACGACAATGGGGCAATGCCCGAACTGCGGCGCCGCCTCGCTCACGCACCAGGAAGGCTGCGACGTCTGCCTCAACTGCGGCTACTCGCGCTGCGGCTAATAGAGATTGACGTCATTGCTAGCGTTTTTATATGCGCCATTCCGTGTCCCACGGCGGATCGTGTCTCAGCTGGACTTTGTGAGGATTGACAAGGTGTTAGCCGTTGCGCCGGACGCTTCCGCCGACGTGAGCCGGTGTCCCATCGACTCGTCCGCTTTCAGCCCAGTTCGAGCGAGATTCCGGCAGACTTGCTGACCCCCGCCCACAGCGTGGCGAAGTCGCCGACGAAGGCGGTGTATTCGGCCGGTGTCATCGGGTTGTCGCCGGGCAGCAGCACCACTTCCTTGAAGCGCTCCACGACCTCCGGCGCCTTATAAGCCTTCTGCAACTCGTCGTAGAGCCTGGCGACGACGTCCGGCGACATGCCCTTGGGGCCCGAGACGCCGACCCAGGTCGAGGTCGTGAGCTTCGGAAAGCCCTGCTCGGCGAAGGTCGGGGCGTTGGGATACATGTCGATGCGCTTGTCCGAGCTGATGGCTAGCAGGCGGACCTTGCCGGCGTTGATGTGCGGCACGTTGGTGGTGATCGGATCGAACATCGAGGGAATGGTGCCCGCCAGCATGTCCTGCAGCGACGGCGCCGAGCCGCGGTAGGGGACGTGCTTCAGCTTGATGCCGGCCAGGCTGGACAGCAATTCGCCCATCAGATGGGTGTTGGAGCCGATGCCCGAACTGCCGAAGGCGATCTGGTCGGGCTTGGCCTTGGTGGCGGCGATGTAGTCGGCCAGCGTCTTGTAGGGCGAGTCGCCCGGCACGATCAGGACGTTCGGTGTATGGCCGATCAGGGTGACATGGGTGAAGTCGGTGACCACGTTGTAGGGCAGCTTTGGGTAGATTCCGGGCGCGATGCCCAGCGGCGAGGCATGGGAGATGACCAGCGTGTAGCCGTCGGGGACCGCCTTGGCGGCGAGGTCCGAGCCGATCGTGCCGCCGGCGCCGGGGCGGTTCTCGACCACGACCTGGGTACCGAGGGCTGCCGAGAGCTTGGGCGCCAGGATGCGCGAAATCGTGTCCGCCGTGCCACCGGGCGGGAAGGTGGCGATCAGCTTGATCGGCGCCTTGGTCGGCCAGCCGGCACTGGCCCTGACCGCCGGCGCGGCGAGCGCTGATCCAAGCGTGGCGGTGGAGGCGGCGAGGACGGTGCGGCGGGTCAATTTCATGATGGACTCCCGGTCAGGGGCGCCGGTTGCTGGCGCGTTGTGTCCAATGCCGCAGCAATGGATGTGCCAGCCGGGTGATTCGGCCCTTGATTTGCCATATGAGTGACCGCAAATCCTCGGCCGGACACGGAGACAGGCGGATGATGTGGCGTAGACTTCTGGCGGCGACGATCCTGATCGGAGCGGCGGCGATGGCCGCATCGCCGGGGGCCGTCGCGCAACCCCTGCCGAATTCGCGCAGCGACCTCGCCTATTCCTATGCTCCGCTGGTCAAGCGTGTGTCGCCGGCCGTCGTCAATATCTACACAACGACGACGGCGCGGGTGCCGCGCCGCCTGCCGTTCCCGTTTCCCGGCATGCCGCAGGCCGGCGAGCGGGTGCAGAACTCGTTGGGCTCGGGCGTCGTGGTCCGGCCCGATGGACTGATCGTGACCAATGCCCATGTGGTCAAGGGCGCCGACGAGGTCCGGGTCGTGCTGGCCGACCGGCGCGAGTTCGAGGCCAAGGTGCTCACCCAGGACGAACGCTACGACCTGGCGCTGCTGCGGATCGACGGGGCCGGCGAGAAGTTTCCCTTCCTCGAGATGCGCGATTCGGACTCGATCGAGGTCGGCGATGTCGTGCTGGCGATCGGCAATCCGTTCGGCCTCAACCAGACGGTGACCAGTGGCATCGTCTCCGCCGTCGCGCGCAGCGCCGGCGGCATCAACGACTCGAACTTCTTCCTGCAGACCGATGCCGCCATCAATCCGGGCAATTCCGGCGGCGCCCTGGTGAGCCTGGACGGACGGCTGATCGGCATCAACACGGCCATCTATTCGCAGTCCGGCGGATCGGTCGGCATCGGCTTCGCCACGCCGTCGAACATCGTGGCGCGCATGGTCGCCATCGGCGAACAGGGCGGCCGCATCGTGCGGCCGTGGCTGGGGGCCAGCATGCAGCGCGTGACGCCCGACCTCGCCGCCGGCTTCGGCCTCGCGCGGCCGGCCGGCCTGGTGGTCAAGGAGGTCTTCGCCGAGGGGCCTGGTGCGGCTGCGGGGCTCAAGCGCAATGACGTGATCGTGGCGTTGCGTGACCAGCCGATCGACGACGAGGCGAGCCTCAGGTTCCGGCTTTCCACGCTCCAGGTCGATGAGACGGTGGCGGTGCGCGTCATCCGTGCGGGCAAGGAGGTGACCATCCAGCTGAAGCTGGCGGCTCCGCCCGAGATCCCGGCGCGCGAACGCTCGGCGCTCGACGGCCGCCAGCCGCTCTCCGGCGCCACCGTGGTCAACATGTCGCCCGCAGTCGCCGAGGAGATGGGCCTCGCCGAGTGGCGGCCGGGCGTGGCCGTCGTCGAGGTCAAGCCGGGCGCCTACGCCGGCCGTTTTGTCCGGCCGGGCGACATGATCCTGGCGACCAACGGCCAGGACTTGAAGAGCGTCGCCGACCTCAAGAAGCGCATTGCCGCCGGGATCACCAGCGTCTCGATCGGCCGTGAAGGCATGGTATCCACCATCCAGTTCCGCTGAGGCGTGGTCGCGTTGGCCATGCTAGCGTTCGGTCGTGCCGGCTGAACTCTTCGCCTCGCTCGCCCCGACGCCCCTTGCCGAACGCCTGCGGCCGCGGGCGCTCGCCGAGATTCTCGGCCAGGACCATCTGCTCGGGCCGGAAGGTCCACTCGGCCGCATGCTGGCGGCGCGCAAGCTCAGCTCGCTGATCCTGTGGGGGCCGCCGGGCTGCGGCAAGACGACGATCGCCCGTCTGCTCGCCGAGGCGACCGACCTGCATTTCGAGCCTTTGTCGGCGGTGTTCTCCGGTGTCGCCGACCTGCGCAAGATATTCGAGGCGGCACGCCAGCGCCGCAAGGACGGCAAGGGCACGCTGCTGTTCGTCGATGAGATCCACCGCTTCAATCGCGCCCAGCAGGACGGCTTTCTGCCTTATGTCGAGGATGGCACCGTCACCCTGATCGGGGCGACCACGGAGAATCCGTCCTTCGAGCTCAATGCCGCGCTTCTGTCGCGCTGCCAGGTGCTGGTGCTGCGCCGTCTCGACGAGGCGGCGCTCGAAACCCTGCTGGCGCGGGTCGAGCAGGCCTTGGGTCGCCAGCTCCCGATCGACGAGACCGGGCGGCAGGCGTTGTTTGCCATGGCCGACGGCGACGGCCGCTACCTGATCGGGCTGGCCGAGCAGCTCGCCCAGCTGAAGGAGAAGGGGCCGCTGGCACCGGCCAGGTTGGCGACGCTGCTGCAGAAGCGCGCGCCGCTCTACGACAAGGCGCAGGAAGCGCACTACAACCTGATCAGCGCGTTGCACAAGTCGCTGCGCGGCTCCGACGTCGATGCGGCGCTCTACTGGTTCGCCCGCATGCTGGATGGCGGCGAGGACCCGAAATACATCGCCCGTCGTCTGGTCCGCTTCGCCGTGGAAGACATCGGCATGGCCGATCCGCAGGCGCTCACCCAGACACTCGCGGCGTGGGACACCTACGATCGTCTCGGCTCGCCCGAGGGCGAGCTCGCCATCGCCCAGGCGGTGATCTATCTCGGCACGGCGCCGAAATCGAATGCCGGCTATGTCGCCTACGGCGCCGCCAAGCGGGCCGCCAAGGCGCATGGCTCGCTCACACCGCCGATGCACATCCTGAACGCGCCGACCAAGCTCATGAAGGACATCGGTTACGGCCAGGGCTACGAGTACGACCACAACGCCACCGACGGCTTCTCCGGGCAGAACTACTTTCCCGACGGCATGGCGCGCGAGGAATTTTATAAGCCGGTCGAGCGCGGCTTCGAGCGCGAGATCGTGAAGCGTCTCGACTATTGGAAGAAGCTTCGCGAGAAAAAGCGCTGAGCCCTCAGGGCTTCGGCATCGCCTTCACGACCAGACGATCGCGGCCATAGACGTCGTCGCGGAATGTCGCCGCGCCGGCCGCGTCGGCCGCTACCGTGCGATAGGTGACGTAGAGCGTGACCGGCTCGGGAAACGAGTAGTGCGCCTGCTGGCCGGAATCGATGACCTGCCGCACGCGCTCCTTGCTGAAATTGTTCTTGCCGTTGAAGACCTTCTCGACGAAGTCGAGCGGATTGAGCAGGCGAATGCAGCCATGGCTGAAATTGCGGCTGCCCTCGGTGAACAGCCAGCGGCTGGCGGTATCGTGCATGTAGATCCCGTACTTGTTGCTGAACGGGAAGAAGATGTAGCCGAGCGCGTTGGTAGCGCCGGAATCCTGCCGGATGCGGTAGGGGAACGCCTTGGGATGGATCGAATGCCAGTCCACCGTGTTCGGGTCGAGTTCCGTGTCGTCGCTCCAGTTCGCGAAGATGCGGAAGCTGCCGCCGGTCAGCGCATTGGGATCGCGGCGCAGCAGCGGGAGGTATTCCTCTCCGGCGATCGACTGCGGCACGGTCCAGTAGGGGTTGGTCTGGAAGCCGCGCATCACCGATTGAATCTCGGGTGTGGGGTCCTTGGGCGTGCCGACGATCACCAGGCTCTGGAAGGCCACCTTGCCAGCGTCAACGAACATCATCGAATAGTCGCCGGCATTGACGAATACGTAGCGGCTGCCGAGATCCTCGGGCAGCCAGCGCCGGCGTTCCAGGTTGGCAATGATCTGGCCAATGCGTTCGTCGATCGTGGTGTTGAGCGAGCGGACCGTCTTGGCGCCGATGACACCATCGACCGTGAGGCCCTTGGTCTCCTGGTAGGACTTCACGACCGCGGCCAGCGCCTCGTCGTACTGGTCGGCCACCGGGCCGGGATCGGGCAGTGTGAGCTCGAGCTCGGCCAGACGCTTGCGCAGCAGCGGCACGCGGGTATCGATCATGCCGGGCTTGAGGGCGACGCCATCGGGCAGGGGCGTGAAGGCTGCCTTGGCGCGCTTGTCGCGCCAGATGGCGAGGGCCTTCTGCAATCCGGGATAGTCGCCCTTGGGCGGCAGGGAGGCGAGGTAGGCGGCAAAGTCGGTCGCCTCGCTCGCCGCTTTCAGCAGGTCCGCTCGCTCGACCTTCCGCTGGTCGATCGAGATTTCCTTGTCGATGCGGTTGGCCCGCACGCGACCTGTCGACACGTCGCTGGCGTAGGACACGAACGCCGCAGTCAGAAGCGCCTCGGCCACCGCGGGGTCGGCACCCGGCGCGGCCGCCTTTTCGATCTCGGCAAGGCTGTACCAAGCCGGGTCAAGCCCGTGATCGGAAGAGGCACGGATGGCGCTGATAAGCGCCGCCGTACGGGCGGTTGCCGCCCGGGATCCAATCCACAGCGAGTCGCTGGCATGGGAGGAAAGCGGACCGAACGCGGACGCTGCGAATGCCAGGAAACCGGCGAGAAAAGGACGGCGAATCACGCTTCTTCTATAGCCGGAAACTTCCGATTCGTCCACGGAGCGGCGAAATCATGGGCCGCGAGGAAGCCGAGCAGGTCCGCCGTTGCCCGTTGCTTCAGCTCCGGCGTGCCGCCGCCGGCCCGGGCGCCCCGGGTGACGCAGTGCTGCCGCGCCCAGGCCTGGTATTCAGGCTCGCTCATCGCCCGTCCGGCCGCCGGGATAAAGTGAGTGCCGTCGTCCTCGATGACGTTTCGGCAGCACGACCAGTTTTCGGCATCCTTGATGTCGAAGACCGGCCCGATCGATTCCCAGCCATGGTGCGCGTTGCCGTAGACTTTGACCTTGATGCGACCGTTGCCGGCGGCGCGCATGCGCTCGGCATATTCGACGGCGAGCGGAGCGGGGGTGTAGTCGTCGCGCGCAGCCAGCATGAAGAACATCGGCCGCCCGTGTGTCGTCGGGTCTCGGTGCTGGGCGGTGGCGCCGGGGCAGATTGCCACATGAAGGTCGAACAGGTGGGGAAAGTCGCCGCGCCAACGCTGGCGGACGGCGATGGCGGCATTGAGGGTCGCCACGCCGCCCTTGGAGACGCCCATGATGCCGATCCGCCGCGGGTCGATGCGGGAGTCGTCACGCAGAAGGGCAAGAGCTGCGAAGGCATCGCCCTCCATCTGCGCGCCGGAAACCAGGGTCTGGTCGGCCACGGTGCGGCGCACGCCGCGACCGGTGAAGCTGTCGATGATCAGTGCCGCCGTCCCGGCCTCGTTGAGGACCTCCGCGTAGTAGTGCTCGCGGTGGCGTTGCACGCCGGCGCTGCTGGTCAGGATCACCATGCAGGGGGCCGGGCGCTCGCCGGGAGCCGGCAGGTGCAGGCTGGCGCTCAGTTGCGCCGGCCGGCAGGCCGCAGGGTGATCGAACGTCAGTGTGTGGAACGACACCGATTCCATGGACCCTGTTTAGCTTGTCCCTTAGGTTGCGCGCCATGAGCGACAGCCCCGCCCGCAACGCATCTCCGGCCGGCCCGCGTGGCCAGGTCCAGATGCGCGCCGTTTCCGACGACGAGGCCGGTCTGCGCCTCGATCGCTGGTTCCAGCGCCATTTCCCGGGCCTCAGCCACGGCGCACTGCAGAAACTGCTGCGGACCGGCCAGGTCCGCGTCGACGGCAAGCGGGCCGAGGGCAAGGACAGGGTCGAGCCCGGGCAGCAGGTTCGCCTGCCGCCCGGCGTCACCCTGGCCCCGCCGCCCAAGCCGCGGGAGATACCGACCGTTTCCGACCGGGACGCCGCCGAAATCCAGTCGCTGGTGATCCATCGCGACGATCACGTCATCGTCCTCAACAAGCCGCCGGGGCTGGCGGTGCAGGGAGGGACCGGCACGGAGCGGCACATCGACGGCATGCTGGACGCACTTCGTTTCGGCTTCGAGGACCGGCCGCGGCTGGTCCATCGGCTCGACAAGGATACCAGCGGCCTCCTGCTGATCGCCCGCACCGGGCAGGCCGCCAAGCGCCTCGCGGAGTCGTTTCGCGACCGTGAGACCGAAAAGCTCTACTGGGCCGTCGTGGTGGGCGTGCCGCCGAAGCCGGAAGGCGCCATCGACCTGCCACTTGCGAAACGGCCGGGCGCACGCGACCGGGAGATGATGCAGGTCGACAAGGAAGAGGGCCAGAAGGCGCTGACGCACTACCGTGAACTCGACCGCCTGGCCAAGCGGGCAGCTCTGCTGGCGCTATGGCCGCGCACCGGGCGGACGCATCAGTTGCGCGTCCATTGCGCGGCGATCGGCTGCCCCATTCTCGGCGACGGCAAATACGGCGGCGAGGAAGCCCTGCTTGCCGCTGTCGCCGATGCACGCCGGCTGCATCTTCATGCCCGCCGACTGTTGCTGCCGCATCCCTCGGGCAAGGGCGAGTTGAAGGTCACAGCCGAGCCGCCGCCTCATTTCCGTCGTACCGTCGAGGCATTCGGCTTTTCGACGGACGGCGATTGAGCGAGAATCGGGCGGCATGCGCATTCCCTGGAGGCGGCTGGCCTGGGTTCTCGTAGCGGCGATTCCGTTGGCCGTGATCGGCGGTCTGATCTGGGGCGCCACCCGCGACCTGTCCCGCTATCAGGCTCGGCTGACCGAACAGATCCGCAAGGTGACCGGTCGCGAACTCGCGGCGAAGGTGCCACTGGCCGTCCGGATCGGCAGGTATCCCGCGATGGTGGCCGAGGGCGTGACCTTGTCCAACGCCCCGTGGGGTTCGCGCCCCGACCTGGCGCGGGTCCGGAAGCTGACGCTGTTCCTCGATCCGGTCGCGCTTCTCCTGGGTGAGGTCAAGATCGGGCGGATCCTGCTCGAGGGTGCCGACATCCTGGTCGAACGCAACGAAGCGGGCGACGCCAACCTCGAGATGTTGCCGCCTCCGGACGGATCGGGCCCGCATCCCGGTGAGAGTCGTTCCCTGCGCCTGCGCACGACGCCAGCCTTTCCGTGGATCGGCGTGATCGATGTGCAGGACTCAGTGCTGACAATCGCCGAGGGCGCCGGCCGGCCGCCGGTCGTCCTGGAGGTGGCGAACGGTACGCTGCGATCGTCGGCGCCCAACCAGCCGCTGCAGATCGAGGGACGTTTCAGCGCGCCCCAGGCCAGCCCGTTCAACCTCACTGGCACCGCCGGAACGTTCGACGGCTGGATCAGGGGGCTGCCGGGCAACATCGATCTGCAAGGTGGGTTCGGCGACGGCAAGATCGCGATCAAGGGCGGCGTCGGCGTCAAGGGCACCAACATCCAGATCACGTCGGAAGGTCCTGACGTGGCCGCGTTCGGGCCCTACATCCGACTGCCGGTGCCGCAGGGCGGCCCTTATGCGTTGAGCGCCAAAGCGGCGACCCAGCGCAACGGATTCAAGGTCGAAGTGACGACGCTGAAAGTCGGAGCGAGCGAACTTGTCGGCGAGGCGCTGTTTCGGGCGGATCGCAAGGGCGTTCCCACAGTCGCGGTCAACGCCGACATCAGCCGGCTCGACGTGAGTGAACTCCGATGGCCGACCGCGCCGGCGCCTGCCAGCGGTTCGCCGCCGCCCGCACAGCCCCGGATCGTACCGGTCTTGCCTTTCGCGGCGAGCTGGCTAGGCCGTTCCGCCGTTTCGGTGACTGTGCGACTGGGCGAAGTCGTAGGCCTCGGAGCCAAGATGCAGAACGGCTCGGTCACGCTGATCTCGAACGAGCAGCGCTTCGCCTTCCGCGCCGCCGCGACGGTCGGCGGCGGATCCGCCGGCTTCGATCTGGTCTACGACCCGACCGGCAGGATCGGGCAGGCGACGCTCACCGCGTCGGCCAACCGTGTGTCGCTCGGCGAACTGGCGGGCGTGCTCGGCTTCGATATCGGCCTGCGTGACGCGGTCGGCGACATCGACCTGCGCCTGCGCGGCGGGGGACGGACCTCGCGCGATGCCCTGAACTCAGCCGGCGGTTCGATCGACATCGCCATCACCAAGGGAGTGTGGCCCCGCGACCAGATCGCCAGTTGGCCCGCCGAAACGCAGCGCCTGCTCGGCATCACCGATCGGGGCGTGCCATTCAATTGCATTGCCGGTCGCTTCGACGTGAGCGGTGGTGTCGCCAGTCTGCGCCGGCTGGTCGTCGACACGCCGCGCGCCACCATGGTGGGGGGCGGCTACGTGCATCTGCGCACGGAGGGATGGGAATTCATTCTCGCTCCCGAGGCGCGCGACAACCAGAACATCGCTCTGGCCTCGCCGCTCCGCCTGAGAGGCGGCAGCGGCCGACCGGCATCGGCCGCACTCGAGCCCAATCTTGCCCGGTTGATCGTGGGAGCCGGCGTCATCCCGAGCCTGACGGCGCAGATCAACCAGGCGGCCCGCCAGACGGGGGTCAATCCCTGCACGGCCGTCGCGCCCCGCGTCGAGGCTCTGAGGCCGGGCCTGCGGGCCCAGATGCCCGTGCCATCGGCCGACCTGCGCCAGCGGCCTGGCCGTGCCACGACACCGGCGCAGCCTCAACCGCCAAGGCGCGCGCCATGAAACGCTTCTACAAGGAGACAGCGGTCGAGCAGGCCGAGGATGGGTTCCGTGTGCTGCTTGACGGCAAGCCGATGCGCACACCCGCGAAGGCCGTCCTGATCGTGCCGACGAGGCCGTTGGCCGACGCCATCGCCGCCGAATGGGGCGGCGTGCCGGACAAGGCGGAAATCAATGCCGCCCATCTGCCGTTGACGCGACTGGCGGCAACCGGCCTCGATCGTGTCGTTCCGCGACGCGGGGAGATCGTCGCCGATACCGCAAAATACGCCGGGTCCGATCTGCTGTGCTATCGCGCCACTACGCCGGCCAGCCTTGTGAAACTGCAGCATGACGCCTGGCAACCGCTGCTCGACTGGGCCGAAGAGACGTACGGTGCACGACTGATCGTCGCGAACGGGATCGCCTTCGTCGACCAACCCAAGGAGGCAATGGGACGGCTGCGCGACGCCGTTGCCGCGCACACCGATCTCGCCCTGTCCGCACTCTACAATCTCACCCACACCGCCGGATCGGTGGTGATCGCGCTCGCGGTGGCGGAGGGACGGTTGAGCTCTGAAGCTGCGTTCACCGCGGCGCAGGTCGACGAACTCTATCAGGTCGACCGCTGGGGCGACGATCCGCTGGCGGTCAAGCACCGCGACGGGGTCGCCAAGGATATCGACGCCGGGGCCCGGTTTCTGGCACTGCTGGCGCGGGCGCGACTGCGCGATTGAAGGGGGAAGTCATGGGATCAGGCAGCAGACTCCGTCAGGTTCTGGCGAAGAACGGTCTCGTCGAGGCGATGGCGGCGCACAGCCCGCTGTCGGCAATGCTCGCGGCCGAAGCAGGCTTCGACGCGATCTGGGCCAGCGGATTCGAGCTCTCGGCAATGTATGGCGTACCCGACGTCAGCGTCGTGTCGATGACCCAGCATCTCGACATGACGCGCGCGATGGTCGACCGATCGGGACTGCCGGTGGTGGCCGACATCGACACCGGCTTCGGCAATGCCATCAACGTGCTCTACGCCATCGAGCAGTACGAGCGGGCCGGCGCCGCGGCGATCGTGATGGAGGACAAGAGCTTTCCCAAGGTTACCAGCCTGATCGCCGGTGGCCGCCAAGACATGGTCCGCATCGAGGAATTCCAGGGCAAGATCGAGGCGGCACGCGCGGCGCGTCGTGATCCGGATTTCGTCATCGTGGCGCGGACCGAGGCATTGATCGCAGGCCTTGGCCAGGACGAGGCGCTGAAGCGGGCGCGTGCCTACGAAGCGGCGGGTGCCGACATGATCCTGGTGCACTCCAAGCAGAAGACGCCGGACGAGATCGAGGCCTTCGTGCGTGCCTGGGACGGCAAGGCGCCGATCGCCCTGGTGCCGACTGCCTATCCGCAAATGACGGTCGCGAAGGTGAGGGAACTCAAGAAAGTCGGCCTGCTGATCTGGGGCAACCACGCCATCCGTGCCTCCGTGAGTGCAATGCGCGCGACCTTTGCGCAGATTCGCAAGGACCGGGGCATCCACGGGGTCGAAGCGGGCATCGCCACGGTCGAGGACGTGTTCGACCTGCAGGGCATGGGCACGGTCAAGGACAACGAGAAGCGATTCCTGCGCTAGACGCCGCCGTGCTAATGGCTGAAAACAGTCGCGGAAGGCCGGAGACATAGATGCAGCATATGTTGGACGAACTCGAGCGCCGGCGTGCCGGTGCCCGTCTTGGGGGCGGGCTGCGCCGCATCGAGGCGCAGCACGGCAAGGGCAAGCTGACGGCGCGCGAACGCATCGACGCCCTCCTCGATCCGGGCTCGTTCGAGGAATACGACATGTATGTCGAGCACCGCTCGATCGACTTCGGCATGGAGACCCAGAAGATCCCGGGCGACGGCGTGGTCACCGGCCACGGCACGATCAACGGCCGGCTGGTCTATGTCTTCAGCCAGGACTTCACGGTGTTCGGTGGCGCGCTGTCGGGCATGCACGCGGCCAAGATCTGCAAGGTCATGGACATCGCCATGAAGGTCGGTGCCCCCGTGCTCGGCCTCAACGACTCGGGCGGCGCGCGTATCCAGGAGGGCGTCGATTCGCTGGCTGGCTACGCCGACGTGTTCCAGCGCAATGTCATGGCCTCGGGCGTGATCCCGCAGATTTCGATGGTCATGGGCCCGTGCGCCGGCGGCGCCGTCTATTCGCCGGCCATGACCGACTTCATCTTCATGGTGAAGGACAGTTCCTACATGTTCGTGACCGGCCCCGACGTCGTGAAGACGGTGACGCACGAGACCGTGACGCAGGAGGAATTGGGCGGCGCGCTCACACACACGCAGAAGTCAGGCGTCTCCGATCTCGCTTTCGAGAACGATGTAGAGGCGCTGCTGCAGCTGCGCCGCTTCGTCGATTTCCTGCCGGCCAACAACCGCGAGAAGGCGCCGGTGCGCGCCACGCTCGACCCGGCCGATCGCGACGATGCCTCGCTCGATACACTGGTGCCGGAGAACCCCAACAAGCCCTACGACATCAAGGAGCTGATCCTGAAGGTCGTCGACGAAAGCGACTTCTTCGAACTGTCGCCGGAATGGGCAGGCAACATCGTCGTCGGCTTCGGTCGCATGGCCGGCCGTACCGTGGGCTTCGTCGCCAACCAGCCGATGGTCCTGGCGGGCTGCCTCGACATCGACTCTTCACGCAAGGGTGCGCGGTTCGTGCGCTTCTGCGACGCCTTCAACATCCCGATCGTGACCTTCGTCGACGTGCCGGGCTTCCTGCCGGGCACGGCCCAGGAGTTCGGCGGCATCATCAAGCACGGCGCCAAGCTGCTCTATGCCTATGCCGAGGCGACGGTGCCCAAGGTGACGGTGATCACCCGCAAGGCCTATGGCGGGGCTTATGACGTGATGGCCTCCAAGCATCTGCGCGGCGATGTGAACTATGCCTGGCCGGGCGCCGAGATCGCCGTCATGGGCGCCAAGGGTGCGGTCGAGATCATCTTCCGATCCGATATCGGTGATGCCGCCAAGATCGCCAAGCGCACCGAGGAATATCGCGAGAAGTTCGCCAATCCGTTCGTGGCCGCCAACCGCGGCTTCATCGACGACGTGATCATGCCGCACGGCACGCGGCGGCGGGTTTGCCGCGCGCTCGCCACGCTCGAGACCAAGAAGCTCGAGAACCCGTGGCGCAAGCACGGCAACGTACCGCTGTGAAAGGGCCGCTGTGAGCCTGTCACCCGAAGAGCGCATCAGGCGGGGCCGGGCCGTACGCCTGCACGTGATCGTGGCGTTGTTCGCCCTGCTGGTGCTCATCGCCGTCAATGCGATCACCAGCAGCCGCTATCCCTGGTGGCTGTGGGTGCTGATCGCCTGGATGCCGCTGATCGCCGCGCACACCGCCTGGGCCATGGGCCTGTTCGAACGCCGTAGAGAAGGATCCTGAGAATGGCCGCCAAGAAGAAGGTCGCCAAGGCCGCACCGAAGAAGGCCGCCGCAAAGGCCAAGGCGAAGCCGGCCGGCGGCGAGAGCGTTGGCAAGCCGCCCTTCGACAAGATCTTGATCGCCAACCGCGGCGAGATCGCCTGCCGGGTGATCCGGACAGCCAAGCGCCTCGGCATCAAGACGGTCGCGGTCTATTCCGAGGCCGACGCCGACGCGCTGCATGTGAGGCAGGCCGACGAAAAGGTGCTGATCGGGCCGGCGCCCTCGGCGCAGTCCTACCTGCAGATCGACAAGATCGTGGCCGCTTGCAAGAAGACCGGCGCGCAGGCCGTCCATCCCGGCTACGGCTTCCTCTCCGAGAAGCAGGAGTTCCAGAAGGCGCTGGCCAAGGCCGGCATCGCCTTCATCGGCCCCGATGCTTTCGCCATCCACGCCATGGGCGACAAGATCGAGTCCAAGAAGCTCGCCCAGAAGGCCGGCGTCAGCACGGTTCCGGGCTATCTCGCCGCCATTGCCAATGCCGACCAGGCGGTGAAGATCGCCCGGAAGATCGGCTACCCGGTCATGATCAAGGCGTCGGCGGGCGGCGGCGGCAAGGGCATGCGCATCGCCTTCAACGACGCCGAATGCCACGAGGGATTCGGTTCGGCCACCAACGAGGCCAAGGCCTCGTTCGCCGACGATCGCGTGTTCATCGAGAAGTACATCGAGGAGCCGCGCCACATCGAGATCCAGCTCATCGCCGACGGCCACGGCAACTGCCTCTACCTCTGGGAGCGCGAGTGCTCGATCCAGCGCCGCCACCAGAAGGTGATCGAGGAGGCGCCCAGCCCATTCCTCGATGCGAAGACGCGGAAGGCAATGGGCGAGCAGGCCGTGGCGCTGGCGAAAGCCGTCAAATACAAGAGCGCCGGCACGGTCGAATTCATCGTCGACAAGCACCGCAAGTTCTATTTTCTGGAAATGAACACCCGCCTGCAGGTCGAGCATCCGGTGACCGAGCTGATCACCGGCCTCGATCTTGTGGAGATGATGATCCGCGTGGCGGCCGGCGAGAAGCTGCCGCTCGCCCAGAAGGATGTGAAGCTCGAAGGCTGGGCGGTCGAGGCGCGGCTCTACGCCGAGGATCCGTTCCGCAACTTCCTGCCGTCGACCGGGCGCCTGGTGAAGTACCGCGAGCCCAAGCCCGGGCCCGACGTGCGCGTCGATACCGGCGTCTACGAAGGCGGCGAGATCTCGATGTTCTACGATCCGATGATCGCCAAGCTCTGCAGCTACGGCAAGACGCGCACCGCCGCCATCGACCGCATGCGCCGCGCCCTCGACGAATTCTACGTTCGCGGCGTGTCGCACAACGTGCCGTTCCTGGCGGCGCTGATGGCGCATCCGCGCTTCGTCGCCGGCAACCTGACGACCAACTTCATCGCCGAGGAGTTCAAGGGCGGCTTTACGGCGGCGCACCTGCCGCCGCGCGATCCCGCCGTGCTGGCCGGCATCGCGGCCGTGATCGATCGCATCCAGGCACAGCGTGCGGCCGCTGGGACGGGCAAGATGCCAGGCCACGTCGCGTTGGTGCAGGATGGCTGCGTCGTCATGCTGAACCGCGCGCCTGTAGCGTTGGCGGTGAGCGGCGGCGGCTCGGATTTCGTGGTCGACGTCGCCGGTCGCCGCATCGAGATCGAGACCGACTGGTCGCCGGGCGAGCCCCTGTTCCATGCCAAGGTCGATATGCAGGCGGTCGCCGTGCAGGTCGATGCCGTCGGGCCGGGGTGGCGCCTCATCCTCGAGGGCGGCCAGGCCGATGTGCTGGTGCTGACGCCTCGTCAGGCCGAGCTCTATGCCCTGATGCCGGTCAAGGCGGCGCCCGACACCTCCAAGTTCCTGCTGTCGCCGATGCCCGGCCTGCTGGCCTCGGTCGCCGTCGCCGAAGGGCAGGAGATCAAGGCCGGCGAAGCTCTGGCCGTGGTCGAGGCGATGAAGATGGAGAACGTGCTGCGCGCCACGCGTGACGGCACGGTCAAGACGCTCCACGCCAAGGCCGGCGACAGCCTGCGCGTCGACCAGAAGATCATCGAGTTCGCTTGAGAGCCCGATGCCCCTGCAGGCACGCCTCATCATCACGGGCCGGGTGCAGGGTGTGGGCTATCGCGATTGGGCGAGCACGGCGGCCCGGAGGCTCGGCCTCGCCGGCTGGGTGCGAAATCGCCGCGATGGCTCGGTCGAAGCGCTGATCGTGGGCGAGGAGCAGGCCGTTGGCGAAATGATCGCTGCCTGCCAGCGCGGTCCTCAAATCGCCCGGGTCGACGCCGTCGATGTCGAGCCGGTCGATCTCGATGTCCTGCCCGAAGGCTTTACGCAGCTGCCGACGGCCTGACGTCGCGGCCGAACACTTCCACGAACGTCTCCGCCAGCGCCACGTCGAGATCGGCCAGGGTGACCGGCAATCCGAGATCGACCAGCGAGGTCACGCCGTGGTCGGCGATACCGCAGGGCACGATGCCCTCGTAATGCGACAGGTCGGGCTCGACGTTGATCGAGATGCCGTGGAACGACACCCAGTGCCGGATGCGGACACCAATGGCGGCGATCTTGTCCTCTCGGGGGCTGCCGTCGGGCAGGGGCTGCTTGTCGGGACGGCCGACCCAGACGCCGACCCGGCCGGCGCGGCGTTCGGCCGCGACGTTGAAGCGGCCCAAGGTGCGGATGGTCCATTCCTCCAGGTCCGACACGAAACGGCGGACGTCCTGGCGACGGCGGCGCAGGTCCAGCATCACGTAGGCCACGCGCTGGCCGGGACCATGATAGGTGTATTGCCCGCCGCGCCCGGCGACATGCACGGGGAAGCGTGCCGGCTGCAGGAGATCGGTTTCCCTGGAACTGGTGCCGGCGGTATAGAGGGGCGGGTGCTCCAGCAGCCACACCAGCTCGGGCGCGCGGCCGGCACGAATGTCGGCGACGCGCGCCTCCATGGTGGCCAGCGCCTCCTCGTAGGGCACCGTGCGGTCGGAAATCAGCCAATCCGGCTTGCTCATCGTGGCAAAATCGTGCCTTCGGGCGCTCATTGCAATGGAAAGTGCCGCGCGCCTTGCCACTGGGGGGGCGATTTGGTATCCCCCGCGCCATCGAACCGGCGCGGCCATGGCGGAATTGGTAGACGCGCTAGCTTGAGGTGCTAGTGCCGCGAGGCGTGGAAGTTCGAGT
>NZ_SCVH01000057.1 GCF_004296935.1 Reyranella sp.
CCGCCGGCCAGGATCGTCTCCAGGATCTGCATCGTCGACAGGGACCGCAGTTCTTCGTGCATGCGGGCCAGATGGCCGCCCGCGATATGGCCGCTTTCGTGCGCCAGCACGCCGATGAGCTGGTTCGGCCTCTCGGTGCGCATGATCAGGCCGGTATTGATGAATATCCGCTGGCCGCCGGCCACGAAGGCGTTGAGGGAATTGTCCTGGACGATCATGATCTCGACCGCATTGGGGTCGAGTCCGGCCGCCCTCCAGATCGGGATAACGAACGTCCGGATGGTGTTTTCGATCTCGGCGTCGCGTATGAGATTGATCCGCTGGGCGTAGGCAGCATGAGCCGGCGCCAGCGCGAGCAGCGAGAGGCAGATGAGGATGATGATGCGTCTGAACACGGGCGGCACGGGTTGCAAGCAGGCTAGGAACACGCGGCGGCCACGTCAATTGCGCAGCTGGGCGCTGGTTGGTGTTCTTTTGCTGTCGGCTTGTGGCAGAAGTGAGACGGAAGTGGCTTCAGAGCGAGCCGCGAACGCCGCCAACCCGGGCGGCAAGGCCGCCGGGCAGGGTGGCCTGCCAGCCATTTTTCGCGGGGCTTCCTTCGCCGCAGTTGCGGCCGACGAGAGCCGGGCGGCGGAGGTCGGCCGCGAAGTCCTGTTGAATGGCGGCAATGCCGTCGACGCCGCGGTCGCCATGTATTTTGCCCTCGCGGTCACCTTGCCGTCGGCGGGTGGGCTCGGAGCCTCGGGCGCCTGCGTCGTCCACAACAGCAAGACCATGGCGGCCGAATCGTTCGTCTTCGCGCCCATCGCGGCCCCAGGCGCGGTCAACGGCGTGTCGTTCGCGATACCGACCGGCGTGCGCACCATGACGCTGATGCACGTCCGTCACGGCCAGGGCCGCTGGGAGCAGTCGGTGTCGGCCGCCGAACGCATGGCACGGTTCGGCGTTCCGGTGTCGCGGGCCCTGGCGCGAGACCTCCGGGCCGGCGGTGCGCTCCTCGGGAGTGATCGCGAAGCCCAGCGAATCTTCGGCGGCGCATTGGCAGAGGGCAGCAACCTGGTGCAAGCCGAACTCGCCGGGACATTGGCCGTGATCCGCTCGCGCGGCGGCGTCGACTTCTTTCAGGGAACGTTCGCGCGCACCCTGTCCGACCAGATCTCGCAGATGGGCGGCCGCCTGCCCCTCGAAGCGCTGCGCAGCGCGGTGCCGCAGGCGGGACCGCCGGCCGGCGAAAACTACGGCACTTTCGGCCGCCAGCGTGTCTATGTGGCACCGCCACCGGCGGCAGGCGCCGCGGCCCTCGCAGGTTGGCGCGGACAGGCGCCGGGCGGCGGGACACCGGCCGATTCGGGGGGCTTCGCCGGCTTCGTGGCGGTCGACAGCAAGGCCAACGCCGCCGCCTGCAGCCTCTCCATGGGGCAGTTGTTCGGAGCGCGGATGGTCGTGCCGGGAACCGGCATCCTGCTTGGTGCGCCGACACCCGAGGCGGCGTCCGTCAGTCCGATCATCATCGCCTATCCCAGCAGTGGAGAATTCATCTTCGCCGGCGCCGGCGGCGGGGCAGCGACGGCAGCCCAGGCATCGGGCTTCGTGGCGCGTGCCGTGGTCGAGGCAGGACAGACCCTGGCCAGTGTGCTGAGCCAACGCCGCGGCCAGGGCGGCTTCGTCAACGCCGTCGCCTGTCCGAGCGGGCTGCGCGGCGGCGCGACCACATGCCAAGGCGCCATCGATCCGGCCGGCGCCGGGCTCGCGCTGCTCGCCATTCAACAGTAGAGCGGACGTCATGTCGGGAAAGCTGTCGCGCCGCTCCGGCGCGGTCGATCCGTTCATCGTGATGGATGTCATGGCGGCGGCGGCTGAGAAGGAAGCCGCCGGCGAGACGGTCGTCCATCTCGAAGTAGGGCAGCCCAGCACGCCGGCACCCAAGGGCGCATTGATGGCCGCCCGCGCGGCGCTGGACTCGGATCGCATCGGCTACGTCGCGGCACTGGGGATACCGGCTCTGCGCGAGCGCATCGCGCGCCACTATCGCGAGGTCTACGGCGCCGAAGTGCCGGCCGATCGCGTGATCGTGACGACCGGCTCGTCGGGTGGATTTCCCCTGGTATTCCTGGCGAGTTTCGATCCCGGTGATCGGGTGGCGCTGGCGGCACCGGGCTATCCCGCCTACCGCAATATCCTGTCGGCGCTCAATCTCGAAGCCGTCGACTTGCCGACCTCGGCGGCCGATCGCTTCCAGCCGACCGTCGCGGCGCTGGAGAAGGCGGGCCGGATCGATGGGCTGATCCTGGCCAGTCCGTCCAATCCAACGGGCACGATGGTCAATCGTGCCGAACTGAAGACATTGGCGGACTGGTGCAACCGCAACGGCGTGCGGCTGATCTCCGACGAGATCTATCACGGCATCGTCTACGAAGGTGAAACGCACTCGGCGGTCGAGGTGTCGGACAGCGCGATCGTGGTCAATAGTTTCTCGAAGTACTTCTCGATGACCGGGTGGCGGGTCGGTTGGCTTGTCGTGCCGTCCGATCTGGTCCGTCCGATCGAACGGCTGACGCAGAACTTCTTCATCTCGGTGCCGACGCTGTCACAGCACGCCGCTCTTGCCGCCTTCGAGTGCCGTGACGAACTCGACGGCCATGTCCGACGCTATCGCACCAACCGCGATCTGCTGATGGCGGGATTGCCGCAGGCGGGCTTCGATCGGCTGACCCCGGCGCAAGGTGCCTTCTATATCTATGCCGATATCTCCCACCTCACCAACGACAGCCGCGAATTCTGCAGCCGCATGTTGCGCGAGGCCGGGGTGGCGACGACGCCCGGCATCGACTTCGACCGCGCACGGGGGGCCGGCACGCTGCGCATATCGTTCGCCGGGTCGACCGCGGAAATGGATGAGGCCGTGCGTCGGCTCAAGGCATGGAGACGGGTATGAAAAGGTTGCTGGCAGCGACCGCGCTTCTCGTCCTGATGGCGGCGATGCCCGCGGTGGCGCAGGGCGGGCCGAGCTTCGACTGTGCCAAGGCCTCGAACGCCGTCGAGCGGTCAATCTGCAAGATCCCTGAACTCGCCAAGGACGACCGCGAGATGACCTCGGCCTATGCAGCGCTGGCGGCCAAGCTCGGCGGCCCGGCGAAGGATCACCTGGCCAAGGACCAGGTGCGCTGGATCGGCAATCGCAACCGCGCCTGTGCCGCTGATGTCGACGCGATCGCCGACTGCCTCAAGGCGCGTTACGCCACGCGCATCGCGAACCTCAAGGTGATCGCTGACGGCGTCTATCCGTTCGTCAGCGAACACCCCATCTACAAGGTCGGGAAAGTCGGCAAGATCAGCTACTCCATAGATGCGCGCTATCCCCAGTTCGACGGTACGACCGCCGATTTCGCCGCCGTCAACCGGACCTTCGCCGACGATGCGAAGAAGAGCGACGAAGAGGGCACACCGAAGCCCGACTCGGGCGTGGACCGCGAGCAGGCATGGTCCTACGAGCAGTCCTTCGCGCTGTACCGGCCGAGCGGCAACGCCATCACGGTGGCGCTGGATTTCTACGGCTTCAGCGGTGGTGCGCACGGCTTTGGCGGCACGGTGTGCATGCTGGTTGATCTGCGGACGGGCAAGTCGGTCGAGCCGGATGGCGTGTTCGCGCCGGGCGATGCGTGGCTGAAGCAGATGGTCGGGATCGTGACGGCAGATCTCAAGAAGCAGTTCGTCAAGAATCCTGGTTTCGACGATGCGCTCGAACCCGCCAGCCTGGCCAAGATGCTGCGCGATCCCAGCCACTACCGCTGGCGCGTCGACCGGCTCGAGCTGATCTTCAACGCCTACGATGTCGGACCTTACTCGGCAGGGGCGTACGAGGTCGTGATTCCCTACAGCCGCTTGCGACCGCTCTTCCGGTCCGACGGGCCGCTTGCCCGTTAGTGCAGCTTGCGCCGGTCGCGTGCCGGCACCGAAGCTGGCGTCGCCGTCGGCTGCCGGGTCTCGACCGAGGGCACCGGGCCGGAATGATGGCCGATGATGTGCCAACCGTCGCTCAGTCGGGTGAAGGTATTGGTCGCCATGAGTTGGACGCTCGGCAGCAGCTCGCGGCAGACCACGATGGCGAGGCCGGGGCGCCCCACCACCCATTCCTCGGCGCAGCGCACGCGCGGTGCTTCTGGGTGGCGCATGATGGCCCGCCAGCTCGCCATGATCTCGGACCGTTCGTGAAGGGCTGCCTGGCCGGGGTGAAGGCAGACCAGCGATCCGGTCGGCGACCAGAGCAGGTCCATTGCGGCGGCGTCGCGGTCGTTGAAGGCACGATAAAACGCACGGTTGGCCGCCAGCACGGCCTCGCGTTCCTCGTCGTCGAATTCCGCCAGAAGGGGCGGCGGGCGTGGCGGGCGGCGCGGCATTCGACCCTCGAAACTCCCTGGTTGCGCGGCCTAGGATAAGCCGACACAGAAGAGGTATCCAACTGCAGAGAACGACGATGTCCATTCCCAAGCTCGAATTTCCGCCGTTCCACCTGCCGCCCGAAGCCGAGGCACTGCGCAGCGAGGTGCGCCAGTTCCTGAAAGAGACGCTGCCGGGCATCAAGAGCGAGGACCGGTTCTCGAGCTGGAACACGCGCTCTTCCGACTTCAGCAAGGCGCTGGGCAAGCGTGGCTGGATCGGCATCACCTGGCCCAAGCAGTATGGCGGCAGCGAGCGCTCGTTCCTCGACCGCTATGTCGTCACTGAGGAATTGCTGGGTAACGGCGCGCCCGCCGGCGCGCATTGGGTGGCGGACCGTCAGTCCGGACCGCTCCTGCTGCGGTTCGGCAGCGAAGAGCAGCGCCAGGCGATCCTGCCGCGCATCACTGCCGGCGAATGCTATTTCTCGATCGGTATGAGCGAGCCTGATTCCGGATCCGACCTTGCCTCGGTCCGCACCCGCGCCGAGCCGGTGCCGGGCGGCTTCCGGGTGAACGGCACCAAGGTCTGGACCTCGGGCGCGCATCACAATCACTATTGCATCACGCTGGTGCGCACCTCGGGCCAGCATGGCGACCGCCACAAGGGCCTGAGCCAGCTTCTCGTCGATCTCAAGACGCCGGGCATCACCATCCGGCCGATCATCAACCTTGCCGGCCGGCACGACTGGAACGAGGTGACGTTCAGCGACTGCTTCATCCCCGAGGAGTGCCTGATCGGCAACGAGGGCGACGGCTGGCTGCAGGTGACCAGCGAGCTCGCCTTCGAGCGTAGTGGTCCCGAGCGCTTCATGCAGAATTTCCATGTGCTGCGCGAACTGGTGCGCGTGCTCGGCCGACAGCCGGCCCGGCGGGCAGGGGCCACTCTCGGCCGCATCGTCGCCAGGCTGTGGACGCTGCGCCAGATGTCGGTCGCAGTGGCCGGCATGATGCAGGGCGGCAAGTCGCCCGCCATCGAGGCGGCGCTGGTGAAGGATCTCGGCACGATCTACCAGCAGGACCTGCCGGAGATCGCCCGCGTCCTCGCGGAGTCCGACGCCACTACCGAGGACGACATGGCCGATTTCCTCGACGTCGCCCAGTACGCCACCATGATGGCGCCCTCCTATACGATCCAGGGCGGCACCACCCAGGTCCTGCGCGGCATCGTCGCCCGCGGCCTCGGCCTGCGTTGAGGAGACCGACCATGGATCACGATACCCGTGAGATGCTGCTCGACACCGCCGGCCGATTCTTCGCCGAGCGTTGCGGCAAGGACATCGTGAACGGCGTCGAGAAGGGCGTATGGCCCATCGACTTCTGGAAGGAAATCGAGGAGATGGGCCTCCCGCTCACCGCCGTGCCCGAAGACAAGGGCGGCGTCGGCGGTACCCTGGCCGATCTGATGGCCGTGCTGAGGCTGGCTGGTGAGAACGCAGTGCCGGTACCGCTCGCCGAGACCGCGCTCGCCAACCTGCTGATGGCCGCCGCCGGCGGCACGCCAGCGCCCGGCCCCGCCACGATCGTGTTGGGCAACCTCACGTTTGACAACGGCCGGCTCACCGGCAAGGTCGATCGCGTGCCGTTCGCAAGTGTCGCCGGCCGCTTCGTCGCGGCCGCCAAATCCGGCGGCAAGCCCGTCGTGGTCGTGGTCGCCAAGGCCAACGCCACGGTGACGGTGACGCCCAGTCACGCCGGCGAGCCCTACGGCACGGTGGCCTTCGACAAGGCTGCTTGCGAGTTCTCCGGCGCCTCGGCGGTGAGTGCCGAACGGGCGCTCGAGCTCGCGGCGCTGGCGCGCGCCATGCAGATGGCAGGTGCCGCCGACAAGGTGCTGGCCACCACCGTTGAATATTCCAAGCAGCGCGTGCAGTTCGGTCGCTCGATCTCGACCTTTCAGGCGATCCAGCACATGCTGGCCGAGCTCGCAAGCTGCGTCGCCGCCACCATCGCCTCCGCCGAAGCGGCCTCGCGCGACGCCGACGAGGGTGGACTTGCGGATGGCGGCAGCTTCTCGATCGCCGCCGCCAAGACTCAGGCCTCAGATTTCGCCCAGCGCATCTGTGCCATCTCGCACCAGTCGATGGGCGCGATGGGGTTCACCCACGAGCACATCCTGCATCACTACACGCGCCGGCTCTGGGTGTGGCGCCGCGATTTCGGCAGCGAGAGCTTCTGGGGCGAGAAGATCGGCGCCGCCGTCGCCAAGGCCGGCCCGCAAGCGTTGTGGCCATCGCTGACGTCGAGCAAGTACGCGGCCTAGGTGTTTAGTCCCGGCATTTGATGGGCTGGATCGAGAGAGAATCGATCAGGCTCTTTGGACCAGGTCTTACAGATGTACTCGTAGGGGGTGAGGCCCAAGAGGGTCTTGAGCCGACGGGCGAAGTTGTAGGCCATGACGAAGTCGACGAGATGGCGGCGCAACTGCTCGTGGGTCTCGTAGTAGTAGCGCTGCACAGTCGCTTCCTTAAGTGTCCGGTTCACTCTTTCAACCTGGCCGTTGGTCCAGGGATGGTTCGGCTTGGTGAGCCGATGCTCGATGCTGTGCTGTCGGCAAGCGCGATCGAACGGATGACCGCGCCACATTGCAGTAGGCTTTGAGCGGTTCTTTTGCAGGTCAGCGAACTGGATGCCGTTGTCGGTAAGCACGGTATGAATCTTGTAGGGAACAGCTTTGATCAACGCCCGCAGGAAGTCCGAGGCCACGCGCATGGCGGCTTTCTCGTGCAGCTCGACGAAGGCGAACTTGGAGGTCCGGTCGATGGCCACGAACAGATAGAGCCTTCCTTGCTGGGGGCGGACCTCGGCAATATCGATGTGGAAGTAGCCGATCGGATAGGTCTTGAACTTGCGCTTGTCCGGCTTGTTGCCCTCGACCTCCGGCAGACGGGAGATGCCGTGACGCTGTAGGCAGCGATGCAGCGACGACCGCGTCAGATGCGGCAGCGTTGCCTGCAGGGCATAAAGGCAGTCGTCGAACGGCAAGAGCGTGTGGCGTCGGAAGGCGACGACGATTGCCTCGTCCTCGATCGACAGCATCGTAGATTTGGGCTCTTTCGGACCGGTTGGAAGATCGGCAACCGAAGACCGCTTCCTCCACTTGGCTACGGTCTTCTGGTTGATCCCGTAGTGGTCGGCCAGAGCTCTCAGGCTCATTTGACTATGTTGTATCGCTCGACGGACTGCCTCTGTCGTCGTGGCGCAGCCATAAAGAACCTGGCCCATAGTGCATCCCTCCATGTCGAGGAAAACAATGCACCATCAAAGCCTGGGATCAAACACCTAGGCCAACACTTTCTGTCCCAGTCCTCGATGACGGATCAGCGGCCAGTTCGCCGATACATTAGAATAACGGGTCACAGATTGAGGTGTCGAAGAATTGTTGACGTCAGGGAATTGTTTGCATCGGTCATCGCCTCGATTACTGAAAAATGGTGATGCCCTGCCGTTTCAATATAGTCGATCTTGGCTGTCGATCCGCGCCAGCGACTGACAAAGTCGCGAGACTGACGCCGATACTCGTCGCTCTCGCCTCCGCCAACAACAACGCTCGCTGGCAATCCAAACGAGGGGGTTAGAGCAGCTGGGCTATTCCGCAGCGCCTCATCTACACCCAGCCGCAGGGACTCGTTCAGCGAGCTCAGACGCAGCGGCTCAAGTTCAAAGAGGCCACTAACCGGAATTATACTTTTTATCATATCGGCGGGCAGGCCGGGTTCAAACGCAGGCCACGGGGTAGCAGCCATCATCGCAGCAAGGTGACCGCCGGCGGAATGGCCTGAAACATGAAAACGCGAAGGATCGCCACCAAAATCTTCGGCGTGCTTCCAGAGCCAGGAGCAGGCCCGGCGTACTTGCTCTACGAGAGCATCCATTGATACGTCGGGACACAGGTCGTACTCGACCATGCCGACGACTGCTCCAGCTCTGACAATCGGTTCTACACAGAAGCTATAGGAGTGCTTGTCGAGTCGAGGGCTACGCCAGTAGCCACCGTGAATGAACGCCAGAACGGGCGCCCTGCCAAGCTTGCCGTTAGAGATAACGTCGATGCACTGCCTCTCGCTATCCCCATACCTCACATTCGAAACAACGTTCACGCTGCGGTGAAACGCATTGGAGTTTTCTATCCATCGCTCGACTATTTCATTGGTAGAAACTCCGGGCCAATACTTCGGCATGTACTGGCGTTCGAGAGCGTCGGCATTGTAGCTTTTCCAAACGTCGGCCATCGTGTTCTCCCGTCACTTGCTATTAGGCTAAACGGCGTAATCGCAAAGGCGATGCCATCGGGCCGATCGCGCGATGTTCGATTTTGCCGCTCGTTCAGCTGGCGAGCCTCGGCCAGAGCTCTCAGGCTCTTTTGACTATGTTGTATCGCTCGACGGACTGCCTCTGTCGTCGTGGCGCAGCCATGAAGAACCTGGCCCATAGTGCATCCCTCCATGCCGAGGAAAACAATGCACCATCATTGCCTGGGATCAAACACCTAGCCGCTGGCCTGCCTTCACGGTTACGGCAAAACCGGGTAGAGACGGCTTGGCGGGCGAAGCCGGGTTGCCGCCTTGCCGGTGAAGGGAAAGCCAATGTCTGCATTCCGCTCGATCGTTTTCGCGTTGAGCCTTCTGTGTGCGGCGGTCACGACCGTGTACGCCCAGGCACCGGCCGCCGTGCCGCCAGGCATGACCCAGGAGCAGTTCGACTCGCTGGTCGAGGCCATCAGCAATTCGGTGACCGAGAAGCTCAAGGCCGAAGGCATTCCCGCCGCACCTGCTCCCGCCGCTGCGCCTCCGGCCGCGGCGTCGAAGTCGAGCAAGGCGCCGCCGCCGCCCAAGATCATCAAGACTCCGGTCGGGGAGGGGCCTGACGAGTTCGCCGTCTTCATCCAGCGCGCGAAGCAGGTCGTCCTGGCCATCCCCGTGCTCGGCAGGCAGCTTGCGGCTGTTCCGGGTCTGCTCGACCAGCGGGCGGAGGGCGGCGGCGGCGCCGGCGCCCTTCTGCTGCTGCTCGCCCTGGTGGCCGTCGTCGCCGTTGCCGCCGAATCCATCCTGCGTCGGATCCTGAGCATGCCGAGGACGCGGCTGGCAGTTGGCGCCGGCCCGGAGCAGGGCCTGCGCTCGCTTGCCCATCTCGTATTGCTGGCGCTGCTGGACGGACTTGGCGTTCTGGTGGTCTTTCTCATTTGCCACGCCGCGGTCGGTGCCTGGTTCACCGGCAGCACGCCGCAGGACAAGCTGGCCGCCGCTGTGCTGAAGGGTATCTTCAGCTGGCGCCTTTATGTGCTGCTGTTCCGCATCGTGCTGCAACCCGACGTGCCCAATGCGCGGCTTTGCGACGTGCGCGACGTCGATGCTCGCGCCATGTATATGCGGATCTCGGCGGTGATGCTGCTGATTATCCTGGCGCGCATCCTGGGGCAGATTCTCGTCGCCATTGGGACGCCGATAGAGGCCATGGGCGCCTATCAAGTCTTCGGTGTGATGGTCTACCTGTCAGCCTTCCTCTGGCTGGTTGTACGTTCCAGCGATGCGGCCCGCCAGTGGTTCGGCGGACTAAGCAAGGTGGCACCGCTCGTCGGCCGCGTCGGCAACAACTGGGTGCCGGTCGCGTCGACGTTCTTCGTGGCCCTCGGGCTGACCCAGATCTATGGCGCAATCTCGGGCCGCCTGTATGTCGGCAACGCGATGGTGCTCACCCTCATGCTCGTCGTCGGCGTGCTGATGTTCGAGACGTTGATGCAGGCCTTCGTCCGGCGCCTCGATTCCCAGCTGGTCGGCAGCACGCCCGCCAGCGACTCGCCCAAGCTACCGGACGTGGTGGCGCGCTGCGTGCGTGTTGCGGTGCTGATTGGCGTCATCGTGATCATCGCGGAGACTTGGGTTGTCCAGGTGCTTGGGCTGGCCAACGAAAGCGAATGGGACCAGATCACCCGCTCGTCGCGCACCGCCGGGATCACGCTGTTCCTGGCCTACGTGCTGTGGGAGCTGTTCAAGTACGCCACCGATCCCTACATGGGGCGCAAGAGCAAGAGCGCCGCCGAGGCGATCGCCGACGGCGATGCCGCGGGCCCCCCGGCCTCGCGCATCAGCACGATGATGCCACTGCTGCGTGCGGCAACCGCGGTCCTGATCACCATCATCGCGGTCATGGTCGCGCTCGAGTCGTTTGGCGTCAACATCACGCCGCTGATCGCCGGCGCGTCCGTCTTCGGCATCGCAATCTCGTTCGGCAGCCAAACGCTGGTCAAGGACATCGTCTCGGGCGTCTTCTACCTGTCCGACGACGCCTTCCGTGTCGGCGAGTACATCGACTGCGGCAAGGCCAAGGGCACAGTGGAAGGCTTTACCCTGCGGTCGATCAAGCTCAGGCACCAGAACGGCCAGGTTCACACCATCCCGTTCGGCCAGCTCGGCCAGATCACCAACTTCAGCCGCGACTGGATCACGGTGAAGTTCAACATGCGCTTTGCCGGTGGTACCGACATCGAGAAGCTGCGCAAGGCAGCCAAGAAGATCGGTGCCGACATCGCCGAGATGCCGGCCTTCAAGGACGACCTTCTGGCGCCCTTCAAGATGCAAGGCGTGGCCGACGTCGCCGAGAACGCGCTGCTGGTCCGCTTCAAGTTCACCGCCCGGCCCGGCAACCCCGCCGCCATCCAGCGCGAGGCGGTCAAGCGCATGTTCAACACCTTCCCCGGCCTCGGCATCGAGTTCGCCAAGGAGGGTGCGGCCGTGGTGGTGCACACCGCCGGAACGACGATGGAGCCGGCCTCGGCCACTTCTGCTCAGGCCGAACGCGAGACCCCACCAGGTGCACCGGCCAAGGCGGCCGCGGAGTAGAAGACCTCTATTTGCGGGCACGAGTTGTTCCGAATCTGTCTGTTCGGAAATTGACAAAGCGCCGGCCGGCTTGAACCGGGCGATTCTTTTCAGTGAAGCGGGGCTTCGAGGCCAACGTCCATCAGCGCCGTCGCGGGTTGAGCATGTCGTCCTTGTCATGGAGGAACAGCCCCGGACAGGCGGGCGGCGGTGTTTGAAAGAGCTTCACCGGCCCTTCCGGCCCTTGCAGGACGACGTCAAACCGGTCGGGATTGTCGCGCGACAAGGTCACATGGCAGTCCAGACCATATGCGCCGGCCGAATAGCCGGTCACCATGAAGAAGGCGCCGAGCGGTTCCGGTAGCGCAATCCCGGCACTACGCAGATCGTTGTAGACGGCGTCGATCAGCTGATCGTCGCGCGTGGCGAGGACCGCCCTGAGCTGGCCCACGAGCGGCCCCTTCATCGAGAAGGTCTCGATGTTTTGCTGGACATGCTCCAGCAGGTGTCGTTTGCCGTCGCGTGGCGTGAATTGCCGGGCCTGCAGCGGTGTCGCCGGGCTGAACCCGGCCGTCGCGTTGTTGCAGATGTTGGCAGCAAGCGTCGCCGGCGGCGGTTGGGAGCGCTCGAGGCCGATGGGACATACCTGCAGGGTCATGAACGTCTGGGCGACATCGATGTATTCCCACTGCTCCGTCGGACGGCCCAGCAAGCGTGCGATGAAGGACGTATCGATGCCCATCGTCGCGGCGTAGCGCACCAGCGCCGACGCCCCGCCGCGGCCGATGTTGAAGCCCGTAGCCATGCCTTCCCGACTGCTCCTTGCTGCCGGGATCTGGTCGCTGTCGGTGTTCAGGAAGAAGTTGTGAAAGCCGACCTGGCCGCCGATCTCGATGCTGCGGCTCGGCACGAAGGTGGGGCCGGACCGGCTCGAGGTGCCGCCGAGGAAGGCCAGCGCGCAGGCCGAAAGGCAGAGGTCCTTGGCCCGCACCACCGATGCGACACTGTACTCGCGCAGCAGATAGCCGATCTTGAGTCCCTCATAGACATCGCCGCCGGCACTGCTGAGTTCGATGGTGGCGAGCGGCCGATTGGGCATCGGTGGCGAGGTCGTCCTGAGGCGTGCCAGGATGACACGGAGCTTGTCGGCATCGCCTTGCTCGATCGGGCCGGACAGACGGATGGTATGGCTGACGATCGGGGACTTGGCCGTCAGTCCGGGCACGGTCTTGCTGTCAACGCTGAGCGTCGCGCCTTGGCCGCTAAGTGCGCAAAGGCCGAGCAAGGTTCCACTAAGGAAGCATGACAGTGGACGGATGACTGCACTCCCCAACATACGCGGGTGAAGTCAGATTTAGACATTCTATTTCTCAATGCCAATACTGATAACAATTATCACAACAATTTCGTGATAATGATTGGCATTTAATTTCTTCTGCGCATTTTATGCTAACCTGAGTATGCACAATTGAAGATTGTATGGAAGGGGAGATATACGCCTGCTGATCCCGCAAGCAGGGGCACGCCCCGTCGCCCCCCGGTGGCTCGACCATAGCCGCTGGCTTTTCGTTGCCCTGTGCGTCGGCGCCGTCGGCTATACTTTCGCCGCCGCCTGGCTGGTCACGGCCGGGTCGTTGGATCCCATCACCCATACCGCTGAATTCCTCGAGTTCCTCGTCACGCCCTGGATGATGGCGGACTATGCGGTGGCGCTTGCGCTGATCGCCTTCGGCATCTGGTACCTGCGAACCTCGCCAAACCGTGCCGCCGATGCGCTGGACGTCGAGGCGGCCATGAAGCGCCAGGCCGTCCGGTTGACGGTCATCCTGCTTGTGGTGGCGGCAAGTCTCGTTTCCATCGGGGTCCTCTATTTCACCGACCTGAAGAACGCCTCCCGAGCCGAACGGGCGGTGCAGCAGGAGTCGGTGGCCCGCCTCAAGGCCCAGCAGATCGACAAGTGGTTGCTGGAGCGCATCATCGATGCGGAGTTCCTCGCCACCGCCCTTCGCGGATTGCCGCTCGAACGCCTGCCGTCGGATCGCGACGTCAAGCTGGGGATCGAACTTCTGTTCGCCCAAGTGCTGGCCGGCAACACGGACCGGCTTTCGGTCTCGCTGCTCGCGCCGGACGGCCGGGTGCTTGTCCATGCCGGGGATGGAACTGCGCCGGACGGCGAGACGCTGCAGGCGGCCCAGGCGGTCGCGGCTCAATCCGGGTGGCGCCAGAACATCGTCGACGTTCATCTTGCTGGCGCGCCGCCACGGCCGCGTATGGCCTTCCTCGTGCCTGTGAGGGAGGGATCTGTAAGCGGCCCAATGGTCGCCGTCCTTGCGATGGCGATCGATCCTTTCGATGCGCTGCTCCCGCAGATCGAGGCGTGGCCCACGCCCAGTGCCTCCTCCGAGGTGGTCGTGGTTCGTCGTGAGGGCGATGACTTGGTCTTCATCACTCCGCCGCCACTCCTCAAGCCCGTCCCGGCGCCACTCGCGTTTCGCTCGCCCCTGGCGGACAGCAAACTGCCCGCTGCCGAAGCCGTCGTGAAGGGAGATGCCGTGCGGCTCGGCCCCGACTATCGGGGCGTCGATGTCCTGACGGCCTCGCGTCGGGCGACCGGCGTACCCTGGATCGTCGTCGCCAAGACCGACCTGGAGGAGATCGCCCACCCGCTGCAGCGAAAGCAGCTCACGCTGATCCTCGTGATTGGTGCCGCCATCGTGCTGTCCGCCTTCATGTTGCTCGTGCTGTGGCGCAGCGAGTACGCCAGCCTCCTCGCGTTCCGCGACCAGAAAAGCGAGGAACAGACTGCGATGAGCCGTCATTTCGAGCAACTCGTCAGAATGGCGCGTGACATCGTGCTGCTGATCAGGCCCGACGGGATGATCATCGAAGCAAACGAGGCGGCAGCGGCGGCCTACGGCTACGCCGCCGGCGAACTTCGCAACCTCAATGTCCGCGACCTTCTACCGCCGGAAGAATTCGCGCAGTTCGAGGCCGTTTGGAATGCCCCCGACTCGCCTGGAGGAATCCTGGTCGAATCCGCAAATCGGCGCAGGGACGGCACGATCTTCCCCGTCGAGATCAGCGGACGTGCCATCGACGTCGACGGCAGGATCTATCGTCAGTGCTTCATCCGTGACATCTCGCAACGCAAGGCGCTGGAACGCGAGGTCGGCCGGCTGTCCAACGTCAAGGCGGCGCTGCAGGCCGCCACCAGCGTCCTTCTGAGGGCAAGGTCGGAGACCGAACTCTTCCAGGGGATGTCCGAGATCCTCGTCCAGCTGGGTGGCTATCGTATGGCCAACGTCGCCGTGCCCGAAAACGACGCCGGCAAGACGGTTCGGTTTCTCGCGATCGCCGGTGTCGAGGATGGTTACCTCACCCGGGCGGCCATCAGCTGGGGGGAGGGCCCGCGTTCGCTCGGCCCTACCGGTGGCGCGCTGCGGACCGGCGAAGTGCAGGTGAACCAGAATTCTGCCGTCAACCCGATGGTGGCGCCGTGGCGGGAGGAGGCGCTGAAGCGCGGATACCAGGCCAGCATCGGCTTGCCGCTCAGAGTGGATGGCAAGGTATTCGCCGCCCTGACCCTTTATGCCGGGCAACCCAACGCCTTCGACAAGGAAGAGCGAGCTCTGTTGATCGCCCTCGCCGAGGACGTCTCCTACGCCGTGTCGCGGCTGCGCCGGCCATAATCGCGCTCGGCGTGGATCAAACACCTTGGGATTCACGATCATGAACACCGGCGCCGGGCTGAACGGCACGAGAAGGCGGCGAGACCATTAGGGAAACTGCCGGCCCGCACGACATTGGCTAGGGGCAACGTGCTCGCGGGCGACATGCTAGAGTGCCCGCCGGTGATTTGCGGAGGGCAGGGAAAAATGAGCGTGCGTGCGGGACGTGAGTTTTTGGCGATTCCGGGGCCGACGACGGTTCCCGACGAGGTGCTGCGGGCAATGCATCGCCCGGCGGTGGACATCTATTCCGGCCCGCTGCTGGCGCTGACCGACAGCCTGCTGCGCGACGTCGCCCGCGTGTTCAACACCAAGGGCCGCGCCTACATCTACATTGCCAACGGACACGGCGCCTGGGAGGCCACGCTCACCAACGTGCTCAGCAAGGGCGACAAGATCCTCGTACTGGAGAGCGGCCGCTTCGCGATCGGCTGGGGCGACAATGCCCGCCGCATGGGCGTCGAGGTCGAGGTGCTGAAGGGCGACATGCGCCGCGCCGTGCGGCCGGCCGAGGTCGAGGCGCGGCTCAAGGCCGACAAGGACGGGACCATCAAGGCCGTGCTGGTGGCGCAGATCGACACCGCATCCGGCGTGGTGAACGACATCGAAGCGATCGGCAAGGCGATGCGCGCGGCCAGGCATGACGCCCTGCTGATGGTCGACGCCGTGGCCTCGCTCGGCTGCATGCCGTTCGAGATGGATGCCTGGGGCGTCGACGTGGCGATGTCGGGCTCGCAGAAGGGCATGATGACTCCGCCGGGCCTGGGCTTCGTCGCGGCCAACGACCGCGCCCGCGAGGTGCACAAGAAGGCGGGGCTACGCACGCCCTACTGGGACTGGACCGAGCGCGAAGGCGCGCAGCACTACCAGAAGTATGCCGGCACGCCGCCAGAGCATCTGCTGTTCGGCCTGCGCCAGGCACTCGACATGCTGTTCGAGGAGGGGCTCGAAAACGTCCACCGGCGGCATCGGCTGCTGGCCGAGGCGGTGCGTCGCGCCGTCGGCGTCTGGTCGGAGGGCCAGGCGATCGGCTTCAACATCATCGAGCCGCAGGAGCGTTCCGACTCGGTGACATGCGTGCTCACCAACGGCCACGATCCCGAGGCGTTGCGCGCCTATTGCAACAAGCAGTGCGGCGTGATCCTCGGCCACGGCATCGGTGATCTCTCCGGCAAGGCATTCCGTGTGGCGCACATGGGTCACGTCAACGCCCCGATGGTGCTGGGCACGCTCGGTGTGATCGAGATGAGCCTTGGCGCGCTCGGTGTCCCGCATGGCAAGGGCGGCGCGCAGGCGGCGATCGACTGGCTGAGCGACCAGGTGAAGGCTTAGCGAAACCCACCTCATCCTGAGGAGCACCGCGCAGCGCGCGCCTCGAAGGGTGAGGTGTGTGGGCGGTCAAATCCGGGCTGAAACGAAAAGAGCGCCTCCGGGGAGGCGCTCTTTCCACTTCAAGGGCTCAAGTCCTTAGTCAGCGTCTCCACCAGCCGCGCTTGGGCTTCTCCGGCGGAACGTCCGCAACCGGGATGACCGGAATGACGGGGGCCGGCGGCGGCTCCGGCGCCTGCATGACGACGGGGACGGGCGCCGGCATGTAGGCCGGTGCCGATGGTGGCGCTGGCGGCGGAGGAGGCGGGGCCGCTTCCACGTTCACCGGCGGGCCGGGATCATAGGGCGCATGCTCGCGGGGTGTGGGCTCGCTGGGGACGGCCATCGAGTCGGGCATGGAAGCGGTCGCGGCATAGCGCTCTTCCGGCTCCGTGGGCTCCTGTCGGGCCGGCGCATCGGAGGCGAACTCCTCCGAGGTGTAGTCGCGCTCGCGCGGCGTGTGCTCGCCGTTGGGCTCGCCCTCGCCGGGCTCGCGACGCCGGCGACGGCCGCCGCGGCGGCCACGGCGACGGCGCCGATCGCCTTCGCCCTCGGCGCCACGATCGCCTGAGAGACGGCGCTCGCCATCGGCACGCACGCCTTCGCTGTCGCGGGCGTCGCTCTCCTGATCGTCGCCCTCGCGAGGCGGCAGGTCATGGCCGTTTTCTGCCGCACCATTCGGGGCACGGTCGTCGGTCGGGAATTCCTCGCCGGCAGCCCGGGGAGGCCGATCTGCGCTTTCGCCTTCGGGGCGGTCGCTCCGCCGGCGGCGCCGGCGACGGCGGCGGCCACGGCCATCGCGGCTTTCGCCTTCCTCGCCCTCGGGGCGGCGGTCGCCGCGCTCGCCGGGATCGACGGTCTCGCCCGCGTCGCGGTCCTCAATACCGTCGGGCTCGTCACCCAGCGGCAACTCGCGCGCGACCTCGTCGTAGTTGGCCCGGGCCAGTTCTTGGGTCGGGCGGTCGCCGCGATCGTCGCGGCGCGTGCGCACGCGCTCGATCTCGCAATCGGCCGCGTTCAGCTCGTCGTCGGCCTCGACCGACACCATGAAGCCGTAGCGCTTCTCGATCTCGGAGAGCGTGTGGCGCTTCTGGTTGAGCAGGTAGAGCGCCACCTTCGGCGGCACGTTGACCAGGATCTCGGTCGCGCGGCGGCGGACGCCTTCCTCCTCGATGGCCCGCAGCGCGTGTAGCGATGCCGATTCGATGGAGCGGATGCGGCCGATGCCGGCGCAATGCGGGCAGAGCTCGGTCGAATGCTCGAGCAGGCTCGGCCGCAGGCGCTGGCGCGACATTTCCAGAAGACCGAATGCGCTGATGCGGCCGATCTGGATGCGGGCGCGGTCGGTGCGCATCGCATCCTTGACCTTGTGCTCGACCTGCCGCTGGTGCCGCGTCTCCTCCATGTCGATGAAGTCGATCACGATCAGGCCGGCGAGGTCGCGCAGGCGGACCTGGCGGGCGATTTCCTCGGCCGCCTCGATGTTGGTCCTGAGCGCCGTCTCCTCGATGTTCCGTTCCTTGGTCGAACGGCCCGAGTTGACGTCGATGGCGACCAGCGCTTCGGTCGGATTGATGACGATGTAGCCGCCGCTGCGCAGTTGAACGGTCGGCGAGTGCATGGCGTCGAATTGCGCTTCCACCTGGTAGCGGTGGAAGAGCGGGATCTGCTCCTTGTAGAGCTCGACCTTGTTCGCCTGGTGCGGCACGAGCTGGCGCATGAAGCCGCTGGCGGCCTCGAAGCCCGCTTCGCCCTCGACCAGCACCTGGGCGATGTCGGTGTCGTAGACGTCGCGCAGCGAGCGCTTGATGAGGTCGCCTTCCTCGTAGATCAGCGCCGGCGCCGTCGATCGCATGGTGAGCTCGCGGATCGAATCCCAGAGGCGCGACAGGTATTCGTAGTCGCGCTTGATATCGATGTTGCTTCTCTCAAGGCCGGCGGTGCGCAGGATCACACCCATGCCCTGCGGCACGTCGAGCTCGCCCAGCATCTCCTTCATCCGTTTGCGGTCGGCCGGGTTGGAGATCTTGCGCGAGATGCCGCCGCCACGACCGGCGTTGGGCATCAGCACGCAATAGCGGCCGGCCAGCGACAGGTAGGTGGTGAGGGCGGCGCCCTTGTTGCCGCGCTCCTCCTTGACGACCTGGACCAGCAGGATCTGCCGGCGCTTGATCACTTCCTGGATCTTGTAGTGTCGGATCGGGTTGCGGCGGCGGCGCTCGCGCGTCTCGCGCTCCTCGACCGCATCGTCGCCGCCCAGCGTCTCGACGGTGACCTCGGGCTGTGGCGCTTCGGACGGATCGCCGGACGGCTGCTCGCCCTCGGGCATTTCGCCGGGGGCGACAGGAGCTTCGCCGCTCTCGGCAGCGTCGAGGACGGGTCCGTCGATGCGTTCGCTGGCGATCTCCGCGGCCTGCGCCTGCGGCTCGGGAGCAGGGGCCTCGGCGACGGGTTCGTTCGCACTTTCGACCGGTGTTGCTTCGGCGACTGTGGTTTCGGGCGCCTGGGCTTCCGCCGGGAGTTCCGTTTGGGCGTCGCTCGCCACTTCGGCGATGTGGCCGTTCTCTTCGGGGGTGACCGCTTCGTCGGCACCGTTCTCGGCGACCGGCTCTTCGCGACGGGCGGCGCGGGCGTCTTCGATGTCGGAGCGGTCGACGCGACGACGGCGGCGCGGCTCGTGATCGTCGTCGGCCTCGGCGTGCAGGCGCTGCTGCTCGGCGATCAGCCGTTCGCGGTCGGCGACGGGGATCTGATAGTAGTCGGGGTGGATTTCGGAGAAGGCTAGGAAGCCGTGGCGGTTGCCGCCGTACTCCACGAACGCCGCCTGCAGCGACGGTTCGATGCGAATGACCTTGGCGAGGTAGATGTTGCCCTTGAGGGGCTTGCGGGTCGAGGTTTCGAAATCGAATTCTTCAAGTCGTGTTCCATCGACAACGACCACCCGAGTTTCTTCGGGATGGCTCGCATCAATGAGCATGCGCCTAGCCATGGGCTCGCTCCCGAGGCGTTCGGTCCCAGCCGGCGCGAGCGACCAGCGGCCAAGCCGCCTCTCTGGCGCGAGGGGGACGGAGCGCCATCGACCCGTCGAACGGCCAGACATTGGCCAAGACGGGGAAGCATCGCGCCGCCGGACCGCAACTGGGTCCTGCCAACCTCGGTGTTCCTGATAGCCACCGCCTGTCTAACAGTCCTTTGGCGGGTCCGCCGCGCCCGTTCTTGCACTGCAAAAAGGGGCGCCAGCACTGGCCCGGCTGGGGACTGCCGTCGGAGCGCTGTCCCACAGGGGGCGCTTCGAACGACGGCGACTGCTCGCGAGACGCAACATACGGGGTTCACCGGGGTGCCACAATCAAAAGATTGAGAAACATGAGTATCGTCTATTAACTAATTGATAAGACTTGAAATTATCCCGTAAATTGAGTATCTAGTTTAAGATATCGCAAAAATAATAAACTCCCTCTGACATTAAAGTGGCGTTTGCCATGTCCACCCTTCACCGCCGAGATCTGCTTGCCGCCTTGTCCGGCCTGACAGCCCTTGGCCTCGGCGCGGCCGAGGCCTGGGCGAAAGCACCCGCGCCCAAGTCGGTCAAGAAGCCGGCGCTGCTGCCCCGGCCGAAGCTGGTCTTCCTCGACCCCGGTCATGGCGGTAAGGACCCGGGCGCCCAAGGCGTTCGCGGCACGCAGGAGAAGGCTGTGGTCATGGCCATCGCCCGCGAGTTGCAGCGTGAATTGCTGGCCGGTGGCCGCTATCGCGTGCTGCTGACGCGCAACACCGACAACTACGTGGCCCTGCGCGAGCGGGTGGCCCGGGCCCAGGATGCGAAAGCCGATCTGTTCCTCTCCCTGCACGCCGATTCCTGCGAAAACTCCGATGTCCGCGGCGCTTCCGTCTACACGCTGTCGGAGCAGGCGACCGACCGGGAGGCGGCCGCCCTGGCCGCGCGCGAAAACCGCGCCGACGCCGTGGTGGCGGGCATGCGGCTGGCCGACAAGCCGGACATCGTCGCCAATACGCTGGTGGCGATGGCCCAGCGCGGCACGGTGAACGATTCGCGCCGGCTGGCCGAGACCATCGTGCAGAACTTCGGCCGCAACGGCGTCCGCCTGCTGCCGCGGACCCACCGGCAGGCGGGCTTCGCGGTCCTGACCTCGCCCGACATCCCGGCTGCTCTGGTCGAACTCGGCTATCTCTCCAATCCGCAGGACGAGAAGCTCCTGACCGTCCGCCAGCACCAGATCGCCCTGGCACGGGCCCTGCGGGGCTCGATTGACGCCCATTTTGCGGCCGGCGGCGCCATAAGAAAGGCGTAAGTCGCGGCAATTGTCTCCGTTGCTGCCTCGAAAGGCGCCGCGTAGAAGATGACCGTGCTCAACCTTTTCAAAGTCTTACTGGCCTTTGCCACCGCCGCCCTGATCGTCGGGACCGGAACCGTGGCGGGCCTGTTCTGGCATTTCAGCCATGGTCTGCCCGACCACAAGCAGCTTGCCGACTACCAGCCGGCGACCGTTTCGCGCCTTTACGCGGCCGACGGCCGGCTGCTGGCGGAATATGCCCGCGAGAAGCGGGTGTTCGTGCCGGTCGCGGCCATGCCCAAGCGCGTGGTCGAGGCCTTCGTTGCGGCCGAGGACCAGCGCTTCTTCACCCACCCCGGCATCGACTTCATCGGCGTCGTGCGCGCCATGATTTCCAACATCACCAATCCCGGCAAGCGGCCGGAGGGCGCCTCGGGCCTGACCCAGCAGGTCGCCAAGAACTTCCTGCTGACCAACCAGGCGACTCTGGCGCGCAAGATCCGCGAAGCCATCCTCGCCTTCCGCATCGAGGAGACGTATTCAAAGGAGCGCATCCTCGAGCTCTATCTCAACGAGATCTATCTCGGCTCGGGCAACTACGGTGTGGCCCAGGCGGCGATCAACTACTTCGACCGCTCGCTGGACGAGCTCACCCTTTCGGAGATCGCCTATCTCGCGGCGCTGCCCAAAGCGCCCAACCGCTATCACGTCGTGCGCAACGAAAAGGAAGCGTACGCCCGTCGCGACTATGTCCTGAACCGCATGCAGGAGGACGGCTACATCAAGCCGGCCGAGGCGCAGGCCGCCCGCGCGGAAAGGCTGCAACTGCGCCGCCGCTCCGCTACCGAGACGACGCAGGCGGATTTCTTCGCCGAGGAAGTGCGCCGTAACCTGATGGCGGCCTACGGCGAGAAGGGCCTCTACGAGGGCGGTCTCACCGTCAGCACGACGCTCGATCCCGCCTACCAATCGGCAGCCGACACCGCGCTGCGCGACGGTCTGATCGCCTACGACCGCCGCCACGGCTGGCGCGGGGCCTATGCCAAGATCCCCGACATGAGCGTGTGGGAGGAGGAGTTCGCCCGCATCGCCCAGCGTCGGCCGCTGTTCGGACCGGCCGCATGGCAGCTCGCCGTCGTCAGTAAGGTCGACGCCCAGTCGGCGCAGATCGTCGGACTACCGGGTGGCGAGGCCAACGGCGAAGGCACGATCCCCTTTGCCGAGATGACCTGGGCGCGCCCGACGCTGGCCGACCAGCGGGTCGGCAACCCGCCGCGGGCGCCGCGCGACGTGGTGAGCGTGGGCGACGTCGTCGTCGTCGAGAAGGTCGAGAAGCCCACCGGCGCGCCGGCCAACGCCAAACCCTACCCCCCCAAGACCTACGCGCTGCGCCAGGTACCCAACGTCGAGGGCGGCGTGGTGATCATGGACACCCAGACCGGGCGCGTGCTCGCCATGTCGGGCGGCTGGGCCTACGGCCGCAGCCAGTTCAACCGTGCAGTGCAGGCCGCTCGCCAGCCGGGCTCGGCCTTCAAGCCGTTCGTCTTTCTCGCCGCGATGGACGCGGGTTTCACGCCGGCCAGCGTCGTGCTCGATGCACCGTTCAGCTACGACCCCGGCCACGGCCAGCCGATCTGGACGCCGAAGAACTACGGCGGCGATTTCCTCGGGCCGGCGACGGTGCGCCGCGGGCTCGAACTGTCGCGCAATCTGATGACTGTACGCATGGCGCAGCAGATCGGCATGAAGCGTGTGGTCGATGTCGCCAAGGAGTTCGGCGTCACCGACAACATGGGGGCCTACCTGCCGATGGCGATCGGCGCCGGCGAAACCACCTTGCTCCGCATGACCATGGCCTACGCCATGCTGGCCAACGGCGCGCTCGAAATCACGCCGAGCCTTGTGGATCGCGTGCAGGACCGCAACGGCAAGACCGTCTACCGCCACGAGCCGCGCGCCTGCAAGGGCTGCGGCGACGCCATAGCGGCGGGCGGCAAGCCCGCGCCGCCCGAGCTGATCGATTCGCGCAAGCCGTTCCACGATCCGGCCTCGGTCTACCAGGTCGTGAGCATGATGCAGGGCGTCACTGTGCGCGGCACTGCCGGACGGCTCGCGGCGCTCGGCCGACCGATCGCCGGCAAGACCGGCACGACCAACGACGCGCGCGACAACTGGTTCCTGGGCTCGACGCCCGACATCACGATCGGCGTCTATATCGGCTTCGACGAGCCGCGGAACCTCGGCGCGCAGGAGACCGGCGGCGGCAACGCGGCGCCCATCTTCGAGCAGATCGCCAAGGAGATCTTCAAGGGCAAGGCGCCGACGCCGTTCCGCATCCCGCCCGGCCTGCGCCTGGTGCGCTTCACCTACGAAGGCGGCACCATCGACGAGGTCTTCAAGCCCGGCACCGAGCCCGGCTCGGACGGCTATTCGGTCACGCCGCTTGACGGCTCCGCCCCCTATTCCGGTATAGACCCCGGCGGCCCGCTTCAGGCGGGCGGCGCCCGGCGCCCCGGCCTGTCGGGCACCGGCGAGACGTATTAGAGTCTTCCGCGCGCCTGCGCCGGAAGCCCATTGCCTTCCCCCGCTTGCGGGGGAAGGTGGCGCGGAGCGCCGGAAGGGGGCCGTCGTGCACATCGGTGTGCTGACCCCCTCCGTCCGCTGCGCGGACACCTCCCCCGAAGACGGGGGAGGGGAAGAAATAGACGGAGTCGTGATGCGCGCAGAAGCCCAGGCGATGGTGAAAGAGATCGAGGAGTCGGTGGAGCTCCTGAGGAGGCGTCTTTGACTACGACCAGGCGGTCGTCCGTCTCGACGAGCTGAACGCGCGCGCCGAGGATCCGGCGCTTTGGAACGACCCCAAGCAAGCCCAGGCCGTGATGAAGGAGCGCACGCGGCTTGAGTCCGCGATCGCCATCATCAAGCGCCTGCGTGCCGCCATCGACGACAATGTCGGCCTGATCGAAATGGCCGAGTCCGAGAAGGACGAGGCGATGATCGCCGACGCCGAGCGGGCGCTGGGTGAAGCGCGGACCGAGGCCGCCAAAGCCAGGCTCGAGACGCTGCTGTCGGGCGAAGCCGATCCCAACAATGCCTATTGCGAGATCAACGCCGGCGCTGGCGGCACCGAGGCCCAGGACTGGGCCGAGATGCTGGCGCGCATGTACACACGCTGGGCCGAGCGCCGCGGCTTCAAGGTGAGCTGGCTCGAGGAAAGCGCCGGTGAAGAAGCCGGCATCAAGTCTTGCGCCTTCAAGGTTGAGGGGCCGAACGCCTATGGCTGGCTGAAGACCGAGAGTGGTGTCCATCGCCTCGTCCGCATCTCGCCGTTCGACGGCAATGCGCGGCGCCAGACCAGTTTCGCCTCGGTCTGGGTCTATCCCGAGGTCGACGACGACATCGAAATCGAGCTTCTGGACAAGGACCTGCGCGTCGACACCTACCGCGCCTCGGGCTCGGGTGGCCAGCACGTCAACAAGACCGATTCCGCCGTTCGCATCACGCACATTCCCTCAGGCATCGCCGTCGCCGTGCAGCAGGAACGCAGCCAGCATCAGAACCGCGCCAAGGCGCTGCAGATGCTGAAGGCGCGCCTCTATGAGGTCGAGCTGCAGAAGCGCGAAGCCGAGCGGCTGGCGATCGAGGCCAACAAGACCGACATCGGCTGGGGCCATCAGATCCGCTCCTACGTGCTGCAGCCCTACCAGATGGTGAAGGACCTGCGCACCAACGTCGAACGCTCCGACCCGCAGAAGGTGCTCGACGGCGACCTCGACGAGTTCATGGCGGCGTCGCTGGCGGCGCGGGTGGGCGAGGGCAACGACAAGGCCGCTGCCTAGTGCTCCGGCTTGTCGTCAAAGCGTTCGCCTACGGACTGGTCGGCATGATCGTGACGCCGGTGGCGATGTTCTTCATCGTTCTGACGGCCGCCCATATCTTCGATCAGCGTTGCGGCACGCCGGGTGACTCGGGCGGCTGCGAGATGGGGGCGGCGTCGATCGCCATCTTCTCGATGCTTCCCGGCCTCGCCATCGGCGTCGCGATCGCCCTTTTCCAGGGCTACAGGAACCGGGCCAGATGACCGGCGACGCGTTCGACAAGCTGCGGACGCGCATCCAGGGCCTGCGTGCCAAGACCATCGACAACGGCTGCACCGAGGGCGAGGCGCTGGCGGCGGCGGCCAAGGTCGCCGAACTGCTCGACCGCCACGACCTGTCGCTCAGCGACGTCGAAATCCGCGAGGCGCCCTGCGAGCGGCGCGCGTACGAGACGCACCGCAAGAAGCGCATCCCGCTCGACGATTGCATCGGTGCCATCGCGGCGTTCTGCGACTGCCGCGTCTGGCGCGAGAAGAACCCGGCAGGCGAGGGGCGGTACGTCTTCTTCGGCCTGCGCTCGGATATCGAAGTGGCCCACTACCTGACCGAAGTGATCGACACCGCGGTCCGCTCCGAGCTCGGCCGCTACAAGACCAGCCCGGACTACCAGCGGTTCCGGCACCAGGAGCGGCATCTGGCGAATGCCTCCTTCGCCCTGGGCATGGTCGCGTCGATTGCGGACAAGCTGATGGCGATGAAGGCGGGGCGGGACGAGGTGGTCAACGGCACCGGGCGCGGCCTGGTCGTTCTCAAGACGGCGGTCGTCGATACCGAGCTCGAGAAACTCGACCTGAAGCTCCGGACGGTGTCCCGGGCGAGCCGCATGGTGTCGCCGATGGCCTACGACGCCGGTGGCGAAGCGGGCGCATCGCTTGCCATCAATCCCGGCATTCGACGGGATTGAGAACTGCCGACTGGTCCGACCATGCCCGGCGCCCTACAATTGGAAGATGGTTGCAACGCCGCCGAACGCCGCCCAGTTCATGTCCGCCGTGCTGGCGGCCGTGCACGAGCTCACGGGACGCCGGCCGCCGCCGACCTGGACCCATGTCGACAAGGTCCAACGCAAGTTGGGCATCGGGAATACCGATGCCGTCGAGGCAGCGATTCGTCTTGCGGTCGCCAAGGGTTGGATGAGATCCGATGGCGATCCGGCCACGTCGGTGACGCTCACCGTCGAGGGCCTCAAACTGCTGGCGCCTCGTCCGTGATTTGAGAACAGACTGCAGGCGGGGGATAAAATGACGTTCACGAAATTTGGATGCGCGCTCGTCCTCGCCGCCGGCTTCGGCTTCGCGGCGGCCAGCGCCCAGTAGGCCAACTCCATCTCCGTCCAGGTGAGCAGGTTGCACGACAACAACGGCCACGTGCGCTGCGGCCTCTACAATTCCGCCACGACCTTTCCCAAGAATGACCAGGAGTTCAAGGGTGGGGTGGCGTCACGATCTGGCCGGTGACGATCACCTATCCTTAGGCCGTCAGGCCGCGACGGCGGCCCGCACCATGTCGGCGCACTTCTCGCCGATCATGATCGAGGGCGCGTTGGTGTTGCCGGCGACGATGGACGGCATGATCGAGGCATCGGCGACGCGCAGGCCCGCGATGCCATGGACCCGGAGCTGCGGGTCGACGACGTCGTCGCTGCCGTGGCCCATGCGGCAGGTACCGACCGGGTGCAGGTTCGAGACGCCGTTGGCGCGGATGAAGGCTTTTAGGTCGGCCTCGGCGGTGACGCCGGCGCCGGGCATGATCTCCTCCATGACGAAGGGTTTCAGCGCCGGCTGACGGGCGATCTCGCGGCAGATGCGCGTGCCCTCGATCAGCGCCTGCCAGTCGTAGGCGCTCTTGAGGAAGTTGAAGCGGATCTCGGGCGCGGCCAGCGGGTCGGGCGATTTCAGCCGCACCGTGCCGCGGCCGTCGGGCTTGAGATGCACGGGGCTCAGGCTGAATGCCGAGAAGGGCTGCGGAATGACGCCGGCGCGGGTCCGTTCCTTGACCGCCCAGGCGAACATGTTGATCTGCAGGTCGGGTCGCTCCAGCCGCCGGTCGCTCCTCATGAACGCGCCGACATAGAGGCCCATGCTGGCGAGCGGGCCGGTGCGGCCGAACACATAGCGCATCCCGGCCAGGATCTGGCGCGGCACGGAGATCGCGATGTCGTTCATGGTGACAGCCTGGCTGCAGCGATAGGCGACGTAGGTATTGAAATGGTCGTGCAGGTGGCTGCCCACGCCCGGCATGTCCTTGACCACCGCGATGCCGTGCTGCTGCAGGTGCGCGGCCGGCCCGAGACCCGACAGCATCAGGAGCTGCGGCGATCCGTAGACGCCGCCCGAGACGATGACCTCGCGCGTGGCCCTGGCGGTCTGCAGGCCGGCGGGCGTGCGATACTCGACGCCGACGGCGCGGCCGTTCTCGATCAGCACCCGGGTGGCGTGCGCCGACGTGGCGATCGTGAGGTTCTTGCGCTGCTTGGCGTCCTTGAGATAGGCGCGCGCGCTCGACCAGCGCCGCGCCTTGCCGTTGATGGTGGTCTGGTAGTAGCCGACGCCTTCCTGCTGCGCGCCGTTGAAGTCGGGATTGGCCGGGATGCCGGCCTGCACGGCGGCATCGTGCAGCGCCTTGGCCAGCGGCGGCTGCCAGCGATGGTCGGTGACCTTGAGCGGCCCGCCGGTGCCGTGGAAGCCGTCGGCGCCACGCGCGTTGTCCTCGGCGCGCTTGAAATAGGGCAGCACCGAGTCGTAGTCCCAGCCCTCGCAGCCGCGTTGGCGCCATTCGTCGTAGTCAGCGGAGTTGCCGCGCATATAAACCATGCCGTTGATCGAGCTGGTGCCGCCGAGCACCTTGCCGCGCGGCTGGTACATGATGCGGTTGTTGAGCTCGGGTTCCGGCTCCGAATCGAACATCCAGTTCACCTTCGGATTGTTGAAGGTCTTGTGATAGCCGAGCGGCACGTGGATCCAGGGATAGGAGTCCTTAGGGCCGGCTTCGAGCAGCAGCACGGAGAAGCGGCCGTCCTCGCTCAGCCGTCCGGCGACGGCGCAGCCGGCCGAGCCCGCGCCGGTGACGATGAAATCGTAGGTAGCCCCGTCTTGCATTCCGCCCTCGCTCTTTTGCCGGAGCGTAGAGCGATTCGACCTGGCGTGCTAGAAATCGCCGATGAAAACCAAACTCCTCGGCCGCACCGGCGTCTCCGTCTCCGAACTCTGCTTCGGCACCATGTCGTTCGGCGGCGATGCCGACGAAGCCACGTCCGCCGCCATGTACAAGGCGGTGCGCGACGCCGGCATCAACTTCTTCGACTGCGCCGATGAGTACAACAAGGGCAAGTCCGAGGAGATCCTCGGCCGCCTGGCGAAAGGCGATCGCGACAATCTCGTCCTCACCACCAAGTGTTTCAGTCCGCAGAGCGACGACATCAACGCGCGCGGCAGTTCCCGCCGCCATGTGGTGCGCGCGGTCGAGCGGAGCCTGAAACGCCTGCAGACCGATCGCATCGACGTGCTGTTCCTGCACAAGTTCGATCCGCTGACGCCGATCGAGGAGATGATGCGCGGGCTGGAGGACGTGGTGCGCTCGGGCAAGGTGCTCTATCCCGCCGTCAGCAACTGGTCGGCGTGGCAGACGCAGCGCGCGGTCGACATCCAGGAACGCCACAACTGGGCACGGCTGCAGGTCGTGCAGCCGATGTACAACCTGGTGAAACGCCAGGCCGAGGTCGAAATCCTGCCGATGGCCCAGGCCAACGGCATTGGCGTCATTCCCTACAGCCCCGGCGCCGCGGGGCTTCTGTCCGGCAAGTATCTCGGTCAGGCCACCGGTCGCCTGAAGACCAACAAGATGTACGAGGCGCGCTACGGCGAGGCCTGGACCTTCGACGTGGCGGAGAAGTTCGCCGCCTTCTGCAAGCAGCAGGGCCTGCACCCCGTCAGCGCCGCCATCGCCTGGGTGGGATCGCACCCCGGCGTCACCGCGCCCATCATCGGCGCCCGCAATCTCGACCAGCTCAAGGACTCGCTCGCCGCCGTGAAGGTGAACATGACGCCGGAGCTGCGCGCCGAGATCGCCGGGCTGTCGCCCACACCGCCACCCGCCACCGACCGGCTGGAGGAGCAGAAGCCTCCAGCCGCCTGAGTCAGCGACCGCTCTAGCGCAGCGGCGAGAACGCCGCCGGCACGGCGAAGGTGTTCTGCATGCGCTGCATCACGACACCTTCGGCGCGCGGCGGCGGCCAGACGCCGGTGCTCATTGCCTGAGCGCGCAGGCGCTCGCGCTCGCCTATGTTCTTGTAGGCCCAAACATGGACCCATTGGTTGAGTGGGCCGATCTCGGTGAAGCCCGCGAAGATCAGCGGCGAGATGGCCGTGCGCGCCGGCAGGCGCGGGCCCCAGTTCTCGATCACCTTGGGGATCGCCCCCACATTGTAGGTATAGGTGCGGAACTCGTAGCAGGTACCGTGTTCGCCCGGCTTGAAGTTAGGCGAGAAAGGCGCGGGGTGGAGGATCTTGGCTTCCATCTCGAGGACGAAGTCGGCGATCTTGGGCGGCCAGACCTTGGTCGCGACGGCCTCGGCGCGGATGCGATCGCGTTCGGCGGTGCTCTCGTAGGGCCAGATATGGATGATCTGGTTCAGTGTGCCGACTTCGGTCCGCCAGAATCCGGCCAGCGGCGAGAGTTTTAGGCGACCGGGCAGGGCCGTCGCGAAGGCTTCCTCGACCTGGGGAATGGTGCCCGGCTTCATCAGGTAGGTGCGCATTTCGAAGATCATCGCTTACTCCCGCAGGTTCATTCGACGTGGACGACGTTTCGCATTTCCCCCACGGACTGCCAACAGCCCACGCGCCGCCGGCTACCGTCCGGCCGGAGGAGCAGAAGGTCGTGAAGAGCTAGAGGGAGGGTCGCCGCAACGCGGCAGGCTTGTAGCGCAGTCAAACGTCGGCGGCGACCGGCCGGGTGCTGCCGCAGTTGTCGCAGCGCGGACTGGCGACCGTGCGCAGGCCACGGCAGCCCGGGCACACGCCGATGTCGAAGCGCGACAGATCCCGCAGCGGCCGGTCGTTCGGCGTCGCCGGTTCGGCAAACAGGCCATTCAGCCATTTGAAGCGCATGAACACCTCCGCCGCCCGACGTTAGCCTAGTGGTCCGCCGATTGCATCGCGCCGGGCAGGCAACGGCGGAGAAGAGCGTCTTGGCGGCAAAGCCTTTCCATCTCGGCTGGTTCATGAACAACACCTACGGCGTCCATGGCTGGAACCAGACATGGGGCGGCGGGGACGGCCAGGACTGGACGCAGCCCGACCTCCATATCGAGATGGCCAAGGCGTTCGAGCGCGCCTGCTTCGACTTCTTCCTGATGGAAGACTCGCTGTTCGTCCCGGACAACTACGGCGCCTCCACGGATTTCTACCTCCGCCGCGCGCTGCGGGCGCCCAAGAACGACCCGCTGCCGCTGGTGCCGCTGATCGCCCAGGCAACGACGCATCTCGGCATCGTGCCGACGATCTCGACCAGCTTCTATCCGCCCTTCCTGCTGGCGCGTCTCATCGCCACCCTCGACCTGATGTCGAAGGGCAGGGTGGGCTGCAATTTCGTCACCTCGACGGCCGAACGGGCGGCGCAGAATTTCGGTCTCGACGCCCATATCGAGCACGATCTGCGCTACGAGATGGCCAACGAGTTCGTCGATCTGGTGAGCAGGCTCTGGTCGTCTTGGGACGCCGACGCCATCGTGGCGGACCGCGCGGCCGGCACCTTCGCCGATCCCGCCAGGGTTCGCGCCATCGATTTCAAGGGGCGTTTCTTCACCTCGCGCGGGCCGCTCAACACCGCGCGTCCGCCGCAGGGACGGCCCGTGCTGGTGCAGGCCGGCGGCTCGCCGCAGGGCCGGAACTTCGCTGCCAAGCATATGGACTCCGTCATTGCCGCCGTCAGCACCGTCCCGGAGATGAAGGCCTTCCGCGCAGATTTGCGTCGCCGCCTTGTCGTGGAGGGCCGCGATCCCGAGAGCTGCAAGCTCTTCTTCGTCGTCGTGCCCACCCTGGGCGAGACCAACGCCGAGGCGCAGGAACGCTTCCGCCGCCGGCAGGCCGGGCGAGAGGCCGCGCCGGAAATGACGCTGGCCCAGATGGGCAGTCTCACCGACATCGACTTCTCGACCTTCGACCTCGATGCGCCGCTGGGTGAACTGACGACCAACGGCCAGCAGGGCACGCTGAAGCGTTTCCTGGCGCAGGGCGCCACGCTGCGCGAGATCGCGGCAAACTACCGCTACGGGCTGGAAGATCCCGTCGTCGGCACGGCCGAGCATGTCGCCGGCGCCATGGCCGAGGTGATGCAGGAGGTGGGCGGCGACGGCTTCATGTTCAGCGGCCCGGTCACCCGACGCCATATCGCCGAGATCACGGACGGCGTCGTGCCGGAACTTCAGCGCCTGGGCGTGGTCCGCACCGCCTACGAGCACCGCCATTTCCGCGACAATCTCCTGGCGTTCTGATCGCAGGGCGGCAGGCGGGCGTCGACAGGCCGCGGCCACGACGGCACTCTCGCGGTCTCGACGCATCGGAGCCTGAGAATCTTCAATCTCTACCTCGCCCTCGGCGCCATGACGGTGCAGCAGTCCTTCGCGACGCCGGGCCGCTCGACGGTGCCGTTGATCGCCGCCGCCGTCGTCGTGGTCCTCGCCGTCTTCAACATGATCCCCCTGCCGCCGCTCGACAGCGGCCGCGTCGCCGTCGGGCTGCTGCCGGATGTCCTGGCGGCGCCCCTGGCGCGGCTCGAGCCCTTCGGCATGACCATCCTCCTCGGCCTGCTGTTCATCCTGCCACTGGTCGGCCCGCAACTCGGCCAGAACCTCGACATCATCGGCTGGCTTCTCTCGCGTCCAGTCGGCGTCACGATCGATTTCATTCCCTGAATGACGGGCAACGGCTGAGCAGGTGCGGTCGACGCCGGTGTCCCCTGCCTTGACCTGCGTCAATGGCGCTGATGCCTGCACCAACTATCGTGCATCAGGCTGGAGCGAAAGCGAGGGGCAAGATGTTCGCAAGACGCACGCTGTTCTTTGTTCTCGCTGCAATGGTTGCCGTCTTCGCGTATGCGGGTGCGTCGCCGGCCGAAGCGCAGGATCCCACCGGTGTGTGGACTGGCACGGTCTACCAGCCCAATTCCCGATCCGGCTCCTACCCGATGACCATGCGGCTCGACTCGGCGGGCGGCGGCGCTATCGACTATCCGAGCCTCAGTTGCGGCGGCACGGTGTCGGGCGGCGGCAGTTCGGGCGATTATACCTATCGCGAAAGCATCACCTACGGGCGCGACCGCTGCATCGATGGCGGCACGATCCATCTCGTGCTGCAGGGCGAGCAGGCCTTCTGGGAATGGAAGGGCAGCGGCGCCTACGCCTCGGCCAAGCTGCGACGCTCAGGCGGTGGCCCGCCGGTGGCGACATGCGGGCAATGTGGCCAGGCGCTGCTGAATGACGTGGCGGCCGGCTTGCGACAGTCGCAGGCGTTGCGCCCTTACGTCAACGAGGCGATGCGCAAATACGACAACTGCCGCCGCAACCTGCCGGGCTCGTGCACCGACCACTGCGCTTACCAGCTGCAGCAGACCTTGCCGGGTTGCGACCGGTGGGGCGTGGAGCAGGCGTATCGCAACTGCGTCGAGACCGCCCACACCGGGACAGCCGCCTACTGCCGTTGAGGTCGCATCGGATTGCGGAGATCGGAAGAGC
>NZ_SCVH01000172.1 GCF_004296935.1 Reyranella sp.
CTCTCCGAGCGCATCGTGCGCGATGACGTCTTCACCTCGATCCACATCGAGGAGTTCGAGGTCATGGCCCGCGACACCAAGCTCGGCCAGGAGGAAATCAGCCGTGACATTCCGAACGTCGGCGAGGAAGCGCTCAAGAACCTCGACGAGGCGGGCATCGTCTACATCGGCGCCGAAGTGAACGCCGGCGACATCCTGGTGGGCAAGGTGACGCCCAAGGGCGAAAGCCCGATGACGCCGGAAGAGAAGCTGCTGCGCGCCATCTTCGGCGAAAAGGCGGCCGACGTGCGCGACACCTCTCTCAAGGTGCCGCCGGGCGTCGAAGGCACCGTGGTCGAGGTCCGCGTCTTCAACCGCCGCGGCGTCGACAAGGACGAGCGCGCGCTCGCCATCGAGCGTGACGAGATCGAGCGTCTGGCCAAGGACCGCGACGACGAAAAGGCCATCCTGGAACGCAGCTTCTACAGCCAGATCCAGGAAATGCTGATGAACCAGACGGTGGCCGGCGGGCTCAAGGGCCTGAAGCCGGGCACGCGCATCAACGACAAGGTGCTGGGCGAGTACACGCCGGGCCAGTGGCGCCAGATCGCGGTCAAGACCGACAAGCGGCAGTCCGAGCTCGAAGCGTCGAACAAGCAGTTCGACGAGTCGATGAAGCGCCTGCAGGACCGCTTCGACAGCAAGGTCGACAAGCTGCAGCGCGGCGACGAGCTGCCGCCGGGCGTGATGAAGATGGTCAAGGTCTTCGTCGCCACCAAGCGCAAGCTGCAGCCGGGCGACAAGATGGCCGGCCGTCACGGCAACAAGGGCGTCATCTCGCGCATCATGCCGCTGGAAGACATGCCGTACCTCGAGGAGGGCGTGCCGGTCGACATCGTGCTCAACCCGCTCGGCGTGCCTTCCCGCATGAACGTCGGTCAGATCCTCGAGACCCACCTCGGCTGGGCCGCGGCGGGTCTCGGCAAGAAGATCGGCGACATGGTCAACGGCGCGCGCGAGGCGTCGATGGCGCAGGTCCGCAAGACCCTGCGTGAGATCTACGGCGAGAAGTCGTTCAAGGCCGACATCGCCGACCTCGACGACGAGCAGACGCTCGAGCTGGCGCGCAACCTCAGCAAGGGCGTGCCGTTTGCATCGCCGGTGTTCGACGGTGCGCACGAGCCCGACATCGTCGACATGCTGGAGATGGCCGGCCTCGACAAGTCGGGTCAGGTCACCCTGGTCGACGGCCGCACCGGCGAACCGTTCGATCGCAAGGTGACCGTCGGCTACATCTACATGCTGAAGCTGCACCATCTCGTGGACGACAAGATCCACGCGCGGTCGATCGGCCCTTACAGCCTCGTTACCCAGCAGCCGCTGGGCGGCAAGGCGCAGTTCGGCGGTCAGCGCTTCGGCGAGATGGAAGTCTGGGCGCTCGAGGCCTACGGCGCCGCCTACACGCTGCAGGAGATCCTCACCGTCAAGTCGGACGACGTCGCCGGCCGCACAAAGGTCTACGAGGCCATCGTGCGCGGCGACGACACGTTCGAGGCGGGTATCCCCGAATCCTTCAACGTTCTGGTCAAGGAGCTGCGCTCGCTCGGCCTCAACGTCGAACTGAACCAGTCGGCCACGTGAGCGTGGCCGACCTCTTCTCCCTCGCGAATTAAGTCCAACGAAACCGTAGGACCATATAAATGACCGACCTCATCAACGTACTGGGCCAGCCGCAGGGCACTCCGACCTTCGACGAGATTCGCATCTCGATCGCCAGCCCCGAGCGCATCCGCGCCTGGAGCCACGGCGAGATCAAGAAGCCGGAAACCATCAACTACCGGACCTTCAAGCCGGAGCGCGATGGCCTGTTCTGCGCCCGCATCTTTGGACCGATCAAGGACTACGAGTGCCTGTGCGGCAAGTACAAGCGCATGAAGTTCCGCGGCATTACCTGCGAGAAGTGCGGCGTCGAAGTGACGCTGACCAAGGTGCGGCGCGAGCGCATGGGCCACATCGAGCTGGCCTCGCCGGTCGCCCACATCTGGTTCCTGAAGTCGCTGCCAAGCCGCATCGGGCTGCTGCTCGACATGACGCTGCGCGACCTCGAGCGCATCCTCTACTTCGAGAACTACGTCGTTACCGAGCCCGGTCTGACGCCGCTCAAGTACCGTGAACTCCTCAACGAGGAGCAGTACCTCAACGCGCTCGACGAGTACGGCGACGATTCGTTCCGCGCCGACATCGGCGCCGAGGCGATCCGCGCCATGCTGCAGGTCATCGACCTCAACGAGGAGCGGCCGCGCCTGCGCGAGGAGCTGCGCGAGACGACGTCGGAGGCCAAGCGCAAGAAGCTGGTGAAGCGCCTGAAGCTCTGCGAGAGCTTCATCGAGTCCGGCGCCCGCCCGGAATGGATGATCCTCGAGCTGGTGCCGGTGATCCCGCCCGAGCTGCGCCCGCTGGTGCCGCTCGATGGTGGCCGCTTCGCCACCTCGGATCTCAACGACCTCTATCGCCGCGTCATCAACCGCAACAACCGTCTCAAGCGTCTGATGGAGCTGCGCGCGCCCGACATCATCGTGCGCAACGAGAAGCGCATGCTGCAGGAGTCGGTCGACGCCCTGTTCGACAACGGCCGCCGCGGCCGCGTCATCACCGGCGCCAACAAGCGCCCGCTGAAGTCGCTTTCCGACATGCTCAAGGGCAAGCAGGGCCGGTTCCGCCAGAACCTGCTCGGCAAGCGCGTCGACTACTCCGGCCGCTCGGTCATCGTGGTCGGTCCCGAGCTCAAGCTGCACCAGTGCGGCCTGCCCAAGAAGATGGCGCTCGAGCTGTTCAAGCCGTTCATCTACTCGCGGCTCCAGGCCTACGGCATGGCCAACACCATCAAGGCTGCCAAGCGCATGGTCGAGAAGGAGCGTCCCGAAGTTTGGGACATCCTCGAAGAGGTCATCCGCGAACATCCGGTGCTGCTGAACCGCGCGCCGACGCTGCATCGTCTCGGCATTCAGGCTTTCGAGCCGGTGCTGATCGAGGGCAAGGCGATCCAGCTCCATCCGCTGGTCTGTACGGCCTTCAACGCCGACTTCGACGGTGACCAGATGGCGGTGCACGTGCCGCTGTCGCTGGAAGCCCAGCTCGAGGCGCGCGTGCTGATGATGTCGACCAACAACATCCTCTCGCCCGCCAGCGGCAAGCCGATCATCGTGCCGTCGCAGGACATCGTGCTCGGCATCTACTACATCACGCTCGAGCGCGACGGCGAAGTGGGCGAGGGCTCGCTGTTCGCCGAGATCGGCGAACTCGAGCATGCGCTGCACAAGCGCTCGATCACGATGCACAGCAAGATCAAGATGCGTCTCGAGGCCTACGACGACAAGGGCGTGCTGGCGAACCGGGTGGTCGAGACCACGCCGGGCCGCATCCTGCTGGCGCAGATCCTGCCCAAGCATCCCAACCTGCCGTTCTCGCTGATCAACCGGCTTCTCACGAAGAAGGACCTGCAGAACGTCATCGACTCGGTCTATCGCCACTGCGGCCAGAAGGACACGGTGATCTTCGCCGACCGCCTGATGGGGCTGGGCTTCTATCACGCCTGCCGCGCCGGCATTTCCTTCGGCAAGGACGACCTCGTCATCCCCGCCGCCAAGGTGAAGCTGGTCGCCCAGACCACCAAGGAAGTGAAGGAGTTCGAGCAGCAGTACCAGGACGGCCTGATCACCTCGGGCGAGAAGTACAACAAGGTGGTCGATGCCTGGTCGCGTTGCTCGGATCGCGTCGCCGAGGAGATGATGAAGGGCATTTCGACGCCCACGCCCGGCAAGCCGGTCAACTCCGTGTGGATGATGGCGCACTCCGGTGCGCGCGGATCGACCACGCAGATGAAGCAGCTGGCCGGCATGCGCGGCCTGATGACCAAGCCCTCGGGCGAGATCATCGAGACGCCGATCCTTTCCAACTTCAAGGAAGGCCTCTCGGTGCTGGAGTACTTCAACTCCACTCACGGCGCGCGCAAGGGCCTGGCCGACACCGCGCTCAAGACCGCGAACTCGGGGTACCTCACCCGTCGACTGGTCGACGTGGCGCAGGACTGCATCATCTTCGAGCCCGATTGCGGCACCACGCGCGGCCTCACGATGCGTGCTGTGGTCGACGGCGGCGACGTAATCGAGCCTCTCTCCGAGCGGGTGCTCGGCCGCACGGCGCTCGACGACGTCGTCGATCCGCTGAACGGCACGGTGATCTGCAAGGCCGGCGACCTGATCGACGAGGTCACGATCGAGCAGATCGACAAGGCCGGCATCGAGGAAATGCGCATCCGGTCCGTGCTCACCTGCGACACCAAGATCGGCGTCTGCGGCAAGTGCTACGGTCGCGATCTGGCGCGCGGCACCCCGGTCAACATCGGCGAGGCGGTGGGCGTCATCGCCGCCCAGTCGATCGGCGAGCCGGGCACGCAGCTTACCATGCGTACCTTCCATATCGGCGGTGCGGCCCAGCGCGGCGCCGAGCAGTCGGCCATCGAGGCGAGCCATGACGGCCGCATCCAGGTGCGCAACCGCAACGTCGTCGTCAACAGCCAGGGCGTGCCGGTCGTTATGGGCCGCAACACCGAACTGGTGCTGATCGACGGCGCCCAGCGCGAGCGTGCCAAGCACCGCGTGCCCTACGGCGCGCGCCTGCTGGTCGACAACGACGTGCCCGTGCACAAGGGCCAGAAGCTCGCCGAATGGGACCCCTACACGCTTCCCATCATCACCGAGAAGGCGGGCAAGGCAGTCTACGTCGACCTCGTCGAGGGCGTGTCGATGCGCGAGGTGATCGACGACTCGACCGGCATTTCCAACCGCGTCGTCGTCGACTGGAAGGGCCAGCCGCGCGGCGGCGACCTGCGTCCGCGCATCGCCATCCACGATGCCGAGGGCAAGCCCATCGTGCTCGCCAACGGCCAGGAGGCCCGCTACCTGCTCTCGGTCGACTCGGTCCTGTCGGTCGAGAACGGCCAGGAAGTCCATGCCGGCGACATCCTCGCGCGTATCCCGCGCGAGGGCGGCAAGAACCGCGACATCACGGGCGGCCTGCCGCGCGTGGCCGAGCTGTTCGAAGCGCGCAAGCCCAAGGATTTCGCGATCATCTGCGACATCTCGGGCCGCATCGAGTTCGGCAAGGACTACAAGAACAAGCGCCGTGTCGTGATCGTGCCGGAGGGCGAAGCCGAGCCCGTCGAGTACCTGATCCCGAAGGGCAAGCGCATCGCGGTCCAGGAAGGCGACTTCGTGGAGCGCGGCGACCTCCTGATCGACGGCAACCCGGTGCCGCATGATATTCTGCGCGTGCTGGGCATCGAGAAGCTGGCCGAGTACCTGGTCAACGAGATCCAGGAGGTCTATCGCCTGCAGGGCGTGAAGATCAACGACAAGCACATCGAGACGATCGCGCGTCAGATGCTGCAGAAGGTCGAGATCACCGACGCCGGCGACTCGACGTTCCTGATCGGCGAGCAGATCGACAAGCAGGAATACGAGATGGAGAACGCCAAGCTTGCTTCCGAGAAGCTGAAGCTCGCCAAGGCCGATCCAGTCCTGCTCGGCATCACCAAGGCGAGCCTGCAGACCAAGTCGTTCATCTCGGCGGCCTCCTTCCAGGAGACCACCCGGGTGCTGACCGAGGCGGCCGTGTCCGGCCGCGTCGACACGCTGCAGGGTCTCAAGGAGAACGTCATCGTCGGCCGCCTGATCCCGGCGGGTACCGGCGGAGTCGTGAACCGCATGAAGGCGATCGCCGCCCAGCGCGACCGGGCCATCCTGGCCGCCGGCGCGGACGGCGAGGACCGGCCGGTGCCGACCCTCGAAGAGGAGCGGGCGGCCGACTGATCGTCGCCCGATCGCACAAATCGAAGGCCGTCCCCGGAAGGGGGCGGCCTTTCTTTTTGGGCCCCGAGTGGACCATTTCCCGGCACACCTCGTTGTGCCACGCGGTGTCCCGCACCTTGTGCCATGAACCGAGGTCAACCCCTTGATCCGGCTGCCTGATCGCTCCCTGACAGACCGTGCCACCGGCGCCGGCCGCTGCGCCCGATGAGTGTCCGTAAAATCACCGCCGCAAGAGACCTGGAGTGGACCAAAAAAAACGCCCGGCGGATTTCTCCGTCGGGCGTCTCCCATCATGGCAGAAAATCTAGCTTAAACCTGCTGAAGTTGCAACTTTCAGGAAATCCCGTGCCAGCCAGTCCTCGCGGCGGAGTTGCCAGACCATTTGCGGTCCCCGGCCGGCGACATACTCTCCGATCATCAGATCGACCAGCTGGGCGCCCTGCTTTTCCTTGATGCGGCGCGACGCATGGTTGTCCTGTGCGTTGCTGAGCCACAGATGCGGCCAGCCGAGGTCGCAAAAGGCGTATCGCGTCACCCGTTCGGCCGCCTCGGTCATCAGGCCCTTGCCGTGGAACTCGGGGTCCAGCCAGAAGCCGCGCTGGTCGCGGCTCACGTCGTCGTCCGGCCAGAGGTCGATGCGGCCGATCAGATCGGCCGGGCCCGACTTCGGGATGATCGCCCAATGGGACTTCTGGCCCCGTGCCATCGCCTCGAGGCAGATCGCGACATGGGCCGCGGCGCCGTCTGCGGGGTAGGGCCAGGGAATCCCGGCGTTCAGCCAGCGCACGATCTCCCATTTGGGGAACCGGCGCTGGATCACAGGCGCGTCCTTGCTGCGCACGGGACGCAGGACGAGGCGCCGTGTCTCGAGCACGGGTGTCGGCGGCATGGGCCTGGACGGAGGACTGGAGGGTAGCCGGGCGGGTGGCATCGTGGGTCTCGCTTCCGTTGGCCGGAGGGGCGGGACCCGTTGCGTTGACCCCGACCTTCGCGGCGGGGTCAGGGTTTTCAAGTCGGCTTCTAGATCAGAACGCGCGCAACTTTCCCCGCCCCAAAGGAGGTACCTTTGGTAGCCGAGGTCATACGCGGGTCTTGACGCAACATGGCAGCGGACATAGCGCACATGGCGCGCGAAGTAAACTTGTGGCCGTGACGAGGCAGACCACAAGATGTGGTTATAAGATTCTTGCGTGGCCTTGCGACGCCGAGTCAGGAACGAGTCGTCGGATGCAGGCGAGGAATAGCCAAGGATATCAATGAGAAGCGTGCTTGACGCCCCGGCGCGGCAATCATATAAGCGCGCCACCTCGCCGGGGGGCTGGTTAGTAGGCCGACAAGCCTAGACACAGCCTGACGTCGAGGACCGCTACAAGTCAGGCCTTTTGGCCGCAAAGCTTTTCCTTCGCGCGGGGCTGCGCTCTTGCCGCTATGCCCGCGTATTTGCTTTGCGCCACGGTGCTGATGTGGGCGGACCCGAGACGGCGTTAAGGAAACCGAAATTCTATGCCGACGATTAACCAGTTGATCCGCAAGCCGCGCCACGGCCTCACGTCGCACAACAAGGTGCCGGCGCTCCAGGCCTGCCCGCAGAAGCGTGGCGTTTGCACCCGCGTCTACACGACGACCCCGAAGAAGCCGAACTCGGCGCTCCGCAAGGTCGCCAAGGTCCGCCTCACCAACGGCTACGAGGTGGTGAGCTACATTCCCGGCGAAGGCCACAATCTGCAGGAACATTCGGTCGTCATGATCCGTGGTGGCCGCGTCAAGGATCTTCCGGGCGTTCGCTATCACATCATTCGCGGCACCCTCGATACCCAGGGTGTCAAGGACCGCAGGCAGCGCCGTTCGAAGTACGGCGCGAAGCGTCCGAAGTAAGGCGGGAGGAAGCACACATGTCTCGCCGTCGCGCCGCTGAAAAGCGTGAAGTCCTTCCGGACGCCAAGTATCACGACATCGTTCTCTCGAAGTTCATGAACACGCTCATGGAGCGTGGCAAGAAGTCGGTCGCCGAGCGTGTCGTCTACGGCGCCCTCGACGAGGTTCAGAGCAAGCTCAAGCAGGATCCGGTCCCGGCCTTCCACGAGGCGCTGGAGAACGTGAAGCCGGCCGTCGAAGTCCGTTCGCGCCGCGTCGGCGGTGCCACCTATCAGGTGCCCGTCGAAGTCCGTCCGGAGCGCCGCCAGGCGCTGGCCATTCGCTGGATCATCCAGGCCGCCCGCGACCGCTCGGGCCACAGCATGACCGAGAAGCTCTCGGCCGAGCTGCTCGACGCCTTCAACCGCCGCGGCAACGCGGTCAAGAAACGCGAAGACACGCACAAGATGGCCGACGCCAACAAGGCGTTTGCGCATTATCGCTGGTAAGCGCGTCTCAAGTCCCCTCCCAGAAAGCCCAGTCCATGGCTCGTACCACCCCCATCGCGCACTACCGCAACATCGGTATCATGGCGCACATCGATGCCGGCAAGACGACGACCACCGAGCGCGTCCTCTATTACACCGGCAAGTCGCACAAGATCGGCGAAGTCCATGATGGCGCCGCGACGATGGACTGGATGGAGCAGGAGCAGGAGCGCGGCATCACGATCACGTCGGCCGCGACCACGTGCTTCTGGAAGGTCGAGACCGGCCCGTACAAGGACGTCAGCTATCGCGTGAACATCATCGACACGCCCGGCCACGTCGACTTCACGATCGAGGTCGAGCGTTCGCTGCGTGTGCTCGACGGCGCGGTTTGCGTATTCGACTCGGTGGCCGGCGTCGAGCCGCAGTCCGAGACCGTGTGGCGCCAGGCCGACAAATACGGCGTGCCGCGCATCTGCTTCGTCAACAAGATGGACCGGACCGGCGCAAACTTCTATCGCACCGTCGACATGATCGTCGATCGCCTCGGTTCCAAGCCGCTGGTGACGCAGCTCCCGATCGGTTCCGAGTCCGACTACAAGGGTTTGGTCGACCTGGTCTCCAACAAGGCCATCATCTGGCTGGAAGAGACGCTGGGCGCGAAGTTCGAGGTCGTCGAGATCCCGGCCGATATGAAGGAAAAGGCCGCGGAGTATCGCGCCAAGCTGATCGACATGGCTGTCGAACAGGACGACGAGGCGATGCAGAAGTTCCTCGACGGCGAGGAACCCGACTACGACACGCTGATCAAGTGTATCCGCAAGGGCACGATTTCCTACGCGTTCGTTCCGGTGCTGTGCGGCTCGGCCTTCAAGAACAAGGGCGTGCAGCCCATGCTCGACGCGGTGGTGAACTACCTGCCGGCGCCGAACGACGTGGCCGACGTCAAGGGCATCAAGATGGGCACCGACGAGCCGATCACGCTGCCGACGAACGACGAAGCGCCGATGTCGGCGCTGGCCTTCAAGATCATGACCGACCCGTTCGTGGGCTCGCTCACCTTCGCCCGCGTCTACTCGGGCGTGCTCGAATCGTCGAGCGGCGTGCTCAACAGCACCAAGGACCGCAAGGAACGTATCGGCCGCATGTTGCTGATGCATGCCAACAACCGCGAAGACGTGAAGGAAGCCCGCGCCGGCGACATCATCGCCCTGGCCGGCCTCAAGAGCGTCACCACCGGCGATACGCTGTGCGATCCGGACCATCCGGTGATCCTCGAAAAGATGGACTTCCCCGATCCGGTCATCGAGCTCGCCATCGAGCCGAAGTCCAAGGCCGACCAGGAGAAGCTCGGCCAGGCGCTCGGCCGTCTCGTCCAGGAAGATCCGACATTCCGCGTCACGACCGACCCGGAGACGGGACAGACCGTCATCAAGGGCATGGGCGAGCTCCATCTCGAGATCAAGGTCGACATCCTGCGCCGTACCTACAAGGTCGACGCCAATGTCGGCGCTCCGCAGGTCGCCTATCGCGAGACGCTCGGCCGCAAGGCCGAGATCGACTACACCCACAAGAAGCAGAGCGGCGGCTCCGGCCAGTTCGCGCGCGTGAAGATCGTATTCGAGCCGGGTGCGCCGGGCTCGGGCTACAGCTTCGAGAACAAGATTGTCGGCGGCTCGATTCCCAAGGAATTCATTCCCGGCGTCGAAAAAGGCCTGGCGGCCTCGCGTGAAACCGGCGTGCTGGCTGGCTTCCCGACGATCGACTTCAAGGCGGTCCTGGTCGACGGCAACTACCATGACGTCGACTCGAGCGTGCTGGCCTTCGAAATCGCTGCCCGGGCGGCCTTCCGCGAGGGGCTTGCCAAGGCGCAGTGCAAGCTGCTCGAGCCGATCATGAAGGTCGAGGTGGTGACGCCTGACGACTACATGGGCGACTGCATCGGCGATCTGAACAGCCGGCGCGGCCAGATCCTCGGCATGGATGCCCGCGGCAACGCCCAGGTCATCGATGCCATGGTGCCGCTGGCCAACATGTTCGGCTACGTGAACACGCTGCGGTCGATGACCCAGGGTCGCGCGGCCTACACCATGACGTTCGACCACTACGCGCCTGTGCCGCAGGCCGTCGCGGACGAAGTCGTCGCTAAGCTGGCGGGCTGAGAAGCTGCCGATTTGACTAGGACCGATTGATTAGGGACCAAGACCATGACGAAGGCGAAGTTTGAGCGGAACAAGCCGCACTGCAACATCGGGACGATCGGTCACGTCGATCACGGCAAGACGTCGTTGACGGCAGCGATCACGAAGATCCTTGCGAAGACGGG
>NZ_SCVH01000058.1 GCF_004296935.1 Reyranella sp.
CTCCCAGCCCAGCTCGCCGAGATAGGTGACGCGGAGCGCCAGCACCGGGGCGTAGCCGATGCGCAGGCTGCGCGCCGCATCCTGGAGAAGGTGGCCGACGGCGATGTCGGCAACGAGGCCTTCCCCTACATGACGGCGCGCAGCCTGCGCATCGGCTACGCCCCGGTGCTGGCGCTCCGCGTCACCTATCTCGGCGAGCTGGGCTGGGAGCTGCACCTGCCGACCGAATATGCTGCCCATGTCTACGAGCAGATCTCCGCCGCCGGCCGGGAATTCGGCCTGGCTGATGCCGGCTACCGCGCCATCGATTCGCTCAGGCTGGAGAAGCGCTATCTCTACTGGGGCAGCGACATCACGCCCGACTACACGCCCTACGAAGCCGGGCTGGGCTTCGCCGTGTCGCTCAAGAAGAAATCCGACTTCATCGGCCGCGCCGCCCTCGAGAAAGCCAAGGCTGCCGGCCCGAAGCGCCGCCTGATCACCTTGCTGGTCGATGCGCCCGTGCAGCTCTACGGCGGCGAGGCGATCCGGCGCGACGGCAAGGTGCTGGGCGTCACATCGAGCGCCGGCTGGGGTCACACGATCGGCAAGGCCGTGGCCTTCGGCTACGTGGCGGCGGAAGAGGCCGGCCACGCCGACTACGAGATCGAGGCTTTCACCCAGCGCCATGCCGCGACACGCATTCCCGGCGCCGCCGTCGATCCCGAGCGGAAGAAGATCCTCGCCTGAGGCTCAGCGCAGCGACAGCGTCTCCGCCACAGTGCTGAGCCAGCGCCGGATCACGCGCTCCTCCTCCTTGCCGGCCAGCCTGTTGAGCTGGTCCTCGACCTCCATGACCCTGACCCGGCAGCGCTTCAGCAGCGCCTGGCCCTTGGGTGTCGCCTGCAGCCGCAGGATGCGGCCGTGGACCGCGTCGGCCGACTTCTGGATGGCGCCGCCCCTCTCGAGGTTGCGCACGATCACGTTGATGGTCTGCGGCGTCAGGAAGGTGAGCCGGGCCAACGCCGCGCCCGAGACGCCGGGATAGGCCACGATCATGGTCAGCACCGCGAACTGCGCCGGCGTGGCGTCGAGATCGGCCAGCGCCCGCTCCATGGCCGCCCGCACCGCGACGTTGGCCTGGCGCACCAGGTAGCCCAGGTGGCCCTCCGGACCCCGCTTGCCCTCGCCGGGGCGCGGGATGGCCGGCCCGGCCTGGGATCTCGCCTTGCGATTCATATCAGCCTTCTTATATGTTGTCAGATATCGAATATACAGGAGCCGGAGCCATGAACCTAGAACTCGCCGCCCTCGTGCGCCGCCATGTCGAAGCCGAGAACGCCCAGAACCTGGAAGCGACGCTGGCCACGCTGCACCCGGAGTGCCGCTTCGAGGACCACGCCACCGGCCAGGTCTGGCACGGCCGCGACGGCGCCGCCGCCCACTACCGCCAATGGTGGACCACCTTCGACGTCACGGTAAAGCGCGAGCCGGGCCAGATCGCCGCCTGGACCGACGACGACGGCTATATCGGCGAGGCGACCTGGCGCGGCCACCATGTCGGCCCCTTCCTCGGCCTCGCGCCGACAAAGCGGCCCGTGATCATTCCCTTCGTCGTGGTTTTGGGTTTTAGGGACGGGCTGATGTTGAGCGAGGGCTTCCACTACGACCTCGCCTCGCTGCTGCGCCAGATCGGCGGCGAGCCGATCCAGGCCTTGAGCGGCCTGCCATACCGTGCGGCGGCGTGAGTGATTCCTGCTAAAGAACATCGATGGACACTTCCGCACAACGGGAACTCGCCCGTCTCCTCGCCTCGCTCCGCCGCGAACATCGCGGCCAGAGCGGCCTCGCCACCCATCTCGTGCCACCCGACAAGGCCACCGCCTACAAGGTCGCCGGCCTAGTCGCCGACGAGCTGGGCTGGCCGGTGCTGGGCTGGAAGATCGCGGCCTTCAAGGCGGAGTTGCAGCAGCAGTTGCGCACCGACTCGCCGATCTACGGCCGCACCTTCTTCGTGAAGGAAACGCCGGTCACCGTCGTGCATGCGACGCTCGCGAGCCCCATTCCTGAGGTCGAATACCAGGCCAGGCTCGGCGCCGATCTGCCGCCGCGCGCAAAACCTTATAGCCAGGACGAGGTGACGGAAGCCGTCGCCTCGCTGCATCCCGGCCTCGAGCTGGCGGAATGCCGCTTCCTCCACGACGCGGCCTTCCCGCCGCTGCCCGCCATCCTGGCCGACGGCGCCGGCTCCGGCACGATCATCTACGGCCCCGCCATCGTCGACTGGAAGAAACGCGACATCGCGGGCCAGGAAGTGACGCTCTCCTGCAACGGCCGCCTCCGCCGCCAAGGCACGGCGGCGGCGTTGCTCGACCATCCGATGGCGCCGCTCACCTGGCTCGCCAACGAACTCTCGCGCACCGGCGTCGGGATGAAGGCCGGCCAGATGGTGAGCACCGGCACATTGACGGGCATGCTGGCGCCCAAGCGGGGCGAGACCTACGTCGCCGACTTCGGCCCGTTCGGCTCGGTCACGGTCGCGTTCTCATAGCTGAGCACGCGCTCCTGGCAGACTACTTCGTGAACACCATCGCCCGGTCCTTCACCGAGCCATAGCGCAGGCTGACGAGATCGAGGGCGTAGTTCTGGTAGAGCTTCCACGGCCGCTTGCTGCCCTGCTTGGGCTGGTGTGGCAGCGCACGCTGGATGTAGCCCGAGGAGAAATTGACCCACGGCTCCTCGGTCAAGGTCGGATCGTCGTTGCGTGGGGTCGCCTGACGGCTGCCCGTACGGTCCATGTGGTTCAGAAGCCGGCAGACGTATTCGCAAACGAGGTCGGCCTTCAGCGTCCACGAGGCGTTGGTGTAGCCGAACACCGAGGCGAGGTTGGGCACGTCCGAGTACATCATGCCCTTGTAGATCATGGTCTCGGGCGGATTCACCGGCTTACCGTCGACGACGAGCCCGGCGCCACCCAGCGGCTGCAGCACGAGGCCGGTCGCCATCACGACGATGTCGGCCTCGAGTGCGGCGCCCGACTTCAGCTTGATGCCCGCTTCGGTGAAGGTCTCGATCTGATCGGTAACCACCGACACCTTCTTCTTGCGGATGGCGCGGAACAGGTCGGCGTCGGGCACCAGGCAGAGCCGCTGGTCCCACGGGTTGTAACGCGGCGTGAAGTGCGTATCGACGTCGTAGTCCGGCCCCAGCATCTGACGCACGCCGCCCAGGATCAGGCCCTTCACCTTCTCCGGCTTGCGCTTGCACATCTGATAGAAATACATGCCGAGCAGGACGTTCTTCCAGCGCGTCAGCATGTAGGCGAGTTTTAGCGGCAGGCGGCGCCGGAGCTTGTTGGCGATCGGATCCTGCGCCGGCCGCGCCACCACGTAGGTGGGCGAGCGCTGCAGCATGGTGACGTGCCCGGCGGTTTCCGCCATCGACGGCACGACCGTGACGGCGGTGGCGCCGCTGCCGATCACCACGACCTTCTTGCCCGCATAGTCGAGAGCCTCGGGCCAGTGCTGCGGATGCACCACCCTGCCCTTGTAGCCGTCGATGCCGGCGAACTCCGGCACATAGCCCTTCTCGTAGCGGTAGTAGCCGCTGCACATCCACAGGAAGCCGCAGGAAATGAACACGCGCTCCTTGTCCGGCCCGCGCTCCAGCTCGACCGTCCATTTCGCGTCGGGCGTCGACCACGAGGCGCCCACGACGCGATGCTGATACCTGATCTTACGATCGATGCCGTGGTCGCTCGCGACCTCGCGGATGTAGGACAGGATCGACGGCCCGTCGGCGATCGCCTTGGCGTCCTTCCACGGCCGGAAGCGATAGCCCAGCGTGTACATGTCGGAGTCGGAGCGGACGCCGGGATAGCGGAACAGGTCCCAGGTCCCGCCGCTCGCCGCGCGCGCCTCGACGATGGCGTAACTCTTGTTCGGGCAATTCTTCTGGAGATGCCAGGCGGCGCCGATGCCGGAGAGTCCGGCGCCGACGATCAGCACGTCGAAGTGCTCGATCCCTGCAGATTCATGGGCAGAAACGTGAAGCGCATCCATGGCTGCAACCATCATCGACTCCGTCCACTGACGCAACCCCGCCCCTCTTCACCTCCCCTGCAAGTCGGCGTATTCTTGTCAGTGATCCCGGTGTGGGGAAGCGAGGCCATGTTCAAAGCGCTTGCGGTATCGACAGTCGCGCTGTCGTTCGTTCTCGGCCTGTCAGGCGAGGCGGCGGCGGCCGGCTCCTGCGACAATCTCGAGGGTCAGGACGTGACCCTCGCCGGCACCATCGACAAGGTCGCCGGCATCGGCGTGATCTTCTTCACCGACAGGAAGACGGGCTGCGACTTCGGCCTGGTCGCCTTCTCGAGCGATCCGCCGTGCAAGCAGGGCAATGCGATCGAGGTCAAGGGCAAGCTCAGGAAGAACGCCTACGTCAAAGGCATGTACGACGTCGACCGCAACCGGAAGGCGCCCGACGGCCTCGTCTGCCGCTGACGCCTCAGGCCGGCGCGCCCCCGCGCTTTCCGATTTCACCGCCGATCAACAAGGCCAGGCAGCCGCTCATCGTGACCGCCGCCGCGATGACGAGCCCGGGCGCGTAGCCGCCGAAGCCATCGCGCAGGAAGCCGAACAGCGCCGGCCCGAAGGCCGAGGTGAACTGGATGACTGTAGCCGCCGCCCCGTAGGTGGCGCCGAACGCGACCGCCCCGAATTCGCGCCGCACCACCACCGGACCCAGCGTGGTGACATGGCCGATGCCATAGCCATAGACGAGGCTGGCCGCGATCAGGACCGGCACCGTCGGCCAGACGGCGATGGCCAGCAGGGCCGCCGACTGCGCCACCATCACGGAACAGGCCAGATGCCGCACGTGCACGCCGTCCACGATGCGGGCCAGGATGAGGCGACCCACGAACGCCGTGACACCCGTGGCGCTCACCAGCAGCCCCGCGCCCGCCGTGCCCAGCAGCGGCTCGGCCAGGGCCACGTGATGGGTGATGAAGCCGATCTGCACGGTGAGCCCCAGCGCGAAGGCCGCCGCGGCGCTCCAGAGCAACAGGCGGCTGTTCGCGGACGTGGCGATCGGAGGGGTCAGCACGACGGTCTCTGCAGTGGCGGCGGGCACATGGCCATCGCGCTGCAAGCCGATATCCGCCGGTCCGCGGAAGCGCAGTACGCGCCATATCAGCGGCACCAGCAGGACCGCGACGACGACGCCTGCCGCAATCAGGCCCGGTCCCAGTCCAAGTCCGGCGATGACCAGCAACAGCAGCGGCACGCCGGCGATGGCGCCAACGCTGGCGCCCATGATGGCGAGGGTCATCGATCGGCCCTGGTGCCGCTCGAACCACGGCGCCACCGTCGTCGTGATGCCCGTCATCGACAGCGTCGACCAGCCCACGCCCAGCAGCACGAAGCTGGGATAGAGTTGCCACGGCGCCGAGACCTGTCCGATCAGCGCCACGCCTGACGTCATGCAGGCCACACCGAGCAGCAGCACGGGCCGCGGCCCCCAGCGGTCGATGCCGCGGCCGACCGGCCGCTGGGCGGCAGCACTCACCAGGAAGAACAGCGTGATGGCCATCGCGACGTCGGCCACCGGCCAGCCATGCGCGGCGGTGACCGCCTGCAGATAGACGCTCGATCCGAACAGGCCCAGGGACCAGGCGCAGGCCGCGATGACGAAGCAGGCTGCAACCACCCGCCAGCCGTAGAACACGCGTGAGGCCATCAGCCGGCGCTACCCACACTCCTCATGCTGAGGAGCCGCGCGAAGCGTGGCGTCTCGAAGCATGGCAACGCCAAGACTGGTCCCACCCTTCGAGACGCAGCCTGCGGCTGCTCCTCAAGGTGAGGTTTGTGTGGCTCACCGACCTCACGACGGCTTGATGTTGCCCTTCTGGATGACATCGCTCCAGCGCTTGATCTCGGAGGCCATCTTGGCCTGGGCCTCGGGCTGCGTGCTGCCGGTCGTCACGATGCCGAGCTTCAGCATGCGCTCGCGGAAGTCGGCATCCTTCACCGCCTCGTTTCCGGCGGCGTTCAGCTTGGCCACGACTTCTCCGGGGGTGCCCTTGGGTACGAACAGCGTGTAGTTGGTGGCCGATTCGAAGCCGGGCAGGCCCGCCTCCGCCATGGTCGGCACCTCGGGCAGCAGCGGCGAGCGCGTCTTCGAGGTGACGGCGAGGCAGCGCACCTTGCCCGAGGCGATGTGCGGCAGGTGGGCCAGCACATTGTCGATCGAGACCTGCACCCGCCCCTCGTAGAGATCGGCCTGGAAGAACGACGTGCCCTTGTAGGGAACGTGGGTCATCTCCGCACCGGTCATCTGCTTCAGCATCTCGTAGTTGAGATGGATCAGGCCGCCGACGCCGGAGGACGCGTAGGAGAGCTTGCCCGGCTCCTTCTTGGCGAGCGCGATCAGCTCCTGGACATTCTTCACCGGCAGGCTGGGCGTCACCAGCACGCCGATGGTGCCGTTGCCGATCTCGAGAACCGGCACGAAGTCCCTCGCCATATCGAAGCTGAGGTTGTTGTGGAAGAACGGTGCGATCGAATAGTCGACCAGACTGCCCACCATCATCGTGTAGCCATCGGGTGTGCTGCGGGCGAGCGCCGCCGCGCCGATGGTGGCGCCGGCGCCGGGCTGGTTGTCGACCACCATGGTCTGCCCGAGCCTGGCCGAGACCTTCTCGGAGAAGGCGCGCGATACCGTGTCGACGCCGCCGCCCGGTGGATAGGGCGCGATCACGCGGATCTGCCGGGTGGGCCAGGCCTGCGCCTGGGCACGCAGCGCTGACGGCAGCAGCACGACGGCCGAAGCCGAGAGGACGAGACGGCGGGACAGGATGGTCATGACGTTTCCCCGGTTTCAGGAGTGAGCAAGCTCTAGCTCGTGGATCGATGTAATCACTTTCATGATCTGGTTGCGCTGCTCTGTGGTGAGTAGCCGGTCGTCCGGCGACGAATGCAGACCCAGCTCGGCTTCTTCGAGCCGTTTGACCAGCGTCAACGCCTGCTTGGCCTTTTGGCGCTCGCTGCCTGCCAGCAACGGTTGAAGGGCCAGATAAAGCGAGCCCAGGGTCCGATTCTGCAATTCAGGCGTGAGCGGTACGGAACTCTTGAAGATGGGATCGAGCGCCTCCTTGGCTTCGCCAACCGTCCTGGCGCGCCGCAATTTGAACGACATGGTGTCGAGGCGGTGCTCGATCTCGAAGCGGTGCGTGAGCCTGGCCTGCCGGTGCTGTTGCGCGATCTCGTGACTGTGCTGGATCTGCTGGATGACGGCGGCGCCGCCGGTCAGGAGGACCGATGACAGAAGCCACATCCCGAGCGAGCTGTTGAAGAACTCGAGCACCCGCTTGTGCTTTGCCGGCGGTGGCGGCGGTTCTGGTGCGGGCGGCGGCTCAATCTGTGCCGCCAATTCCGCGCGTACGGCATGACGGAACTGTTCCTCGGCCGCAAGCCGCTTCTTTTCCTCGTCGGTCAGCAAGCCCCTTATTCCTTCATGAAAGCGTTGAGATCTGGCGTCGGTATCGAATGGTCGATATAGCCGAACGTGCCCTTCTCCTTCACTTCCTTGGCGGCATCGAGCAGCCCGGTCATGGCCGCGCGGTAGAGCGAGGTAGCGAGGCTGATGCGCTTGACGCCCGCGGCTTCGAGCTCGGCCACGCTGAACGACTTGCCCTTGATGCCGGCCATGAAGTTGAACGGCTTCTTGAGCGAGCTGCACACCTTCTTCACCGCCGCGAGATCGGGCAGGCCAGGTGCCATCAGCACGTCGGCACCGGCGGCCTCGAAGGCTTGCAGGCGCTTGATCACGTCGTCCAGGTCGGGACTGCCGCGCAAGAAACCCTCGGCGCGGGCAGTCAGCACGAAGGCGAACGGCAGCGCACGCGCGGCCTTCGATGCCGCGGCCACGCGCTCGGCGGCCGCGCCGATATCGAACAACGCCTTGTCCTTGTTGCCGGTCGCATCCTCGATCGAGCCGCCGACCAGGCCGACACCGGCCGCCTGCCGGATGGTCTCGGCGGCAGCATCGGGTGAGTCGCCAAAGCCCTTCTCGAGATCGCCGATCACCGGCACGTCCACCGCCTCGGCGATCGCGCGCGCATTGGCCAGCGCTTCCTCGCGCGTGACCTTGCCGTCGCGCTTGCCCAGCACGCCGGCCTTGGCGCCGCTCGACGTCGCCAGCGCCTCATAGCCGAGGCCGGCCAGCAGGCGGGCCGAACCCGCGTCCCACGGGTTGGGAATGACGAAGGCGCGCGGCGCCTCGTGCAGGGCACGCAATTTCTTGGCCTTGTCGGCCTGACTGACGCTCATCTGACGTTTCCCCTACGAATGCGAACCGCGCTCGGCGACCGGGCGCAATGGTAGATTGTCCACGTCAAACGCGTCGACGCAACGGCGTTATCTTGAGGATACCCCTACTTGGCTTCCCCCAACTTAGCCAAGGGAGCCGGCGGTTTCCATCCGCCCGAGAAAACGCAGCCGCTTCTCCTCTCACGGAACGATAAACGGCTCCCTGATGTCTAGGCCGTTGGCGGGCTTTCCTCGGACAAGACCGCAAGGAAGCTGCCCAACTCGAACATCAATAAAGCTGGGCGACTGGCCTGAAAGAGAGGAGCGTGGGCTGCAACTTTCAAGACCGGAAGGTCAACAATAGCCCCCACATCTGTTGCGCTACGCTGAAGTTCGGGCCGTAAGAGCAGCAGATTTGTGAGTGCAACTAGTCGGCTCGCCACACTCATCATTTGTTCATTCGTCGCACTCTCGCGTAAAGCGGACCGCACCGCATGTGAGAGCTCCAAGTGCGGCTGCTTTCGTTTTGCTTCCTCGATCATGAGCATGTGCTATCGAGGAGGCATCTTAAAGTCTTTGTGTATTGTGAGGTCGTCCCCGCGAGCGAAGTAGCACGTTACAGGCTTCTGCCCCTTGGTTTGGTCGAGCAGCACCCAATGCCTATCAGTCATCAGAAACGTGTAATCCTTCGTGCCAATGTCGGAATACAGAAAGAGCGTGAAGCTATCACCCAGTTCCTTGTTGGCCCACATCCGAACATCAATGTTGTCCATTACATCATTAGTGTTCGCACATCGTTGATGGCCTGAGCCCGGCATCCCGTATTTCAGACGAGGATTAGCCATATGCAAGCTGGCGAGTGCTTCGACCCATTCGCCCGATCCGACCACGCAGTAATTTGTGCTCTCACCTTGCCGTTCGAGAAGTCGCCATGGAGCGTAAAGGCGACCGTCGCGGCTCTTTGCGGGATCGACCTTTGATGCCATCAGCATGTGATAGGTTTCTTTATTGCGCTTGAGTGAGAAGCTGGAATTCTCCGCCCGCACGCCCTGCAAAGCGTAGCGCATCATGTCCATTACATCGCCACACCGCTCCTCGATCTTGGGCTGTCCGGACGCTTCAACATTGGTCGCAATAAGCGACAATGCGACGAACCCCCTTAGAAGCCACCCACGCATGTGAACATCCCCCGACTAGCTTCGAGCGCCTAGGGCAAAGGACCAAAGCGCTCCTGGATTTCTGCAGCGGCACGCTTTTCTGCGTCCCGTATCCGGTCATTCAATTGATCAAGCTTCGGCGGCACTCGGCCGTAAACCTCCGCACGATACTTTCGCTCTAGTTCCTGCAAGGCGTTCCAGCGATCCAGTCGCCATTTTTGAGCTATCTTCATTTCCTTGCAGTAGTCTCTGAGGAAGTCGGCCAGGAAGGCTGCTGATAGGAGCGCAGCGACTACGGCGCCAGCAAACTCACCTTTAGCTGCTAGCCATCCAGCAACGGCGACTAATACGCCGAAGAGCACAAGTTCAGACGGCGCTTTCATTTCACCCAGACGCCCGCCAGTTGAAGCAGAAAGCCGAGCACTAACGCAACAAGCCCCCACGTTGTGGCCGTCGCTTGTGCGAGCCGGTCATTGAATTGTGCTTCGTTGAAGTCCCAGTTCGGCGTTGACAGCTCCCGCGCTTTCTTGCGTGACGCGATAATGACCCAGGCGACCGTCACCGCGCCGACGATGTCGAGCACGAGTCCTATGGAAGTGAGGATATTGCTCATTTGATTCTCATACCCATAACCTTGTCCGACTTCGACACCACGTAGATTTGCGAGAATGGCATATCCTTCGCAGCCTTTTTCAGACGCGGCACAAGCGGCTTCCACCGCTTAAAGGGAAGCGAGCCGAGCGGGGCCTCGATAAGCAGTGTCATGCCCGCATACTTCTTGGCATTTTTCTTCTTTAGGCAGGCAAGGATTCCTTTTTCGACGGAGGCTTGAGCTTCTTTCGTCGAGTACATCGCGCGCTCGCTTTTCGCGGCTGCCTTTATGGCCTTCTTTTTTGCATCGTCTTGCAAACCGGAGTAGCCGCCCACCGCGCCCTTTGCCTTAACGAGCTTATTGCCGAGGACATTACGTGCAACGCCTTGGGAGATCGTGACCTCGATCCCAACCTTCGACCCTTTACGTGTGAGCCAGGCGTCGGGCACGTGACTATCGAGCGGAAACGACACGAGCCCATTCTTGATGCGCCGATACCGCAATAGCCGGCTGACCGGAAAAATCTCATCGGTCAGCTTTTTCACCGTGCCTCGGTGGAGGCGATAGTCGTCAATCTCCGCCTGCGTGCGGTCGCCATTGACCAAGCCATCAAGGCGTTCGTTCAGCTCCTCAACGGAGATTGTGTCCTTAGCTTTTTCGAGAAGCTTCTTCAGCGCTACGCTGTGAGGCGTTTCGTCAGTCGCCATTGCGCTGTCCCCACTACCTTCATGTGCACTTCAGCCCCAGTATTATACTCTTGGTATGCTAGACAGAACACATAGCGGTGAGTGTGTGCACGTTGAAACGCTACATGTTGCGGCCGTCCCACATCTTGGGAGATAGTTTGTCGATATCGATGGCTTCGATGCAGCGCAGGTTGATACCGACCGTCGGCGTGCCGTCGGGCATCTTGCCTTCAGCGAACGCCTCGTTGCCACACGACGTGCAGAAGCGGTGGTGCAGCGACTTCTTGCCGAACTGGTAATCGCCGAGCTTGGTATCACCGGCCTTGAGCTTGAACGACGTGCGCGGCGCGAAGGCCCACACCGCGCCAAGCCTATGGCAGATCGAGCAATTGCATTTCAGCGCGCCCGAAACGTCCAGCTCGACGTCATACGCGACGGCGCCGCAATGGCAGCTTCCGGAATAGGTCTTCGGCTCGGCCATGCGTTCCTCCTGGGCTTGAATTTTATCCATGTTCTCTATATGTTCTTTTTGATGCGCAAGCCAGCCCCTTCCGCAAACGAACAGCCCTGTCCGCCGGGCAGTGCGGGATCCTATTCTTGAAAATGCACGCTTCTGCCGCGCATCGACCGTCATCAGCCGAGGGAGGATTTCAGAATATTTTCAAGCGATTAGAGGACGAAGCGTGGGACATTGGACCTCCACAGGTCGTGGAGGTGCCTAGCCTGGCCAGGGAAGAGACCAAGTCTTCACGTTGGTAAAACTCTTCATCGCTTCCAGCACGCCTTCCTTGTAGCCTAGGCCCGAATCCTTGATGCCGCCGAAGGGCGACATCTCGATGCGATAGCCCGGGACCTCCCAGATGTTCACCGTGCCGACCTGCAGCTCGTCGACGAAGCGGGTGATGTAGTCGAGGCGGTCGGTGCAGACACCCGAGGAGAGACCATAGGCGGTGCCGTTGGACACTCTTATGGCGTGGTCGATGTCCTTCACCCGGATGATCGGGATGGCCGGGCCGAAGGTTTCTTCGCGGACAAGTTCACAGGCGGGATCGACGTGGTCGACGACGGTGGGCGGAAACAGCGCGCCGCGGCGGTCGTTGCCGTGCAGCAGCTTGGCGCCGTGCTTGGCGACCGCCTCGCTCACGCGGTTCTGGAACAGCGTGGCGGCGCGTTCGTGGATCACGGTGCCGACGTCGGTCTCGGGATCGAGTGGATCGCCGGCTTTCAGTTTCTTCGCCTTAGCCAGCACACGCTCGACGAAGGCGTCGGCCACCTTGTCGACGACGATGATGCGCTTCACCGCGGTGCAGCGCTGGCCCGAGTTCTTGGTGGCGCCGGCGACGGCGAGGTCGGCCGCCTTGTCGAGGTCGGCGTCCTCCATGACGATCAGCGGGTCGTTGCCGCCCAGTTCGAGGACGATGCGTTTGTAGCCGGCCTTGTCGGCGATGTATTTGCCGACCCGGACCGAGCCCGTGAAGGTGATGAGGTCGGCGCGCGGGTCGACGATCATGGCATCGCCGATGTCGGAGGGATTGCCGGTGATGACCGAGAGCATCTCCGGTGGCAGGCCCGCCTCGTAGAGCGTGTCGGCCAGGAACAGCGCCGTGAGCGGAGTCAGTTCGGTGGGCTTCAGGACCACGCAGTTGTTGGTGGCGAAGGCGGGCGCGAGCTTATGCGCCACCATGTTGAGCGGATGATTGAAGGGCGTGATGGCACTGATGGCATTGAGCGGCTGGCGCAGCGTAAAAATCTTGCGCGGCTTGCCATGCGGGGTCAGATCGCAGGAGAAGGTCTGGCCATCGTCGAACAGGCAGAGCTGGCCCGCGAAGGTGAAGACGTCGTAGGCGCGACCGACCTCGTAGAGCGAGTCCTTCAGGCAAAGACCCGACTCGAGAGTGATGAGACGGGAGAGTTCTTCCTTGCGGGCGACCAGCAGCTCAGCGGTCTTGAACAGGATCTGCTGGCGCTGATAGCGCGTGAGCTTGGGTTTGTAGTCGTGGGCGATCTGAAAGGCTTGCGCCACGAGTTCGGGCGTGGCGCGCGGCACGGTGCCGACGAGGCGGTTGTCCCAGGGGAAGCGCACTTCGAGGCGCGCCTTGGTCTCGACCTTCTTGCCGGCAATGCGGAGGTACTCGTGCCGCACGTCACCGCGAACCATCGTATCCATTCAGGCCACCAGATTGAGAGCGAGATCGAAAGCGTCAAAGTTGCGCCAGTGACGCGAGGAGGTGCCGTTGGCGAGCTTGCGGTTGCAGATCAGCGGCACCTTCTGCTCGGAGACGCCGCCGTGGCTGCGCAGCGGTTCGGTGAGGCCCGAGAGATCATGTCGACTGGCCGAAGTGCCCAGCACCTTGTGCTTGGTCGAGACGATGATGAGATCGCCCAGGCGATCGGCCGGCAGCTCGAAGCGGGCGGCGGCCTCTTCCTTGGTGAGCGCGGCCTCGATGCCGGGCAGCGCCTTCACCTTGGCGGCCCACTCCTGGGGCGAGGCGCCGGCCGGCAGGTAGACGACGGCAAAGGAGCCCAGCGCGCCATGGTGGACGACGTAGGGATCGGTGATCGGCAGGATGACGCGGGCCTTGTCGGTGCCCAGCCATTTGTCGAACAGGTCCTGGAGATAGAGGACGTCGGGCTGGCCGTCCTGGCCAAACTTGGCGTTCATGCCGTGGTCGGCCGTCAGCACGATGGTGCAGCCCATGGCGTCGAGCTTGGCCATGTAGCCATCCATCATGGCGTAGAAGTCGTTGGCGACGGGGGTACCCGGCGCGTGCTTGTGCTGGATGTAGTCAGTGGTCGACAGATACATGATCTCCGGCCGGTCGCGTTCCATCAGCTTGACGCCCGCGGCGAAGACGAACTCGGAGAGCTGGGCGCTGTAGACATCGGGCACATCCATGCCGACCAGGGCATTGACGTTCTCGATGCCGTTCTCGCTGAGCGTGGCCTTGTCCGACTTCTCCGAGGAGAAACTGCAAGCCTTGCCCGCACCGAGTTCGAGCCCCTTGCCGAGAAGGCCACGCAGCTTGTCCTTGGCGGTGACGACGGCGATGCGCAGGCCCGCGCGCTGGAAGGCCGGAAACAGCGTTTCGACCCTGAGGAACTTGGGGTCGTTCATCATCACCTCTTTCCCGCTGTCGGGATCGAGGAAGTAGTTGCCGCTGATGCCGTGCACGGCGGGCGGCCGGCCGGTGACAATCGAGAGATTGTTGGGATTGGTGAAGGAGGGAACGACGCAATCGCCGATCAGGCTGGTCCCCTGCTTGAGCACCTTGGCGAACCACGGCGCCCGGCCTGCCTCGACGGCACGCTCGATATAGCCGGGCTCGGAGCCGTCGATGCAGACCACGACGACGGGCTGCTTGGGCAGACGATAGGTGCGGCCGTTGACGGCGATCTCGCCGCCCACAGTGTTGATGCTGTCGGGTGCCATGTGCGTACTCTCCTACTCCGCCGCCAGCGCGGGGCCGCCGTTGCTGACTCGCAATTCGTCCAGCACCTCACGGACGGCCGCGAGGGCACCCTTCATATGCTCAGGGTAGAGGCGGCCGATGCAGCCCATGCGGAAGGAATCGGCCACCGTGAGCTTGCCGGGATAGATCACGTAGCCGCGGTCCTTCAGCCCGTCATAGAAGCGCTGGAAGACGAACTTGGGATCGGTCGGCATGTGGAAGGTGACGATGATCGGCGCCTGCAGATCGTTGGGCAGCAGGGTCTGGAAGCCCATGGCGCGCATGCCGTCGATCAGCACCTTGGCATTGTCGCGGTAGCGCTTGCCGCGGCCGGCGACGCCGCCCTCGGCCGCATGCTCCTCGATCGCCTTGCCCAGCGCCACGATGACGTGGATCGGCGGCGTGAAGCGGTACTGGCCGGTGCGGGCAAAGGCCTCGGCCTGGTCGAACAGGTCGAGCACCAGGGTGGTGGCGTTGCCCTTGCATTCGGCGAGCGCGGTGTTGCGGCAGACCACGAAGCCCAGGCCCGGCACGCCTTCGAGGCACTTGTTCGAGGAAGCGGCCAGCGCATCGTAATGGATCTTGCGGGCATCGATCTCTAGGGCGCCGAAGGCACTCATCGAATCGACCAGCAAGCGGCGGCCGGCCTTGGCCACGATGGCGGCAACCTCGGCGATGGGATTGAGGATGCCCGAGGTTGTCTCGCAATGGACGGCAAAGACGTGGGTGATGGCCTTGTCGTCGGCCAGCATCTTCTCGAGTCTGCCAAGGTCTGGCGGCGTGTCCTCAGGCGTCTCGAGCGAAGCCGTGGCGCGGCCGGCGATCTGGGCGATCTTCAAGGCACGCTGACCGTAGGCGCCGTTGATGAGGACCAGCAGCTTGCCTGCTTTCGGCACGAAGGAGGTGATCATCGCCTCGACGGCGAAGGTGCCCGAGCCCTGCACCGGCACGGTGACGTGAGATCCCTGGGCACCGGCCAGCTCGACGATCCTGTCGAGCACCATCTTGTTGATGGCAAGGAAGCCCGCGTCGCGCGAGCCCCAGTCGTGGACCATGGCCTGCTTCACGCTGGCCGAGGTGGTGAGCGGGCCCGGCGTCAGCAGCAGCGGATCGCCGGTTTCGGAGGCGGCAGGTTTCTTGGCTGTCATGAGGCGGGATGATCGGCTCGCGTCTTCTATCCGTCCAGTATATATTCCATATGCTACCTATAGGTTTCGCATATATGACGCCCACCCAGCTCCGCGCCTTCCATCTCGTGGCCGAATCCGGCTCCTTCTCCGCTGCCGCTCGCGCCTCGGGCCTCAGCCAGCCCAATCTGTCGGGCCAGGTGACGGCGCTGGAGAAGGCCTATGGCGTGCATCTGTTCGACCGCCGCGGCCGCAGCGTGACGCCGACCGAAACCGGCCGGCAGCTGCACGGCGTCACCACGCGGCTGTTTGCCCTCAACGACGAGGCCCGCGCCCTCCTCGCAGGCGAGCAGGCGCTGACCCGCGGCCACCTCCGGATCGCGGCCGACTCGGCCCACCATGTCGTGCCGATCATGGCGGCGCTGCGAAAGCGCGCAGGCGGCCTCACCTTTGCGCTCTCGATCGACAATTCCGCCGTCGTGCTCGAACGCCTGCTGCGCCACGAGGCCGATGTCGCCGTCATGGCCAAGAGCGTGTCGGACCCGCGCCTGCACGCTGTCCGGCTGCACACCGACCGCGTGGTGTTGTTCGCCCCGGCCAAACACCCGCTGGCCAAGAAAGGCCGCGCTCCCCTCGCCGCCCTCAACGGCCAGGAGCTGGTGCTGCGCGAGCGCGGCTCGATCACCCGCGAGGTGCTCGAGCAGGCGATGGCGGCGGCCGACGTCCGGCCAAGCTCCATCGTCGAAGTGCAAACGCGCGAAGGCGTGCGCGAGGCGGTGGCGGCGGGCTTCGGTGTCGGCGCGGTGTTCGCGAGCGAGCTCGGCGAGGACCGCCGCTTCAGGCGCATCACCGTCGCGGACAGCGATCTCGCCGTGGCCGAATATGCGCTCTGTCTGCAGGAGCGCCGCCGTGTTGCCTTGGTGCGGGCGTTCATGGACGAGGCGACGCGGCTTGCCTCCTGAGTTCATCGACGTAACAAAACAGTCAAAAAACTTTAACCGACGCGCCGCGAGGCGTAGGATTCGCCGATCATGCATGGCATCGAAACGGTCCTGAACGTCCTGGGCAGCGTGGCCCTGCTGCTGTGGGGCGTGCGCATGGTCCGCACCGGCCTGACCCGCGCCTTTGGCGCCACGCTACGCCGTGCCATCGCCGCCTGTTCGCGCAACCGCTTCACCGCCTTCGCGGGCGGCCTTGCCGTCACCGGCCTGCTGCAATCGAGCACGGCCACGGCGCTGTTGCTCTCCTCTTTCGCCGGCCGCGGCCTGATCCCGCTGTCGATCGCGCTCGCCGTCATGCTGGGCGCCGACGTCGGCACCACGATCGCGGCACAGGTGCTGTCGTTCGATCTCGGCTGGGTGTCACCGCTGCTGATCGGCGCGGGCGTGATCTCCTTCCTGTCGAGCGAGTCCGAGAAGGCCCGCCATCTCGGCCGCGTTGCCATCGGGCTCGGCCTGATGCTGCTGTCGCTGAAGCTGCTGGCGCTCGCCACCCTGCCGCTGCGCAGCGCACCGGCCTTCATGGCCGCGCTCCAGGGCCTGCAGGACGAGTATGTGATCGCCGTCGTGCTGGCCATCCTCGCCACCTGGTTCGTGCATTCGAGCCTGTCCATCGTGCTGCTGATCGTGTCATTTGCCGCCAGCGGCCTCGTCGAGCCCAGACTCGCATTGGCCCTGGTGATCGGCGCCAATATCGGCGGTGCGCTGGCGCCCTACATGGCGCAGGCCGGCGCGGACGTGAAGGCGCGCCGCGTACCGCTCGCCAACCTGATCACGCGCACCATCGTGGGCCTCGTCCTCCTGCCCTTCCTGGGTCCGGCGCTGCAGGCCATGACCTGGGTCGATCCTTCGGCGACGCGCCTCGCGGTCAACTTCCACACCGCCTTCAACATCGCCACGGCAATCCTGTTCCTGCCCCTGATCGACGTGGTCGCCTGGGCCTGCCGCCGCCTGTTGCCCGACAAGCCGGTGGCCGACGATCCCGGCAGGCCGCGCCATCTCGACCCCAACGTCCTCGACTCGCCCGCCGAGGCCCTGGGCTGTGCACTGCGCGAGACGCTGAACCTCGGCGACCGCGTCGCCGACATGCTGCGCCAGACGATGGATGTCTTCGAGCGCAACGACCCCAAGGCCGTGAAGGCAATCGAGGCCGCCGACGACGCGGTCGACCGGCTTTACGAGGCGATCAAGCTCTACCTCATCCAGACCTCGCACAACGAACTCGGCGACGAGGATGGCAAGCGCTATGTCGAGATCCTGACCTTCACGACCAACCTCGAGCATATCGGCGACATCATCGACAAGAACCTGATGGAACTCGCGGCCAAGAAGATCAGGAACCGCTATGCCTTCTCACCCGAGGGCACGGCCGAGCTCAAGGCCTTCCACGCCCGCGTGCTGGAGAACCTTGGCCTGGCGCTGAACGTCTTCACCACCCGCGACAGCGCGCTGGCCCGCCGCCTGGTCGCCGAGAAGACCGCCATGCGCGAGGCCGAAGCGCGCGCCGCCGACAGCCACTACGCGCGCCTGCGCGAGGGCCGTCCGGAATCGATCGAGACCAGCTCGATCCACATGGACGTGATCCGCGATTTCAAGCGCATCAACGGCCACCTGACGTCGGTCGCCTACCCGATCCTCGAAGCCGCCGGCGAACTGGCCGACACGCGCCTCAAGGAGGCTCAGCCCTTGATACGGGCGCCGGCGGGATCGTAGGGGCAGCGCAACGACACCTTGGCCGCAAGGCGTTTTCCGGCGAGATCGACCTCGAAGCGGCCACCCTCGAGCCAGGCGGCATCGATGCCCGCGCCGTCCGCACGCCTGACATAGCCCATCCCGACCGACGCGCCGATCGTGTGGCCGTAACCGGCCGATGTGAGATCACCGACCGGCTTGCCGTCGCGCAGCAGCGCCTCGCCACCCCACAGCAGCGGCTCGCCGTCGGCCAGCACGACCGATACCAGCCGTCGCATCAGCGGCTTGGCCTTGGCCTCGACCAGCGCCTTGTGGCCAATGAAGCCCCCCGGCTTGTCGAGCTTCACCGCCCACCCGAGGCCCGCCTGGAAGGGATTGTCGTCGGGCGTGAGCTCGCGGCCCCAGGCGCGATAGCCCTTCTCCAGGCGCAGCGTGTCGACGGCGTAGTAGCCGGCGTCGCGCAGGCCGAATTCGATGCCCGCCTCGTGCAGGGTCTCGAACACGGTGACCGCGAACTCGACCGGCACATAGAGCTCCCAGCCCAGTTCGCCCATGTAGGTGCGGCGCGAGGCGAGTACGGTCGCATAGCCGACGCCGATCTCGCGGATGGTGGCGAAGGGAAAGGCCTCGTTGGAAAAGTCGGCGCGGCTCACCTTCTGCAACAGGGCACGGCTCAAGGGCCCCATGACCGAGAGCACGGTCCATGCCGCCGTCACGTCGGTCAAAGTGGCATGCGCGCCCTCCGGCATGTGGCGGCCGATCCAGTCGGCGTCGCGCGTCACCTGGGCCGAGCCGGTTACGATCATGAATTTGTCACGCGCGATGCGAGCGATGGTGAGATCGCTCTCGAAGGTCCCACGGTCGTTCAGCAGTCCGGTGTAGACCGTGCGGCCCACCGGCACGGCGACGTCATTGGCGGAGAGATGCTGCAACACCTTCTCGGCGTCGCGGCCCTGCACCAGGAACTTGCCGAACGAGGTTTCGTCGACGACCGTGACGCCCTCGCGGGTAGCGCGATGCTCGGCCCCGACATGGTCGAACCATTCGCCGCGTCCCCAGCCATACTGCATGTCCGGAGACTTTCCGGTGCCGGCAAACCAGTTCGGCCGTTCCCAGCCCATCTTGTTGCCGAACCAGGCGCCGCGCGCCTTGAGCCGGTCATAGAGCGGCGAACGGCGGAAAGGCCGGCCGCTCTCCTGCTCGCGCTGCGGCCACGGCATCTTGTAGTGCAGGCCGAGCGTCTCGGCGACGCGCGCCCGCAGCCAGGAATCGTTGCCGTGGAATCCCGCAAAGCGGCGGATATCGACCGGCCAGAGATCCATGGTGGGCTCGCCGGCCACGATCCATTCTGCCAATGCCATGCCGGCGCCACCCGAACTGGCAATGCCCATCGAGTTGAAGCCGGCGCCGACGAAGAAGCCTCTCAGGTTCGGGGCCTCGCCCAGAATGTAGTTGAGGTCCGGCGTAAAGCTCTCGGGGCCGTTCATAAAAGTCTTGATGCCGGTCTTCTCCAACGCCGGGACGCGGATCAGGGCGTTGTCCATCAGGATCTGGAACTGGTCCCAGTCGTCCGGCAGCATGCCGAACTCGAAGTCGTCGGGAATGACGTCCTTGTTCCACGGCTTGGCGTCGGGCTCGAAACCGCCCATCAGGAGGCCGCCGACCTCCTCCTTGAAGTAGATGTAGCCGTCGGGATCGCGCATTACCGGCAGGTCGCGCGGCACGTTCTCCATCTTCTCGGTGACGATGTACATGTGCTCGCAGGAATAGAGCGGCACGGTGACTCCGACCATGCGTCCGACCTGGCGCGCCCACTGGCCCCCGCAGTTGACCACGATCTCAGCGGTGATCGGCCCTTCGGTGGTCTGCACGCCAGTGACGCGACCGTCTTTGGTGTCGATCGAGGTGACGCGCGTCTTCTCGAAGATGCGGACACCGCCATTGCGCGCACCCTTGGCCAGCGCCTGGGTGATGTCGGCCGGATTGGCCTTGCCGTCACCCGGCAGCCACACCGCCCCCACCAGATCGTCGGTCCGCATGATGGGATATTTGTCGCCAGCCTCTTTGGGCGTGAGCGGTTCGCAAGCCACGCCTTGGGCATTTGCCATGGCCACCGAGCGGCGCAACAGCACCATGCGCTCCTCGGTCCGCGCCACCGAAAGCGAACCGCACTGCTTCCAGCCGGTGGCGAGGCCGGTCTCCGCCTCGAGCTTGGCATAGAGATCGGTGCTGTAGCGGATCAGTCGCGTCAGGTTCTGGTAGCTGCGGAGCTGGCCGACGAGTCCGGCGGCATGCCAGGTCGTGCCACCACTCAACCGCCCCTGCTCGAGCAGCACCACGTCCTTCCATCCGAGCTTGGCCAGATGATAGGCCGTCGAGCAACCCATGATGCCGCCACCAATGATGACGACGCGGGCCTGGGTGGGGAAATTCGGTGCCATGTCAGAGACGCCCGCTCACGGCCGCGTCGTACATCTTGCGCATCTCGGGCACGCCCACCTTCACCGGATTGCCGCCGGCCGTCGGATCGACGGCAGCCATCTCGGCGAACTTGTCGAGATGTTCGACCTTCACGCCGAGCTCGGCCAGCGTGTGCGGGATGCCGATTTCGCGGCGGAGGTCGAGCGTCCACTGCATGAAGCCGTCGAAGGTCGGGCTGCGCAGGTCGAGCCAGCGCGCAAGGCGCACGATCTTGTCTTCGATGGCAGCGCGGTTGAACTTCACCACGTAGGGCATCGCGACGGCATTCGTGAGCCCATGGTGCGTGTCGAGCACAGCACCCACGGGATGGGAAAGCGAATGGATCGCGCCCAGGCCCTTCTGGAACGCGGTCGACCCCATCTGCGAGGCCGCCAGCATGTGGCCGCGCGCCTCGATATCGCGCCCGTCCTTCACGACACGCACGAGGTTCTCCTTCACGAGGCGCATGCCCTCGACCGCGATCCCCTCGGCATAGGGGTGATAGCCCGGCGCGCAATAGGCTTCGAAGCAGTGGATGAAGGCATCCATGCCGGTGCCCGCCGTGAGCTTGGCCGGCAGGCCGACGGTGAGCTCCGGGTCGGCGATGACGATCGTGGGCATCATCTTCGGGTGGAAGATCACCTTCTTCGTGTGGGTCTTCTCGTCGGTGATCACCGAGGCGCGGCCGGTCTCCGAGCCGGTCCCAGCGGTCGTCGGCACAGCGATCGACGGGTAGATGCCGGCCGGATTGGCGCGTGTCCACCAGTCACCGATATCCTCGAAGTCCCACATCGGCCGGGTCTGGCCCGCCATGAAGGCGATGGCCTTGGCGGTGTCGATGCCGCTGCCGCCGCCCCAGGCGATTACGCCGTCACTCTTGCCGGCGCGCAGCACACGAATGCCGGCCTCCACATTGGCGGCGACCGGATTGGGTTTGATCTCGCTGAACAGCGACACCTCGATGCCGGATTTGCGCAGATTCGTCAGCGCATCGGAAATCATCGGCAGCTTGGCAAGGCAAGGGTCGGTGACCAGCAGCGGCCGTCTAAGGCCGACCGCCTTGCAGGCATCGGGCAGCTCCTTGATGCGGCCGGCGCCGAACCTGATCGAGGTCGGATAGTTCCAGTTGCCGACGAGGGACATCAGATGATTTCCATGTAGCGCTCGAGCTCCCAGTCCGTGATGGCCTTGCGGAACTCCCGCTCTTCCCACTCACGCGTTGCAGAATAATGATCGACGAAGGCGTCGCCGAACAGGTTGCGCGCCGGTTTGGAGCCCTTCAATCGTCCGCCCGCCTCCATCAGCGTGCGCGGCAGCTGCGACTTCACCGGATGCTTTACCGCGTAGGAATTGCCCTTGATCGGATCGCCCGGCTCGATCTTGTTCTCGATGCCCCAAAGACCGGCACCGACCGCGGCAGCCAGCGCCAGGTAGGGGTTGGCATCGGCGGCGGCGACCCGGTACTCGACGCGGGTCGACTTGGCCGAGCCCGGAATGACCCGCAGCGCCGTGGTGCGATTCTCGACACCCCAGGTCGCATCCGTCGGCGCCCAGAAGCCAGGGATGAGCCGGCGATAGGCATTCACCGTCGAGGCGACCATGGCCAGCGTCTCCGGCATCAGCGCCCGCTGGCCACCGACAAAATGGCGCATCGTCGTGCTCATGCGATGCGGTGCCTTCTCGTCGTAGAAGGCCGACTTGCCGCCCTTCCACAGCGACATGTGCATGTGCCCGCCGCAGCCCGGCCAGTCCTTCGACCATTTGGCCATGAAAGTCGCGAGCCAGTCGCGCTTCTGCGCCAGCACCTTGGTGAAGAGCTTGAACAGCGCCGCCCGGTCGGCCGACGGCAGCGCGTCGCCGACGCGCAACGCGGCCTCCAGCACCCCGGCGCCGGTCTCGGTGTGCAAGCCCTCGATGCCCATGTCCATCGTCTCGCACATGGCGAGCAGGTCCTTGTAGAAATCGGACAGGACCGAGTTGCGCAGCACCGAGTAGCCGAAGAAGCCAGGTGAGATCGGTTTCAGGTTCTTGTGGCCCTTCTCACGGATCGAGAACGCGGTTTCCGCAAAGACGAAGAATTCGTACTCGAAGCCGACCTTGACCTCGAAGCCCATCTTTTCGGCCCGCGCCAGCACGCGCCGCAGCACGCCACGCGGACAGATCTCCTCCGCCTTGCCGATGAACTCGCAGAGGAACATCAGGTTGCCCGGCTCGGTCGCGATCTCGCGGCAGGTGTCGGGCAGGATGCGGACATTGGCGTCGGGATAGCCGGAGTGCCAGCCGGTGTAGGTGACGTTGTCGTAAAGCTGATCGTTGGAATCCCAGCCCAGCACCACATCGCAGAAGCCGAAACCGCCCTCCAGCGCCGAATGAAACTTGTCGATGTGGATGTACTTGCCACGCAGGATGCCGTCGATGTCGTGGACCCCCACCTTGATGTGGGTCAGGCCCCGTTCCTTGACGATCTTGCGGGCATCAGCCGCCGTCTTGACCTGGCGCGGATCCATGCCGTCCCCCGATTGACTTCCACTCTCAGTAGTTTGTCAGAGGCCGGCCTATCTCGACAGTATGAAATCGACGGGCCAGGTCACGAGCTGGGGGAAGACCGTCAGAACGGCGGTGAAGATCATCATGATCAGGAAGAACGGGATCACTTTCCAGGCGACGTAGGTCTGGGAATCGCCGGTGATGTTCTGGATCACGAACAGGTTGAAGGCCACTGGCGGGCTGATCTGGGCCATCTCGATGGTGAGGATCAGGAAGATGCCGAACCACAATTTGTCGAAGCCGGCGGCGAGCACGACCGGCAGCACGATCGGCAGGGTAAGCACGATCATGGAGAAGCCTTCCAGCACCGTGCCGAGCAGGATGTAGAAGAACATCAGGAACATGATCAGCACGAAGGGCGAGAGCTGCCACGAGGTGATGGCGGCCGAGACGAACTGCGGCACACGCAGGTTGGCCAGCACGGTGCCGACCGCAAATGCACCGATCACGATCATGCCGATCATGCAGGTGGTCTGGACGGAGCCCAGCAGCGCGTCGCGGATACCCTTCCAGTTCAAGGTCCGCTGGCCGGCCGCGACGGCAAGCGCGCCCAGCACGCCAATGGCCGACGCCTCGGACGGGCTGGCGATGCCGGCATACATGGTGCCGAGCACGGTGAGGATCAGGAAGGCCACCGGTCCCAGCTCGATCAGACTCCTGAAGCGGTCGCTCCAGGTCCAGGTGGTGTGATCGTCGTTCGGCACCAGCTTGGGGTTCAGGATGGACCGGATGGCCATGTAGCCCATGAAGCAGCCGGCGAGCGCAAAGCCCGGCAGGAAGCCCGCCGTGAACAGGCGCAGGAGCGATTCCTCGGCCAGCACGGCGTAGATGATCATCGGAATCGAGGGCGGGATGAGAAAGCCCAGCGTCCCTGCCCCGGCTAGGCTGCCGACCGCCAGGCCCTTGTCGTAGCCGCGGTTCAGGAGTTCCGTGAGGGTGATGCGGCCGACCACCTGCGTCGTCGCCGCCGACGAACCCGAGATCGCCGCGAACATCGAGCAGCCGATCACCGTGGTGTGGAACAGGCGTCCCGGCAGGAAACTCATCCACGGCGCGATGCCGGAGAACAGCGACTGCGACAGCCGGGTGCGGAACAGCAGTTCGCCCATCAGGATGAACAATGGCAGCGAAACGATGTCCGACGAGGTCGCCACGTTGAACGCCCAGTTGGCGATCAGCTTGTGCGTCGGCAGGTTGGTGTACATCTCCAGCAGCACCACTGCCGTGGCAATCAGCGCCGGTCCGATCCAGATGCCGACGCACAGCAGTGCCGTCATCAGGATCAGCAGCCAGGTCAGGATGGCAGTCATGTGCTTACTCGATATCCTGACCGATGCGCAGGCTGGCATCGTCGCCCGGCTCGCCGCGCAGCAGACGACCGAGGCGTGCAATCGCCTGCAGAGTGAAGAGAAGCGATCCCAGCGCCAGAGGGAACTGCGTGATCCAGCGCAGGATCTCGCTCTTCTCCGGCGAGCGCGACTCGCGCAGCCAGGAGAACCAGGTCATCTCGCCCAGCGCCCAGGTGAGATAGGCGGCAATCGCGATACCACAAACCGTCGAGAACAGATCGAAGAAGCGCGCCACCGGCTTGGGCACGTTCTCGAGCAGTACATTCACCCGGATTTGCGCTCCGGCGCGCAAGGCATAGGCGGAGCCCAGCAGGAAGGCGGCGCCCATCAGGTAGGCGCTGAACTCCCAGGCGAAATAGAGACTGACATTGAACAGATTGCGGCCCACGACCTCGGCCACGATCAGGCCGAGGATGGATGCAATGCAGACCGCCGAGGCCCAGCCGCCCCACAGGGACAGCTCTTCGATCGCGTCGAGCACGCGACCGACCGGATCGGGCGGACGATCTGAAGAACCGACGGACACGATCAGGAGCGTCCCAGGTCCTTCTTGTACTTGGCGATGATCTCGGCAGCGACCGGGCCGGCGCGGTCGACGAAGGCCTTCTCGAGGCCCACGGTCTTCGCGCGCATTTCCTTGAGCATCGGTTCCGGCACGATGATCATCTCCATGCCACCCTCGGTCAGGCGCTTGGAGCTGGTCGCGTCGGCCTCGACCGAGACTTTCCAGAACTCGGGCTCGAGCTTGGCCGCCAGGTCCTTGATGATCTTCTGGTTGGCTGGCGAGATCTTCTTCCAGGTGTCGTTGTTGATGGTGACGATCTGCGAGCTCCAGACATGGTTGGTCTTGTAGAAGTACTTGAGGAACTCCCAGAACTTGCCGTCGACACCCGACACCGATGACGTGGTGACGCCGACCACGGCGCCCGACGCCAGTGCCGGCACCGTCTCACCCCAAGGGATCTGAACCGCGGCCATGCCCAGCGAATTCACCATGTCGCCGGCCTGGCGATCGGGCACGCGGATCTTGAGGCCCTTCAACCCGTCCAGCGTGTCGGACTTCGTCTTGGTGTGCAGGTACTGCGTCGGCCACGGCACGGTGTAGAGGATGGTCTGGTTGAACTTGGTGGCGATCTTGTCGAACTCGGGCCGCGCGTACTTCTGCAGCACCTTGAGTTCTTCGGGGTTGGCGACGAGGAACGGCACGCCCTCGATACCGAGCAGCGGCGCTTCGCCGACCTGCTGGATGTTGAGAATGTCGGCCATCGGCACCAGCCCGTCGCGCACGGCGTTCAGCTGCTCCGGTCCCTTGTAGCCCAGCGAACCGCCGGAATGGACGGTGATCACCACCTGACCATTGGTTGCCTTGGCGACTTCCTCGGCGAACCGCTTGGCGTTCTTGGTGTGGAAGTTGCCGTCCGGCCACACCGTCGCCAGATCGAGCTTCATCGGCGCCTGGGCGCCCACGATCGAAGGCGCGCCGATCACCGCCGCCGCACCCGCTCCCACGCCTGCCTTCAAGGCCGTCCTGCGTCCCAGCTTCATAATAGCCCCCATTCGCTCGTTGATCCGTTGCCCCAACTACTCGGCCGCCCGCGGCGGCTTGTACGCGTAAAGCTTCTCGGCACTGTCCGACGAGATCAGCTCGTCGGCGAGATCGTTCGCCACCCGGACACGTTCGCGCTCCACCGGTGCGCCGATGCCGCCGCCGCCCGGCGTCATGACAATGAGCCGATCGCCCGGCGGGATCAGCTGGAAGCCCTTGCCCTTGAGCTTCTTGCCCGACTTCAGCGCCACGAACCCCGCCTCGCCGTCACCGCCGCCATCCCGGCCGCGCGCCGGATAGTCGATCCGGTCGAAGGCCGCGAGCAGGTCGAACGGCTCGGCAATCCCGCTTTCGATCTCCATGATCTGGCCGAGGCCGCCGCGCGAGCGGCCGGCGCCGCCTGAATCGGGGCGAAACTCCTTGCGCCAGAAGATGAGCGGCGTTTGGGTCTCGGCGATCTCGACCGGCGTGCCGCGCACGCCACTGGGGTAGGCCGTGGCCGATAGCCCGTCCTTGTCGGGCCGCGCGCCGGTGCCGCCGTTCGAAGTGATGGCCATGCCGAAGCCGTAGTTGCCGCCTTCGCCACCGGCCACGTGGCCGCGCACGTTGATGTTCCACAGGCACGACGTGCCTTCTGCCGGCACGCGATCGGGGATGATCTGGCGCAAACATCCGAAGACGACATCCGGCAGCATCTGACCGATGACATGACGCGAAGCAACGGCCGTCGGCTTGGGCGCGTTCAGGATGGCGTCGGCGGGCGCCGACACCGTCAAGGGTTCGAGCGATCCGGCATTGTTGGGAATGTGGGTGGCAACGACGCAGCCCAGCCCGAACACGGTGTAGGCTGTGGTGTAGGCGTGCGGAACGTTGATGCCGCGTTTCGAGACGCCGGTGGTTCCCGTGTAGTCGACATGAATGCCGCCGTCGGAAACGGTGAGCGCGGCCTTGAGCGTCACCGGCTCGTCGTAGCCGTCGACCGTCATGGAGTTGTGCCAGGTTCCCTTGGGCAACTTGGCGATCTCGGCCAGAACCGCCTCGCGCGAACGGGCGATGATGTGGTCGCCGAGCTGCTCCAGCGTATCGATGCCGAACTCGTCCATCATCTCGACCAGCCGGCGGCTGCCGACGTCGTTGCAGCCGGCCAGCGAGTAGACATCGCCCTCGGTGTCGACCGGCTGGCGCGTGTTGGCACGGATCATCGCCATCAACGTCTCGTTCACCTTGCCGTTGTCGAACAGCTTCAGCATCGGGATGTAGAGACCCTCCATGAACACGTCGGTGGCGTCCGGGCCGAAGCCGATGCCGCCGATGTCCATGAGATGGCTGGTGCAGGAGAACAGGGCGACCAGCCTGCCGTTACGGAAGCAGGGCGTGGTGATGACGAAGTCGTTGAGATGCCCGGTGCCCATCCATGGATCGTTGGTGATGTAGGCGTCACCGGGCTTCATCGTGTCGACCGGGAAATAGCGCAGGAAGTGCTTCACCGATTCGGCCATGGAGTTCACGTGACCGGGTGTCCCGGTGATGGCCTGGGCCAACATGCGGCCCTGGAGGTCGAAGATACCGGCCGAAAGGTCGCCGGCCTCGCGCACGATCGGGCTGAAGGCGGTGCGCATCAACGTTTGCGCCTGCTCCTCGACCACGGCGATCAGGCGATTCCACATGATCTGCAGATCGATCAGCCCGACGCTGTTGGACTGGCTCATGCCTCTCTCCTCACCCGGCCCGCCGGTCCATGACGATACAGCCGGAAGCGTCAATGTGCGCGGTAAAACTGGCCGAAATGTAGGTCGAGGTCTCGTCCTCGGCCACAATTGCAGGCCCTTCGAAGGCACTGCCCGGCGGCAGCTGCTCGCGGCGATAGACCGGAACGTCGGTGGTCCGGCCGCTACGACCATCGAAGACCGGCCGATGACGGGTCGGTACCGGCGCCGGAACGGTCGGCGCCGCCGCCTGCGTCGCCGGCAGGTTGGTCTCGGTCGACACCTGGACCGACCAGCTCAGGATTTCTATGGCGGCATTGGGAATGTGACGCTCGAACAGCGCGGCATAGTCGCGCTCGTAAGCCGTACGCAATGCCTCGGCGTCGCCCGCCACCAGTGGCCGCGACGGCAGCACGACCATGATTTCGTGGCCTTGGCCAATGTAGCGCATGAAGGCCACACGGCGCTCGAAGGTCTTCATGCCGCGGGCGCCGGGCGCCACCAGCGCCGTCGCCTCGGCGCTCATTTCGCCCAGGAGCTGCGAGGCCGAGGCGGCATCGAAAGCGTCGAGTCGCATGTAGCGGCTGCGCACCAGCTCGAAGGACACAGGTGCGGCCAGGAACCCAACTGCCGAGCCGACGCCGGCATTGGGCGGCACGATCACGCGCTGAACGCCGATCTTTTCGGCGACCCGGGCGGCATGCAACGGCGCCCCCCCGCCGAAGGCGATCAGATTGTACTGGTTGACCACGGCGCCACGCTCGACGGCGTGTACGCGAGCGGCACTGGCCATGTTCTCCGATACCATCTCGTAGACGGCATAGGCCGCCATGTCGGTCGACAATCCCAGGCCCTCGGCGACGTCGCGCTCGAGCGCACCCTTGGCGGCGTCGAGGTTGAGCGCGATCGTGCCACCGGCGAAATCCTTGGGATCGATCGTGCCCAGCACGACGTTGGCATCGGTCACCGCGGGATGGCGGCCGCCGCGGCCGTAGCAGGCAGGCCCCGGTTCGGCGCCAGCGCTTTCCGGCCCCACCGTCACGCGCTTCAGTGCGTCGAGGCGCGCAATCGAGCCGCCGCCTGCCCCGATCTCAACCATCTCGATCACCGGAATGCGCACCGGCAAGCCCGATCCTTTCAGGAAGCGGGCGGCACGGTCGACCTCGAACAGCCGCGCAGTGTGCGGCGTGAAATCGTCGATCAGGCAGATCTTCGCCGTCGTGCCCCCCATGTCGTAGCTGAGCGCGCGCTTTTCGCCGGCGCGGGCCGCCACCTGCGCAGCAAAAATCGCGCCGCCCGCTGGCCCCGATTCAATCAGCCGCACGGGAAAGCGCCGCGCCGTCTCGATGGTCGTGAGGCCGCCGCCGGAGGTGACGAGATAGATCGTGCCCGTGAACTTCTCGGCGGCAAGGGCTGCCTGCATCCGCGCGAGATAGGAATCCATGAGCGGCTGCACATAGGCGTTGGCCACCGCTGTCGAGGTCCGCTCGTACTCACGCACTTCGGGACAGACCTCGCTGGAGAGCGTCACCCTGAGGGTGGGTTGCTCGGTCGCCAGGATCTCGCGCGTGCGCCGCTCATGGGCCGGATTGACGTAGGCGTGCATGAACGCCACGGCCACGCTTTCGATCCCTTGGGCCGCAAGCTCGGTCGCCACCGCCCGCACGGCGGCCTCGTCGAGCGCCAGCCGGACCTTGCCGTGCACATCCATGCGCTCGGGAACGGTGAAGCGCAGCGCGCGCGGCACCAGCGGCCGCGGCTTCTCGATGGTGAGATCGTACTGGTCGTAGCGGCTTTCGTTGGCGATATCGAGAACGTCGCGGAAGCCCTCGGTGGCGATCAGCGCCGTGCGGGCACCCCGGCGTTCGATAACGGCATTGGTGGCGAGCGTCGTGCCGTGCACGAACACCTCGACGTCGCCAAAGTGGCGCCCGGCATCGGCCAGGATCAGGCGTACGCCGTCGAGAACCGCCTCTTCGGGCCGTTGCGGCGTCGTCAGCAGCTTGCGCGTCAGCCGCCGCCCGCCATTCTCCAACACCACATCCGTAAACGTGCCGCCGATATCGACGGCAATGCGCAAATCCTTGACCACCTTTGCTCCAGACCCCTGTTCCCCGATCGCTGTCCCCAGACCCCCGTCCGACAACGCGGTCGCGACCGTAGACCGGCCGCCCCCGCGTTGCAATTCGCAGGCCAGGGCGCCTATGGTCGTTCCGTGACGGCAACGGCCTCCAGTCTTCGCGCGCGCATCCATGCGCTGCTGCATTTCACCGAACCCAGCGACGCCGGGCGCCGGTGGCGGGCTCTGCATCTCGCTGTACTCGGCATCGGCCTGTTCGCCGTGATCCTGCTGTCGACGGACGATCTGCCGCCCGATGCGCGGAATGCCCTGCGCTACGCCATCTGGGCCGTCGCGATTCTGTTCTTCATCGAGTACCTGGTGCGGCTATGGACCGCGCCGGAAGCGTCACGCTACGGCGAAATCTCGGCCACCATGGCCCGCCTGCATTGGGCGGTGTCGCTGCCGGGCCTGGTTGGCCTACTGGCGACCGTGCCGGTTTTCATGTGGCTGGCCGGCTATCGGATCGTCGGTTCGGACGCCGCATCGATATTCTGCGTTCTCTGGATCCTGAAACTGGGCCTGCATGCGCCGGCGCTCGGCACATTGTCCCATGTCATATCCAACGAGCGCGCGCCGATCGCCAGCGTCCTGATCCTGTTCTTCATCCTGCTGGTGATCGCCGCGACCGGTGCGCATCTGCTCGAGCGCGAGCGCCAGCCCGACGCCTTCGGCAGCCTGCCCAACGCGCTGTGGTGGGCGGTGGTTACCCTGACCACGACGGGCTACGGCGATGTGGTGCCGCTCACGGCCGGTGGACGCATGGTCGGCTCCGTGCTGATGATCAGCGGCATCACAGTGCTCGCCATCATGACCGGCGTGCTGGCGACCGGCTTTGCCCAGGAAGAGCGTCGGCGTGAATACCTGAGAGTGTGGGAACAGGTCGCGCGCGTGCCGATCTTCGCCGCGCTGGGGGTCGTCACCCTGTCGGAAATCGTAGGTAAACTGCGGACCCGCTACTACCCCTCCCGCATCATCATCGTGCGACGCGGCGATCCCGGCGACTCCATGTTCTTCATCTCCAGTGGCGAAGTCGAAGTCCGTCTGCCCTCAGGCGGCACGGTGCGACTGGGCGAAGGAGCATTCTTCGGCGAGATGGCGCTGCTCGAGCGCCAGCCGCGCAGCGCCACGGTCGCGACCACGCGACCGACCACGCTGTTGGTGCTTTATGCCAGCGACTTCTATGAAATTGCCTCGCATATCCCTGCCCTCGCCGAAGCGGTCGAGAACGAGTCGAAGCGCCGCCGCGAAGAGAATGTCGACCGCACCTCAAGCGAAACCAAGCGATGATTGAAACGGACTTGCTGGTGGTGGGCTCGGGCGCTGCCGGATTTGCCGCGACGCTCTCCGCCGCCCATCAGCCTCGCGGCCAAGTGGGGGGCGACGCACAGGTACTGCAAAAGGCAATATGCCGGCCCTGGGCCCGGGGCCATTTTACGCCATGAAGCTGATCCCCGGCGATATCGGCACTTTCCCGGGCTTGCGGGTCGATGGCCATGCAAGGGTGCTGGACGGCCAAGGAGCCCTCATTTCGGGCCTCTATGCCGCCCGCAACGACATGACCAGTGTGATGGGCGGGACCTGCCCCGGGGCCGGGATCACCATTGGCCCGGCCCTCACCTTCGGCTATATCGCGGCCCGACACGCGGCCTCGGCCGGCCGCTAACGCCCTCTTGCCAACGGATGCCATCCGAATGTCGCTCATCACGCCCGTAATCCTGGTTGGAGGCTCCGGCAAACGCCTGTGGCCCCTGTCGCGCGAGAGCATGCCGAAACAGTTCGTCCCGCTGCTCGGCAAGCAATCGACCTACCAGCAGACGTTGCTGCGCGTCGCCGACCGCAACCTGTTCGGCAAGCCCGTGATCGCGACCAACGAGGCCTATCGCTTCATGTGCGAGGGCCAGGCCAAGGACATCGGCATCGAGATCGACATCCTGGTCGAGCCGTCGCGCCGCGACTCCGGCCCTGCCATGGCCGCCGCCGCTGCCTACACGCACGGGCTCGGTGCCAAGGCCGTGCTGGCGCTGGCGTCGGATCACCTGGTGATCGGCGCCGAGGAATTCCTTGCCGGCTGCCGCGAAGGACTCGCGGCCGTACAGCAGGGCGGCATCGTGACCTTCGGCATTCCACCGACGGAGCCCAAGACCGACTACGGCTACATCCGGCCGGGCAGCGAGCATATCGGCACAGTCCTGAAGGTCGCGGCCTTCGTCGAGAAGCCCAATGCCCAAACGGCGCTCCGCTACATCGCCGAAGGCCTGCTGTGGAACAGCGGCAACTTCCTGTTCCCACCCGAACTGCTGCTCTCCGAAATGGCGCGCTTCGAACCGGCGATGGCCGCCGCCGCCGAAGAGGCCGTGGCCAAGGCCAAGAAGACCGGCTCGACCGTGTTCCTCAACGCCGAGGCATTCGCCAAGGCGCCCGCCAAGTCGATCGACTATGCGGTCATGGAACGCACCGACAAATGCTGGGTGGTCCCGGCCCGGTTCCGCTGGTCCGATCTCGGCACCTGGGACGCGCTGCTCGATGTCGGCGAGGCCGACAGCGCCGGCAACGTTACCGAGGGCCCGGTCGAGCTCGACCATGTGCGCAACTCCTACATCCGCTCCGATGGCCCGCTGACGGCCGTGATCGGCGTCGAGGACGTCGTCGTCGTGTCGATGAACGATGCCGTGCTGGTCGGCCATCGCGACAATCTTCCTCGGTTGAAGGATGTCGTGCAGCGCATGTCCGACGGCAAGCACCGCGCGGCCACCGAGCACGCCGTGATGCACCGGCCATGGGGCAGCTACCAGGACATCGACCGTGGCGAACGCTTCCGCGCCAAGCGGCTCACCGTCAAGCCCGGCGCCAAGCTCAGTCTGCAAAGCCACAACCGGCGGGCCGAGCATTGGGTGGTCGTCAAGGGCGTCGCCGAGGTGACGCTCGACGGCAAGATCATGACCCTGCACGAGAACGAATCGACCTACATCCCGATCGGCGGCATCCACCGCCTTGCCAACCCCGGCACCGAACTCTTGGAAGTGGTCGAGGTCCAGACCGGCGACTATGTCGAGGAGGACGACATCGTCCGCTACGAAGACATTTACGCCCGGGTCTAACCGTGCTCTTCGGCGCCCATCACGAGTGGGGCAAGCTTCGCGAGGTCGTCATCGGCATCTCGCCGGCCGAGGATTTTGTGGTCTTCTACGAAGAATCCCAGCGCTGGCTGGTGCCGCCGGGTGATGCTTTCAGTCGCCAGCATGCCGGCCGCCGCCTGATCGATGTTGATCCTGAACGTGCCCACCGGATCGAGCGCCAGGTCGAAGCGCTGGCCGAGTTGGTGGCGCGCGAAGGCGTCACCGTCCACCGCCCGCAACGGCTCGAAGGCGAAGAACGTACCTTCCTCGCCGGCAACGGCGAGGGCGCGCAGCTTTTCCCCCGCGACGGCATGATCGTGATCGGCAACCATGTGATCGACGCCTCGATCCGCCTGAAGTGCCGGCAGCGCGAACGCTATGGGCTGCGACCGATCATCCAGCAGGTCGTGCAGCAGCGCGGCGCGCGCTGGTCGAGTGTACCGCTGGGTTCGCCCGGCTGCGTCGACGGTCCGTTCCTCGAGGGCGGCGACACCTTGCTGAACGGCTACGAGGTCTATGTCGGGATTTCCGGCTGCGCCTCCGATCTCGCCGGCGCCGACTGGCTGCAGGCCCTGCTGGGCGATGCCTACCGGGTCATTCCGGTAGCGATGAGGTCGAACGTGCTCCACCTCGATTGCGTCCTGGCGCTGATCAAGCCCGGCCTGCTCGTCTGGTGCCCGGAAAAGCTCATCGATGGCCTGCCGAGGTCGCTGCGCGACTGGGACGCAATCGCCGTCTCCAGGGACGAAGCCAACCTGCTCGCGACCAACGCTCTCGTCCTCGAGGAAGGCCGCGCCATCGTCGACGCCGGAAATGCCCGCGTCATCGAAGAACTGCGCAAGCGCCGGATCGACGTTATCCCCCTGCCGTTCGACGGCCCGATCAGTACCGGCGGCGGATTGCGCTGCGCAGTTCTTCGATGACGCGGGCATTTCCGGCGTCGACGATGGCGCGGCCTTCCTCGAGGACGAGAGCGTTGGT
>NZ_SCVH01000059.1 GCF_004296935.1 Reyranella sp.
CCGGCGGCCGAACGGCCGCCGGCCGAGATGTGGCGCGCCCCGCGGTTCCGCTGGGAATTCAAGACCATCGACAAGAACGAGCCCAACGCCTTCTGCCTGCCGGGCGGCAAGGTGTTCGTCTATACCGGCCTGCTGCCGATCACCCGGACCGAGGCCGGCCTCGCCGTGGTGATCGCCCACGAGGTGGCACATGCGCTGGCACGTCACGGCGCCGAGCGCATGAGCAACCAGATGGTGGCGTCGGTCGGCGCCGCAGCCGCAGGGGCGGCGCTGGCGAGCACCGTGAGCGGCAGCAGCCGCACGTACCTGCCGGGGATGATGGCGGCGGTCGGTGCCGGCGCCACGGTGGGGTTCATCCTGCCGATGTCGCGGGCGCAGGAATCGGAAGCCGACCGCATCGGGCTGGTGCTGATGGCGCTGGCCGGCTACGACCCGCGCGAGGCGATCGGCCTGTGGGAGCGCATGCGCGCCGCCAATGCCGGCCGCAAAAACCAGGCGGAGTGGTTGAGCACCCATCCCGCCGACACGACGCGAATCAACGACATCCGAGGCTGGGTGAACGAAGCCATGAAGTATTATCGTCCCCGTGACTGACACGCTCGAATACGACGCCTCGGGGCTGCTCTGCCCGCTGCCAGTGCTGCGGGCCAACCGCAAGCTGCGCGAGCTCGCGAGCGGCGGGCTGCTGACGGTGCGGGCCACCGACCCCGCCGCCGAGCAGGACTTCCCCGCCTATTGCCGCCAGACTGGCCATGAGCTGGTGTCGAGCACGCGCGACGGCGAGACACTGGTCTTCGTCATCCGGAAACGCTAGGGACCAAGGCGTCAATCCTCCAGAGAGAGTTCATGCCCCAGGTCACCTTCAAGACGATCGACACCGCCGACGTTGCCGGCAAGCGCGTGCTGGTGCGCGTCGATCTCAACGTGCCGATGAAGAACGGCAAGGTCACCGACGCCACGCGCATCGAGCGCGCCGCGCCGACGATCGCCGAGCTCGCGGCCAAGGGCGCCAGGGTCGTGGTGCTGAGCCACTTCGGCCGGCCCGACGGCAAGCCCGTGCCGGAGATGTCGCTCAAAGCGCTGGTCGAGCCACTGTCGAATGCGCTCGGCAAGCCGGTCGCCTTCGCCGAGGACTGCATCGGCCCGCTGGCCGAGGATGCGGTGCGGGCGATGAAACCCGGCGAAGTGCTGCTGCTGGAAAATCTCCGCTTCCACAAGGAGGAGGAGAAGAACGATGCGGCCTTCATCGACAAGCTCTCGGTGCTGGGCGACCTCTACGTGAACGACGCCTTCTCGACCGCGCATCGCGCGCATGCCTCGACCGAGGGCATCGCCAACCGCCTGCCGGCGGCGGCGGGCCGTCTGATGCAGGCCGAGCTCGAGGCGCTCGACAAGGCGCTCGGCAATCCGAAGCGGCCGGTCTGTGCCGTGGTCGGTGGTGCCAAGGTGTCGACCAAGCTCGACCTGCTGGGCAACCTCGTCGGCAAGGTCGACAGACTGATCATCGGCGGCGGCATGGCCAATACTTTCATGCATGCGCAAGGGATCAGGGTCGGCAAGTCGTTGTGCGAGAAGGACCTGGCGCCGACGGCGCTGGAAATCCTCGAGAAGGCCAAGGCCGCCAAATGCACGGTGCTGCTGCCGATCGACGTCGTGGTGGCGGGCGAGTTCAAGGCCGGCGCCGCGAGCACGGTGGTGGATGCCAACGCCTGCCCCGATGACCAGATGATCCTCGATGTCGGGCCGCGCTCGACCGCGCTCTACGAGAAGGAAGTGCGCGAGTGCGCGACACTGGTGTGGAACGGCCCGCTCGGCGCCTTCGAGATCCCGCCGTTCGATGCCGGCACGATGGCGCTGGCGCGCACCGTCGGTCAGCTGACGGGCACGAAGCGGCTGTTGTCGGTCGCGGGCGGCGGCGACACGGTGGCGGCGCTGGCCGCAGCGGGCGTCGAGGAGCAGTTCTCCTATGTCTCGACGGCAGGCGGCGCCTTCCTCGAATGGATGGAAGGCAAGACCCTGCCCGGCGTTGCGGCGCTCATCCGGGCAGCTTAAGACTCGGGGCATGAGCGCCCCGACCCTGCCAGAACGTCCGCGGCTCCCGTGGGATCCGCCCGAACATTTCGAGAAGCGCGTCCCGGAGGGTGACAATCGCGAGCGGTTGATCTGTGGCCGCTGCGAATTCATCCATTACCAGAATCCCAAGATCGTGGCGGGCGCTGTCTGTACCTGGGGCGACAAAATCCTTTTGGCCAAGCGAGCGATCGAACCGCGCAAAGGCTTCTGGACCTTGCCGGCGGGCTACATGGAACTGGGCGAGACGACCGAACAGGCGGCGGCGCGCGAGGCCAGGGAAGAGGCCTGCGCCACCATCGAGATCGAGCGGTTGCTGGCCATGTACAGCGTGGCGCGCATCGGCCAGGTGCAGATCATGTATCGCGCCAGGCTAGTGAGCGCCGACATCGCCGCCGGCGTCGAGAGCGAAGAGGTGGCGCTGGTCGACTGGGCCGACATCCCCTGGGAGCAGCTCGCCTTCCCGACGGTCGTGTGGGCGTTGGCGCATTTCCACGAATCGCGCGGCAAGGCCGATTTCGCGACCTATTCCAACCCGACCGGCGACCTTGCCCGCATGTGGCCGCCGCGCAAACCCGAGGGTGTCTGACGGCAAGATATGCGCCCGAGGGCCTTGTGACGGCCCATCTGCCTCATGAGAGTCCTCCCCAGAGGGGGAGACCATCATGCCCATCAGCAACTGGAACACCGGCGCCGTCCGCTCGCGCGAGGCGATGCGTCTGCTCGCCGACGAGTTCGGCGCCGATCTCGACTGGAACAGCATCCTGATTGCCCATCTCGACACGGGCTTCACCAACCACATCGTCTTCAACCTTGCGAGCGACAGGCCCGCCCTGCTGGTCGATCGCGGCATCAACTATGTCGATAGCGGCGTGGCCGAGCCCCGCGATCCGCTGAACGGCGGCGGCGGGTTGGTGGTCACGCCGGGTCACGGCACGCGCACGCTGGGCGCGCTGTGCGGCAACCTGCCCGGCATCTACATCGGCGTCTGCCCGACCGTGCCGGTCGTGCCCTACCGCGTCACCAACGGCGTGATGCTGACCGGCCAGACCATCCTGAATGCCGCCAACGCCATCATGGACGCCGTCGACCGCAACCTGGCCGACGTGATCTCGATCAGCCTCGGCGTCCAGTCGATCGTCGGCAACGTCAAGCAGATGCATGCGCTGGGCCGCGCCGTCGACCATGCCTACGAACGCGGTGTCATCATCGTCTGCGCAGCCGGCCAGACCGACGACGCGCCGCAGCTCGTCGGCGCCACGGTCTATCCCGGCCGTTACTCGCGCACTATCATGGCCGGCGGCATCAATGACGAGATGAAGGTCTGCTTCGACTACGAGATCGGCCGTCCGTTCGTCGACGCCTGGGCGCCGGCCGACGATATCTGCCGGCCGAACTCGGTGTTCGGGCTGCCCGAACCGTTCAAGGACGTTGCGGGCGCCGGCGACGGCACGTCCTACGCCACCGTCCATGTCGCGGGCGCAGCGGCGATGTGGTTGCGCAAGCACGGTACGCAGCTGGACGCAGAGGGCTACGTCGGCTGGCAGCGCGTCGAGGCGTTTCGCGCGATGCTGCGCAAGCACAAGCAGGCGCTCGCCGGCAACGGCGTGCCGACACGCAAGGGCCCGACCGATACCGGTATCCTGGATTGCGTCGCGCTGCTCACGAACAAACTGCCGCCGCTCTCCAGCCTCAGGAAGGCGCAGCGGGCGGAGCCGGAGATCGACTGAGCTCAGCTCCCGCGCGCGAAGGGATTGTCGGCGCCGTCCCAATAGCGCTTGAGCAAGGGGACCTGCAGGAAGGCGAAGACCAGCGTCAGCGGGAAACTCAGAAACATCTTGCTGGCGATCCAGGTGTCGGTCGTGAAGCCGCGCCACATCACCTCGTTGACCGCCGCCAGCACGAAGAAGAACAGCGTCCAGCGCAGCGTGAGCTTGCGCCAGCCTTCGTCGGTGAGGCGGAAGGCCGTGCCGAACAGCGGCTTCAGAAGCGGCCGGCGAAACAGCAGCAGACCGCCGCCCAGGATCGTTCCGAACAGGCAGTTCACGATGGTGGGCTTCAGCTTGATGAAGGTGTCGTCCTGCAACCAGATCGTAAGGCCGCCGAACACCAGCACGAAGAAACCACCGACCAGAGGCATGACCGGCCAGCGCTTCTCCAGCCAGCGATAGCAGGGCAGCGCGATCGCCGTCGCCATGATGAAGATGCCGGTGCCCCAATAGATGCCCCAGCGGCCGTTGGCGGCGAAGAACAGCACCAGCGGCCCCAGTTCCAGCGCGGTGGCGTAGAGCCGCCGCATGCCGTCCTGCTCTTCCGTCTTCTCGGTCATGCCGGCAGCCCCATCAATCCGCGCGCAAAGGCCCGCGCCTCGAATGGCCTGAGATCGTCGATGCCCTCGCCGACGCCGATGGCAACGACGGGCAACTTGAACTTCTCGGCCAGCGCCACGAGGACGCCGCCCTTGGCGCTGCCGTCGAGCTTGGTCACCACCAGCGCATCGACCGGCGACAGGGTCTTGAAGGTCTCGACCTGGGCATGGGCGTTCTGGCCGGTGGTGGCATCGAGCACCAGCAGGCAGGAATGCGGCGCCTCGGCATCGAGCTTGCGGATCACGCGCACGATCTTGGCGAGCTCGTCCATCAGGTTGGTCTTGTTGTGCAGACGGCCGGCGGTGTCGATCAGCAGCACGTCGCAGCCCTCGGCCTTCGCGCGCTCCAGCGCCTCGAAAGCAAGGCCCGCCGCGTCGGCGCCGGTGTCCTTGGCGATCACCGGCACACCGGCGCGCTCGCCCCACACCTTGAGTTGCTCGACGGCAGCGGCGCGGAACGTGTCGCCCGCCGCCAGCATGACCTTGTGCCCCTCGCGCTTGTAGAGGTTGGCGAGCTTGGCAATGGTCGTGGTCTTGCCGCTGCCGTTGACGCCGACCACCAGCACGACATGCGGCTTGCGCGCGACGTCGATGACCAGCGACGTCGCGACCGGCTGCAGGATCTCGGCGATGTCGTCGGCGAAGGCCGCGCGCACTTCCTCGTCGGTCACTTCCTTGCCGAAGCGCTCCTTGCCGAGCTTCCCGACCAGGCGGGCGGCGACGCTGACGCCGAGATCGGCCTGGATCAACGCGTCCTCGAGTTCGTTCAGGGTCTCCTGATCCAGCTTCTTCTTGGTGAAGAGGCCGGTGATGCTTTCGGTGACGCGCTTGGTCGACTTGGAAAGCCCGGAACGCAGGCGCGAGAGCCAACCCTTCTTTTCGGTTTCCATCGTATCGCTCACGATGGTCCCTCAGGCGAGCAGCGAGGCGTCGAGCTCGCCCTTGAAGGCGACCGCGATACCGCCGGTCATGAGCACGTGGCCATCGCGCAGCCATTCCATGGTGAGCGTGCCACCATCGACGATCACCTCTGCCTTGCGGTCCACCAGGCCGCGGCGGCTGGCGGCGACGACAGCGGCGCAGGCGCCCGACCCGCAGGCGAGCGTGAGGCCGGCGCCGCGTTCCCAGACGCGCAACCGCAACCTGCCCTCGCCCAGGGGCTGAACGACGCCGATGTTGGCGCGCTCGGGGAAGAAGCGGTCGTGCTCGAGCTTGGGGCCGAGTTCGGTGATCGGAATCTCGGCGAGGTCGTCGACGAAGAAGGTGGCGTGCGGGTTGCCCATGTTGGTGCCGACGGGGTCCTGCAGCGGCCCCAGGCCCACCGGCATGTGATTGGTGTCGCAGGCTTCGCGTACCGGGATCTCGCGCCAGTCGAGCCGGGCCAGGCCCATGTCGACGGAGATCACCGGCAACCCGTTGCTCCCCATCCCGGTCTTCTGCGATTCGAGCAGGCCGGAGATCGTCTGCACCGTGACCTGGTCGGTCTTGCGCTCGTCCATCACGACGGAGGCGACGCAGCGCGTGGCGTTGCCGCAGGCGCCGGCCTCGCCGCCGTCGGGATTGAAGATGCGCATGAAGACGTCGGCGTCATCCTCGGTCGGCGCTTCCAGCACGATGAGTTGGTCACAGCCCACGCCCAGGCGCCGGTCGGCGATGGCGCGCCGGCGCTGCAGCGACAGGTCGAGCGGCGTCGTGCGTGCGTCGAGCACCACGAAGTCGTTGCCCAGCCCGTGCATCTTCAAGAACGGCAGCCTGCTCATGCGCCGCTATATGGCCGTTCGACCGGGCCAGCGCAACGAGCGCGGCCGGACCTGCCCGGCATGGGGTCCGCCGATCTCGCGCACGTCCAGCGTGGCCAGGCGCTTGGTGTAGATCGTCAGATGCAGGATGCCGAGCGCCTCGTAGGGCATGGCCGGTTCGACAAACAGGCCGCGCCCGGCATCCCAGGCCGGGGTGGCATGATGGACCGGCCAGTTGCAGCGGCTCGGCAGCGGCTCGCAGTCGAAGCCCCTGTCGTAGACCAGCACGTTGAGCGTGATCTGGTCGGTCATGTCGGTGGAGCGCTGCAACGCCTCGCCCAGCAGGTCAGCCCACCCCCGCCAATGTGGCGCATCGGCGGGCAGCGCAAAGACGCCGGCATTGATCAGCGGATAGCGCACCAGCCTGTCCGCTGTCTCCCGGTCGAAGCAGGATTCGAAGGCCGCGCCGTTGATCGTCGAGAATTCCTTCCAGGCGTGGCGATAGTGCCGCATGGAGCGATGGATCTCCGGCGCCACGGCGAGCTTGCCGGTGCGCGCGGCGGCCAGGAACAGCGCGATGGCGTCGCCCTGCTGGACCCAGCAATCGCCGTCGATCCAGAGATAGAGATCGAAGCCCGGGAAATAGCGCGGCAGGAACGGCCGTGCGGTCAGCGCCTTGTAGCCGTCCTTGAGCCCGTCGCGGCCGGGAAAATCGAAATCCCATTGCGGCACGACGAGCTCGGCGCCCTGCCCGCGGCACCAGTCCCGCTGCTCCTCGGTCAGGCCGCAATCGAGGACGCCGAGAGCCAGCGCGCGGCCCTCGGCCGTCGCCCGCAGCGAGCCGATGCACTCGCTCATGAGGCCGAAGTAGGCAGCGTCGCCGCCGGTGATCGCGATGGCTCGTTCCGACACGTGATCAGGATGGCGCATCGGGACTTTGCTGTCGCCTGCCATTGCGCCACAGTCGGCCGGCGGAGGAATTTCCATGGCCAAGCATGTCGACTACTACGTCTCGCTCAATTCACCCTGGACCTATCTCGGGTCCAAGCGCTTCGAGGCGATGGCCAAGAAGTACGGTGCCAGCATCACGATCTGGCCGGTCGATTTCGGGTCGGTGTTTTCCGTATCGGGCGGCCTGCCGCTGCCCAAGCGCGCGCCGCAGCGCCAAGCCTATCGCATGATGGAGCTGAAGCGGTGGCGCGAGCAGAGCGGCGTCAAGCTCACGCTCGAGCCCAAGTTCTTTCCCTGCAACGAGGTGCCGGCGGCCAAATGCGTCATCGCCTTGCGCGAGCAGGGCCGCATGGCCGACGCGATCAAGGTCGCGCACGCGGTGATGGCCGCGATCTGGGCCGAGGAGAAGAACCCCGGCGATCCCGCAACCCTGAAGCAGATCATCGCCGGCTGCGGCCTCGATGCCGATGCGGTGATCAAGGCGAGCGAGGCGCCCGAGATGGCCGAGAAGCGCGAGGCCTACACCAGGCACGCGATCGCCGAGAACGTCTTCGGCGCACCCTCGTTCGTCATCGACGGCGAGATCTTCTGGGGCCAGGACCGGCTCGATTTCGTCGACCGCAAGCTCGCGTCCTAGCCTCGTCCCTGCTGGCCCAACTTTTCAAAACTGGCCCAACTCGACCGACAGAATATCGGCTCTCCGCGCGCCGGAAAGCCAATGAATACGGGATTTTACCCGTCCCGGCGGGCCCACCTGAAACGTGGGAGTGTTGGGCCCGAAGTTGGGCCCGGAGTCCGCCCCCTCCGCCCCGAAAGACGGGGCACCTCCCCCGCAGACGGGGGAGGAGAAGAAGGGGTGACACAAACTCCTCCCCCGTCTGCGGGGGAGGTGTCCCCGGAGGGGACGGAGGGGGGTCAGAGGTTGATGGGTCCGCGGGTCAGGACCCGCGGCGGCTGCACCAAGCGCTTTAGCGCGAACCCGCGGGCGGCCGCGGGCAGGTCTTGCCGGAACGAACGAAAGAGGCCGGCGCAATCCCCGCCAGCCTGTCAGAAATATAGGCTAAAACCTGCTGAAATGTCAACTCTCATTTCCTCAAGCCTGGAGATAGGCGGCGGCGGCGACCGCCAGCCCGTTGTTCGCCATATGCGCCGCCAGCGATGGCCACAGCGAGGCGGTACGCCAGCGCAGCCAGCCGAACAGCAGGCCGAGCGGCAGCACCAGGAGGGCATGCGCGGGCTCGACATGGGCCGCGGCGAAGACCAGAGAACTCACGGTGAAGGCGATACCCGCTCCCCAGCGGCTTGCGAGCCAGCCATAGAGCAGGCCGCGGAAGACGAGTTCCTCGACCAGCGGCGCCAGGCCGGCGAGCAAGGCGAGGCTGAGCAGGAACGCCGCCGGCTCCTGGGCGATCTTCATCGCCTGTTTAACGCCCTGGGGTTCGAGCCCGAACTGGCTGACGGCGACCGACAAAGCCGTGGTGCCGAGCGTGCCGAAGACCACCGGCCGCCAGCCAACCCTCCGAAAGCCCAGCGCCGGCAGGGCGGCCCGTCCGAGCGGCGCCACCGCCACCAGCACGGCGGCGAGGCCGACGCCGAAGAAGGCTCCGATCAGCGGCAACAGGCTGCGATCGGGCAGCAGCCAGAGCACGGGGCCCCCAAACAGAGGCAGGGCCGCCAGGAAGAGCAGGATCTCGCGGCCGCCGATCGACCCGGAAGTGTTATAAATCAATGAGTTAGGGTCAGTCGGCAAGTCTTTTGACTCCTCGGCCGGCAGGCCTTATACCCCGGCCGCTCAATCGGTCGTGCCGATTTCTACCGGTTCCCCCACCTTGGTTGCCTGAGAGGGGAGCTCCGCTGATCCGCGAAGGTTCGCGCATCGGCGCGATTGTCGTTTGGGCAAAAGGAGTTCTGGGACGGGCATGTTTGAAGGTCTGAGCAAACGTCTGGGCGACGTATTCGACAAGCTGCGGGGGCGTGGTGCGCTCTCCGAGGCCGATGTCGACGCGGCCCTGCGCGAGGTTCGCACCGCCCTGCTCGAAGCCGACGTGGCGCTGCCCGTCGTCCGGGACTTCATCGATTCGGTCCGTCCCAAGGCCGTCGGCGCCGATGTCATCCGCTCGGTCACGCCGGGCCAGATGGTCATCAAGATCGTCAACGATCACCTGGTCGAGATGCTGGGCGGCACAGTGGCCGACCTCGACCTCAATGCCATCCCCCCGGTCGTCATCCTGATGGTGGGCCTGCAGGGCTCGGGCAAGACGACCTCCAGCGCCAAGATCGGCTACCGCCTCAGCCAGGGCCCGCAGGGCATGGCCGCCGAATTCGGCGGCTCCTTCTCGGTCAAGCGCCGGGTCATGATGGCCTCGCTCGACACCCGCCGCCCGGCCGCCCAGCAGCAGCTCAAGGTGCTGGGCGAGCAGACCGGCGTGCCGACGCTGCCGATCGTGCCGCTCGAGATGCCGCTGGCCATCACCCGGCGCGCGCTCGAGACGGCGCGGCGCGAAGGCTTCGACGTCCTGATCCTCGACACCGCCGGCCGCCTCTCCATCGACGAAGAGTTGATGAAGGAAGTGGCCGACATCAGCGCGCTTGCGAAACCCAAGGAGACGCTGCTCGTCGCCGACGCCATGACCGGCCAGGATGCCGTCAACGTCGCCAAGGCCTTCAACGAACGGCTGGCCGTCACCGGCATCGTGCTGACCCGCGTCGACGGCGATGCCCGCGGCGGTGCGGCACTCTCCATGCGCGCGGTCACCGGCCGGCCGGTCAAGCTGATCGGCGTCGGCGAAAAGTTCGATGCGCTGGAACCGTTCCATCCCGACCGCATCGCCAGCCGCATCCTCGGCATGGGCGACATCGTCTCGCTGGTCGAGCGCGCCGCCGAGACGATCGACAAGGAAGACGCCGAGAAGCTCGCCGCCCGCGTCCGCAAGGGCCAGTTCGACATGGACGACCTGCTCAACCAGCTGCGCCAGCTGCGCAAGATGGGCGGGTTGTCGGGGCTGATGGGCATGCTGCCGGGCGCCATGCAGGCCAAGGCCGCGATGTCCAAGGCCAAGATCGACGAGGGCCAGCTCAAGCGCCAGGAGGCTGTCATTCTGTCGATGACGCCCAAGGAACGCCGCAACCCGGACGTCATCCATGCCTCGCGCAAGAAGCGCATCGCCAAGGGATCCGGCGTGCAGGTGCAGGACGTCAACAAGCTGCTCAAGCAGCACGCCGACATGCTGAAGATGATGAAGCGCGTCAACAAGCTCGGCGAAAAAGAATTCATGCGCGGACTCGGGGGCATGATGCAGCCCCCGGGCTTTCCGCGCTGAAGCTATCAAGGAACAAGTGACTCGGACGTATCGAAAGAGAGGATCGAAAGTATGCTAGCCATTCGCATGACCCGGCACGGCGCCAAGAAGCGGCCGTTCTTCCACATCGTGGTCGCCGACTCGCGCAGCCCGCGTGACGGCCGCTTCATCGAGAAGCTCGGGACCTACAATCCGCTGCTGCCGCGCGAGCACGAGCAGCGCATCACGCTCGACCAGGAGCGCATTGCCCATTGGCTCAAGGTCGGCGCCCAGCCGTCGGACCGCGTCGCCCGCTTCCTGGCGACCGCCGAGCTGATGAAGCCGCGCGAGCGCCGCGAGCAGAGCAAGAAGCCGCAGCCCCGCGCCAAGACGCAGGAGCGCATGAAGGCCGCAGCAGCAGCGACTGCCGCCGCGGCACCGGCCGAGCCCGCCAAGGAGGCCGCGGCCACCTGATGAGGATCTTCTGATGACCAAGGGCCGCATCCTGTTGGGCGTCGTCGCGGCGCCGCACGGTGTGCGCGGCCTGGTACGCATCAGAAGTTACACGGACGACCCGATGGCGATCGCCTCCTATGGCCCGCTGTCGGACGAGACGGGACGGAAGCAGTACCGGGTCGAGGCTTTGAGCACCGTGAAGGACGCGGTGCTGGCCCGGATCGAGGGCGTAGCCGATCGGACGGCGGCCGAGGCATTGCGGGGTTTGCGGCTCTATGTGGAGCGCGAGCGCCTGCCCGCCACGGACGAGCGGGAGTGGTACGAGGCCGACATCATAGGCCTCGCGGCCGTCGGCCAGGATGGTCGGGATTGGGGCAAGGTGATCGCCTTCCACGATTTCGGCGCCGGGCGGACGATGGAGGTCTCGGGAGGCAGCGCATCGCGGAGTTCGGTGATGCTGCCCTTCACCGCCGAGGCGGTGCCCGAGGTCGACGTCGAGGGCGGCAAGGTTGTGGTCGATCCGCCGGCAGGCGTGCTGCCGGGCGGTGAAGCGAAGGAGGCGTAGAGGAACGTGTGGCGCGCGACGGCGCTCTCGCTCTTCCCGGAGATGTTTCCGGGACCCCTGGGTGAAAGCCTGGCGGGCAAGGCGTTGAGCGACGGCGTGTGGGACTTGTCGGCCGTCGATATCCGGCGGTTCGCCAAGGACCGCCATCGTACTGTCGACGATGCGCCCTTCGGGGGCGGCGCCGGCATGGTGATGAAGCCCGACGTGCTGTCGGCGGCGATCGAGGCGGTCGCCGTTCCGGGAGTGCCGAAGATACTGCTCTCGCCCAGGGGCGCGCCGTTCAACCAGGCGCGCGGGCGGGAACTGGCGGCGGGTCCGGGCGTGCTGCTGGTGTGTGGACGGTTCGAAGGCGTGGATGAGCGCGTCATCGAGGGCCACGCGCTGGAGGAGATTTCGGTCGGAGATTTCGTGCTTTCGGGCGGCGAGATCGCGGCCATGGCGGTGTTGGATTGCTGCGTGCGGCTGCTGCCCGGGGTGATGGGCGAGCCGGCATCGGCGAACGAGGAGAGTTTCGAGGACGGACTGCTGGAATACCCGCACTACACAAGGCCGGCCTCGTGGACCGGGCCCGATGGGATCGAACGGCAGGTGCCGGAGATCCTGGTCTCGGGCCACCACGGCAAGGTCGCCGAGTGGCGGATGAAGGAACGACGAGAGATTACGCGGCGGCGGCGGCCCGATTTATGGGCCCGGCGCCGGACCGCGACGGAAACTGAAGAGAAGTGACGAAAGGATGGATGCGATGAACATTCTCGATATGGTCGGCCAGACGACGATGGACAAGGTGCAGGCCGAGCGGCCGGTGCCGCGCTTCGAGCCGGGCGATACGCTCAAGGTGCACGTCAAGGTGCAGGAAGGCAACCGCGAGCGCATCCAGGTCTATGAAGGCCTGTGCATCGGGCGCAAGAATGCCGGCGTGAACTCCTCGTTCACGGTGCGCAAGATCAGCTTCGGCGAAGGCGTGGAGCGCGTGTTCCCGCTCTATGGGCCGGGCATCTGGGAGATCGAGGTCGTCCGCAAGGGCGTCGTGCGTCGCGCCAAGCTCTATTACCTGCGCGATCTGCGCGGCAAGGCGAGCCGCATCGCCGAGGACACCGAGGCCCAGCGCGAACTGCTGGCCGTCCAGGCCGAGGAGGCGATCAAGCGTCCGCGCCGCGAGAGGATCAAGAAGGAAAAGCCCAAGTCCGAAGGCAACGTCCGTGCCGCCAAGGGCGGCGGCAAGAAGTAGGTGCAGCATGGCGTTCCGCAAGAAGGCGGCCACGCCGCCACCTGAGCCGCCCAAGCCGCGCACCCTGTTCGAGAAGATCTGGGATGGCCATGTCGTCGATCGCCAGGACGACGGCACCTGCGTGATCTATGTCGACCGGCACCTGGTGCACGAAGTGACCAGCCCGCAGGCCTTCGAGGGCCTGCGGATGACCGGCCGGTCCGTGCGCCGGCCCGACGCCACGGTCGCCGTGGCCGACCACAACACGTCGACCCTGCCGGTCAGTGCAGGCGATGTGGATGAGGAATCGCGAATCCAGATCGAGACGCTCGAGCAGAATGTCGCCGAGTTCCACGTGCCCTATTTCGGCATGAATGATCCGCGTCGCGGCATCGTGCATGTGATCGGCCCGGAGCAGGGCCTGACCTTGCCCGGCATGACCATCGTGTGCGGCGACAGCCACACCTCGACCCACGGCGCCTTCGGCGCGCTGGCCTTCGGCATCGGCACATCGGAAGTCGAGCATGTGCTGGCGACGCAAACGCTGATCCAGAAGCCCGCCAAGAACATGCGCGTCGCCATCGAGGGCAGCCTGCCGCTCGGCGTCACGGCGAAGGACGCGATCCTTGCCATCATCGGCCGCCTCGGCACCGCCGGTGGCACCGGCTACGTGATCGAATATGCCGGCCGCGCCATCCGTGAACTCACGATGGAAGGCCGCATGACGGTCTGCAACATGTCGATCGAGGCGGGCGCGCGCGCCGGGCTGATCGCGCCGGACGAAACGACCTTCAAGTACCTCTACGGCCGGCCGTACGCGCCCAAGGGCGGTGCGTGGGACCTGGCGCTGGGCCAGTGGCGTCGTCTGCCCTCCGACAAGAATGCGGTGTTCGATAGCCAGCTCGACCTGCTCGCCTCGGATATCCCGCCGATGGTCACCTGGGGCACCAGCCCGCAGGACGCGTTGCCGATCACCGACATGGTGCCCGATCCGGCCAATGCACCGGACGAGAACCGCCGCGAGGCCTGGGCGCGCTCGCTCGCCTACATGGGCCTGACTCCGGGCACCAAGCTCGTCGACGTGCCGATCGACCGCGTGTTCATCGGCTCGTGCACCAACGGCCGCATCGAAGACCTGCGTGCCGCCGCCGAGATCGCCCGCGGCCGCAAGGTCGCGTCGAATGTTTCGGCCATGGTGGTGCCTGGCTCCGGTCTGGTGAAGGCCGAGGCCGAGAAGGAAGGCCTCGACAAGATCTTCCTCGAGGCAGGCTTCGAGTGGCGCATCCAGGGCTGCTCGATGTGCCTGGCCATGAACGCCGACCGGCTCGATCCCGGCCAGCGCTGCGCCTCGACCTCGAACCGCAACTTCGAAGGCCGTCAGGGCCGCGGTGGCCGCACGCATCTGGTGAGCCCGGCAATGGCGGCGGCAGCGGCCATCAAGGGAACCTTGGCCGACGTGCGCGACTTCCAGTAGACGTCGGCGCCTCTGCAAGATCGCGGGCGGTGCAGCAATGCACCGCCCGATTTCTTTTCGGGGCAGGAAGCGGCAAAGTCCCTGTGGTAGGATTGGTCCGCCCACCTCCAGGGAGAAACGTCATGAGCGTTCCGAATTCAGGTCCCGCCGCCCCACCGCCGCCCGTCTGGGACGCCCGTCCGGCAGGCTCCGTCCAGGTGGGCTACGGCGGCTTCTGGATCCGCCTCGTCGCCTACATCATCGACGCCATCCTGCTCAGCCTCGCCATGGGCGTCGTGGGCAGCGTCGTTGGCTTCAATGTCTTCGCGACGGACATGGAGAGCTACAATCCTGTGGCCAACCTCGTTTCCCTTGTCATCGGTTGGCTCTACTTCGCCCTGCTCGAGAGCTCCGAGCGCGGTGCCACCGTGGGCAAGATGGCAATGGGCCTCCGCGTCGTGACCGACCAGGGCCAGCGGCTGAGCTTCCTGAACGCGACCGGCCGCTACTTCGCCAAGATCATCTCGGCCATCATCCTGTGCATCGGCTTCATCATGATCGCCTTCACCGACCGCAAGCGCGGCCTGCACGACATGATCGCCGGCACTTTGGTCATCAAAACCCGCTGACCCTCTTCTCCTCCCCCGCTTGCGGGGGAGGTGGCCGTAGGCCGGAGGGGGCGTTCAGAGGTGATGCTTCTGACCCCCTTCGCCCCCTGCGAGGGCACTTCCCCCGCTACGCGGGGGCAGAGGAAGGCTATATGGGATAGCCCCGCCGTGCTTGACGGCCTCCCCGAAAGCCCGTTTATTTCGGCGTTTCCGCAAGAGGGACTTATGGAAAAATTCACGACGCTCCGCGGCGTTGCAGCACCACTGCCGATGGTCAATGTCGACACCGACATGATCATCCCCAAGCAGTTCCTGAAGACCATCAAGCGCACCGGCCTGAAGGAAGGGCTGTTCTACGAGATGCGCTGGACGGCCGACGGCCAGAAGAAGGACTTCATCCTCGACCAGCCGGCCTACCAGAACGCCAAGATCCTCGTGGCCGGCCCCAACTTCGGCTGCGGCTCGAGCCGCGAGCATGCCCCCTGGGCGCTGCTCGACTTCGGCATCCGCTGCATCATCTCCGAGGACTTCGCCGACATCTTCTACAACAACTGCTTCAAGAACGGCATCCTGCCGATCAAGGTCTCCAAAGAGATCATCGCCAAGCTGATGGACGATGCGAGCCGCGGCTCGAACGCCATCATCGAGGTCGACCTCGAGAAGCAGGAGATCAAGGGCCCGGACGGCGGCACGGTCCATTTCGAGATCGACGCCTTCCGCAAGAAGTGCCTGATGGAAGGCCTCGACGACATCGGCCTCACGCTGGAGAAGAAGTCGTCGATCGACGACTTCGAAAGCCGCCAGAAGGACTCCCAGCCCTGGCTCCACGCCGCGGCCTGAAGAATTCCACCTCATCCTGAGGAGGCCGCGCAGCGGCCGTCTCGAAGGATGGGCACGAGCACCGCGTTTGTTGCCCCTCCTTCGAGACGCGCCGAAGACGGCGCTCCTCAGGATGAGGCTTTGTTTTGATTGACCACTCCAAACCTGATCGGAAGACCTGACAACATGGCGTCCAATCGCAATCTGCTGGTGCTGCCCGGTGACGGCATCGGTCCGGAAGTGATGAACGAAGTCCGCAAGATCATCGCCTGGATGGGCAAGAAGCGTGCGGTTGGTTTCGACATCAAGGAAGACCTGGTGGGCGGCGCCGCTCTCGACAAGCATGGCGTGCCGCTCAGTGACGACGCCATGAAGTCGGCACTCGAGGCCGATGCCGTGCTGTTCGGCTCAGTCGGCGGCCCGAAGTGGGACACGGCCGACTTCAGCAAGAAACCCGAGCGTGGCCTCTTGCGCCTGCGCAAGGAAATGGACCTGTTCGCCAACCTGCGCCCGGCCAAGGTGTTCGATGCGCTGGTCGATGCCAGTTCGCTCAAGCCCGAGATCGTCAAAGGTCTCGACATCATGATCATCCGCGAGCTGACGAGCGGCGTGTATTTCGGCGAGCCACGCGGCCGCCACACCAACGCCCAGGGCGAGGTCGAGGCCTTCGACACCCAGCGCTACACGGCCCCCGAAATCCGCCGCGTCTGCGCCGTCGCCTTCGAGCTGGCGCGCAAGCGCAAGAACAAGGTGCTCTCGGCCGAGAAAGCCAACGTGATGTACACCGGCGTGCTGTGGCGCGAGGAAGCGACCAAGCTCCACAAGGAAAGCTATAGCGACGTAGCGCTCAGCCACATGTATGCCGACGCGCTCGCCATGCAGCTCCTGCGCGCGCCCAAGGACTTCGACGTCATCGTCACCGACAACCTGTTCGGCGACATTCTCTCGGACGAAGCGTCGATGCTGACCGGGTCGCTCGGCCTTCTGCCGTCGGCCTCGCTTGGTGCACCCGATGCGACGGGACGGCGCAAGGCGCTCTACGAACCCATTCATGGCAGCGCGCCCGACATCGCGGGCAAGGGCCTCGCCAATCCGATCGCGCAGACGCTCAGCTACGCCATGATGCTTCGCTACTCCTTCGACCTCGGCAAGGATGCCGATATTGTCGAGAAGGCGGTCGAGAACGTGCTGGCGGCGGGTTACCGCACCGGCGACCTGCTGGTCGGCGGCAAGACCGACGGCATCAAGAAGGTCGGCACCCAGGAAATGGGCGACGCCATCGTCAAGGAACTCGACCGGCTGGTCTGAGACTTCTACCGCAGGATCGAGCCCAGGACGCCCCGCAACACGGCGCCACCGACGCTGGCGCCGATGCTGGCGGCCTTGCCCTTGCCGAACACCGCCTTGGCGGCTTCGCGCGCGGCGATGGTGGCCATGCTGCGACTGGCGGCCTTGGCCACGGTCACGCCGATGGAGTCGCGCTGACGCCCGGCGGGAGCCTTCGGCGCCGGAGGGGGTGCCGGCGATTGCGCTTTCTTGAGCCGGGGTTCTACGCGCGGTGCCTCGGGATCCGGCGGCGGCGCCTCCGGGCGACCACCCCATGGACCAGACGGCGATGGCGATGGCGATGGCGCCGGCGCCGTTTGAGGCACGGAGCCGTACTGGCCGCGCCGGCGGGGCGTACCGTTGGCCGGGGCCGCCGGTGTGGTCTGGATGCCGGAGACGCGGCCGGTCAGCACCTCGTAGGCAGACGCCCGGTCGATGGCCTTGTCGTACTTGCCGGCAAGGGGGCTCGCCGACATGACCGCCATCCGCTCGGCGTCCTTTGCCGGTCCGATGCGGCCCTGGGGCGGCGCGATCAGGCAGCGCTCGACCGGGGTCGGCACGCCCTTGGTATCGAGGAACGACAGCAGCGCCTCGCCGACGCCCAGTTCGGTGATCGCCTGGGCGACGTCGAACTTCCGGTTCGGGCGGAAGGTCTCGGCCGCGACCTTCACCGCCTTCTGGTCCCGGGGCGTGAAGGCGCGCAATGCATGCTGCACGCGGTTGCCGAGCTGGCCCAGCACCGACTCAGGGATATCGAGCGGGTTCTGGGTGATGAAATAGATGCCGACCCCCTTGGACCGGATCAGCCGCACCACCTGCTCGATGCGCTCGAGCAGGGCCTTGGGCGCGTCGTCGAACAGCAGATGGGCCTCGTCGAAGAAGAAAACGAACCTGGGCTTGTCGAGGTCCCCCACCTCGGGCAACGCCTCGAACAGCTCGGAGAGGAGCCAGAGCAGAAACGTGCCGTAGAGCCGCGGGCTCTGCATCAGCCTGTCGGCGGCCAGGATGTTGATCGTGCCGAGGCCCGCGGCATCGCAGCGGATCATGTCGGTGAGATCGAGTGCCGGCTCGCCGAAGAAGCCCTCGCCGCCCTGCTGGTCGAGCATCAGGAGCTGGCGCTGGATGGTGCCGACCGACTGCCTGCTCACATTGCCGAACTCGTTGGTGAGCTGGCCGGCATTCTCCGCCAGCCATTGCAGCAGGGCCTGAAGGTCCTTGAAGTCGAGCAGCAGCAGGCCTTGTTCGTCGGCGACCTTGAAGGCGATGTTGAGCACGCCTTCCTGGGTTTCGTTGAGCTGAAGCAGGCGCGCCATCAGCACCGGTCCGACCTCGCTCACCGTCGTGCGGATCGGATGGCCCTTCTCGCCGAACAGGTCCCAGTAGGCCGTCGGGAAGGCACGGCCGGCATAGCCCTCGATCTGCATCTGCCTGGCGCGCTCGACCGCCCGCGGATTATCGCCGCCCGGCTGGCTGACGCCGGACAGATCGCCCTTCACGTCGGCCATGAACACCGGCACCCCATAGGCGGAGAAGCCCTCGGCGATGGTCTGCAGGGTCACGGTCTTGCCGGTGCCGGTCGCGCCGGCAATCAGCCCATGCCGGTTGCCGTACTTCAGCAGGAGATACTGATCGGCATCGCTCGCGCCCACGAAAATCGCCGCTTCGTCGCTCATGCCGCCTCCCTCGATCGCCAACAGGACCTTAGCCAAAGACGGCGCCCGATAGTAGGGTGGCGGCATGACCTTGCCCCGTCTTGCGCTTGCCGTGATCGGCGATGAAATCGGCCCCACCCTCGACGAAATGCTCTCGTTCTGTGCCGAGAACGACGTCCGCCGGCTCGACATGCGGACGCTCGGCGGCCGCAGCCTCATGGGCATGACGCTGGCCGAGGTCGCAGCGGTCGCCCGAACCATCGAGCAGGCGGGCCTCAGCGTCCCGACCTTCGTCTCGCCGCTGCTGAAATGGCCCATGCCCGGCAAGGAAGCCGCCAACGGCAAGGTCGACTTCGCCTTCGACCCCGCGACCTGCCCAGGCGACGATCCGCTGGTCCACGCCTTCGACGTGGCGATCGTGCTCAAGGCGCGCAAGCTGCGCGTGTTCACGCATCTGCGCTATCCGGGCTACCGGCCTTCCGATCTCGTGGCCCGGTTCGAACGCCTGGCCGACCTTGCCGGCAACTACAGCGTCGACCTGGAAATCGAGAACGAGCCCGTCTGCAACGTCGGTTCGGTGGCCGAACTTGCCACCTTCTTCAGCGATTTCCCGGCACCGATGCCGAGGGTCATCAAGCCCCTGGTCGACATCGCCAACGGCTGGTCGATGGGCTTGCCGCCGAGCGACGCCGACATCGCGCCGCTTGCCGTGCATGTCGATGCCATCCATCTCAAGGACCGCGACATGACGGCGAAAAGAACGGTCCCGCTGGGTGACGGGGACATTCCCTGGGCCGACGAGCTCAGGCGACTGCTGCGCGGCGTGGAAGTCCCCGAAGTGCTCGCCAGCATCGAGACGCATTGCCCCGACGACGGCCGCAACGCCACCGCGCGCTCCGTTGCCGCCTTGCGCCGCATTGCGGGTGAGATCGGCGTCGAGGTCGTCTAGCGATGAAGACCTACGAGTACGTCACGGTCGACGTCTTCACCGACCGGCGCTTCGGCGGCAATCCGCTCGCCGTCTTTCCCGACGCGCAGGGCCTGTCGGACGGCGAGATGCAGTCGCTCGCCACCGAGTTCAATCTGAGCGAGACGACCTTCGTCCTGCCCCCGGCCGATCCGGCCAACACGGCGCGCGTGCGCATCTTCAACCGCAGCGCCGAAATGCCGTTCGCCGGCCATCCCAATGTCGGCACCGGCTGGGTCCTGGCCGGCCGTGGCCGGGCCAAGGAAGGCGTGCTGCGCTTCGAGGAAATCGCCGGACTGGTCGAGGTCAAGGTCGAGAGCGATATCGTGACGATTGCGGCGCCTCAGCCCTTGACGCTCGGACCCGAAATGCCGGCTGGCCTGCTGGCTGGTTGCGTCGGCCTGGCACCTGAGGAGATTCTCCTCGCCACGCATCGGCCGGTCATGGCGTCGGTCGGAAACTCCTTCGTTGTGGCGGAGGTGACGCCCGATGGGCTCACCCGCGCGGCTCCCGATCTCGCGCGCTTTCGCGACGCCCACGCGGCGTTTCCCGCACTCGGACCGCGGCGCCTGCCACTCTATCTCTACGCACATGACGGCCAGGCCAAAAATAAAACGCGCCTGCGCGCCCGCATGTTCTCGCCGCTGTCGGGCACTGTCGAAGACGCCGCCACGGGAAGTGCCGCGACGCCGCTTGCCGCCCTGCTGCTGTCCCTGACCGATGAACAGGCGCGACGCTACGACATCGTACAAGGCGTCGAAATGGGCCGACCCAGCCTGCTGCGTGCCTCGGCGCATCGGGCAGCCGATGGCATCCGGGCTGCCGTGGGTGGCGGCTGCGTGCCGGTGCTGAAGGGCGAGGTTTCGCTATAGCGCCTGGACGATGAAGCCTGCTCGCGGGAAATGGACGACGACGTCACCCACGCGCTCGTCATGGCGCGCGAGCGAAATACGGTCGGCCGCGAGCCCGACCAGCGTTCCCGCAACCGGCACCTTGCCCGTGTCATCCGGCGTCACCGACAGTTTCTGACCGGCCTTCAGCCCGCTGGGATCGCTGCCGTCGACACTCGTCTTGCCGGGAGTCGCCGCCTTGGCGATTTCGAGGGCGTCGCTTGCCTCGATGTCAGCGCGCTTGCCATGGCCCAGCACGCCCATGTGTTCCATCCAGGTGGCGATCTTCGGAAGCCGGTCAAGCGGTGCGGCCGCCGGGCCGAGATGCTGGCGGATGAACCACACCGGATTGTAGAGCGCGCAATCCGCCAGGCTCGGCTCGCCACCCAGCAGGAACGTGCGGCCGTCGGCCAACATCGTCTCGGCCAGCGACAGCAGCGCATACGTCTGGTCACGCACGAACGGCAGCGCCGCGCGCATCCTTTCGGGGTCGAACAAGCGGCCGGAAAATTCGCTGCGGTCCTTCTTGAAAGCCTCGCCGAACTTGTCGGCGACCTGGCTCATGACCACGCCGACCGCCGGCGAGAAGATCAGCCGATCCGCCCACATGGTGATCGCTCGTGCCTCGCCTTCGCGGCCCTTGGGCTGGAACGCGGGTGACGGCAGGCGCCTGTCGAGTTCCAGCATGATGAGCTGGGTGTCGCAGTAGATGTCGGCGCCGATCTGCATCACCGGCGTCTTGCGATAGCCGCCGGTGAGCGGCATCAGGTCAGGCTTGGGCATGACGTTGGGAATGTCGACAGACTTCCACGCCGCCTGCTTGAGGCCGAGGCCAATGCGCACCTTCTCCGCAAAAGGCGACAGGGCGTAGTGATGCAGGATGATGTCGGTCATGAGCGCAGCGCCTTGATGTTGGCGGCATAGCGGTCCGGCCCGCCGCTGAAGACCGCGGTGCCGGCCACGAGGACGTCGGCGCCTGCCTTGATGCAGCGCCTGGCCGTCTCGGGATTGACGCCACCGTCGACTTCGAGATCGATCGGTTTGCCCAGCGTATCGATCGCCTTGCGCAGCGCCGCGATCTTCGCGAGCTGGCTGTCGATGAAAGCCTGGCCACCGAAGCCGGGATTGACGCTCATCACCAGCACGAGATCGAGATCGCCCAGCACATGCTCGATGGTCGAAAGCGGCGTCGCGGGATTGAGCACGCAGCCGGCTTTCTTGCCGTGGCTCTTGATGAGCTGGATGGTGCGATGGACGTGCGCCCCGGCCTCGGGGTGGAACGAGATCACATCGGCCCCGGCATCGACATAGGCCGGCACCATCGGATCGACCGGCGAGATCATGAGATGCACGTCGAACGGCAGCTTGCTGTGCTTGCGGAGCGCCTTCACGACCATCGGGCCGATGGTGATGTTGGGAACGAAGTGGCCGTCCATCACGTCGACATGGATCCAGTCGGCCCCGGCCGCGCTCACCGCGGCGATCTCGGCGCCGAGCGCGGCGAAGTCGGCGCTGAGGATGGACGGAGCGATGCGGACGGACTGCTGCGACATGGATTGCCTCGTTCAGGTGCCGGGACGCGTGGGGGCTTCCCAGCCTTTGCGCCGGAACGGATTGACCGGAAACGTGCCCAGCGGCTTGAACTCCTCGGAGAAGAACCCGAGTTCCTCGAAGGCGAGCTGCAGGCTGCGCTGCTCGGGATGGCCTTCGACCTCGGCATAGAACTCCGCCTGCTCGAAGCGCGCACCCGAGAGATAGCTCTCCAGCTTCACGATATTGACGCCGTTGGTGGCGAAGCCGCCCAGCGCCTTGTAGAGCGCGGCCGGCACACTCTTCACCCGGAACAGGAAGGCGGTCATGCAGTGCACGGTGCGCCAGTCGGGAGTGGCCTCCTCGCGCGAGAACACCAGCATGCGCGTGGTGTTGTGATCGGCGTCCTCGATGTTCTTGGCCAGAACCTTGAGATTATAGATGCGAGCCGCCAGCGAGGACGCGATGGCGCCGACGCTCTTGTCGCCGATTTCGGCGATCTCGCGCGCGGCCCCCGCCGTATCGGCATGGACCAGTGGCTGAAAGCGGTGCTTCTTCAGGAAATTGCGGCATTGGGCCAAGGCCTGAACGTGGCTTTTGACCGTGCGGATGGTCTTGAGCGAGGCGCCCGGCAGGGCCACCAGACAATGCTCGACCCGCTGGAAATGCTCGGCCACGATCTTGAGCCGGGTGTGTGGCAGCAGGCTGTGCAGGTCGGCGACCCGACCGGCGATCGAGTTCTCGACCGGGATAATGGCCAGTTCCGCCCGGCCGGCCTGGACCGCCGCCATGGCGGTCTCGAAGGTCGGACAGGGCAGGGTCGTCATGTAGGGAAAGGCCGCGCGGCAGGCCATGTCCGAGTTCGCCCCCGGCTCGCCCTGGAAGGCGATGATGTTGCTGGCCCTGCCCTTGCTGCTCCGCGCCTTCGCCATGTCCCGAACTCTCCCTCAATGTTCCGATTAGTCCCGATCCACCGCCCGCCGACAGGCGAAAAACCTCGCAAAATCCGAGACTTGCGACGTTCCGCCGCGCGAGCCCGATGCGGCGATCGGATACTACTGACGACGCTGCGGGCATGCTACAGCAACGTCCGTAAAAACTGCCGTTCCGGGATCCGACTATGGCCAATTTCAACACGGTTGCGGGCTGCATTCTGGCCTCCGCCCTCTTCGCGATGGTGGTTGGCAAGGTTTCCAACGCCGTGGTTCATCCGCACAAGCTCGACAAGCCGGCGCTCGCCGTCGTCGACGAAGCGCCGACCCAGACAGCGGCGGCCGCCCCGGTCGAAGTCAGCCCGATCGGTCCCAAGCTCGCCGGCGCCAATGTCGACGCGGGCAAGGCGATCTTCATGAAGCAGTGCTTCACCTGCCACACCACCGACAAGGGCGGCGCCAACAAGGTGGGCCCGAACCTGTGGGACATCGTCGGCCGCAAGGTGGCGAGCCATGCGGGCTTCAGCTACTCCTCGGCCCTGCAGGCCAAGGGCGGTGACTGGAGCTACGAGGACATCAACCGCATGATCCTCAAGCCCACCGCCTACGTGAAGGGCACCAAGATGGCCTTCGCCGGCCTTCCCAAGGAGCAGGAGCGGGCCGACGTAATCGCCTACCTGCGCACCATGGCCGACACACCCAAGCCGCTGCCCTAAGTCGTTGGCCTAGGTGGTCGAGCCCCGCTTCGTCCAACTGGCCAACGCCCTGGCCGACGCCGCGCGGCCGATCGCGGCCCGCTATTTCCGCACCCCTGTCGCGATCGACGACAAGACCGACAACAGTCCGGTCACCATTGCCGACCGCGAGGCCGAGACGGCGATGCGCGATCTGCTCCAGCGCCACGTGCCCGAGCACGGCGTGTTCGGCGAGGAGCATGGCGCCGTCAGGACCGACGCCGAATATGTCTGGGTGCTGGATCCGATCGACGGCACCAAGGCCTTCATCACCGGCCTGCCGATCTTCGGCACGCTGGTGGCGCTGCTCCATCGCGGCAAGCCCGTGCTGGGCATCATCGACCAGCCGATCCTGAAGGAGCGCTGGCTGGGCGTCGATGGCCAGCGCTCGACCTTCAACGGCCAGCCGATCTCCGTCCGTGTCTGCCCGTCCCTCGACCGCGCCTACATGTATTCGACCGCGCCGATCATGTTTCCCGGCGCCTACGAGGCGCCGCACGAGAAGCTCACGAAGAAGGTGAAGCTCTTCCGCTGGGGCGGCGATTGCTACGCCTACGGGCTGCTGGCGTCCGGCCATGTCGACCTGGTGGTCGAGGCGAGCCTGAAGCTTTACGATTTCGCCGCGCTCGTGCCCGTCATCAAGGGGGCTGGCGGGCTGATCACCGACTGGCGCGGCAAGGAACTGGACATGAATTCCGACGGCTCGGTTTTGGCGGCGGGCGATGCGAAAGTGCATGCCGAATCGATGGGAATTCTGGACACCTGAAACCGGCCGGACTGTCCACTAATCCGACTGTCCACTAATCGCGGGACTTGTCGTACCAGACGATGTCCTTGAACCCCCGGTAGGCCACGCGCTTGCGATAGGTGAGGCCGATGCGCTTCATCACCGCCTGCGACGCCACATTGTCGGGCAGGGCGATGGCGAAGATCAGCCCCAGCCCCAGCGTCTCGAAGCCGTAGTCGAGCGACGCCCGCGCCACCTCGGTCGCATAGCCCTTGCCCCAGGCGTCGGGATGGAGCGCCCACAGCACCTCGGTCTCGCCGAATTCGGGCACGTAATTCAGCCCGCCATGGCCGATCAGCCGGCCGCCCTCGAAGACACCCCACGGCGCGTAGCGGCGTTCCTCCCACGAGACCGCGAAACGCTCGATCACGCCCGGCAGGGGCTTCGGCACCCATTTCACCACCTCGGGATGATGGCGGATCGCGAGATAGGCCTCGGCATCGTCCGGCAGCAGCGGCCGCAAGGCGAGCCGCTCGGTCATCAGAATCGTCATGGCCGCCAACTTTACACAACTTTACGGCGGCGAGACGACGGCGAAACCGTGGCCCGCCATATCGCTGGAACGGGGACGTGACCCGAAACAGATGGAGACAGACATGACGACCCTCAGCATCAAGACGGCGATGGTGGCCCTCGTCGCCGGCAGCCTCGCGATGACCGCCGGCGGCACCGCCTTCGCCCGCGCCGACGGCGCGGGCATGGATCCGGCCAAGTTCCAGCAGCGCATCGAGAAGCGCGTGGACAAGGCGCTCGACGGCACCACCGCCACCGCCGACCAGAAGAAGAAGATCACAGAGATCCTCCAGGCGGCGTTCGGCGACATGAAGGGCATGCACACGCAGCGCGCCGAAGTCCGCAAGGCCCTGACCGAGGCCATGAGCGCCCCTACCATCGACGCCGCCAAGGTCGAGCAGATCCGCGCCCAGCAGATCAAGCTGATGGACGACGGTTCCAGGCGCTTTACCAAAGCCCTGATCGACGCCGGCAACGTGCTGAACGCCGAGCAGCGCCAGGCCTTCTTCAAGAAGTGGAACGAGCGCAGCCACGGCCCTCGTAAGGGCTAATGGGCAAGGGCTAAGGAGTGACATCAGGGCCGCGACCGACCGATACTGAAGCGATGGCCGAGCGCATCCTGATGATCGACGACGACAACCGCCTCGCCGGGATGGTCTCCGACTATCTCGGCGGAGCGGGCTTTCGTGTGACAGTCGCCGGCACCGGCCGCGAGGGCGAGGCGCTCCTGAAGCGCGAGACCTTCGACGCCGTCATCCTCGACCTCATGCTGCCCGACGCCGACGGCCTCGACCTCTGCCGCAAGCTGCGCGCGTCGAGCGACGTGCCCATCCTGATGCTGACGGCGCGCGGCGAGCCCATGGACAAGGTCGTGGGCCTGGAAATCGGCGCCGACGATTATCTTGCCAAGCCGTTCGAGCCGCGCGAGCTGCAGGCCCGGCTGCGCGCCATCCTGCGCCGCAAGGGCACGGGCGGAGCGCCGTCCGAGACCTTGCGCTTCGGGCGCCTGGAGATCGACAAGGGCGCCCGCGTCGTGCGGGTCGACGGCGAGGAACGCACGATCACCTCGTACCAGTTCACCATCCTGCTGGTGCTGGCCGAACGCGCTGGCCGGGTGCTGTCGCGCGACGCGCTGATGGACCTCCTGAAAGGCGAGAAGCTCGAAGCCTTCGACCGATCCGTCGACGTCCACATCAGCCGCATTCGCGCCGCCATCGAGGACGACCCAAAGAAGCCACGCCGGATTTTGACCTTGCGCGGCACCGGGTATGTGTTCGCGAAGGACCAGGATCGATGAGGGTCATGACCCCCTCCGCCGCGTATGACGCGGCACCTCCCCCGCAAGCGGGGGAGGAGTTTGATTCTTCTCTGCCCCCGCGAAGCGGGGGAAGTGCCTCCGGAGGGGGCGAAGGGGGTCATGGTCTTACGTCTCATTGGCGGCGGGCTCGCTAATTCCATGAACCGCCTCTACCTCCAGTTCTACGTCACCATCCTGGTCGTGCTGGCGGTGTTCGTGGGCGCGGCGGCGCTGTTGTGGCGGCTGGCCGACGACGACAACCGCACGCCGCAGTATCTCGACGTCGCGGCCGAGCTCACCGGCGCGCTGCTGCCGGACGCCGATGCCGCCAAGGCCGAGCAGCAGAAGGCCGTCGAGGCGCTGCACCGCAAGCTCCGCTTCGACATCGCGCTCTACCGCGCCGACGGCGAGATGATCGCCATGGCCGGCAAGGTGCCGCCGCGCTTCAGCATCGAACGCGCCCGCGCCGGCTGGCGGCGCGGCCCCGGCGGGCCGAACTTCACGCTGCAACTTCCCGACGGCCGCTGGCTGGTGGCGCGCCAGGTCCGTGAGCGGCCCAACCCGACCTTCTGGATCGCCGCCGCCCTGGCGCTGGTCGCCATCGCCGTCGCCGTCGGCGCCTTCCCCGTCGTGCGCGGGCTGGGGCGCCGCCTCGAACGCCTGCGCGCCGGCGTCGAGCAGCTGGGTGGGGGCGACCTCGGCGCCCGCGTCAAGGTCGAGGGCCGCGACGAGGTGGCCGCCCTGGCCGAAAGCTTCAACCGCTCCGCCCAGCGCATCGAGGAGCTGGTGGCGGCGCACCGCCTGCTGCTGGCCAACGCCAGCCACGAGCTGCGCACGCCGCTTGCCCGCATCGCCGTCGCCGCCGCGCTGCTGGGCGAGAATGCCGATCCCAAGACGCGCGACTCGCTCAAACAGGACGTGGCTGAGCTCGACCAGCTGATCGAGCAGATCCTGCTGGCGAGCCGGCTCGAAGCCCTGCCCACCCTGGAACGCCGCGAGCCGGTCGATCTGCTGGCGCTGGCGGCCGAGGAGGCCTCGCATTACGACCTCGAGGCGACCGGCGAGTCCGTCATCGTGTCGGGCGACCGCACCCTGCTGCGCCGGCTGGTGCGCAACCTGGTCGAGAACGCCCGGCGCTACGGCGGCAGCGAGGACGGCAGAGGTCCGATCTCGGTGTCCGTCGCTCACGAAGGCAGCCGCGCGGTGCTGAACGTCACCGACCACGGCCCCGGCGTGCCCGAGGCCGAGCGGCAGCGCATCTTCGAGCCCTTCTATCGCCTGGCCGGCGGCGCCGAGTCCGGCCGCGGCAGCGGCCTCGGCCTCGCCCTGGTGCTCGACATCGCGCGCCGCCACGGCGGCGATGCGGTGTGCCTCGCGGCGGAGGGTGGCGGGAGCAGGTTCCGAGTGGATCTGCCGGCGGCGTAAGGCCCCTCGCCCGGCTACAAATCCTCGGGCAGGCCATGTTCGACGAGGTGGCCGCCACTGAAGCGCGGATCGTCCGTCACTTCGCGGATGGCAAAGTCGGGCATGGGGAATGAGGCCATCCGCTCTGGCGTATCGAATTCGGCTTCGACCATCCTGAGCCCCGCGAGTGCACCCTGGAACTCGTCGACCGACAGCACGACCCCGCGAGGCGCTTTCAATCGGTGGCGCAGCTTCCTGATCCTGAGGCCCGGAAGTGCTGCAGCGAGGACAGCGAACTCGTGCTCTGGCAGGTAGATCGAGGTGATCAGCCTTGTCTTCGGATCGACGTCGGCCTTTCGACTGAACCGCAGCATTGCCGGATCGCCGTTGTGGGGACGCGCCTCCCGAAGACGCAACCGTGTGCCGGTCACGTACAGATCGACGATGGTCTCGGTCCGCACGATCCGCTCAAACGGCACCTCGCGGCAGAGCCAGCGGCGCTCGCGCTCGACCACCGTGTAGGCCGGCTTGGGGAAGCCGAGGGACTTTGCGATCGCCGGGTCGATGTCCATCCGCCTTTATCGCACAGGCTGCCGGCGAGCTGTTATGCTGGCCGGAAGCGGGGGAGCCCAAACGATGTCGATCCTGGTCTGGATGTTCCTTGCCCTGCTCGGGAGCCTCCTCGCCTGGGAGGGTGCCGCGAGACTGCGGCGCTGGCGGGCCGGCCGCGCCGGCGAAAGGCCGGCCGACGACGACCGCGTTTACTCGCCCGAGGTGGAACTGCGGCGGGGCTTGGATGCTGCCGCGAGTTCAGCCGACCATGCCTCCGCCGTCGGCTTGAGGGCCCGCGTCGGGCCTCGACGCTAGTTTTGACCCCCCGCGTCCGGCGGACAGCTGCCATTGTCCGAGGGAAAGAACGCTTTATGGTGGCCGGTGAATGACCGTTTACCGAGGAAGCGCGCCATGGATTTCAATATTCCCGCCGACATCGCGGCCTACATCGCCGAACTCGACACCTTCATCGAGCGCGAGATCCGGCCGCTCGAGCAGCAGGACGACAACATCCGCTTCTTCGACCATCGCCGCGAGCATGCCCGCACCGACTGGGACAATGACGGCCAGCCGCGCCACGAGTGGGAAGAGCTTCTGGCCGAGATGAAGCGCCGCGCCGATAAGGCCGGGCACCTGCGCTTCGGGCTGCCCAAGGCGCTGGGCGGCAAGGACGGGTCGAACCTCGCCATGGCACTGATCCGCGAGCATCTCGCGCACAAGGGGCTGGGGCTGCACAACGACCTGCAGAACGAGAGCTCGATCGTCGGCAACTTCCCGGTGGCGCTGCTGCTGCACCGCTTCGGCACGCAGGAGCAGAAGGACCGCTACATCGAAGGCATGTTCAAGGGTACGGAGCGCATCGGCTTCGGCCTCACCGAGCCGCTGCACGGCTCCGACGCCACCTTCATGGAAACGGTGGCGGTCAGGAAGGGCAGCGACTGGACGATCAACGGCATGAAGCGGTTCAACACCGGCATGCACACCGCCACGGTCGACCTGGTGTTTGCCCGCACCTCGGGCAAGGCGGGCGATGCGCGCGGCATCTCGGCGTTCCTGGTGCCGGTGAAGACGCCGGGCTTCAAGATCGAATACATGTGGTGGACCTTCAACATGCCGTCGGACCATGCCGAGGTCTCGCTCACCGACGTGACGGTGCCGGGTTCGACCATGCTGGGCGAGGAAGGCCGCGGCCTCGACGTGGCGCAGACCTTCGTGCACGAGAACCGCATCCGCCAGGCCGCCTCGAGCCTCGGCGCGGCGCAATACTGCATCGACATGTCGGTGGCTTACGCCAAGAACCGCAAGGTGTTCGGCAAGGCGCTGGCGACCAACCAGGCGATCCAGTTTCCGCTGGCGGAGCTGCACACCGAGGCCGAGATGACGCGCGGGCTCGTCCGCAAGACGGCGTGGCATCTCGACCGAGAGCACCATATGAGCGTCTCGGAATGGGTGGCGATGTCGAACTACCGCGCCAATCGCCTCGTGTGCGACGCCGCCGACCGCGCCATGCAGGTGCATGGCGGCATCGGCTATTCGCGCCACACGCCGTTCGAGCACATCTACCGCCACCACCGCCGCTACCGCATCACCGAGGGCTCGGAGGAGATCCAGATCCGCCGTGTCGCCGGCACGCTGTTCGGCTTCTGGGGCGCGCAAAAGGCTTCTACCGCGCCGAAGCAGTGAGGGGATCACGCACCACTGGCGACGTCCTGATGTTCGGCACGGCCATGCTGATGGGATCGAGCTATCCCTTCGCCAAGGACGTGCTGCAGGTGATGAGCCCGCTTCTCTACAGCGCCTCACGCTACCTGGTCGCGGCCCTGTTCCTGTTTGCGGTCATGGCGCTGATGCGCAAGCCCATGGCGCTGCCGCGGCGCGACTGGCTGTCGATGCTGCTGCTGTCGCTGGTGGGCGTCACACTGTTCCAGGCCTGCTGGGGGCTAGCCATGGCGCGTAGCGCGCCCAGCGTCGGCTCGATCGTGATGACGACGACGACAGCCTTCGCCGCCATCCTGGCCTGGTTCGGCGGGCGGCGGCTCCCGGTGCTGGGCTGGGCCGGCATCGTGCTCGCCTTCGCGGGCGTCGTGCTGGTGGTGAACAATTCGCTCTCGGCCTTTACCCTCTCCTTCGGCAGCCTCGACGGCACGCTGCTCTGGATGCTCTCGGCCTTCGCCTGGGCCCTCTATGTCGAGCAGTGCGCGCCCTACAACCTCCGGCTGGGCGCACTTCGCGTGATGGCCTGGACGACCCTGTTCGGCTCGCTGGTGCTGCTGCCGATTTCGCTCGCTTTCGACTCGCTGGGCGAGTTCGGGCGGCTGGACGACCGGCTGCTGGGTTTCTGGCTCTACACCGCCATCTTCCCGGTGGGGGTGGCCTTCCTGGGCCTGACGGCCGGGCTCGAGCGCCTCGGGGTGAGCCGGGTCATGGTCTACATGTACCTGATCCCGGTGGCCGGGGTGGGCCTGTCGGCGGCGTTTTTCGGCGATCCGCTGACCGCAGCCCGTGTGCTGGGCGGCCTGATCGTGCTGGCGGGCGTCATTCTGACGCGCGTCGCGCTCGACCGCGCCGCCCGCCTTCCTGTATGACCTTTATATGGCCTCGACCCTCGAAACCCTGAAGACACCCGGCAGCGGCGGGCGGCGCGCGTCCGTCAGCCGTGCCACCAAGGAGACCCGGATCTCCGCCGCCATCAATCTCGACGGCACCGGCAAGTACGACATCAAGACCGGCATCGGCTTTCTCGATCACATGCTGGAGCAGCTCTCGCGCCACAGCCTGATCGACATCACGCTGCGCGCCGAAGGCGACCTGCACATCGACTATCACCACACGACCGAGGATTCGGGCATCGTGCTGGGCGAGTGCCTGGCCAAGGCGCTGGGCGACCGCGCCGGCATCCGCCGCTACGGCAGCGCCGTAATCCCGATGGACGAGACGCTGACCGAGGTGGCGCTCGATGCCTCGAACCGGCCGTACCTGATCTGGAAGGTGAATTTCTCCAAGCCCAAGCTCGGCACCATGGACACCGAGCTGTTCAAGGAGTGGTTCCAGGCCTTCGCCCAGCTGGGCGGCCTCACGCTGCATGTGTGGAACCACTACGGCGACAACAACCACCACATCGTCGAGAGCTGTTTCAAGGGCATCGCCCGGGCACTGCGCGTTGCCGTCGAGATCGACCCGCGGCAGGCGACAGCGGTGCCCAGCACCAAGGGCGTCCTCTAGGCGACAACCATGACCGTCGCCATCGTCGATTACGGTTCGGGCAATCTCCGCTCCGCCGCCAAAGCCTTCGAGCGCGCCGCCCGCGAGGCCGGCACGCACGAGCGCGTGCTGGTGACGTCGAACCCGCGCGATGTGACCGAGGCCGACCGCATCGTGCTGCCGGGCGTCGGCGCTTTCGCCGACTGCCGCGCCGGTCTCTACGCCGTGCCGGGCATGGTCGAGGCGCTGCAGCGTGAAGTGATCGAGCGCGCCAAACCCTTCCTCGGCATCTGCGTCGGCATGCAGCTGATGGCCACGCGCGGCGTGGAATATGGCGTGCATGCCGGCCTCGACTGGATCGCGGGCGACGTCGTGCGCATCGAGCCCAAGGGGCAAGGGGGCAAGGATCATCTGAAAATCCCGCACATGGGCTGGAACGAGCTGCGCGAACTCAAGGAGCACCCGCTGCTGCAAGGGATCGCCGAACGCGACCATGCCTATTTCGTGCATTCCTTCCAGCTCCAGGCGAGCCGGCCCGAGACGGTGCTGGCGGTCGTCGACTACGGCGGGCCGGTCACCGCCATGGTCGGCCGTGACAATCTCGCCGGCACGCAGTTCCATCCCGAGAAGAGCCAGGCGACCGGCCTGCGCCTGATCGCGAACTTCCTGCGCTGGAAGCCCTGAGGCGCCCTAGTTCCGCGGCGGCAACGTGAACCTGGCGTTGAGCAGCTTGCGCTCGAGCACCGGGATGGCCTCTGCAACGGTGCCTTCGTGCTTGCACTGGGCAAGGGCGGTGCCGCCGACGGCATCGGGCGTCACGGGCGTGCGGGGGCCGGCCTCGGAACGTCCGACATAGCGGATATAAAGCTCGCTCAGCCGGGCGCAGTACTGCATGTCGGCGTTGGGATAGCCGCCAAAGGGCTTGCCCTGGGCCTGCGTCGCAGGCGCCGGCACGAGAACCAGCAGAGAGATCAGAAGCGCCGGAATTCGCGACATGACGAAAAGGTTCCCTGCATTGAGCTGAATTTCTGGTGATCGCCGGGGGCTTGCGCGCCAGCAACCGGCATGACCTGATGGATACCCACGGAGCATGGAGTTGGCCATGGAAAATCGACCGGTCGAACTCAGCCCCAACGAAGCGATCACCTTACGGCGCATCGCCTACGGCGTCACCAATCTCGACAGTCTCCGGCCCGACGACATCGACCGCCTGAAGTCACTTCTGCTGGTCGAGGAACGGCGCAGCGGCATCGTGATGACCCAGCTGGGCCGCAGCCGCATCGCGCAGTTGCCCGCACTGCGGCTGATCGTGACACCCCAGGCCTTCGACGAACATGTCGTCGCCTTCTCCCGGGTCATCCGCCGCATGCGGTTGCACTGAGCGACCACACCCGCGGCCGGCGGTGTCGGCTATAGTATCGCCGTGGGACCAAGACCAAACTGCTTCCTGGCGGCGCTGCTGGCCGCCCTGGCATTCGCGGCTCCCGCCGTGGCGCAGCATCGGCAGCATCAACCGGTACAGACGACACCCAACAACGACCTCTGGCTCACCAATGCGGTCAGCGTCGAATATCAGATCGACCCGCAATGGTCGTTCCATCTCAATACGGAACTGAAGATCGACCGCGACATCAGCCGCCTACGCACCTTGGAGGTAAGACCGGGCTTCGAGTATGCGTTCTCACCCAATTGGGCCGCCGCGGCGGGCTATGTGCAGTATCAGCGCTATCCGGCGCAGCTGCGCACACTGCGCGGCCCGTTCCAGGATCTCCTGTACCGTAACCACTTCGGCAAGATCGCCTTCGCCGGCCGCCTGCGCGGCGAGGAACTGTTCTTCGAGAACACCGCCTTGCTGGTCCGGACGCGGGTGCTCGCGGGCATTCGCATTCCGATCGGCGAGTCGCCGTGGGAGTTCGCTTTCTCGGACGAGATTTACATCAACCTCAAGGTCGACGGCACCGGGCGCGAGGCTGGCCTGCGCCAGAACAAGACCTATGTCGGCTTCGGCCGACCGATCACCGAGCATCTCAAGATGTCGGCCGGCTACGAGCTGGACACCTACGAACAGTACGGCACGTTCCGCAACGTCCACCAGATCCGGCTCGGCCTCGCCTACAGACTCAACTGAGGACCTTGTCTTTCACCGGAGGCCATAGCGCAGTTGCCCGCCGCAAGGCGTAGGGACGATGGGCGTTGCGTTGGGCCGCGTCCCACATCAGGCGTGGATCGAAGGCTTCGGCGGCGAAGATGGTGAGAAAGACCACGGCGCAGAAGGCGAGCGCGCCCATGCCGGGCTCGATGGTGACCACCCGGCCGAACTGGACCAGAGCGCCCAGCAGCGACTCCATGAAGATGTCGACCATCGACCAGCGCCCGATCCAGGCGACGACGTGGTAGAGGGCCGTGCGCTGGCGCAGCAGCACGGCCGCACCGGCCTCAGTCGTCACGATCATGGTGGCACCCAGCATGACCGCGAGGCCGATCAGCTTGAACATCGGTACCAGGATGCTGGCGAAGAAGACCAGCAGCGCCAGCGGGTACATCCTGGAGTCGAACAGCTCCTCGACGCCGCCCAGGATGGTGCTGGGCTGGCCACCGCCGCCCTGCATCACAGTGAGCACGGGATAGATGTTGGCCGGGAAGTAGAGCACCGCGCTGGCGATCACCAGGGCCCAGGTGCGGTTGAGGCTGTTCGGCTTGCGCTCGTGCAGGGCCGCACCGCAGCGTGGACAGCGGCGGTCATGATCCGCTGGGACCGAGACCAGGCCGCAGCTATGGCAACCGATGGCGCCCGGCCGGAAGTCGAGGAGCGCCGCTTCGGCGACCGGGGCCGGCATCGGCGCGTGGGTCTGGCCGCGGCGCTCGATCTGCTCCCACACGGCATCGGGATCGAGCGTCGTCTCGGCCCAGACGATGACGATGGAGTAGAGCCCGAGCGCGTAGACCGCCGGGCCGACCTCGATGTGAACCAGGTCGCCCAGCTTGGTGTAGGCGACGAACACGCCCAACAGCAGCACTTCGAGCATCGCCCAGGTCTTGAGGTAGCGGGCAACCCGGAAGATGCCGCGCAGGTTGGGCGGCGGCGTCGGCAGCTTGAGGCCGATCAGCACGTAGAGGATGCTGGTGAGTCGGACCAGGGGGGCAAAGGCGGTGGTAAAGGCAACGGCCAGCGCCAACGGCCACAGGCCGCGCTCGATGAGCTCGAGCGGTCCGGAATTCAGTGTCGTCTCGTGGACGATTCCGGCCGTCGAGACTTGCATCAGCATGGCGAGCCACAGGACCGCGAGCAGCACCAGGGCCGCTGCCGTGAGGGCCAGGCAATGGTCCAGCGGAGCCGCCCGGGTCGCACGCAGCAGCGTGCCGCACCGGCCACAGGTCGAGCGCAAGTCCGGGCCGAGCGCCGGCACGATCTGGAACAGGCCGCAGCCCGGGCACTCGCGGAGCTGCGGCCGGGTCACCGGTCCATCCTTCTGGACCGCAGCCATCTAGGTCTGCAGCAGTGCCGCGATCCCGTCGGCGAGCTCGGCGACGGCGTCGCTGGTGGCGGCCACATGACCCGCATTGTCGGGTGTCGGGACGGACTTGGTGATGGCGAAGTTGCGGGCCACCGAACGGGTCGGGCGGTTGAACTGCACCGCGACCTGGGCCAGCAGGATGACGGCGCCTGCCTTGTCGGCATCGAGGCGCTGGATGTCGACGCCGACTACGGCGTTGGGATCGCTCGTGATCGCGCCGCTCTCGCTGTAGACCTTGGAGTTGGGCAGGCGCTGCGAGAGCTCGATGACCAGCACGCGGCCCAGCATGGCGCCCATCGGCTCGCCCCACCAGGCATTGGCGCGGACGTCGAGCTTGTAGTCTTCCGAGGAGCGCACGATCTCCTTGCGGTCGAGATAGCCCGGCAGGCCGATGTCGCGGAGCTGAACGACGCGCGGACCTTTGGGCAGGCTTGGACCGGAGCGCACGGCGAGCGTGTAGAGACTGGGCTCGGGCGACGCGCCGCAGGCCGCCAGGACAGGAAGCCCGAGGGCTGGGAGTGCCAGAACACCGAGGCGGCGGCGGCCGAGTCCGATCGATTTCATTCCTTGCCCGTGTTGGTGCGGCCCTTGATCAGGGCTTCGGGGTGACGTGACAGCAGGTCGGCGAGCGCGCGGATCGAGCGCGCCGTATCGGTGAGCTGCGGGATCAGGCGGTCGAGGTCGCGGTGGAACTTGGAGCTGCCGCCATAGCCCTGGTCGACCGAGCCGATCAGGCGGTTGGCCTTGGTGATCGCATCCTGGAATTGGGCAGCGATCTCCGGCAGACGCTTGAGGGCGGGCGACGCATCCTTGTCGAGTTTGCGCGCGATGTCCTGGACATCGATCATCGCTGCCTCCAGCGCCGCCAGCGTCTTCTTGAGCTGCGGCCCGTTGATCGTGTCGTCGAGGCCCTGGGCGGCGCCCGAGATGCTGCGGCCAATGCGGTCGAAGTCGATGCGGTTGATCTTTGACAGGAGTTCGTTGGCCGAGCGGGTGATGCTGTCGAAACCGCCGACCTCGTAGGCCGGTACGATGTAGACGTCGCCGTCGCGGCCGAGGTCCGCCGGCGGTGCGTCCGGCATCATCTCGAGGGCGACGATCTTCTGGCCGGTGATCAGGCTGGGTGCCTGCAGCGTCGCCCGCAGCCCGCGCTTGACCATTTCCTCGGCGAGCACGCCCGGCGGCATCCCTTGAGTGGCCGAGATGCCGATGACGCGGTCGGCCTCGACGCGATAGTGCACCGGAGCCACGATGCGATCCTTCTTGGGTTCGTAAACGAGGCGGACGTCGGTGACTTCGCCAATCTTGAGCCCGTACAGCGTCACGTCGGCGCCGACCGCCAGCCCGGCGACGGAGCCCTCGAAATTCGACACCATCTGTAGCTGCCGGCCGAAGCCCGCCGACTTCGCCACTTCCATGCTGGCGTAGAGCGGGAAGCGGTAATGCGACGCCGCGACCGGGGATTTCGGGTGGGTCGGCGTATCGAAGGCGATGCCGCCCAGCAACAGGGCCCTGAGCGATTCGAACTGCACGTCGAGGCCGCTGGCGGTGAGCTTGACCTGTAGGCCCGAGGCGTTCCAGAAGGACGAATCCTCATGCACGTACTTGTCATAGGGGTCGCGCACGAAGGCATGGATGACGACGTCGCTGGCGAGGTCACCGACATCCCAGCCGAGCACGGTGCCGGCCTCGAGGTCGCGGAAGAAAATCGGCGAACCCAGGCTGATCGAACCGAGCCGCTTGGTCGCGAGCTTGAACGTGGTGCCTTTGGCCGAGGCCTGGAGGACCGGCGGGTCGTGATTGCCGACGAAGCTGCGCTGCGGCTTGCCCTTCTCGGTCGTCGGTCGCATGCCGATGTAGGAGCCCGACAGCAGCGTGTCGAGGCCGGTGACGTTGCCGGCGAAGAGCTGCGGCTTCACCACCCAGAAGATCGTCTTGTCGGTCAGCAGTTCCTCGGCCTCGCGAACGGTTTCCACCGTCACCAGCACCCTGGAAAGATCAGGCGCAACGGCGATGGTCTTCACCGTCCCCATTACAACGTTCCTGTACTTGAGCTGGGACTGGCCGGCCGTCAGGCCTGCCGCAGTTTCGAAGGCGATGGTGATCGTCGGCCCGCGCTTGGAAAACGTGTCCCAGGCGAGCCACGCCGCAATCAGGCCGGTGAGGATCGGAACGATCCAGACCAGCGGGATGCGGCGCCGGCTGTGCACACCCGCCGTTGGCACCTTTGCCGGCTGAATTTGGTCGGTCATCGTCCCCAGTTCCGCGGCGATCTCCCGCCGATATTGCGTGAAAGTAATGGATTCCGGCCTTGCCGCAACTGCCGGCCCCGGCCTGCTCCGGCGAATTCGGGCACGTTGCCGTCAGCGCGGAGCGGGCAACGGTGCCAGGGCTTCACGCAGTCCCGCATTGGAGATCTGCATCAAGCCGTCGAATGGCTGACCCAGTTCCAGAATCAGGAAGATCGCAGTGGAAGCCGACAGGCCGCAGATGAACAGGATTGTAACCATCGTGCGGTTGGGCGCCGCCGACATGCTGAAACTGCCGAAGATGAAGGCGAGCCACAGGACGAGCGCCGTCATGAAGGGTCTTGAGATCGAATCGGCCGGCTGGGCGAATAGAATCAGGCGGATCTGCGATATGTCGGTGCTGAGCTGAATTGCCCGGGCCTGCAACGAGGTCTGGATGGGGTTGTGCGGCACCAACGTGCGAACGCCATAGAGAACGGACTGACCGCCCGCGTAGGGATGCTCCGCCTTCGTCTTGCCGGCAGTCTCACGCCAGATCGAATCGATCGTCGGGACGATGCTGGCGCGCAACGCCTTCCTGAGAGGGAGGGCCTCAGGGCCATATTCGTCGAGGACGTGATCGAGCTCGATGATGTCGGCGGTCAGGCGGGTAACGGTGGCACTGGTCTGCTCGAACGATCCCCGCGTCGAGGCGAACAGCAGCGCCAGCACGACCGCGGACATGGTGGCGATCAGCGCCGTTGCCAGCCTGATGACGTCCTTCGAATCGCCGGCCAGGTGGTGGTCCGGCACCCGCGAACGCAGGAACATGCCGAGCAAGGTGCTGCCAAAGATCAGCGCGAAGGCGATCGAGGCGGCAAGGATGGCGGGCATGCCGTCAACGTTCCTGATCGTCGATGTCGCGCGCCAGGACCTCACGCTTGCCGACGTGGTTGGCCGAACTCACGACACCCTCGCGCTCCATGCGCTCGACGATACGGGCGGCACGATTGTAGCCGATCTGCAGGTAGCGCTGGATGAAGCTGGTGCTGCACTTGCGCTCGCGCGCCACGAGGGCGATCGCCTGGTCGTAGAGCTGATCGCTCTCGCCTTCTTCGCCGTCACCCGGCAGGCCCAACCCCTCGGCGTCGGCGTCGGGATCGTCGGTCACCGACTCGATGTAGGCCGGCGCCCCCTGGGCGCGCAGGTGGCGTACCACCTCCTCGACTTCGCCATCACTGACGAACGGCCCGTGCACGCGCGCAATCTTGCCGCCGCCCGCCATGTACAACATGTCGCCCTGGCCCAGCAGCTGCTCGCCGCCCTGCTCGCCCAGGATGGTGCGGCTGTCGATCTTGGACGTTACCTGGAAGGAAATGCGGGTGGGGAAGTTGGCCTTGATGGTGCCAGTGATGACGTCGACCGACGGCCGCTGCGTCGCCATGACGACGTGGATGCCGGCGGCGCGCGCCATCTGGGCGAGGCGCTGCACGGTGGCCTCGATCTCCTTGCCGGCGACCAGCATCAGGTCGGCCATTTCGTCGATGATGACGACGATGAACGGCAGCGGCGTGAGGTCCATCTCCTCGTCTTCGAAGGTCGGCTTGCGCGTCTCGGGATCGATGCCGGTCTGGACCTTGCGGGTGAGCGAAGTGCCCTTGCGCGCTGTTTCGATCAGTTTCTCGTTGTAGCCCGCGATGTTGCGCACGCCGACCGCGCTCATGGCGCGGTAGCGGTCTTCCATCTCGCGCACCACCCACTTCAGGGCGACAATGGCCTTGCGTGGTTCGGTGACGACAGGCGTCAGCAAGTGCGGGATGTCCTGGTAGACGCTGAGTTCCAGCATCTTGGGATCGATCATGATGAAGCGGCACTGATTGGGCGTCAGCCGGTAGAGCAGCGACAGGATCATGGTGTTGACGGCCACCGACTTGCCCGACCCGGTGGTGCCGCCGATCAGCAGATGCGGCATGCGGGCCAAGTCGGCGATGACGGGATCGCCACCGATGTCCTTGCCCAATGCCAAAGGCAGGCCGAGGCGGTTGTCCTCGTAGTGACGGGTCGACAGCAGCTCGCGCAGGAACACCGTCTCGCGCTTGGCGTTGGGCAGTTCGATGCCAATGACGTTGCGGCCCGGCACGGTGGCGACGCGCGCGGAGACGGCGCTCATCGAGCGGGCGATGTCGTCGGCCAGGCCAATGACCCGGCTCGACTTGGTGCCCGGCGCCGGCTCGAGTTCGTAGAGCGTCACGACCGGCCCCGGCCGCACCTTCACGATCTGTCCCCTGACGCCGAAATCATCGAGCACCGTCTCGAGCAAACGCGCGTTCTGCTCGAGTGCCTCCTCGTCGATCTTGGGCTGGGCGGTGACACGCGACGGCAGCGACAGGATGTCGAGCGGTGGCAGCTTGTATTCGCCGACCGCGAGGTCGAGTTCGCGCTGGCCGGCCTTGGCGGCGCGCTTGCCCTGGGTGAGGCCACCCGCCTTGCGCGGGACGATTTTTACGCCGGGGGCGGCCGCCACTGCAGGCGGCTGCTCCACCGGCAAGGCGTCGGGCGTGAAGGGATTGTCGTCGTCGATGGAATCGACAGGCGACCCCGCCACCGGCTGGTACTCAGGTGCCGGGGCCGCCACCTCCACGACTTCCGGCGGCACACCGATCTGCGGCTCGGTTTCGACCGGCTCCGTTGCCTGGACATTGCGGCGGGCCAGGAACGGCTCGATCCGCAAGCCGGCCAGCCGGTCGAACAAAGTGCGCTCACGCACCGAGTCGGCCGAGCCGCCGGCGACATGCGGCGCCTGCGGATCGAGTGGTACGGGCGAGTCGGGAATCTCCGGCGCCGACCGCTCGATCGGGGCGTAGGGCGCGTCGACCAGCAGTGAGTCGCGCGGTGGCATCGGCGTACCCTCGTCGGGAATCTGCTCGACGCGCGCCTCGAACCGACTGGGATCGTACTGGCTGGCGTCGATCTCGCCCGGAATCTCGGCATAGCCGATCGGCGGTGCCGGCAGGTCGGCGTTGTCGTCCAGCACTTGCGGTTTGCCGCGCCACAAGGCGATCCCGGCCCGGACCAGCCACATGCACCACAGGAAGGGCGCCCGCAGGATGCGGAAGATCAGGGGCAGGTCGGTGCGGTTCATGCCGAGCGCCGGCGCCATGGCAATGAAGGCAAGCGCCGCGCAGGCAGGCTCGATCAGGGCCAGGCTGCCGCCACTTGAATGGGTAAGGACCAGTTCGCGGAAACGGCCGACGAGGGCGAGCCCGACCAGGCCGCCGGGCCCGGCGTGCGTGGCAGCACCCCCGACATCGCCCAGCCCGACACAGGCTACGCTCATCATCAGCAGTGCCAGCAGCAGCAGCGACAGGCGCAACCCGAAGAAGCCGAGATGGTGGGTACGCAACATCCGGACGCCCCACGTGATCAGCGCCACCGGCACCAGGATGATGGCTAGGCCGAAGGTCTGCAGCAGAAGGTCCGAGATGTACGCGCCGGGCACGCCCACGAGATTGTGCGGCGCGCGGCCGGTGGCGTGGTTGAGCGACGGATCGCCAGGGCTGTAGGTGAACAACGCCAGCAGCAGCACGACGCCCGACGCCGCAACGCCGGCGCCCACCAGTTCCATCATGCGGCGGCGCAGGAAGTCACGCCCGCCTTCCGGCAGGATCGCCGTCTTGCGGGGCATCGTGGAGGTGACGCCGATCATGGCCATCGCGCTGCTGGCACTCCCTACAGTACCGCGGCGAGGCGGGTCATCCCCTCGCGCGTCGTCTTCTCGTCATGCACCAGCGCCACGCGGATATAGCGGTGCGCGGTGTTCACGCCGTTGGTCTCGCGGCAGGCGTAGGCGCCCGGCAGCACCTTGAGGTGCGCCTCGCCCCACAATTTCCGCGTGGCCTCCTCGCCGTCTCCGACATCGAGCCACAGGAAGAAGCCGCCGCCCGGCGTGTAGTAGCTGAAGCGGTTGTGCAGGATCTGCTCAGCGACGCGGAAGTTCCGGGCGTACCACGCGCGCGTTTCGAGGGGATGCGTCTCCTCGCGCCACAGCGCGGCCGATGCCTTCTGGACGGCGAAGGGAATCTGCGGCCCGCCATAGGTGCGCCAGCGCAGCATCATCGCGACCAGCTTGGGATCGCCCGCCATGAAACCCGAGCGCAGGCCGGCGGCGTTGGATCGCTTGGAAAGAGAATGGAAGACGGCGAGGTTGCGAAACGGATCCTTGCCCCCCGTCTCATCCATCGCCAGCGCCGCCTCGAGGCCACCCACCGGCGGCTGGCCGGTGTAGATCTCGGCATAGCACTCGTCGAGCGCCAGAACGGCGTCATGCTTGCGGCAGAGCCGAAGCAGCTTCTGCAGGTAGTCCATGCTGGCGATGGCGCCCTGCGGATTGGCCGGCGAGCAGAGATATACGACCGACATGCGCTTCCACGTCGCTTCATCGATCTTGTCGAACTCTGGCAGGAAGCCGTTCTCGGCATTGGCGTTGACCAGCAGCGGCTCGCCACCCGAGAGGACCGCGCCGCCGAGATAGGCCTGGTAGAACGGGTTGGGCAGCGCCACGACCGGCTTGCCGCCGCCCTTCTCCTGCGGCGTGGCGACGGTGGCGATGACGTAAACACCTTCCTTGCTGCCGGCCGTCGGATGGACGTGCAGATCGGGGTTGAGCAGGCCCTTGGGCAGCTTGTAGCGCCGCGTCAGCCACTCGCAAATCGCGAGATTGAGGTCGGGCAGCCCCTGGTTGGGCGGATACCTGTTCCAGCCATCGACCTCGTCCATCACGATCTGTCGGGCAAAGGCCGGCATGGCGCCCTGCGGCTCCCCGACCGACATGTTGATCATCGACAGGTGCGCCGGGGGTGTAATGGGCGCGATCAGCGCGTTCAGCCGTGCGAACGGAAAATCGGTCAACGTCTCCGTCAGGCGCGGATTGAACATTCTTAGCCATCCACTGGGCCGCAGCCGGCCGAAGCAAAGCAACGCCGCCCGCCGGAGGGGGTCCGGCCGGGCTTGCTATTGGCTCATTGTATGAAACAAATTAGCCAATAACAACAATGGAATAGGCCATTTTCCTCATACAACATAAGAGTTGGGATCGGGCCCCGCCAAAGCTACTAGCGCTAGGGGACGGCTATTGCACCCGCTCCCCATGCAAGGCGGTGTCGAGGCCCTCGACTTCCTCGTCACGGGTCACCCGAAGCCCGACCATGGCATCGACGATCTTCAGGATCACCCAGGTGGCCACCGCGCAGAACACGGTGACGGCTACCACACCGTAGAGCTGGGTCAGGATCTGGTTGGCGTTCCCGTCCACGAGGCCGACCGGCTGGCCCTTGGCAACGTCGTTGATGGCCCGGGTGGCGAACACGCCGACCAGGATCGAGCCCAGGATGCCGCCGACGCCGTGCACACCAAAGACGTCGAGCGAATCGTCGTAGCCGAGCCGGGTCTTGAGGACCACCGAGGCCCAGTAGCAGACCGCGCCGGCGGCGGCCCCGATTACCAGGGCGGCCCAGGGTTCGACGTAACCCGCGGCAGGCGTGATGGTGCCGAGGCCGGCCACGGCGCCCGTCAGGATCCCCAGCACCGAGGGCTTGCCACGGCTCGCCCATTCGATCGCCATCCAGACCAGCGCCGCCATGGCGGCGGAGATGTGGGTGTTGAGCATGGCGCTGCCAGCCAGTTCACCCGACGACAACGCCGAGCCGGCATTGAAGCCGAACCAGCCGACCCAGAGCAGCGAGGTGCCGACCAGGGTGAGCACCAGGTTGTGCGGCGCCATGTATTCTGTGCCGTAACCATGGCGCTTGCCGATCACGATACAGCAGACGAGACCGGCGACGCCGGCGTTGAGATGGACCACCAGGCCGCCGGCGAAATCGAGCACGCCCGCGGTCCCGAGAAAGCCACCGCCCCACACCCAATGCGCCACCGGGACATAGACGAACAGCAACCACAGGGCCATGAACCACAGCATGGCCGAGAATTTCATGCGCTCGGCAAAGGCACCGGCGATGATCGCCGGCGTGATGACGGCGAAAGTCGCCTGGTACATCAGGAAAACATTCTCCGGCACCGTCTTGGCAAGTTCATGGACGCTGCCCTGAAGCCCCGCGCCGAAGGCCCGCGACAGCGATCCGATGAAGCCGTTCAGGGCGCCGCCGTCGGTGAAGGCCAGCGAATAGCCGACCATGAACCAGAGCACGGTCACCAGGGCGGCGACGGCAAAGGCCTGCACGGACGTCGCCAGCACGTTCTTCTTGCGCACCATGCCGGCGTAGAACAGCGCCAGGCCCGGGATGTTCATCATCAGCACCAGCGCCGTGGCCACCAGCAGCCAGGCAGTATCGCCGGTATCGATTTGCGGCTTGTCCGCGGCCCATGCCACCGTGCTTGCCGACACGACAAGCATCGCCAGCGCACTCGTGCGCGCAATCGCCTTCAGCATCGTTTCCCCCGTGTCGTCTTTTTATTTGCGAGTTGTCTTGCTTGAAACCTAGAGCGCGTTGGACCCCGATTCACCCGTGCGGATGCGCAGGGCCTGTTCGACCGCAGTGACGAATATCTTGCCATCGCCGATCTTGCCGGTATGCGCGGCCTTCTGGATGGCCTCGATGGCCCGCTCGACCTGGGCGTCGTCGACCACGATCTCGACTTTGACCTTGGGCAAAAAACTCACGAGATACTCGGCGCCACGATAAATCTCGGTTTGGCCCTTCTGCCGGCCGAAACCTTTCACTTCGCTGACCGTCAGGCCTGAGACGCCGACGCCGGTCAAGGCGTCGCGCACCTCGTCGAGCTTGAACGGCTTGATGATGGCGGACACGAGCTTCATACGCTTCCCTCCTGCCTTTTCGGCTTGTCCGCATAGACTGGCGTCTGTCGTCGGCGCCGTCAAATTCGGGCACAAAAGAGGCCCGGCGAACTGGTCGCCGGGCCTCAGGTTCCTGCCGCGACACGGAGCGGCAGGAGAGAGGGAACCAGGGAGGAGGCGGGTTCCCGACGATCGCTGGAGAGGCTTAGTGGACCGTCTCTCCGTGGAGATTGATGTCGAGACCCTCGATTTCCTCTTCGTTGGTCACGCGCAGGCCGATCAGCGCGTCAACGACCTTGAGGATGATGAAGGTCCCGATCGCGCACCAGGCGATGACGACCAGGGTACCCCAGAGCTGGGTCAGGACCTGGCCGGCGTTGCCGTCGATCAGGCCCTTCTTGCCCTCGCCGCCGATCACCTCGACGGCGAAGACGCCGGTCAGGATCGCGCCGACGAAGCCGCCGATGCCGTGAACGCCGAAGGCGTCGAGCGAGTCGTCATAGCCCATCGCCTTCTTGAGGCCGGTGGCGCCCCAGAAGCAGACCAGACCGGCGACGATGCCGATGACCAGCGAGCCCATCGGCGTGACGAAGCCCGAGGCCGGGGTGATGGCGACCAGACCGGCAACCGCGCCGGAGATGATGCCGAGCACCGACGGCTTGCCGCGCGTCACCCACTCGGCGAACATCCAGGCGAGCGCCGCAGCCGCCGTGGCGAACTGCGTCACGGCCATCGCCATGCCGGCATTGCCGCTGGCGCCGACCGCCGAGCCGGCATTGAAGCCGAACCAGCCGACCCACAGCAGCGAGGCACCGATCACCGAGTAGACCAGGTTGTGCGGCGCCATGTTCTCGGTACCGAAACCCTTGCGCTTGCCGATGACGAGAGCACACACCAGACCGGCGACGCCGGCGTTGATGTGCACGACGGTGCCGCCGGCATAGTCGAGCACGCCCCAGTCGCCGAGGAAGCCGCCGCCCCACACCCAATGGGCGACTGGCGCGTAGACGATCAGCGACCACAGCGCCATGAACCACATCATCGCCGAGAACTTCATGCGCTCGGCGAAGGCACCGGCGATCAGGGCCGGCGTGATGATGGCGAAGGTCAGCTGGAAGCAGATGAACACCGATTCCGGGATGGTCTTGGCGAGCTCATGGACACCGTCGAGCGTCAGTCCCCTCAGGAAGACCCGGCTCAGTCCGCCGACGATGGTGCTGCCCGACGTGAAGGCGAGACTGTAGCCCACGATCAGCCAGAGCACCGAGATCATGCAGGTGATGGCGAAGCTCTGCATGACCGTGGCGAGCACGTTCTTCTTGCGCACCATGCCGCCGTAGAACAACGCGAGACCCGGAATGGTCATCATCAGCACGAGCGCCGTCGAGGTCAGCATCCAGGCGGTGTCGCCGGTATCGAGCTTGGGCTTTTCGTCGGCGGCCAATACCAGGGCCGGGAGGAGCAGTGTGCCGGCCGCCCCCAGGCCCGCAATCACCGTATTGAACTTGAGTCTCATCGTTCTTCCCTCGGGTCTTGAGTTGTTTGAGTTGGTGCGCGGGATCACAGCGCTTCCGCGCCGGACTCGCCGGTGCGGATGCGGATCGCCTGCTCGATCGACAGGACGAAGATCTTGCCGTCACCGATCTTGCCGGTACCGGCCGCCTTGCGGATCGTCTCGACCGCGCGCTCGACCATGGTGTCGTCGATCACCACTTCGATCTTGACCTTCGGCAGGAAGCTCACGGCGTACTCGGCGCCGCGATAGATCTCGGTCTGACCTTTCTGCCGACCGAACCCCTTGACCTCGCTCACCGTCAATCCCTGGATGCCGAGCGAAGTCAGCGCATCCCGGACCTCGTCGAGTTTGAACGGCTTGAATATTGCCATGACCATTTTCATTTCGGCTGTCCTCCACCGGGCGGAAGGCCCGCCCCCAAAGTTCAATCGAGGGGCAGCAAACTTCATGCCAATGCCCCTCGATCGACCACCCGCCGTCTGGCACGGGTCTTGCTGCCTTTGTGGCGAAATGAAGCTTTCTAGTATCGGGGGTGGTTGTGTTGCTTAAGAAATTTGCCACTTTGGGTTTTGCGCTGCTCACAATCTGTGCATCGGGTTCTGCCTTTGCCCAAGGCACGCCGGATCCGGCGACTCCGCCGGCCACCGAGAAGGAGACATGGAAGGCGCCGTTCGGTGGCAACTTCACCGCCGGCTTCGCCTTCCTCAACGATTATTCGTATCGCGGCATTTCGCAGACCCAGCTTCAGGTCGCCGCCCAGGTCAACGTCGGCTACGAGACCCCGACCGTGAGCGAGGCCATCCCGCTCAGCGCCTATGTCGGCGCCTGGGGCAGCAACGTCTACTTCCCCAACACCGGCGCCATCGCCGAGATCGATCTGCTGACCGGCCTCAGATACAAGACAATGCAGGACAAGCTCACCTTCGACCTGGGCTACATCCGCTACAACTATCTCGGCGCGGCCTCCAACCTGTTCTACGACTTCAACGAGTTCGGCCTGGTCGGCGGCTATGACTTCGGTGTCGCCCAGCTCAGCGCCGCCGTGCGCTACAGCCCCAACTTCTTCGCCAATTCCGGTATCGCCTGGTACAAGTGGGCCCAGGTCACCGTCCCGCTGCCGTTCATCAAGATCAACGAGAACATCGCCTTCAAGGTCTTTGGAAACGTCGGCAACCAGTACGTCGAGCGCTTCGCCAACTACGGCATTCCCACCAACAACTACTGGGATTGGCAGCTCGGCGCCGTGGTCTCGGTCTATGGCTTCGACATCTCCGCCGCCTATACCGACACCAACGTCGACATCCAGGGCTGCCTCAACACCCTGAACTGCCAGGGACGCATCATCGTCGGCATCGCCAAGGCCTTCTGAGCGACCCTTCCTCAGCCACCATAGAGGGCTGTCGCCCGGCTTGCCGCGTGCCGGGGCGGCTGCCATCTATGGTCCATGGATAGCCCCCATTTCGATCTCGCGGTCGTAGGCGCCGGCCTCAACGGCAGCCTGCTGGCACTGGCCGCCGGCGACGCTGGCCTCAGCACGGTCCTGATCGACCGGATGCCGCTCACGTCCCTGACCGAGGCCGGCTTCGACGGCCGCACGACGGCGATCGCCTATACCAGCCAGCGCCTCTTCGCGGCGCTGGGCGTCTGGGAAGATGTCGCCGGCCAGGCCGAGCCGATCCGCGATATCCGGATTTCCGACGCCGGCCACGACGGCCGGGCAAGCCCGCTCCATCTCCATTTCGATCACCGCGAGGCGGCGCCGGACTCCCGCGATCCGGCGCCGATGGGCTGGATCGTGGAGAACCGTTTTCTGCGCACAGCATTGCTGCGACAGTTGGCAGATTGCCCGCAGGTTGAGCTGGTTGCACCGGATGAAGTAATTGAAACCAGCCGCACTGCGGACCAGGCCGACCTATCGCTCAGGAGCGGCCGCCGCCTGACGGCGCGGCTGGTGGCATCGGCCGAGGGTCGCTTCGGCTCGATGCGCGAGGATGCCGGGATCGGCGCACGGTCCTGGTCGTACGGCCAGATCGCGATCGTGCTGGTCGCCCGGCACGAACGACCGCACCGCGGCATCGCACAGGAGAAATTCCTGCCAGGCGGCCCCTTTGCCATCCTGCCCATGACGGACGGGCCGGCCGGCGAGCATCGCTCGTCGATCGTCTGGACCGAGCGCGCCGATCTCGTGCGCCGCCTGCTCGAGCTCGACCCGGCACGCTTCCAGGCCGAGTTCGCCCGACGGTTCGGCGACCATCTCGGCCACGCCGAACCGGTTGGACCGCGCTGGTCGTATCCGCTCAGCCTCGTCCATGCCGAGCGCTACACCGATACGCGACTTGTCCTGGTCGGCGATGCCGCCCACGGCATCCATCCCATTGCCGGCCAAGGCTACAATCTCGGCGTGCGTGACATAGCAGCCCTCGTCGAGGTGCTGGCCGACAGCAAGCGTCTCGGCCTCGACATCGGTGCCGCCGACACGCTCGAGCGCTACGCCCAATGGCGGCGGACCGACAATTTCGCCATGGTCGCCGGCACCGACCTCCTGGTCTGGCTGTTCTCCAACGACAGCAAGCCGCTGCGCCTCGCGCGCGACCTTGGCCTCGCCGCCGTCAACCGCGTGCCGGCGCTGCGCCGCTTCTTCGTCCGCCACGCCATGGGCCTGGTCGGCGACCTGCCCAAGCTGATCCGCGGCGAAAGACCCTAGAGCGGCGACCCTAGACTCACAGGGTCGGCGGCCCTATCTCAGGGGCCAATTCTCGAGGAATTTCATGTCTCAAGCACAAGTGCCCGTAACCGTGCTGACCGGCTATCTCGGCGCCGGCAAGACCACCCTGCTCAACCGCATCCTCTCCGAGCAGCACGGCAAGAAATACGCCGTCATCGTGAATGAATTCGGCGAACTCGGCATCGACAACGACCTCGTGGTCAATGCCGACGAGGAAGTCTTCGAGATGAACAACGGCTGCATCTGCTGCACCGTGCGCGGCGATTTGATCCGCATCATCGAAGGCCTGATGAAGCGCAAGGACAAGTTCGACGGCATCCTGGTCGAGACCACCGGCCTCGCCGATCCCGGCCCGGTGGCGCAGACCTTCTTCACCGATGATGACGTCAAGGCCCGGACCCGCCTCGACGCCATCGTGACGGTGGTCGACGCCAAGCACTTCCAGGGCCAGCTCGAGCAGGGCTCCGAAGCCGAGGAGCAGGTGGCGTTCGCCGACGTGATCCTGCTCAACAAGACCGACCTCGTAAGTGCCGACGACCTCGCCAAGGTCGAGGGCAAGATCCGCAGCATCAATCCCTATGCGCGCATCCACAGGACCGAGAAGAGCCGGATCGACCTTGCCGCAGTCCTCGACAAGGGCGCGTTTGACCTGAAGCGCATCCTCGAATTCGAGCCCGACTTCCTCGAGCACGGCCACGACCACAATCACGAGGACGAGGTGAAGAGCCTGTCCATCACCTCGGACCGGCCGGTCGACCCCGAGAAGTTCCAGAAGTGGATGGGCGCGCTGCTGCAGTTGCGCGGCGGCGACATCTTCCGCAGCAAGGGCATCCTCGCCATCGATGGCGCCCCCAAGCGCTACGTCTACCAGGGCGTCCACATGATGATGGACAGCGACTGGGGCTCCCCGTGGCAGACGGGCGAAAAACGTTCCAGCAAGCTCGTCTTCATCGGCCGCAACCTCGATGGCGACAACCTGAAGCGCGGCTTCGAAGACTGCCTGAAGTAATCGCGTGAAGATCGACCTCACCAACCCGGCCTGGCGCCAGACCCTGCCGCCGGCCCGTTCCATCGCGGCTGATGCCCCAGTTGCCGCCTGCGCCTTCAGCCGTGACGGCACGACCGTTGCCTTCGCGCTGGGCGATGGCTCGGTGCGCCTGCTGCCCGCCGACATCGCCGCACCGGCCCCCGCCGCACCGCCGCCCGTTCATGGCGGCGCCGTGCTCTCCCTGGTCGCCGATCCGGCCGGCGACGGCTTCGTGAGCGGCGGCGACGACGGCCGCCTTCTACGCCTCGGCCTCGACGGCACGGCGACCGAGCTCTTCAACCAGAAGGGCAAATGGGTGGAGCACCTGGCCGCGCACCGCGCCGCCGGCGCGGTCGCCGCCTCCGTCGGCAAGGCCGCGGTCGTCGTCAACAAGGACGGCGACGTCCGCGAGTTCGGCCCGCACCAGAGCACGGTGGCCGACCTCGATTTCAGCAAGGACGGCAGCCGCATCGCCTGCGCCCACTACGGCGGCGTCACGGTGTGGAGCCTCGGTCAGGCGACGCTGCCGCCGCGCCGCTTCGCCTGGCGCGGCAGCCACGTGGCGCTGCGCTGGAGCACCGACGGCAAGTTCATCGCCACCGGCACCCAGGAAAACGACATCCATGTCTGGCGCATGGCGCAGGCCACCGACATGCGCATGCAGGGCTACCCGGCCAAGGTGAAGTCGCTCAGCTGGACCGCCGACGCGCGCTTTCTCTACACCTCCTCTCAGCCGGTGTTCACCGCCTGGCCCTTCTCCGGCAAGGGACCGGAAGGCAAGCCGCCGCTTCAGTTCGGCGAGGAAGGCGCGGGCCTCTTGAGCGTCGTGGCGGCCCACCCCACCGCCGAGTTCGTGGCCGGCGGCTACGATTCCGGCGAGCTGCAGCTCGGCGACATCAAGACCCGACGCTCGGTGGTCCTCAAAATGGCCGACGGCTCGGCCATCACCTGCCTCGCCTGGTCGCCCGATGGATTTAGGCTCGCCGTCGGCAACGAGCGCGGCGATCTTTTGGTCGTCGATCTCCGCCGCTAGAGGCGAATTCAGCGGGCCCAACTTTTCAAAGTTGGCCCAACTCGACTGTCAGAAATTGGCTCTCCAAACCGCCGGAAAGCCAACAAATCCGGGATTTTACCCGGCTCAACGGGCCCACCTGAAACGTGGGCGTGTTGGGCCCGAATGTGGGCCCGGATCCGTGCCCGGCCCTATGTCCGGGTGGCGCGCGATTGCCTGTCCACGGTTCGAAGCGTGGCTCTTTTTCCTGTTGGCGCCGGCACGGCCGGCACGAAGCCCTTTGGGCCTGGATGGATTGCTCTAACCCCCTGGGTCAGGACCCAGGGCGGCTGCACCAAGCGCCTAAGCGCGAACCCGCGGACGGCCGCGGGCAGGTCTTGCCGGAACGAACGAAAGAGGCCGGCGCACTCCCCGCCAGCCTGACAGAAATAGTGGCCAAAACCTGCTGAAATGTCAACTATTTCTGCGACGCCCTCAAATAATCATCGCCCGGGCGGCGGACTGCGCCGACGCCGTGCCCGACGCGCCGCGGCCCCGGCTCGCCTCAGCCATGCGGATACGGGCATAGGCCATGACCTCGGTCGGCGGGCCGACGCGCTCGATGCGGCCGTCCATCACCAGCGCCACCCGGTCGGCGATGGCGAGCGGCGCCAGCCGGTGGGTGATCATGATGACGGTGCGGCCGCGCGTGTTGGCCTTGAGCTGGCGCAGGAGCTGCTCCTCGGTGGCGGGGTCGAGGGCGCTGGTTGCCTCGTCGAGAATGAGGATGCGCGGATTGCGGATCAGGGCGCGGGCGATGCAGAGAAGCTGGCGCTGACCCATCGACAGGCCCTGGCCGCGCTCGCCCAGCACGGTGTTGTAGCCCTCCGGCAGGCGCTGGATGAAATCGTGCGCGCCGACGAACTTGGCCACCGCCACGACCCGGCCGGGATCCTTGTTGGTGACGCCCATGGCGATGTTTTCCCGCACCGAGCCGGTGAAGAGCTGGAGCTCCTGCGGCACGCAGCCGATCTGGGCGCGCAGCTGGGCCGGCGAGATGTGCGAGATGTCGGTGCCGTCGACCAGCACCCGGCCGCCCGACGGCCGGAACAGTCCCTGCACGAGATTGGCGATCGTCGTCTTGCCCGACCCCGATGGCCCGACGATTCCCAGGATCTCGCCGGCGGCGATGTCGAGGTCGGCGTCCTGCAGGACCGCGGGCACATGATCGTCGGGGCGATAGGTGACGCGCTCCAGGGTGACGTCACCCAGGAGCGGCGGCATCGGCGCCAGTGCGCCGGCGGGACTCTCGACGGCTTCATGCATCAGCCCGTCGATTCGCCGGAACGCCGCGGCGACCGCCTGAAGCTGATGCCAGGCCACCACCAGCTGGCGCATCGGCTGCAGGGCGCGCGCGACCAGCATGTTGACGGCGATCAGCGCCCCCACCGTCAGGCGATGATCGACGATCTCGCGCACGCCGATGACGATGATCGCCAGCAACGCCATGAGCTGGAGCGCGCCCGAGGCACTGGCAGCGATGTTGGCCAGATTGTTCGCGCGGAAGCTGGTCCAGGCCGACTGCTCGACCCGCGCCTGCCAGCGCTTTTCGACCTCGGCCTCGAGCCCCAGCGCCTTGATGGTGGCGGCATTGGCGACCGTCTCGGTCAATGTCGAACTCTTGGCGGCCAGGGCCTGGAAATTCTCGTCAGAGAGTCGGCGCTGGGCACGATGGGTGGCCAGCGACACCCCGATCACCATCGGGATGGCCAGCATCGTGACGATGCCCAGCGTGGTGCTGATGACGAAGGTGGCGGCCAGGAAAAGCACGACGAAGGCAATGTCGATGGCGAGCACCGGCATCTGGCCGGTGAAGAAGCCGCGCAACACGTCGAGCTGGCGCAGCCGCTCGGCAATGACCCCGGACGGCGTGCGCTCGAAGTGGCGGTAGGGAAGCTGCACCAGATGATGCAGCACCTCACCGCTCATCATCGTGTCGAGACGGGCACCGGTGCGTGCCGACAGCCAGCCACGAGCGACGCGCAACGCGAAGTCGAGGGCGTAGGCAATCAGCATGCCGACGGAGAGCATGATCATGATCGCCGCGGCGTCCGGCCGCCCGTCCTGACCGATCACGTCGCGGCCGATCACGGCGTTGAACACCAGCATCATGAAGAGCGGCGTGGCGAGGCCGAGGACATTGATCAGCAACGACATCGCCGCGAGCTTCAGGACGACCGGCCGGACACGGGCCCACAGCGGCGCGTACCATTCCTGGCGTCGCTCGTGGGCGCCCGCTTCACGCATCACGAGCGCCCGTGCGCCCAGCGCCATCACCTCGTCGGTCGCCAGACGCCAGACGCGCCCTTCGACGACGTCGAGCACGGTCCACTGGTCCCGCGCGCCGGCCACCACGACGTAGGCAGGCTGGTGGGGGGCAGGCTGGTGGGGGGCGGGCTGGTCGGACGCGCCGACCAAGGCGAACGGCGTGGGAAGGTCGTCCAGCCGCCTTGCCGCGAGATCGACGGCATAGGCCTCCAGCCCCAGTCGCGTGCCGGCCGTGAGGAACGCGCCCTCGTCGAGCCCTGAGGCGGGAACGGCGGCCAGCCGTCGTATGTCGGCCTCGCTGACCGGCCGGCCGACTTGTTGGGCGATGTAGAGCAGCGCCCGCATGAGGGAATCGATCGGCTGGCGGCGTTCGCCATCCCACACCGATTGCTGGAAGCCGCCATTCTCCAGAGGAGCCATCCCTCCCGAGAATATCCAAAATTCTCGTAGAATCAATTATTTAGGAGGATTTCCTCACATGAAAAAGCGCGCGGCAGCAACGCCGCGCGCTTTTCCGTATCGAACGGTTGTCGGGCCTAGCGTGCGCCGAACGCCCGCTTCAGTTCGGTCACCAGATCCGTGCGCTCCCACGAGAAGCCGCCATCGCGCTCGGGCTTGCGGCCGAAATGGCCGTAAGACGCGGTGCGTTGGTAGATCGGCTTGTTGAGCTGCAGGCCGCGGCGGATGTTGGTCGGCCGCAGCGGGAAGATATCCGCGAGGACCTTCTCCAGCTTGCGCTCGTCGACCTTGCCGGTGCCCTGGGTGTCGACATAGAGCGACATCGGATCGGCAACGCCGATCGCATAGGCGACCTGGATCAGGCAGCGATCGGCGAGGCCCGCGGCCACCACGTTCTTGGCGAGATAGCGGGCGGCATAGGCGGCGGAGCGATCGACCTTGGTCGGGTCCTTGCCCGAGAAGGCGCCGCCACCGTGGGGGGCGTAGCCGCCGTAGGTGTCGACGATGATCTTGCGGCCCGTCAGGCCGCAGTCGCCGTCGGGACCGCCGACGACGAAGTTGCCGGTCGGATTGCAGAAGAAGTCGGCGGTCTTCTTGGGCATCCAGCCCTTGGGCAGAGACTTCTCGACATAGGACGTGATCATCTCGCGGATCATGCCCGAGTTGTACTTCTTGCCCTTCGCCGTGGCTTCGCGGTGCTGCGTCGAGACCACGACCTTGGTGGCGCCGACAGCCTTGCCGTTGACGTAACGCACCGTCACCTGGCTCTTGGCATCCGGCTGCAAGTCGCCAAGCTCGCCCGAACGGCGGGCCTTGCTAAGCACTTCGAGGATCTTGTGCGAGAAGAAAATCGGGGCCGGCATGAACGAGCCCTTCTCGTATTCTTCCGAGTCGCGGCAGGCGAAGCCGAACATCAGGCCCTGGTCGCCCGCACCTTCCTGCTCGCCGAGATTGCCACCCTTCTTCTTGGCATCGACGCCCATCGCAATGTCGGGCGACTGGCCGTGCAGCAGCACCTCGACGTCGGCGCCGTGGTAGCTGAAGCCGTCCTGGTCGTAGCCGATGTCGCGTACGACGCCGCGCGCAATCTCGGTCAGCGCTTCGCGGTTAACGATGGTCTGCTTGCCGTACTTCTTCATGAAGGGCGCCGAGGCGCGACCTTCGCCGGCGATCACGATCTTGTTGGTAGTGACCAGCGTCTCGCAGCCCAGGCGGGTGTTGGCGTGGCTCTCGTCGGCGATGCCGAGCTTGATGTCATTGGCGATGAACGCGTCGAGAATGGCGTCCGAGATCTGGTCGCTGACCTTGTCCGGATGGCCTTCGGAAACCGATTCACTGGTAAAAAGATAATCCTTGAGCGCCACAATGCCCTCCCACAGTTCACACTGGACTCCGGGCAGGGCAGCAGGGCCGCCAACGTCCGGCTTAGCCTTTGTTTTCGCGGTGGCAAGTCGTCCAAATCCGTCCGCGGCGGCATCGACCATCGAGGCCGCGCCGCTAAAAACTCCAATTATCGACGAAAATCAAGAGGTTCGCGGCGGGGCAGCCTGTGCCCAACTGCCTCGGCCCCGGAGCCCCTTCTCCCTCAGCGTCCCTTGCGGCCACCCAGGGCTTCGGCGTGGCTGGCCGCACCCACGGCCTTGACCATCTCGAAGATGCGCTTGCGCACCCGGGCCTCGCGGATCTTGTAGTAGGCGCGCACCAGCTCGAGGGTCTCGCGCTTGATCAGGGGGTCCTTTTCCTGCTCGAACGGCGTACCGGTCTCGCCGAAGCCCTTGCGGCCGCGACCCGACATCGGCCGGCCGGCCAGTGCATTGGCCGGCATCTCGTCGAAGAAGTACGACACCGGCACGTCCAGGACCTTGGCGAATTCGTACAGTCTGCTCGAACCGATGCGGTTGGACCCGCGCTCGTATTTCTGAATCTGTTGAAATGTGAGCCCGACAGCGGTCCCGAGCTTTTCCTGACTCATCCCGAGAAGCGTGCGCCGCTGGCGCATCCGCGCTCCGACATGGACGTCAACCGGATGTGATCTTGCCATCGGTCCAGGTTCCTCTAGATGCGATTTCGTCAGGGAGAAGCAGAGGTAGAAAACACGTCCAAAAATGCGCGGGACCGGCAACGCAACCAGTGCAAAAATGCATATCTACACGCCTAAGCTGCATATGACATTAGCCCCTCTTACACAGAATGCAAGCTGAACCTCAGGGCTTTGAAATCGCGAAATAGTTTAGCGTCGAGGTCGATCGTTCGATGTCCTGCCGACCAACAGTCCACATCCCAGCAACGCCAGAACGGCCACCAGGATCCCGTCACCCCAACGACCGTAGGGCGTGGGCTCGCGCGCCTCGGGGAGACGATGATCGATGATGCCCTCCTGCATCATGTCCAGCGCCGCAAGAATCCGGCCATAGGCATCGATCACGGCGGATACGCCGGTGTTGGCCGCCCGGATCATCGGCAGCCCCTCCTCCACCGCCCGCAGACGGGCACTGACGAGATGCTGATTGGGCCCGCTCGAGAGACCGAACCACGCATCATTGGTGACATTCAGGAGCCAGCGCGGCCGCTCGCCGGGGCCGGTCACCGCCGCCGGAAAGATCACCTCGTAGCAGATCACCGGCGAGAAGGACGGCAGGCCGGGAAGCGCCAGCGTCGCGCGCTGCTCGCCCTCTTCGAACGAACCGCGGCCGATGAAACCGGACACCGGGGCGAGTTGCCGGCGAAAAGGAATGTACTCGCCCAGCGGCACCAGATGGACCTTGTCGTAGTGTGCGACGATGGTGCCGGCGCGGTCGATGACGAGCAGCGAATTCCATACGCCGTCCCGCCGCTCGCCAGTACCGCGGGCGGCGCCGGTCAGAAGATAGCCGGCGGCAGGCGCGGCCTTGGCCATGATCTCCAATGCCGGCGACCCCGGCTCGATGATGAAGGGCGGGGCCGTCTCCGGCCAGATGACGGCAGCGAGGCGGTCGAAGCCATCGCGGCGACTCATGTCGACCAATTTGGCCAGGTGCTTCGCCCTTATATCCGGGCGCCATTTCTCGGACTGCGGGATGTTCGGCTGGACGATGCGCAGCAATGGTCCCGGGCCGCCGTCGCCAACAGGCGTCATCACCGCTTGTCCCGCGGCGCCGGCGAGTCCGATCGCCACCAGGGCGGCAACCGAGGCCCGCCATCCCGCCGTGGGCGCGGCCAGCACGAGGAAGGTGAAGGCGCCGAGACCGTAGACGCCGAACAGTGCGGCGCCCTGCAGCAAGGGCGCCGCGAAGGCCCAGACGTGGCCCAGCGGATTCCACGGATAGCCCGTGAAGATGTGGCCGCGCAGCCATTCGGCAACGGTCCAGGCGATGGCCAGCAGGATGAGACGGCGGTAGCGCCCCGCCAGTCGAGGCCAGCGCAGCACGGCCCAGCGCGACGCCCCGGCGGCAAGGCCCGGGAAGAAGCCCAGGAGCGCCGCCAGACCGGCCACGATCGGCGGACCCAGGAGCTGGTAGTCGGCCGGCGGCACCGAGAAGGCCTCGAGGATCCAGTAGGAGCCGACGGCAAAATGGCCAGTTCCCCATGCCCAACCGCGCAGCAGCGCGCTTCGCGGCCCCGGCGCCGTCTCCCAGAGCCAGACGAAGACGACCATGCCGACGACGGCCAGCGGCAACCAGTAAAGTGGCGGCATCGCGAGCGCCGCCAGGGCACCCGCCAGAAAAGCCACGCCGGCGGCGCGCCATCCCCGAAGGTTCATTGCAGAAGCGCGGCGATCAGGCGGCGGACCGAGACGCTGCCGGCTGCCGCACCCGGAGCCGGCGGATACGCCGCGGATCGACATCGAGCACTTCGAACTCGACACCGGACGGATGGCGAACCACTTCGCCGCGCTCGGGAATGCGGCCGAGCAGGGAGAAGATCAAACCTCCCACGGTGTCGATCTCGCGCCGTTCGTCCTCCGACAGCACGCGACCGATCTCCTGCTCGAGGAGCTCGATGGGCGTGCGGCCGTTGACGTCGATGGTGCCGTCGACGCGACGGGCGACCGTCGGCGTCTGGGCGACGTCGTGCTCGTCCTCGATCTCGCCCACGATCTCCTCGACCAGGTCCTCGATCGTGAGCAGACCGTCGGTGCCGCCGAACTCGTCGACCACCAGCGCCATGTGCGTGCGCGAACGGCGCATGTCGAGCAGCATGTCGAGCACCGGCAGCGTCGGCGCCACGAAGACGACGCGGCGCAGGATGTCGCGGAGATTGAACTTCTTCGACGTGCCCCAGTAGGCCAGCACGTCCTTGATGTGGATCATGCCGATCACGTCGTCGAGCGCCTCGCGATAGACCGGATAGCGCGAGTGGGCCTCGGTCTGGATCACCCGCACGACCTCGTCGAGCGGGGTGTCGGCGGCAATGGCTATGATGTCGACGCGCGGCACCATGACGTCGGCCACCGTCTTGTCGCGCAGCTTCAGGATATTGGCGAGAAGGACGCGCTGGTCCTCGCTGATCGGGGTGTCGCTCTCGGGCGTCTCCTCGATCAGTTCCTCGATGGCCTCGCGGACCGCCTCGTTCTTCTCGCGGCGGCGCAGCCTGCGCAGAATCGCGCGCAATATTCCGCCCGTGGAAGGAACCTCGGGAGCCGGTGAAGGGGCCGGTGCCAAGGGAGATTCACTGATCGACGCCGGGCCGCTGAGGCCCGGCCGCGTACTGTGCGCTGTGGAATCGGGCATGGTTGCTAAGATAGGCTATCGGCCCGGCGTTGCAATCGCGGAAGTTCCTGATGCGTTCCTGTAAATTGTCCTCCGGCGCGGCCATGCCGGTCCTCGGTCTCGGCACCTGGCGGATGGGCGAGAGCCCCAAGCGGCGTGACGAGGAGCTCGACGCCCTGAAATACGGGCTCGAACTCGGCTATCCGATGATCGACACGGCCGAAATGTACGGCGATGGCGGTGCCGAGGAGATCGTGGGCGAGGCGATCGCCGGCCTCGCCGCACGCCCCTTCATCGTGAGCAAGGTCTACCCGCACAATGCCTCGCGCGCCGGCACCATCGCGGCCTGCGAGCGCAGCCTCCAGCGGCTGAGGATCGAGCGGATCGATCTCTACCTCCTGCACTGGCGCGGTGGCGCCCGGCTCGAGGAGACCTTCGAGGCGTTCCACCGCCTGCGCACGGCGGGAAAGATCGGCGACTTCGGCGTCAGCAACTTCGACCTCAAAGACATGGAAGACGCCGCCCGCCTCGACAAGGGCCTCAACGCCAGCAACCAGGTGCTCTACTGCCTGTCGCGCCGCGGCCCCGAGTTCGACCTGCTGCCCTGGATGCGCAAGCGCGGGGTCCCGCTCATGGCCTATTCGCCGCTCGATCAGGGCGGGCTTTTGCGCAAGGCCGCGCTCAAGAAACTCGCCGACGGCATCGGCTGCACGCCGGCCCAGCTCGCGATCGCCTGGCTGCTGGCCCAGCCGGGTGTCGTCACCATTCCGAAATCGTCGTCGCGCGAGCGCGTGAAGGAAAATCTCGGTGCGCTCGAGGTGAAGCTCTCGCCGCAGATCCTGGCCGAGCTCGACCGCGCCTTTCCGCCGCCGAAAGGCAGGCAGCCGCTCGAGATGCTGTAAGGATCCCGAGCGTAGCGAGGGACCTTTCACTTCACTGCATAGGGATCGGCGATCCCCAGCCGCTTCAATATCCGCCGCTCCAGCGCTTCCATGCGCTCGGCGTCGGCATCGCTGGTCTCGTGATCGTGGCCCAGCAGATGCAGGACGCCATGCACGACGAGATGGGCGACATGATCGGCGGGTGACTTCTTCTGCTGCTTCGCCTCGCGCCACACCGTCTGTCGCGCCAGCACGATGTCACCCAGGAACGCGCGCTCACCCGACGGGTAGGACAGCACGTTGGTGGCCTTGTCCTGCTTGCGGTCACGCTTGTTGAGCGAACGAACGTCCCGGTCGTCGGCGAGCGCAACGTTCAGGGACTTGCCGCGTCTTGCCGCCGCGCGCGCGGCCTTGCGCACCAGACGTTCGACGCCCGGCAGGGCCTTCAGCCAGCCGGCATCGAGCACGACGACGGTGCAGCGGAGCGCGGGCCTAACCCTTGAGTTTTTTGTCGCGCGCGTCATAGGCCTCGACGATCCGGGTGACGAGATCGTGGCGCACGACATCCTTGGAGGTCAGCCGCACGAAGCGCATGCCGTCCACGCCTTCCAGCGTCTCGACCGCGTCGTTCAGGCCCGACTTCTGGTTGTTGGGCAGGTCGGTCTGGCTGGGATCGCCGGTGATCACCATGCGCGAGCCCTCGCCCAGCCGGGTCAGGAACATGCGCATCTGCATCGGCGTGGTGTTCTGCGCCTCGTCGAGGATGACGAAGCAGTGGGCGAGCGTGCGGCCACGCATGAAGGCGAGCGGCGCGATCTCGATCTCGCCCGACTCCATGCGGCTGGCGATCAACTCGGCCGGCATCATGTCGTGCAGGGCGTCGTAGAGCGGCCGCAGGTAGGGATCGATCTTCTCCTTCATGTCGCCGGGCAGGAAGCCCAGCCGCTCGCCGGCTTCGACGGCCGGCCGCGACAGCACGATGCGCTCGACCTTGCCGGCGAGCAGCAGCGACACGCCCATGGCGACCGCGAGATATGTCTTGCCGCTGCCGGCCGGACCCAGGGCGAACACCATGTCGCGCTCGCGCAGCGCCGCCAGATAGTCGCGCTGCCCGGGCGAACGCGCCTGCACGGTGCGGCGGCGCGTGCGGATGCCGTCCTCGTCACCGCGCTCCGCGCCCGTGCGGGCAAAGCGGACGGCGGCGTCGATGTCGGCCATCTCGATCGACAGGCCGCGCTTCAGACGCTCGTAGAGTGCGGCCAGCGCCTTGTGCGCGATCGTGGCGTCGTCCGGCGTGCCGGCGATCGCAAGCTGGTTGCCGCGCGCGCTCAACTGGACATTCGCGAGCTGTTCGATGCGCACCAGATGCCGGTCGTGATTGCCGTAGAGCGACGCCACCAGGGCATTGTCGTCGAACGTCATGCGGCGTACGTCGGCGGCGCGCACGCCGGCACCGGCCAGCGGAGCACTCACGCGGCGACCTCGAATCGAGAGGGCGATTCACCGGCCACGACTTCGCCGGCCAGGCTCAAGGCGTAAGCCGCGAGCAGTCGCACGTTCACGATGGATCCGATCATGTCGGCGTCGCCCTCGACATAGACGGACTGCAGCCACGGGCTCTTGCCGAGCACCTGGCCCGGCTTGCGACCGGCCTCGGCGAACAGCACCGGCACGACGGTGCCGACCTTGGAGAGGTTGAAATCGCGCTGCTGGGTTCCCAGCAGCGATTGGAGCGCGGCGAGACGAGCCGTCTTGAGGTTCTCGTCGAGCTGGTCACCCAGCGCCGCCCCGGGGGTGCCCGGCCGGCGGCTGTACTTGAAGGTGTAGGCCGACGCGAAGCCGATCTCGTCGACCAGCCGCATCGTGTCGTCGAAGTCGGCATCGCTCTCGCCCGGAAAGCCGACGATGAAGTCCGACGACAGCGCGAGGTCAGGGCTGACAGCGCGCAGCCGGTCGACAAGCCGGCGATAGTGGTCGCGGCCGTGGCCGCGGTTCATGGCCTCGAGGATGCGATCCGACCCCGACTGCACCGGCAGGTGCAGGTAAGGCATGAGTTGCGGCACGTCGCGATGTGCGGTGATGAGATCGTCGTCCATGTCGCGTGGATGGGAGGTGGTGTAGCGGATGCGCACCAGGCCATCGATCTCGGCGATTTCCCTGATGAGCCGCGCGAGACCCCAGGTGGAACCGCCAATCGAGCCGGGCGCAGCCTCGCCGTGATAGGCATTGACGTTCTGGCCGAGCAGAGTGAGTTCGACCGCGCCCGCCGCCACCAGGGCGCGCGCCTCCTGCAGCACCTCCGCCGCCGGCCGCGAATACTCGGCGCCCCGCGTATAAGGCACGACGCAGAAGGTGCAGAACTTGTCGCAACCCTCCTGGATGGCGAGGAACGCCGAACCGGCCCGCACGTCGGCATCCGACGGCGCCGGCAGATGATCGAATTTGCTCTCGGCGGGAAATTCCGTGTCGAGCACACCCGCGCCCGGCCGGCGCCGGCCGTCGAAGCGCCGTTCGTCGGACTTGCGCGCCGCCCGGGCCAGCAGTTCGGGCAGGCGGTGATAGGCCTGCGGCCCGACGACGATGTCGACAGCGGGTTGGCGCCGGACGATCTCCTCGCCCTCGGCCTGGGCCACGCAGCCGGCCACGGCGATGGTGAGGTCGGAGCCTTCCAGGTGGCGTTCGGCCTTGAGGTCACGCAGACGCCCGAGCTCGGAATAGACTTTTTCCGACGCCCTTTCGCGGATGTGGCAGGTGTTGAGAACGACCAGGTCGGCCTGTTCGGGACTGTCCGACAAGGCATAACCCAGCGGCCGCAGGACGTCGGCCATGCGGTCGGAGTCGTAGATGTTCATCTGGCAACCGTAAGTGCGAATGAACACGCGCTTGCGCTGCCACTGGCTCTGAGCGCCGGTGCGGACGTCCTTCATCGGTCTCCGTTGCTGGAACGGCCGGTTCTTAACATCGGGCACGGCCAGGGTCGAGAGGGCTGCCCGAGGGGCCCTAGGCGACACCCGAGGCCGGTGGCAACAGTTCGGGGCGACCAGAGTTCGCCGATTGCACGCCGAACGACACCTGCTGGAAGCAATATTCGGCGAGCTTCTTGCGGTCGCCAAGCCGGTCGATGTCGATCGTCGGGAAAAACGTCACAACCGCCTCGGTTTCGCCGAGGCAGACCATCTGCCAGAGATGCGGGACCAGATCGAGGTCGCCGAACCACGCGAACAGCGGGCGCCAGTAGCGGCCGAGCGGAATGCCGTCGAGGCGCGTGTAGGAGATCGCCACCGGCTGCACGGTGATCGGCTTGTCGTCGCGACGCAGCTGCGCCACGGCGAACAGGGCACTGCGAAACGGCAGAACGCGCGTGCCGTCGCTGCTGGTGCCCTCGGGAAACAGCATGAGATTGTCGCCGGTATTGAGGCGCCTCAGCATCTCGTCGCGGCTGGTGCTGGCCTTGCTCGAGCGCCGCTCGACGAAGATGGTGCCCTGTGCCTTGGCGAGCGTGCTGAAGAACGGCCATGTCGCAACCTCGGCCTTGGCGACGAAACTGCCCGGAATCAGCCCACCCAGCAGTTCGATGTCGAGGTAGGACACATGATTGCAGACATAGAGCGTGGGCGTCACGGTCGAGCGTCTGCCATGGACCCGGACGCGGATGCCCAGGATCACGCAGACGATGCGGTGATAGACGACCGGCAGCCAGCGCACGACCGGCGTTATCCGCAGCGCCTGTGCCAGAAGATGGAAGGGCAGCAGCGCCAGCGTGAGCAACAGGTAGCTCAGCAGCCGAAACGCGCCGCGCAGAGGGGAACCGATCCACATTGTCGCTGCAGGCGCGTCAACCGTCCTGATCACGAATCCCGCGTTCATAGTGCCGGATGTACTTCTCCGTCACCAGTTCGGTCTTGACGATGATGAAGACGTCGGTGGTGTTGAACTCGGGATCGATCACCGCGCCATCGCCGACGAAGCCGCCCAGCCGCAGGTAGCCCTTGATGAGCGGCGGCACGCGCGCCATCGCCTTGCGTTCGTCGTAGGTCCCCGGCGCGAGCGTATCCATCTTGACGTAACGGCTGGCCAGCGCCCGCACGCGGATATCCGGCGGGGCGAGGTGATGGTGATGGAGATAGCTGAGCGGCAGCGCGTGCGGCAACGGATCCGTCCCCGGGAAACTGGCACAGCCGAACATCACCTGAATGTTGTAGTGGAACGCATAAAGCGCGATGCCACGCCACAGCATCTGCATGGTCGCGGTGTTGCGCGCGTCCTTTTCGATGCACGAGCGGCCGAGCTCCAGGATCTCGCCCGGATAGTCGACCATCGGCTGGACGTCATACTCGGCGGACGAATAGAAACGGCCCATCCTGGCCGCCGCCGATCGGCGGATCAGGCGGTAGGTGCCGACGACGCCGCCCGGCCCTTCGCCGCGGCGGCGGTCGAGCACGAGCAGATGATCGCAGACCTGGTCGAACAAATCGAAGTCGCGTCGCTTCGCGGCGATCTCCGCCGTCGGCCGCGCCTTCATCTCTTCGTAAAACACGCGATAGCGAAGCGCCTGCGCCGCATCGATCTCGGCGGCATTCTCGGCTAGTCGGACCTCGAAATCGCCGGCAACGACTTTGACGATCTCCGCACTCGAAGTGGGAGTCCCAAGAAGTTCGGCTTCACTGTCAACGCGGTCGATGCGCATGCTTCATCCGCAGAGAGCCGTCCCAAGCATTCGTCCATTATCGGGGCGGCGCTGGCGCCGTCCACTCATTTTTGACGTTCGGTTTTGCCGTCCAAAGGCACGCCGTACAACTCGAGCCGATGCCCGACCAGCCGGTAGCCGGCCTTTTCCGCGATCTTGCGCTGCAGTTCCTCGATCTCGCCGTTATGGAACTCCACAACCTTGCCGGTCTGGATATCGATCAGGTGATCGTGATGCTCGTCGGGCGTTTCCTCGTAGCGTGCCCGGCCATCGCCGAAGTCATGCTTGGCGAGAATGCCCGCCTCCTCGAACAGGCGAACCGTTCGGTAGACGGTCGCAATGGAAATGTTCGGGTCGATCGCGGTCGCGCGGCGGTGGACCGCCTCGACGTCCGGATGGTCGGACGAATCGGACAGAACGCGCGCGATGACGCGGCGCTGGTCGGTCATCTTGAGACCGCGTTCAACGCAGAGGAGCTCGAGTTTGGCTTTACGTTCAGGCATGTCGCAATACCCTACACCGGCAGGCGTTCGGGGTATAGTTGGGGACATGTCCATACACCCAAAGCCTATACAGGCTGACCATGACATCGACATTACCGGCGAGGTCTGCCCGATGACCTTCGTGCGGACGAAGCTCAAGCTCGAGCGCCTGCAGCCGGGCGAGGTGCTGAGCGTCAGGCTCAAGGGTGAGGAGCCGCTGCGGAATGTCCCCCGGGCGGCCCGCGACGAAGGCCACATCATTTTGGGGATCGAGGACGATGGCGATACCCATATCGTGACGATCCAGCGGGCCTGATCAATCGAGATCGAGACGCATTACCAGTGCATCGGCCGCCGGCCCATCGCCACGCCGGAAATAGGCCGGCCGGCTGCCGACTGCGCAAAAGCCGGACTGTTCGTAGAGCCTCTGGGCCCCCGGGTTGTCGGCCGCGACTTCGAGAAACAGCGAGCGGGCGCCCGCCGATCTGACATGGGTGATGACGGCGGTCAGCAGGTGCCGCGCTGCGCCGCGGCGGCGGTAGGCCGGCCGCACGGCGATCGTGATGAGCTCCGCCTCGTCGGCCGCCACCCGGCAAATCGCCAGGCCGGCATCGCCGCCGTTGACCTCCAGCAACAGGCCGGCAACACCGGGCGACGCCAACAGTTCGGCCACGTCCTGCCGTGTCCAGGCGCGCTCGCCAAACGGCACGAAGGCCTCAGCGTGCAGCGCGGCAGCCCGGTCGAGATCGAGCGCGCCCAGCGGGCGTAAGACAGGACGCAAGGCTGGTCGGCCAGCCATTCAGTCGACTGTCCGGCGAGCGCCGTCCGGCAGGGTGACGCTGACGCCGCGCAGGTAGAGCGGCCGCGGCAAGCCCTCGCTTTCATTGCGCACGCGCCAGGCATCGACACCCGGCGCGAGGCCCAGGCGCGCTACGGCGACGGGGTCCACGGGGGCCACCTCGACGGTGGCGTCGACACCTGCTGCGGTCAGTTGCGCCACGAGCGGACTGACGTCGGGGCCCACGACCACGCAGGCCCTGCCGCGCAGGCGATCCGCCAGCTCGATCGCAGTGGCTGCAAAGGCTGTGGCCTCCGCGCCGACCGCACAGAACCAGTCGCCAAGGCGGCTATCGACGGCGGCGACGACGAGCCGGTCGCGCGTCGCCACTTGGGCCATCAAGACCGATGTCGTGGAAAGACCGGCGAGCGGCACGCCGAGCCCGACGGCGAGGCCGCGCGCGGCAGCCAAGCCTACCCGCACGCCGGTGAAACTTCCCGGGCCGACGGTCACGGCGATCAGCGACAATTCGCGCCGGCCGACTCCGGCTTCATGCAGAACCGACGCCACGGCTGGCAGCAGCCGGGCCGCCTGGTCGCGTCCCTCCTCACGCAGCGAGGCCAAACATGCGCCATCCCGCACCACCGCCACGCCAAGCCCGCTGATCGCGCAATCGAGGGCGAGCACGAGTGTCATGCCGGGCTCATGATCGTTCGGCCTGCCGACCTCTGGCGCTCGCTCGGGCGGCTGGGCATTCTTGGGTCATGAAACTCGATCTGGTTGCGATCGCCCCGCCCGACTTCGATGTCGACGTGACGCTGGCCTATGCGACTGATGCCAATCTAACGGGACGACCGGTCTACCGGAATGCCGAATGCTGGCTGCATCGCGAGGCGGCGGAAAAGCTCGCCACGGCCGTGGCGCTGGCCCGGCCGCTCGGCCTCAGGCTGCGCATCTTCGATGCGTTGCGGCCGGTCGAGGCGCAGTGGGCGCTGTGGAACGTCAATCCCGACCCGGAGTTCCTCGCCGACCCACGCCGTGGCTCGCCGCATTCGCGCGGCGTGGCGGTCGATCTCAGCCTGCTGGACGGCGGCGGTCGGGAACTCGACATGGGCACGGCGTTCGACGCCTTCACGCCGCTGTCGCACCACGGTCGAACCGACGTCTCCGCCGATGCCCAACGCAACCGGCTGCTGCTGATGGGCCTGATGACCGCGGCCGGCTGGGACTTCTACCGCAACGAATGGTGGCACTATCAGCTCTTCGACGCCAGGCGCTATCCGCTGGTATGCGACGCCGATCTGCCCCGCCCGATGATGTAGCTCAGAAGCTCGAGAGCCGCGACTTGTCGAAATCGCCGAGCTCGTTCTCGCGCATGATCTGACGCACGAACTGCACGTAACCCTGGCCGCGTTCGGAATAGCGCAACAGGGTGCCGATCAGGTGGTAGCCGGCGGGATGCTCGCCGCGCTCGCGCATCGCCGCGCGCTCCGCCCGAAAGCCGGCATAGGCCGGATGAGTATTGAGGTTGGTGATGTAGGCGTCGGTCGCCTCTCCGACGTCCGTGAAGGGCTGTGGCATGCCGGCGCCGGGCTTCCAGGGAACGGAAATGCTGTGGCGGCCGCCGGTCTGGATCTGCCCGAACAGGGCGTTGCCGTTGCGCGCGGCGAAGGAAGTGCCCCAGCCCGATTCGACACCGCCTTGGGCAATCGCCATCGAAGGCGGAACGATATCGACACGACGTACCAGCTCGTCGAGCTTGTCGACCGAGATTTCGTAACGATCGGCGAGGTTCTCGAGCCAGATACGCTCGATCGGCGTCATGCGAAGCGGCGCCGCCGCCATCTTGTCGCGCAGATACAGGAGCTGCTCGCGATCGGCGAGCACGCGCTGATTGACCTCGAGGACCACCGGCAGAATCGCGGTGATGAACAGCGACTTACGCTCGTGGCCGTCCTTGGTGTTGAGATCACCCGGCACGCGGTCGACCTTGATCGGCGGAACGGCTTCGCCCAGCCGGACGTCGGTCAGCGTGTAGGAGACGTCACGGAAGAAACCGGCAAGCTCGTCGGCGGTGCGCGGGCTGATCGCCCGCAGCTGGACCTGCCGGCGAACGGCATTGCCGGGAGCCGCAAAACGCCCGTGGCCAAGGGTGATCTCGCGGGTCGTGACATGAGGCCAATCGTCGGTCTCGCTCGTGTCGTGACGCACGAACGTCAAAGCTGCGGGCTGGGCGTCCATGGCGAGAAACGCCGGCTGGTCGGGCGACGCAGCACTCGCGGAGCCGATCGCCGCGAACGACAGATAGGGCGCGACATCGACGGTCGGCAGCGGTTCGCTCAGGCCCACGCCTGTGGCGACCATGGCGGCCCATGCCGCCGGAAATGCATAACGACGCCCGCGTTCGACCGCGGGCCGGATTAACAATTTCATTCCACACTCTTCGTTTCGTTGGCTCGAACGAACGACCCCCCAGCCACGATCCCCCACGGACCGCGATGAGTACTGACGCTGTACGCTTGAGCGAAAGGTGGCCCTACTGGGCCGCCTGGACTTCCACCACTTCTGGCACGTAGTGCTTCAGAAGATTCTCGATTCCCATCTTGAGCGTGGCCGTCGAGCTGGGGCAGCCGGAGCACGACCCCTGCATGTGGAGATAGACCACGCCGTCCTTGAAATCCTGAAACACGATATCGCCACCGTCCTGGGCAACCGCCGGACGAACACGCGTATCGAGCAACTCCTTGATCTGGGCGACGATCTCGTCGTCTTCCGCGGCGGCCGCGCCTGCATCGGCGCTCTCGGCCACCACCGGGTCGCCTGATGTGTAATGTTCCATGATGCCACCCAGAATGGATGGCTTGAGGATCTGCCAGTCCTGGCTCGTCGTCTTCGTGACGGTCACGAAGTCGGAGCCGAAGAACACGCGCTCCACGCCCTCGATCGCAAACAGCCGCTTGGCCAGCGGCGAAGGCTGGGCGGTATCGGCGCTCGCGAAATCCATCGTGCCCTTCTCCATGACCACGCGGCCGGGGAGGAACTTCAGGGTCGAGGGATTGGGCGTCTGCTCGGTCTGGATAAACAAACCTGGTCTCCTTCATCGAACGCGTTGCGGCCGGGCCGCTCGGCATCGCTCAGGCTGGGAACGGGACGTCTCCGCCCCCAATCGGTACCCCGGACGTAGGAACCGCCGTCCAGTCGATCAAGTTGATTCTTATGAGCGTCTGTATAATAATTATGGAATATCAGATTATTATACAATAACATCAATATGATAGAAATTCTCTCTTTGCTTCCCCGAAGCTGGAGTTCTCCAACTCAAAGCCTCATTGCAGGGGAACCTTTGACAGAACGACGCGGAAACTGCGCGCACGGTCTATGAGATTGCGTCGATCTCCGCCTCGGTGAGGGCGCCGGGAACGATGGTGAGCGGGATGCGGAGCTGGCCGCCGAGCTTACCGGTGAAAGCCGTGACCAGGGGCCCTGGCCCCTCGCCACTCGAGGCACTGCCCAGCACCAGAACCGAGATCGAGCGATCTTCGGCGACGAGCTTGAGCAACTCGTCGCGGCTCTTGCCCTCGCGGATATGGATGGTGGGGGGCTGGCCCGTCAGGGTGGCCGCCGAGTCGGCATGCCGGGCGACAACATCCTCGGCCTGCTGGCGGGCTTCCTGGCGCATCAGGTCGACGACGGCGCCCCATTGCTGGCCTTCGGGCGGATCCATGACGTAGAGCATGGCGACCCGCCCCCCGGTCCGCTTCGCCCGGCGACACGCATATCGCAGCGCATTGCGCATTTCAGGGCTCTCGTCGACGACGACCAGGAAGACCCGCTCCTCGGCCCGGGCGGGCTGCTCGCTCACACTCATGGTCGGCTCCCTTCCGTTACAGACGCCGCATGATCGCGCCGCCCAGCCAGCCGGCGAACAGCGCCATGACAATCGCCCCCAGGCCATAGAGCGCGCCGTCGTGGCTCGCCCATCCCGCCAGCTGGGCGCTGAATCCAACCTTGCCGACCGGCAGCGGCCGCGACACCGCGGCGACGATCTTGCCCTCGCGCAGCAGGTAGGCCTTCACCTCGTACACCCCCTCGGGCAGCCTGGAGGGGAAAGGCAGATCGACGCGAAACAGCCGGCCGGCCTGGACGGTGACCTGGCCGATGGCCGCCGGATAGAGCCCTTCCCGGCGTTTCACCTCCACCAGACCGCCACGGAAGCTCGCCAGCTCGGCCGCAGCCCGCGAGCCGACCGGCTTGACGGTCGACATCCGGTCCTCCAGCGACAGGATCTCGCCGCCGGCGCCGCGGGCGAGCAGCCGCTGCAGCGGCTGGCTGGCGGCAATGGCGTAATAGGCGGGCACATCGTCGAAAGACTGGCGGCCGGTATTGAGCCACAGGCCGAGGAAACGTTGCTTGCGCAGGACCGTCTCGCGCGCCTCCGGCCCGACCACGACCACGACCACTTCGCCGGGCGGATCGAACATGCCGAACATCAGGATGCTCTCGCCCTGGAACGCCGACGTGATCGAAACCCGCGCCCGCGACAGATCGACAATCAGATCCGGCGTCGTCGACTCGGCGGGAACCGACGGCGGCAGGCCGGCCGACGGCGGCTCGACACGGGGACCCTGGGCCTGTGCAGCACCTGCCCAGACGAGACTTGCCACAAGGGCAACCACTAGGCGTCTCATGGCGACACCTCGCGGGTGCCCAGCGAGAAGGGTGAAGCCGGCGTGCGCAGGAGTTCGACCAGCAACTCGGCCGCCACCGCCAGGATCAGGACCGACATCAGGCCGCGCAGGACGACACCCGGGAGTTTGGCCGCGAGCCGGGAGCCGATCGGTGCCCCCACCACGCCGCCCAGGATCAGGAGCAGCGCCAGCACCACGTCGACCGTGCCGTTGGTCGTGGCCTGGAGGAAGGTGACGTTGGCCGCCACGAACAGGATCTGGAAATTCGAGGTGCCGATCACCACGGCCGTCGGCATGCCGAGCAGATAGATCATCGCCGGCACCAGCACGAAGCCGCCGCCGACGCCCAGGATCGCCGACAGGATGCCGATCAGGAAGCCCAGCCCCACCGGCAGCAGGGCGCTGATGTAGAGCTTCGACTTGTAGAACCTGAGCTTGAGCGGCAGGCGATGCACCAGGTAGTGGGTATGAAGCTTGCCGCGCGGCGACTCGGGATTGCGCCGGCGCTTCAGGTAGGTGCTCAGGCTTTCGGTCAGCATCAGCAGGCCGATCGTCGACAGCATGACGACATAGAGTACGGCAATGACGAAATCGATCTGGCCGATGCGCTTGAGGTAGGTGAACAGCCAGACGCCGGCCGACGAGCCGACCATGCCGCCCAGCAGCAGCACCAGCCCCATGCGCAGATCGACGTTGCCGCGCCGCCAATGGACCTGCAGCGACGACACCGAGTTGGCGATCACCTGGTTGGCCTGGCTGGCGACCGCGACGGCCGGCGGAATGCCGACGAAGATCAGGAGCGGCGTGGCCAGGAATCCGCCGCCGACGCCGAACATGCCGGCGAGCAGGCCGGCCGCCGCCCCCAGGCCGAGCAGGACGAACACATTCATCGACTGCTCGGCAATGGGAAGGTAGATCTCCACCGCGCCGGCCTACTTCAGCAGGATGTTGCTGATTTCGCGCAACTGGGTGCGCGCCCGCAGCAGGTAGAAGCCCTGCGCGGCCAGGTGATTGGGAATGAGAAACCCGTCGAGGTAGCCGTTCCACACGACCCAGGGCTGGAGTTCGGCGGCGAGGCGGAACGTCTCCACCGTGCCGTTCCAGGCGTTCGTCAGGCCCTTTTCCCGAATGATGTTCTCGAAGTCGACGCCCAGTTCGCGCAGCAGCAGGTAGTTGGCGTAGAGCCGGCCCTTGTTGAAATAGAAGATGTCGTCGCACCGCGAATCGAACAGGTCGCCGGCCTTCTCGATGATGTGCTGGTCGATGACGCCCGAGTCGGAGCCCTCGTCGTTGGCGATGCGATCGAGCAGCGCCTGGAGGTTGTCGGCGCGGCGCTCGAAGATCGCCTGACCCGACGCCAGCCGCTTGTTGTAGGCCAGCAGCTTCTCGCGGCCGGCGCGGTACTTCTGCGCCGATGTCGCCGACGGCATCAGCGACACGCTGGGCTGCCAGACCCAGATGTTGGGCTGCTCGTTCAGGAAGCCGCGCGCCTGCTCGAGGTCGCGGTCGGTCTGGCTCGAACCGCGGGTGCGGCCGAGCTGGTCCATCAGCTCCGTGCTGAAGCGGCCGAGTGCGGCCATAACGCCGCGCTGGAAGTTCGGCATGTTGTCGAGCAACCCGGACGGCATGAAAAAGGGCTGCATCGGCGTCCAGGTGTGGACGTTGACCTCGCGGTCGACCAGATCGGCCGCGACCGCCACCGCCCGGCTTTCGCCCGGCGTCACGTTGCGCGGTGCGAACTGGGAGTCGTCGTCGATGTCTTCGATCACCAGCGCGCCCACCGGGTAGTAGAGGATCACCACCACCAGGGCGGCACGCCATGCCCATCCCCACATCGATCTGCGGCCGCCCGGTGTCGTGCCCCTCGGCATCGAGGGGCGGAAGGCGCGCACGCGATCCCATGCCCGACGCCACAGGGAAGGCGCTGCTACAGGTGCTGCGCCGTGATCCGGATCGAATGTCATGGCCGACCTTACCATTCGCCTCGTGACGAAACAGGGGCGTGGGCTGCTAGAGTGCGTTGTTTCTTTGTCCCACTGAATTGGCGGAATGGGAGTTGATGGTATGGCGCTCGATCCCGAATCCCAGCGGCTACTCGATCTCGCCGCGGCGGCCAACCGCCCGGCCTGGAACAGCTTGAGCCCGCAGGCGGCGCGCGACCTCTATCTCTCCCTTCGCCCGCCGGCGCAGGGGCCGCGGCCCGCGGGCGTCACGGTGACCGACCGGACGATCCCGGGACCGGGCGGCGCCGTGCCCATCAGGCTCTATCGGCCGGCCGCAGCCGCCACCGACGCGTTGTTGCCGGCGCTGGTGTTCGCCCACGGCGGCGGCTGGGTGTTCGGCAACCTCGAAAGCCACGACGTGCTCTGCGCCCAGCTCGCCCTCGACGCCGGCATCGCCGTCTGCGCCGTCGACTATCGGCTGGCACCGGAAGCCCGCTTCCCGGGCGCCTTCGACGACGTCGTCGCCGCCCTGCAGTGGGTCCAGGCCAACGGCGCCACGGTCGGCATCGACGCCAGCCGCCTCGCTGTCGGCGGCGACAGTGCCGGCGGCAATCTCGCCGCCGCCGTCGCGATCTGGGCGCGCGATACCGGGGGCCCGCGTCTTCGCCTGCAGCTGCTCGCCTATCCGGTCACCGACGCGGTGGCACGCACCGACTCCTACCGCCGCTTCTACGACGGCTTCGGCCTCAACGCCGAGACCATGGAATGGTTCTTCGATCACTATACGCCCGACAAGGCGAGCCGCGTCGACTGGCGCGTGTCGCCGCTGCGCGCTGCCTCGCTCGCCGGCCTGCCCCCGGCGCTCGTGATCACCGCCGGCTACGACCCGCTACGCGACGAGGGCCGCGCCTATGCCTGGCGGCTGCAGCAGGAAGGCACGCTGGCCGATCTCGTCGAGTTCGGCGGCATGCTGCATGGCTTTCTCAGCACGCCGATGCTGCTGCACGGCGCGCGCCGGGGGGCGGCCATCTGCGCCGCGGCGCTGCGCGAGGCGCTGGTGCTGCGAGCATCATGAGCCCAGCGCCGGTGTCCGGCCGTGCGGTCGCCCTGTCGGCCGCGGTCATCGGCATCGGCCTGCTGGGCGACACGCTGATCTACGCGGTCCTGCCGCTCTATCACGAGCAATTCGGCGTCAGCCTCGCCATGGTGGGCGTGCTGCTGTCGCTCAACCGCTGGGTCCGCCTGTTCGCCAACTCGGCGGTCGCGGCGATCGGCGAGCATGTCGGCGCGCGCAACCTGATGATCGCGGCCGCCCTGGGCTCGATCGTGTCGACCACCTGCTACGGCCTCGACGGCGGCGAGATCCTGCAGATCCTGGCCCGCATGCTGTGGGGCTTCTCCTTCGCAGCCCTCAATCTGGGCTCGCTCGCCTATGCCGTCGCCGACCGGGCCAACGCCGGCAAGCGCGTCGGCGCCAGCCGCGGCATGATCGGCGTCGCCCAGGCCTCGGCGTTCATCGGCGGTGCGTTGCTGGTCCTGTCGGTCGGCCCGCGCGACGTCTTCCTGATCTTCGGCGCGCTGACGACGCTTGCCCTGGTCGCGGCCCTCCTGCTGCCCGTTCTGCCGGCCGAACCGGCGCGCGAGCGCGGCTTCCGCCTGCCACGGCCGCAACGCCTGGAGATCTGGGGCTTCCTGCTGGGCTTCAGCGGCGACGGCGTGTTCCTGCTCGCGCTGGCTTTCCTGCTGCGCGATTCGGTGACCTCGGTGGCGCCCATCGTGGCGACCTGTCTGGTGCTGTCGCTGCGCTGCCTGGTCGATGCCAGCGGCGGGCCGATCGGCGGCTGGATGGGCGACCGCTTCGGCGTACGCCCGGTGGCGGTGCTCACCGGATCGGGGCTCGTCCTGGGCTACATCCTGATCGCGCTGCACGCCGATCTGGTCGGCAGCATCGTCGTCGTGCTGACGCGCGGACTGTTCAACACGCTGGTTCCCGTGATGGTCATGCAGCGCGCCCAGGGCGGCTACCTCGCCTCGCAGGCGAGCTACTCGACATGGCGCGACTTCGGCGCCGCGATCGGACCGCTCACCGCGCCCTGGCTGTTCCTCAACATTACACAAAGCTGGCTGTTCAGCGCCCTGGCCGCGACCATGGTGCTCGGCGTTGCCTTCTGCCTGGCCCGCCGCTAGAAATCCGCGGCCCAACTTTTCGAATTTGGCCCAACTCGACACGCAGATATTTGGCTCTCCAACCGCCGGAAAGCCAATGAATCCTGCCTTTTCCAGACCTCACCGGGCCCACCTGAAACGTGGGAGTGTTGGGCCCGAAGTTGGGCCCGCACCTGTCTCCCGTTCAATATCGGGGATCTCGTTTCACACGTTCGTTGCGGCCGTCGATCTCTCTTCGGGGCCCGGCGCGCCTGGTGGATCCGGCGTCGTTGTTGCCTTGCCGACGGCCGTCGGAAAGGCGGGCTCGTTCTCGGGACTGTCCACGGGTCAGGACCCGCGGCGGCTGCACCCAGCGCTTTGCGCGATCCCGCGGCCCCTCTTGCGGACTCCAGAGGGCGCGGGCAGGTCTTGCCGGTTGTGAAAAGAGCCGGCGCAGTCCACGCGCCAGCCTAGCGGAAAAATAGCTTAAAACCTGCTGAAATGTCAACTATATCCTAAATACTTCCGAATTACTTGCATATGGCAGCATATCGGCCTATATAGGCGATATGACCAGCCCCTCCTTTTCCGCCGTCCTCAGCCTGCTGGGCGCCAACGCCCGCCTTGAAGAGCGCTTCTCGAACGGGCTGGGCTCCCTGCACGGGCTCGCCCTCAGGGAAGTCCTGCTTCTGATGCACCTGGAGCGGGCGCCGCGGACGCGGCTGAGCCGGATCGACCTCGCGAAACGGCTCTATGTCAGCCCCTCGACGGTGACCCGCATGGCCGCCCCGCTCGAAAAATTGGGATGCGTCGGCCGCGAAGCCGATCCGCGCGACGCGCGCCTGGCCTACGTCGTCCTCACCAAGGCCGGCCTGGAACTGGTCGCCAACGCCCGGGCCACGCTCGAGGGCATGGCCGCCGACGTCTTCCGCGACCGTTGGACCAAGCCCGAGATCGCGGCACTTGCCGAGCTGTTGGGCCGCCTGACGGCCGGCCAGCCTGGCGAGCTCGGTCAATCCAACGGCGGCTGATCCGATGATCCATCTCGTTTGCGGATCGACCGGCGCGGGCAAGACCACCTACGCCGGAAAACTGAGCCGGCAGCTCGGCGCCTTGCACCTGTCGATCGACGACTGGATGGTCGGCCTGTTCGCGGCCGACCAGCCCGCGCGTCCGGATTGGCAATGGATCGACGAGCGGGCGAGGCGCTGCGAACGCCAGATGGTGGCCACAGCCCTTCAGCTCGGCCGCCTCGGCGTGCCGTCGATTCTCGATCTCGGCCTGCAGCGCGCCGACCAGCGTCAGCGCATCGCCGCGGCCGTGATGGCGGACGGGCTCGCCGTTCGCCTGCATTTCCTCGACGTCGACGCGGCGGAGCGCTGGCGACGGGTCGAGGGGCGCAACCACGACCAGGGCGAAACCTTTCGTCTCGCGGTCACCCGGCCCATGTTCGATTTCATCGAGACGGTCTGGCAGCCACCCGGCGCCGAAGAGATGGCTTCCCTCAACGGCGTCCGCGTGGCGACGGCCTGATTTCGGTGGCATGCCCGTCGGCCGGCCGTTGAAAATCGCGGACCAAGGAGTACCTTTCTCTCATGACCAAGGCCGCCCTCCTCGACGAACTGGAGCAGCTCAGCCCGCGCGAGCGGCTGGAGCTCGCCTACGGTCTGCTCGACAGCGTCCTACATGACGAGTCTGCGCCACCCCTGAGCGACGCCCATCGGCGCGAGCTGCGGGAGCGGTTGGCGCATCATCGATCCAATCCCGATGAGCCCGGCGTTACCCTGGATGCTATCCGACGCAGGCTCGCCCAATAGAGACGATGGCCGCCGAGGTCATCTACAAAGCGGCCGCCGAAGCCGAAATCGAGATCGCATTCCGGGAATACGAGTCGCAGCAAAGTGGGCTCGGCACGCAGTTTCTCGACGAACTCCACAGGATCGAAGGCCACCTCCGCCTCAATCCGGCACTCTATCAGCGGATCGACGGCGATTTGCGGCGGGCCGTCCTACGGCGATTTCCCTATGGACTCTTCTACGTCATCGATGACGAGCAGGTGAGCATACTTGCTTGCCTTCACCTGCGTCGCGACCCCCGTTCACGTGCGGACTTAGTGTCGCGTTAGCGCGTATCTGAGCCGCGCCAATCCGGCACGCTACCTGAACACATCCTTGCGCTGGCGGACCTCGGCGAATACTGCCGTGGGATCGCCGCCCGGCATGCCCACCGCCTTCTGCACCGACGGCATGTCGACGCGAAGG
>NZ_SCVH01000060.1 GCF_004296935.1 Reyranella sp.
GCTGCGGGGTTTTCTGCCGGAGCTGCTTGGCCGCGTGCTCGAGCGCCAGAAGAGCGAGCCTGCGCCGCTCGCCCTCGACGGGCCGTTTCCGATAGAAGCCCAGCGCCGGCTCGGCGAGGAGCTGATCCGGATCATCGGCTTCGATTTCCATCACGGCCGGCTCGACGTCTCGGCCCATCCCTTCACCGGCGGCACCGCCGACGACGTGCGCATCACCACGCGCTACGACGAGGCCGACTTCGCCCGCGCCCTGATGGGCACCCTGCACGAGACCGGGCACGGTCTCTACGAAGCCGGCCTGCCGCGCGAGTGGCGGCGCCAGCCGGTCGGCAACGCGCGCGGCATGGTGCTGCACGAGAGCCAGTCGCTGCTGATGGAGATGCAGGCCTGCCGCGGCCGCGCCTTCATCGATTTCGCCGCCCCGCGCATGCGCCAGGCCTTCGGCAAGGAAGGCCCTGCCTGGACGGAAGCCAACATCCATCGCCTCTACACGCGCGTGGCGCCGGGCTTCATCCGGGTCGATGCCGACGAGGTCACCTATCCGCTGCACGTCATGCTGCGCTACCGGCTCGAGCGGGCGATGCTGGCCGGCGACCTCGCCCTGGCCGACCTGCCGGGTGCCTGGAACGACGGCATGCGCGAACTGCTGGGCATCGCGCCGCCGGACGATGCGCTGGGCTGCCTGCAGGACATCCATTGGCCGGATGGCGGCTGGGGTTATTTCCCGACCTACACGATGGGGGCCCTGGCGGCGGCCCAGCTTTTCGCCGCCGCGCGCCGGGCCGTCCCCGGCCTGCTGGAAGCCATCGGAAAGGGCGATTTTGCCCTCCTGTTGGGCTGGCTCAGGGCCAATGTGCACGGCAGGGGCTCGATTGCCGGGACCGACGAGATCCTGACGGAGGCCACCGGCGCACCGCTGGGCGTCGCGGCCTTCAAGGCGCATCTGGAAAGCCGTTACCTCTCGGCGTAAGAGAGAGCCATGCTCGACCTGCGCCCCAACTGCGAATGCTGCGACAAGGACCTGCCCAACGGCGCGTCCGATGCCCTCATCTGCACCTTCGAGTGCACCTTCTGCGTGGACTGCGCCCGAACTCGCCTGGGCGGTCATTGCCCGAACTGCGGCGGCGATCTGGTCAAACGCCCGACCCGCCCCGAGAAGATGCTGGCCAAGCACCCAGCCTCAACCAAGCGTGTCCGCAAGGACCACGAGGCCTGTCGCCAGGTGGCATAACCCCACCTGGCGTGACGGCCGCGTAACCGGAGCTTCATTTTGCGCTACATCAGCACCCGCCACGGCTCGCAGGGGAAACCCGCGCCGCTCGGCTTCGAGGACATCATGCTCGCGGGCCTTGCCCGCGACGGGGGCCTCTATCTGCCCGCTGAATGGCCGCAGTTCAGCACGGCCGACATCGCCGCGCTGAAGGGCCTCAGCTACACCGAGCTCGCCTTCCGTGTCATGTGGCCTTTCGTCGACGGAGCCTTCGACGAGGCGACCTTCCGCCGCCTGATCGGCGAGGCCTATGCCTCGTTCGAGACGCCTGAGGTGGCACCCCTGAAGCCGCTGGGTGAGTCGGGCCTGCACCTGCTCGAGCTGTTTCACGGCCCGACGCTCGCCTTCAAGGACGTGGCCCTGCAACTGCTTGGCCGCATGCTCGATCAGACGCTGACGGCGCGCGGCCAGCACGCCACCATCGTCGGCGCCACGTCGGGCGACACCGGCTCGGCCGCCATCGAGGCAGTGCGCGACCGCAAGACCATCGACATCTTCATGCTGTTCCCCAAGGGACGGGTGAGCGAGGTGCAGCGCCGGCAGATGACGACGGTGTCTGCGCCCAATGTCCACAACATCGCCGTGCAAGGCACGTTCGACGACTGCCAGGACCTCGCCAAGGCCTGCTTCAACGATCTCGCCTTCCGCGACCGGCATGCGCTGACGGCCGTGAACTCGATCAACTTCGCCCGCGTGATGGCGCAGATCGTCTACTATTTCTGGGCCGCCCTGAAGTTGGGTGCGCCAGAGCGGCCGGTGGCCTTCACGGTGCCCAGCGGCAATTTCGGCAACGTCTATGCCGGCTACGCCGCCAAACAGATGGGCCTGCCGATCTCGCACTTCGTGGTCGGCACCAACAGCAACGACATACTGGCGCGCTTCTTCGAGAGCGGCACCATGACCACGACCGAGGTCGTGCCGACTTTCAGCCCGAGCATGGACATCCAGATTTCCAGCAACTTCGAGCGCCTGCTGTTCGACCTCTATGACCGCAATGGCGTCACCCTGGCCGATGCCATGACCGCCTTCCGCAGCACCGGCACGCTCAAGGTCGGCGCCAACGCGCTGGCGGGCGTGCGCGCGCTGTTCGACGCCGGCCGTGTCGACGAGCCCGGCACCCTTGCAGCCATTGCCGACTGCCGCCGCCGCTTCGGCGAGACCATCGACCCGCACACCGCGGTGGGCTATGCGGTGGCCCAGCAGCATCGCCGCGACCTGGCTGTTCCCATGGTTGTGCTGGCGACGGCGCATCCGGCGAAGTTCCCCGACGCTGTCGAGAAGGCGACCGGCGTGCGGCCGTCCCTGCCGGCACGCCTCGGCGATCTCATGGACCGCGCCGAGCGCGTCGACGGACTGCGCAACGATATCGGTGAGCTGAAGGCCATGATCGACGAACGCCGGGCAATGGCTGCCGCACCCGCGACACGAAGCAAGGTACGCACATGAGCGACGTCAGGGTCACCACGCTCGGCAACGGCCTGCGTGTCGCCGTCGACGAGATGCCCGAGGTCGAATCGGCCTCGCTCGGGATCTGGGTCGCCTGCGGCACGCGCCACGAAAGCGCCGAGCTGAACGGCATGGCCCACATGCTCGAGCACATGGCGTTCAAGGGCACCAGGACCCGCAACGCCCGCGCCATCGCCGAGGAGATCGAGAACGTCGGCGGCAGCCTCAACGCCTACACCGGGCGCGAGATCACGGCCTACCACGCCTCGGTGCTCAAGGAGGACGTAGGCCTCGGCGTCGAGATGATCTCCGACATCCTGCGCAATTCTGTGTTCGATCCCGACGAACTGCAGCGCGAGCGCGGCGTCATCCTGCAGGAGATCGGCCAGGCCCTCGACACGCCCGACGACCTGATCTTCGACCAGTTCCAGGAGACCGCGCTGCCCGGTCAGCCGCTCGGCCGGCCGGTGCTGGGCACCGCCGATTCGGTCGAGGCGATCGGCCGCGACGATCTCTTCGCCTATCTCGCCCGCCACTACACCGCCTCCAACATGGTCCTGTCGGCGGCGGGCCGGGTCGAGCACGACCGCATCGTCGATCTCGCCGAGAAGCATTTCGGCTCGGTGCCGCGCACACCGGCCAATGCCATTGCGCCCACGCCGCTGCGCTATGTCGGCGGCGACGGCCGCGAGACCCGGGTGCTCGAGCAGGCGCATCTGGTGCTGGGCTGCGAGGGCATCGGCTATCGCGATCCCGACTATTTCGCGCTCGCCATCTACTCGACCCTGTTTGGCGGCGGCATGTCCTCGCGCCTGTTCCAGCGCATCCGCGAGGAGCGGGGGCTGGTCTACGGCATCCACTGCTTCAACACCGCCTATGCCGACGGCGGCCTGTTCGGCATCTATGCCGGCACCGGCGAGGACGACCTCGCCGAGCTGGTGCCGGCGGTGTGCGAGGAGTTCGTCGGCGTCGCCGATACCGTGCATGAGCAGGAGCTGATCCGCGCCCGCAACCAGATCAAGGCCGGCACTTTGATGGCGCTGGAGTCGAGCGGCGCGCGCTGCGAGCAGGCGGCGCGCCACCTGATCGTCCATGGCCGGTCGATCCCCTATGCCGAGATCGTGGCCCGCATCGAGGCGGTCGACCAGGAGGCCGTGCGCCGCGTCGCCCGCCGCCTGCTGAAGGGTGAATTGACCCTGGCGGCGCTCGGCCCGATCGACGGCCTCGAAGCCCTCGACAAGATCGCCTCCCGGCTGGCGGCTTAGAAGGCGCCGCGGCTTTTTCATATTCCTCTCCCCCGCTAGGGGGAGAGGTTAGGTGAGGGGGCTAAACACGTGCGATTCCCCCTCACCCGTCCTCTCCCCCTAGCGGGGGAGAGGTGGATGAAGGTGGTGATGTTTATTTGAAGCTTCTCTAATGCCGCTCGTTGCTGCGTGCGGGGGCTGCGGCGGGGACGGGGTTCGTGCTGCGGGCGCCGCTGATCAGGCCCGCCGTCGCCTGCGGGGCCGGGTTGCGTGGCGGTACGCCGATCGAGGCGCGTTCGACCACCTTCTTCACCTCGGCGCTGCGGCGGATCAGGTTGTAGCGCAGGCCGGTGTAGAGGTTCACCGGGAACGGCATGCGGGCATCGAAGTCGATGATCAGCACCACGCGCGTCTCGTCGGTCTGGTTCTTCACCCAGTGCTCGCGCGTGTCGTCGAACACCAGCGGCTTGCCTTCTTCCCAGAAGAAGTGGTGGCCGCCGATCTCGATCCAGCATTTCTCCGGTTCGGACGGCACGATCAGCGGATAGTGGAAGCGCACCACGCCGGCCGCCGAGCCACGGTGCGGCTCGATTTCGGCACGGCCGTGCAGGATGCTGAACAGCGCGGTATGCACGCCCGGGATCTTGTTGATCGCGGCCATGGTGTCGGGCACCGCCGCGGCGTTCTCCTTCACGTCGTGGCCCATCAGCTTCAGCAGGAAGGTGCGCCACGCCCGGCCGGCCACGTAGAGGTCGCGCGGATGGACCTCGTGCAGCGCCGGGATTTCCTCGTGATGGCTCAACAGGTAGTCCAGATCCGCCTTGATCTTGGCGTGGCTCTTCTTCAGTTCGCCCAGGATCGGGAACGACCGCATCGCGTCCTCGCCGGCCAGCGGCAGCTTGGGCATGTTGCGCAGGATCATGTCCGACATCTTGAGGTTGAAGTCCTCGATCGGCTGCTGCGGCACCCAGATGTGCTTGGTCAGATAGAAGCGGCCCTTTTGTCCGATTCCCTGCGGAGACTCATTTGCCATGATCGGGATCCTGACCTCGTGAAATCCAGTACATAGTTAATACTTCCGATTTGCCTCGCCAAGACGGGACAATTGACGCGGAGGCCGCGACCGACGGTCTCAATTTCCTACGTCAAGCCTCGGAAAACATGTAACAATTCTAAACCTGCGTTACACTGGCGCCAAGATGTTCCGTTTCGCCGATGTTCCCCTGTCCCTGTCGGGGATGACCCGGATCGCCGGCCGGCGCGTTTTCCTGCGCGCCCCGAGCATGGACGACTGGGCCGAATGGGCCGAATTGCGGGCCCGCAGCCGGGCTTTTCTCACCCCCTGGGAACCGACCTGGCCCGAGGATTCGCTGGGCCGCGACCATTTCCGCCGCCGCCTGCGCCAGCAGGTCCGCGAATGGCGGGCGGGCGAGGCCTACGGGCTGTTCGCCTTCACCAACGACACCCGCCGGCTGGTGGGGGGCATAAACCTCAGCAACGTGCGGCGTGGCGTCGCCCAGGCCGCCGCGGTCGGCTACTGGATGGGGCAGCCCTACGCCGGCCAGGGACTGATGACGGACGCGCTCCGCGCCGCCCTGCCGTTCGTGTTCGACGAGCTGCGGCTGCACCGCCTCGAGGCGGCCTGCCTGCCGCACAACGAGCCCTCCAAGGGGGTGCTGGCCAAGGTCGGCTTCCACGAGGAGGGCCTCGCGCGCCAGTATCTTCGCATCAACGGCCAATGGGCGGATCACCTGCTGTTCGCCCTGCTGCGCGCCGACTACGATCAGCTCCTGAGAACTACCCGTTGAAATCAACTCCTCCCCCGCTTGCGGGGGAGGTGGCCGAAGGCCGGAGGGGGATCATGATTGTACCGACCTTGTTTGACCCCCTCCGTCTCCTTCGGAGACACCTCCCCCGATGACGGGGGAGGAGGGAGAGGATTCACCATGCGCAATCTGACACCGACCACCATCACCCAGGCCTTCGCCGACTACGCGCGCAAGGCGCCCTCGGCCCGCACGCGCGACCTGATGGTCTCGCTCGCAGCTCACCTCCACAGCTTCGTGCGCGAGAACAAGCTGACCCAGGACGAGTGGATGGCGGCGATCGACGTGCTGACGCGCGCCGCCAAGTTCACCGACGACAAGCGCAACGAATTCATCCTGCTCTCCGACCTGCTCGGCGTCTCCTCGCTGGTCGACATGGTGAATGCCACCGACTCCGGCACGACGTCGTCGTTGCTGGGGCCGTTCCTGATCGAGGGCGCCCCCGAGTTGCCCAACGGCGGCGACATGTGGCGCGGTCAGGAGGGCGAGCCGCTGGTGGTGAGCGGCAAGGTCGTCGACGAGAAGGGCAAGCCCGCCAAGGGCACGGTGCTGGCGCTCTGGCAGAACGCCGGCAACGGGCTCTATGCCCAGCAGGATTCCAAACAGGCGCCGACCAACTATCATGCGCGGCTCAAGGTCGCCGACGACGGCAGCTTTGCCTTCACGACCGTGCGGCCGGTCGCCTACCAGGTGCCCTACGATGGCCCGGCCGGAGACATGCTGCGCGCGCTCGGCCGTGACGCGTGGCGGCCGGCCCACCTGCACATGATGGTCCATGCGCCGGGCCACAAGCCGCTGATCACCATGTTCTTCCCCGAGGACGACAAGCACCTCGACAGCGACGCCGTGTTCGGCGTGCGGGTGCCGCTCGTGCTGCCCTTCGCGAAGGAGACGGTGCGCGCAAAACTGCCGGCCAACCTCGCGGCGCGCGAGACGCTGCCGCTGCCGGTGTGGACGGCAAGGCTCGATCTCGCCCTGCCCGCGGGCTGATGCGCCCCGGTTGATGCAGCTCGTCGGCGTTCGCGGTGTCGCCAAGGTCTTTGCCAACGGTGTGAAAGCGCTGGACGGCGCATCGCTCGATATCGAGGCCGGCGAATTCCTGAGCGTCCTGGGACCGTCGGGCTGCGGCAAGTCGACCTTGCTGCGTCTCATCGCCGGCCTCACGCCGGCCAGTGCCGGCACCATCGAATGGCCTGCAGGCAAGCCCGATCTCGGCTTCGTCTTCCAGGAACCGACGCTGATGCCGTGGGCGACAGCGCTCGCCAATGTCGAGTTGCCGCTCAAGCTCGGCGGCGTGGCGCGAAGTGAACGCGAGGCGCGGGCGGCAGAGGCGCTCGACCATGTCGGCCTCGCCGGCTTCGAGCGCACCTGGCCGCGCGAACTGTCGGGCGGCATGAAGATGCGGGTGTCGATCGCGCGCGCGCTGGTCACCCGGCCCAAGCTCCTGCTGATGGACGAGCCTTTTGCCGCCCTCGACGAGATCACGCGCCGCCGTCTCAACACCGACCTGCTGGAGCTGTGGCAGCGTACGCGCTTCACCGCGGTGTTCGTGACGCATTCGGTGTTCGAATCGGTGTTCCTGTCGCAGCGCATCGCGGTGATGAGCACGCGGCCGGGTCGCGTGCTGTCGGAACTCGCCATTCCGGCACCCTATCCGCGCACCGAAGCCTTCGGCACCTCGGCCGAGTACGCCGCCCTCTGCCGGCTCGCCTCGGCGCAGCTCTCCGAGGCGATGGCGGCATGAGCGGGCATCGTCGAATCCATCCATCTTCATGCTCCTCCCCCGTCTCGGGGGAGGTGGCGCGCAGCGCCGGAGGGGGACGGCCACAGCATCGCTGCTCGCCGATTTCAGATCGGAAAAATTCAGAGATCGCCGTTGGAGCTTTCCCCCTCCGTCCCCTTCGGGGACACCTCCCCCGCGACGACGCGGGGGAGGAGAAGAGATCATGACCGCCCGCTTCATCGCGCCGGCTGTCATGGGCCTCCTGATGCTGGTCCTGTGGGAGGCCATCGTGCGGCTGGCCGAGATCCCGCCCTATGTCCTGCCGGGTCCCGTCGCGGTCGCGCGGACGCTGGTGGCCGACTGGGGCATGCTCGCGCCCGCGCTCGGCGTCACGCTCACCATCACCCTGGAGGCGCTCGCCGCCGCCGTCATCGTCGGCGTCCTGCTGGCGGTGCTGTTCTCGCTGTCACGCTGGGTCGAGCTGTCGCTCTTTCCCTACGCCATCATCCTGCAGGTGACGCCGATCGTGGCCATCGCGCCCTTGATCATCGCCTGGGCGAACGACGTCGACCTGTCGCTGCTGATCTGCGCCTGGCTGGTGGCGTTCTTTCCGATCCTGTCCAACACCATCCTCGGCCTGCGCTCGGTCGACCACAATCTGCTGGCCCTGTTCGAGCTCTACGGCGCCGGCCGCTGGAAGACCCTGATCTACCTGCGCCTGCCGGCGGCGCTGCCGTATTTCCTGGGTGGGCTCCGCATCTCCGGCGGGCTGGCGCTGATCGGCGCCGTCGTCGCGGAGTTCGTGGCCGGTACCGGCGGCAATGCCTCGGGCCTCGCCTACCGCATCCTCGAGGCAGGCTACCAGCTCAGGATCCCGCGCATGTTCGCCGCCCTGGTGCTGATCTCCGCGGCGGGCATCGCGATCTACCTGCTGCTGTCACTGCTGTCACATTTGCTGCTGCGGCGCTGGCATGAAAGCGCGATCGGGCCGGAGGAGTGAGGCCGGCTGCGGCTGGACAGAGCCTCCGGACACGCAGGCGATGGTGTAGCCTTGAATTGATGATATCCTATAGTATATGGTATCTTATAAGATATGTTGAGAGTCGTTTTCGATACCGACGTCATCGTGACGGCGCTGCGAAGTGCGACAGGCGCCAGCAACGCCGTGCTGCGCGAAGTGGCTCATGGGCGGCTGACGCCGTTGGTCACCCCCGCGCTGTTCCTGGAATACGAAGCCGTATTGAAGCGGCCGGATCAGCGACTCGCGCACGGCCTGGGATTGGCGGAGGTCGATCGCTTCCTGGCGGCCTTCGCGGCTGCTTGCGAAGCCGTCGAGGTCAGCTTCCAGTGGCGACCTCAGTTGGGCGACGCCAACGAGGAGATGGTTCTGGAAGCAGCAGTCAATGGTCGTGCTCAGGCACTCGTTACGCACAATGTGCGCGATTTCGTGAAGGGCGTGGAAAAGTTCGGGGTGCGGGTTCTGCGTCCCGGTGAATTGCTGAAGGAGTTACGGTCATGAGCAAGGCATCGTATCCGCTCAAGCTGCCCGCTTCGGTGAAGGCTGCCGCCGCCCGCCTCGCCAAGGAGGACGGCGTGTCGCTCAATCAATGGATATCGGTGGCGATTGCCCAGAAGATCGGCGTGGTCGAGACAGCGGCGGATTTCCTCAAGCGCCGATCGGGCAGCGCGCGGCGCCAGGACATGCTGCCGTTCCTCAAGGGGGCCAAGCACGAGGTGCCGCCGGCTGGAGACGAAATGTAGTCTCCGGTTCCGCCAGCGGTCCCTGAGCTAAAGTTGCAAGTTCAGCAGGTTTATGCTAGTAAATTTGATAGGCTGGCGCTTGGACTGCGCCGGCCTTTTTCATGTCCGGCACGACCTGCCCGCAGCCGCCTGCGGGATCGCGCAATGCGCTGGTGCAGCCGCCGCGGGTCCTGACCCGTGGACAGTCCCAACAACGACCCCGTCTCAACTCGGCGCCAGATAAGGACGCCAGAACAGACACTTAACGACATCCTGGGCACAGGGTGCGCCGGGGCAGTGCGACCAAAGACTTCGCGAAACGCGAGAAAAGCCCGTGGAATAAGGCTTATCCCGGAGTCTGGCCCAACTTCGGGCCCAACACTCCCTCAATTCAGGTGGGCCCGGTAAGCGGGCGAAAAACCCGCCGTTATTGGCTTTCCGGCGTGCGGAGAGCTGAATTTCGAGCCGTCGAGTTGGGCCGAATTTCTACCTCAGGCCGGCGAGAAAATTCTGGACCAGCGGCGCCCAGATGGCGGCACCATCATTGCTGCCGGCCAGGCTGTGGCCGTCGCGGCCGAACGCGCCGACCGGCCTGAAAGTCGCCTTGCCGCCTGAAGCGTCGTAGGCGGCGACCATGCGCCTGGCGAGGGCCGGTTCGAAGAAGCTGTCGTTCTCGGCATAGATCCAGAGCAGCGGCACGCGGGCCGTGGCGCCGTACTTGCCCGCCGCCTGGACGAGCGCCTCCGGTGTGCAGTTGCCGATGCCGCCGCCCGGCAGCTTCTGGTGGCCGCCGCGACCGCCGGCGAAGTTGATCATGCCGGGCACGCCCGGCGGGTTGCGGCTGGAGAGCGCCACCGTGGCCCAGCCGCCGGCCGATTGGCCGACCACGAGGGTGCGGTCGGGCGCGACATAGGGCTGGGTGCGCATGAAGTCGATCGTGGCCTGGACGTCGGCGGCGCTCTGCAGGCCCGCGCTGTAGTAGTCCGGCGCGTCGCAGCGGCCATAGGCTTCGGCCCAGGTCCCGCCGCTCTCGCCGTAGCCGCGCCGGAGCGGCAAGGCCACGACATAGCCGCGCGCCAGGAACCAGGAGGAGAGGGCGGAGTAACGCGGCGGCTCCATCCTGGCGCGCTGCGAGCCGTCCGCCGGCGAGCCGTGATTGATGACGACCAGCGGCTGCCGCGCCTCGCCCGGCGGCCGCACCACCCGGGCGACGAGGGTCGCGCCGCCGGGGCCGGGCAATTTCACGATCTGGTCCTGCGCTGCCGCCGGCCAAACGAAGAGGAAGGCAAGCACCCAGAGAAGAGCGTGGCGGCGCATCATGGTCTCCTATCGTCCGCTGCGTCGTCCCGGCCGCCCGCCCGCGCCGGAACCGGTGCGGACGCCACGGAAGACGCGAGAATGCTGCATCTTGCCCAGGTGGACGCCGACGTTGGCGCTGGCGGCCTGGCCCGGCAGTTCGAGCTCGTGGGCTTCGAGGCGGCGGATCTCGTCGCGCAGGCGGCCGGCTTCCTCGAATTCGAGGTTGGCCGCGGCGTCGCGCATGCGCTTCTCGAGATCGGCGATGTGGGTGCGGAGATTGTGCCCGACCAGATGGACGTCGCCCGAGACGCCGGTGTCGACCGTGTAGTGGTCGCGCTCGGCGGTCGACTGCAGGATCTCGCCGATGTTCTTCTTGATCGATGCGGGCGTGATGCCGTTGGCCTCGTTGAAGGCGACCTGCTTGGCGCGGCGACGGTCGGTCTCGCTGATCGCGTACTTGATCGAGTCGGTCATCTTGTCGGCATAGAGGATGACCCGGCCGTCGATGTTGCGCGCGGCACGGCCGATCGTCTGTACCAGCGACGTCGGCGAGCGCAGGAAGCCTTCCTTGTCGGCGTCGAGGATGGCGACCAGCGCGCACTCGGGAATGTCGAGGCCCTCGCGCAGCAGGTTGATGCCGACCAGAACGTCGAACGCGCCCAGCCGCAGGTCGCGGATGATTTCGATGCGCTCCAGCGTGTCGATGTCGGAATGCAGATAGCGGCAGCGGATGCCGGCTTCGTGGAGATATTCGACCAGATCCTCGGCCATGCGCTTGGTGAGCACGGTCACCAGCACGCGCTGGCCCTTCTTCGCGCAGTCCTTGCACTCGGCGATCAGGTCGTCGACCTGCTTCTCGACCGGGCGGATGATCACCGTCGGATCGATCAGGCCGGTGGGGCGAATCACCTGTTCGATGAAGGCGCCTTGCGTGCGCTCCATTTCCCACGGGCCGGGTGTGGCGCTGACGAAGGTCGTCTGCGGGCGCAGCGCCTCCCATTCCTCGAACTTCAGCGGCCGGTTGTCGATCGCCGAGGGCAGGCGGAAGCCGAATTCGGCCAACACGCTCTTGCGGTTGAAGTCGCCGCGGAACATGCCGCCGATCTGCGGCACGGTGACATGGCTCTCGTCGCAGATCAGCAGCGAGTGCTCGGGGAAGTACTCGAACAGGGTAGGCGGCGGCTCGCCCGGCTTGCGGCCGGTGAGATAGCGCGAGTAGTTCTCGATGCCGGCGCAGGCGCCGGTCGTCTCCAGCATCTCGATGTCGAAATTCGTGCGCTGCTCGAGCCGCTGCGCCTCGAGCAGGCGGCCGGCGCGGTTGAACTCGTCGAGCCGCTGCTTGAGATCGGTCTTTATCTGGTCGATTGCCTTCTGCATCGTCGGCTTGGGCGTCACATAGTGGCTGTTGGCGTAGACGATGATGTCGGACAGGGTGATCGTCTTGTCGCCGGTCAGCGGATCGAACTCGGTGATCGAGTCGATCTCGTCGCCGAACATCTCGAAGCGCCAGGCCTTGTCTTCGTAATGGGCCGGGAACAGGTCGACCGTGTCGCCGCGCACGCGGAAGGTGCCGCGCTGGAAGGCGTTGTCGTTGCGCTTGTACTGCTGCTCGACGAAGCGGCGCAGCAGCGTCGTGCGGTCGATCTTCTGGCCCTTGTGCAGGCGGAAGGTCATCTTCTGATAGTTCTCGAGCGGGCCGATGCCGTAGATGCAGGAGACAGAGGCCACGATGATCACGTCGTCGCGCTCCATCAGCGCACGCGTGGCGGAATGGCGCATGCGGTCGATCTGCTCGTTGATCGACGAATCCTTCTCGATGTAGGTGTCGGTCCGCGCGACGTAGGCTTCGGGCTGGTAGTAGTCGTAGTAGGAGACGAAATACTCGACCGCGTTCTCCGGAAAGAAGCCCTTCATCTCGCTGTAGAGTTGCGCCGCCAGCGTCTTGTTCGGCGCCATCACCAGCGCCGGCCGGTTCTGAGAGGCGATGACATTGGCCATCGTGAAGGTCTTGCCCGAGCCGGTGACGCCCAGCAGCACCTGGTCGCGCTCACCGCCCTCGACGCCGGCGATGAGCTGCCTGATCGCCTCGGGCTGGTCGCCTGCCGGCGTGTAGTCGGACACCAGCTTGAAGGGCCGCGCGCCGCCTTCGAGTTCCGGCCGTCGCTGGATGTACGGCATCAGGAGCGGCATGGTCGCGACTGCGAGATTCTTTGGGGGCATGGCCTGCATTATATGATGCGCGACCGGCACTCCGGCAATGCTAGCGTCGCCGGCCGTCATGCCCGACCTGTTGGCTCTTTCCTTCCTGATTTCGGCCGTCGTTGCCTGCATTGCAGGCATGGTGCGCGGCTTTGCCGGCTTTGGCGCGGCAATGGTGATGACTCCGGTGTTTTCCGCCCTTTACGGACCCGCGGTTGGCATCGCGCTCTGCCTGATCCTTGAGATCGCGGTCGTCCTGCCGCTGTTGCCGTCTGTGGTGCGGTATGTCGATTGGCCTCGGATCGCGTTGCTCATGGTTGGCGCTGTCGTCTTCGTGCCAGCCGGTAATTTCGTGCTGACTCTCGCCGATCCTGAACCGATGCGCTGGGTGATTTCCGCCATCGTGCTCGCGGCCGTGGCGTTGCTGGCGAGCGGCTGGCGCTATCCCGGCCAGCCGCGCCCAGCCACGACACTCGCTGCCGGTGCTGCCAGCGGCTTCCTCAACGGCCTGTCGGGCATGGCAGGTCCGCCGATCGCTTTCTACTATCTCGCCGGCCAGGAGACGGTGACGCGCGTGCGGGCCAACCTCACGACCTACTTCGTCTTCGTCGACCTGGCGGCGACGGCGATGTTCGCTTCGCGCGGCCTGATCGGCTGGTCGACGGGCGTGCAAGCCCTTTTCCTGGCACCAGCCGTCATGCTGGGCGGCATCCTGGGCGGGCGATTGTTCCCCCTGGCCAGCGAGCGCTTCTATCGGCGTCTGGCGCTCGGCCTTCTAGTCGGCGTGGCGATCGGTTCTCTGATGTTGTAAGCGGTCGGACATGAGGATTTGGGACAAAATCGTGGAAGGCATGAACGGCCTCGGCATCGCCGAGCTGCTGGGCCTGTCCATGCCGCCCGTCGACGACGGCGGCCATCCCGGACTGCGCCAGATCGGTTTCACCATCGGCGTCATCGCACTCGGCGCCAAGATGGCGCGGGTCGACGGCGACGTCTCTGAGCTCGAGGTCGCGGCGTTCCGCGAGTTCTTCCAGGTGCCGCCGGGCGAGGAAGCGAACGTCCAGCGCTTCTTCGATCTTGCGAAGCGCGACGCCGGGGGCTTCGAGACCTATGCGCGACAGGTCGCAGCGCTTTTCCCCGATGCGCCGGAGGTTCTCGAGAACGTCATCGAAGGCCTGTTCAGCATCGCCCGGGCCGACGGCGAAATCGACGCGGCCGAGGCCGACTATCTCGCCAAGGTTGCGCGCATCTTCGGGCTCGAGAGTTCCCGTTTCGAACGCGCCAAGGCTGCCGCGCTCGGCGTGATGGAGTGCGAGCCCTGCGTCATTCTCGGCATCGATCCGATTGCGACCGACGAGCAGATCCGCGAGGCCTGGCTGCGACAGGTCCGCGCCAACCATCCCGACCGGCTGATCGCCCAGGGCCTGCCCGAGGAGGCGATCGCCATGGCCAATCGCAAGCTCGCCCTGATCAACGACGCCTACGACCGTCTGCGTCGCCAACGCGGCCTGGTTGCCGCCTGACCGTGAACATCGTCGACCAGCCGTCGCCCAATCACGCGCCGCGGCCCGATGGTGCGGTCGTCGATATCCTGGTCCTGCACTACACCGAGCTGCCGTTGCAGGAGTCGCTCGACATTCTCAGCGATGCTGCGCGCGAGCATCGCGTGAGTTCGCACTATGTCCTGGCGGAGGACGGCACAGCCTATCGCCTGGTGCCCGAGGACCAAGTTGCCTGGCATGCCGGCCGCTCGCATTGGCGCGGCCGCGAGGCGCTGAACACCACGTCGGTCGGCATCGAGATCGTGAACCTGCACGGTGATCGCCACGATTATCCGCCGCGCCAGATCGCGGCGTTGATCGAACTCTGCAAGGCCATCCTGGCGCGCCATCCGGCGATCGAACCCCGCAATGTCGTGGGCCATTCCGACATCGCGCCCAAGCGGAAGATCGATCCCGGCCTTCGTTTCCCGTGGGCGGCCCTGGCCGCGGCCGGTGTCGGGCTCTGGCCGAAAGCGGGTGGGCGGCCTCTCGACGGCGACTTCTACAAGGCCCTCCAGCGCTTCGGCTATGCGCCGCCGATCGCGGTACCGCCCAGGGACATCGTCAAAGCCTTCCAGCGGCATTTCCGGCCGGCCCAGGTCGACGGCATGCCCGATCCCGAGACGCGCGCCCTGCTGGCCGACCTCCTTGACCAGGTCGGGGGAGCCGCCTAGCTAGGGCCGTGGGTCAGACGGCTGGATGGCTGCGCTGTCGCGGGCAACCGCGGCGGTGAGGAAAGTCCGGGCTCCACGGAGACACGGTGCCGGATAACGTCCGGCGGGGGCGACCCCAGGGAAAGTGCCACAGAAAACAGACCGCCAGCCCGGTTCGCCGGGAAGGCAAGGGTGAAACGGTGGGGTAAGAGCCCACCGCGCGACCGGCAACGGAAGCGGCACGGCAAACCCCACCGGGAGCAAGACCAAATAGGGGCGACACGCCGGGCAACCGGCAGCGGTGTTTCCGCGTCGTCGCCCGGGTCGGTCGCGCGAGGCG
>NZ_SCVH01000061.1 GCF_004296935.1 Reyranella sp.
GCTCGGCGTACTGTTGACGTTGGGTGTGCCTGCGAGCGATGCCGGGCGAGGCATCAAACTCTTCGCAATATTGAAGGAAGGAATGAAAATTGACTGGTAATACCATAATATTAAACATCAATTTATATTTGTCATAATATATATTATACGATAATCAGAAATGAGGCCAGACACCGTGCCATCGGCGCGTCCAACGGCGGAAACGCTTCCCCGCGAACCAATGGCCCGCCTCTTGGCGGTCATGGCCTGGCTGCGCGACCGTACCCATGGCTGCCCTTGGGATATCGACCAGACGTTCCGGACGATCGCGCCCTATACGATCGAGGAAGCCTACGAAGTCGCCGACGCCATCCAGCGCAACGACATGCCGGCCCTCAAGGAGGAACTGGGCGACCTGCTTCTCCAGGTCGTCTATCACGCCCAGATGGCACAGGAAGCCGAGGTGTTCGGCTTCGCCGACGTGGCGGCCGCCGTGGCCGACAAAATGGTGGATCGGCACCCCCATGTCTTCGGCGATACCCGGATCGACACCGCCGAGGCCCAGACCGTGTCCTGGGAGGCACGCAAGGCCGCCGAACGTGCAGCCAAGCAGACAGCCGAACCGGCAGGAGCCCTGGACGGGGTGGCACGCGCTCTTCCCGCTCTTCTGCGTGCCGAGAAGATCCAGAAGCGTGCCGCCCGCGTCGGCTTCGACTGGAAGGAAACCACGCCCGTCATCGACAAGATCGAGGAGGAGCTGGGCGAATTGCGCGCCGAGATCACCGCCGGCACCGTCGATCAAGCCCGCCTGACCGATGAATTGGGCGACGTGCTGTTCGCCGTCACCAACCTCGCGCGCCACTGCAAGGTCGATCCCGAGGCTGCGTTACGGGCCACCAACGACAAGTTCGAGCGCCGTTTCCGCTACATCGAACGCCAGCTTGCCGGCCAGGGCCGGAAGCCTGCCGACGCCACGCTGATGGAAATGGAAACGCTTTGGCAGGAAGCCAAGACCCGCGTCTAAGGCCGGCCTGCTAAGGGCGCGGCGCCAGCAGCGGCATCTCGATGGCCTCGAACACCGCCCTCACCTCGACCAAGGTCGCCAGCGAGGCGGCGCTGATGATGCCGGCATCGGTCGGCTGCGCCGCTCCGTAGGGCGTGCCGTCGAAGCGCAGGGAGCCGCCGCCTGCTTCGGCCATCATCAGCGCGCCTGCGGCATGGTCCCAAGGCTTGGTGGTGCGGTAGAGGCTGAAGCCCGCCCGGCCCGACAGGATGTCGAGATACTCGACGCCGGCACAGCGCTGGGTCGAGATGCGCCCGAGTCTCTGGCGATCGGACGCCGGCAATTGCTTGTCGAAGGCCTTGCGGATCTTGTAGCCGACGAAGCCGTCGGGAACCCCGGCAGACGCCGCGCCGGTCACCGGGACGCCATCGAGCGTGACGCCCTGCCCTTTGATCGCAACCGCCATCCGCCCCCTCGGCGCGTCAAAGATCCAGGCTCCGACCGTGACCGCGTCGCGCACGAGGCATACGATCACGGCGAAAATTTCCTTGCCGGCCGCGAAGTTTGCAGTGCCATCCAGGGGATCCACGATCCAGCACATCTCGCCCGGGCGGCCGATCAAGTCGACCAGGCCGGGATCGGCCTCGACCGCCTCCTCGCCCACCACAGGAACGCCCGGCAGGATCTTCGCCAGGCCCGCCGCCAGCCGCCGTTCGGCCGCGACATCGGCCACGGTGACCACGTCACCCGGCCCCTTCTCGCGGATATCGTCCTTGGAGAGGTTGCGAAACCGCGGCAGCAACTCAGCTGCCGCCGTGTCCCGGATCAGTTCGGTGACCCGCGACGGGTCGCCACTACCCAGCATTCCGGTCAGCCAACGACGCCGAACAGGTCCTCTTCCTTGAGGATGACATGATCGACGCCGCCGATCTTGACCTCGGTGCCCGACCACTTGCCGTAGATCACCTTGTCGCCGACCTTGACGTCGATCGCCTGCAGCCGCCCGTCCTCGAGCCGCTTGCCCTTGCCGACGGCCACGACCTCGCCCTGCATCGGCTTTTCCTGCGCCGTGTCCGGGATGATGAGGCCGCCCTTGGTCTTGGTTTCCGCGGTCATCGGCTTGAGCAGCAGCCGATCATGCAAAGGCTTGAATTTCATGGCATTTCCTTCGTCTGGGACGGTGCCGCTTATAGATTTTGCGCCGCAGGCATGTCAACGCGCGAGCCGGCGCTCCAACTGCGCCGCGGCAGCGGTATCCAGGGCCACGGTCAGCAACGCCAATTCGCCTTCGTCGCGGCGGTCGCGGACCTCGCCGTGGCGGTAGAGCCAGGCAATGGTGGCGCCGTCGCTCAACGGTACGGAAATCTCGCGCGCGGTCCCGGACCGGCCGAGAAATTCACCGATGGCCTCGAGAAGGCGGTCGACCCCCTCCCCGGTCAAGGCTGAAACGGGATACTGAAGCGCCCGGGCGGCGCCGGCGGCGGCACGGGTCTGCAGCGTGTCCAGCCTGTCCGCCGGCAGCGCGTCGATCTTGTTCAGCGCCTCGATCAGCGGCTTGCCCCCACCTTCCTCGAGCGCCCCGAGTTCCTTCAACACCTGCTCGACATCAGCACGCTGTTGCTCGGTCTCGGGGTGGGCGATGTCGCGGACATGGACGATCAGGTCTGCTTCGATCACCTCTTCGAGGGTCGCTCGGAAGGCGGCAACGAGATGGGTCGGCAGATCCGAGACAAACCCTACCGTGTCGGAGATTACGCATCCCTTGCCGTTTGGCAGCTTGATCGACCGCATGGTCGGGTCGAGCGTGGCGAAAAGCAGGTCCTTGGCCATTACGCCGGCGCCCGAGAGTCGGTTGAACAGCGTCGACTTGCCGGCGTTGGTGTAACCGACCAGTGCGACCGTCGGCAGCCGCGCCTTCTTGCGGCCGACGCGATTGACGGCACGCGTCCGCTGCACGCCCTCAAGGTCGCGCTTGATGCGCACGATGCGCTCGCCGATGAGGCGGCGGTCGATTTCGATCTGGGATTCGCCGGGACCACCCAGGAAGCCGAAGCCGCCGCGTTGCCGCTCGAGATGGGTCCACGACCGAACCAACCGACCGCGCTGGTAGTCGAGCGCTGCGAGTTCGACTTGCAGCCGGCCTTCGTGTGTCCGGGCGCGGGCACCGAAGATTTCCAGGATGAGGCCTGTCCGGTCGATGACCTTGGTCTGCCAGGCTTTCTCGAGGTTGCGTTGCTGAACCGGCGTCAGTCTGTCGTCGACGATCACCAGGCCGATGCCCAGTTCGTCCACAGCCTCCTTCAGCCGTTCGACGACGCCTTTGCCCAGCAGCGTGGCGGGCGTGACGCGTCGCAGCGGCGCGGTCTGCGCCAGACGGACGTCGATGTCGATCGCCCGCGCCAATCCAACGGCCTCATTGAGCTTGGCCTCGCTGTCGCGTTCCTCGCCCCGGCCACGCGTATAGGGGCACAGAACGGCGGCCACCGTCGCCGGCCGTGCGGTGTCGTTGGGCGTACGCTTGCGCCTTTCGTGGACTTCCTGCTCGAGGTCTTCGATCAAATCAGCCTGCTGCCTCGGCTTTGTCCCCGTCGAACAGCTGTACCGGGGTCACCGGCATGATGGTCGAAATCGCATGCTTGTAGACCAGCTGCGAGTGACCGTCGCGGCGCAGAAGCACCGAGAAATTGTCGAACCACGTGACGATTCCCTGCAATTTCACGCCGTTCACGAGGAATATCGTGACCGGAGTCTTGTTCTTTCGCAGGTGGTTCAGGAACACGTCCTGAACGTTTTGTGCCTTTTCGCTCATGTTCTTGGCCTCTTGCTGGGCGGCCGGTTCCCCGAAGGTCGCCGGTTTGGGGGGCGCGGGGCTCTCCCCGCTACCGAGTTGAAACAAATATAGGGGACGCTTGGGTCAAAGCAATGCTAGCAACTCATGACAATTACGTGCCCTGAGGCGGGGCGGATGTTCCAGCAGGGAGGCGGAGAGTTGTTCCGCCCCCCCGACCAGAACGGGTAAACACCCCGCCGCATGGGCACATTGGAGGTCGGCAAGGGAGTCTCCGACCATCCATACGGTCTCGTCAGGGGCAATTCCCGTGCCGTCGAGGGCCAAATAGATGGGATCGGGGGCAGGCTTGTCGCGTTTGGCGTCTTTGGCACCCACCGCACGGGCGATCCAACGTTGCCAGCCTAGGTGGGCCATCTCGGTGCGCAGGTTTTCACCCACCTTGTTGCTGACCACCGCCACGTAGCAACCGGCCTCCCGGCAGCGTGCCAGCAGCGCATCGGCCCCCGGCAGCGGCTGCAAGCGCTCCAGATGGATGCGGTGAAAGGTCTCGTAGAAGACTCGTTCGGCCTCGCCCGCCTGTTCGCCGAAGAGCTTGGGGAAGACATCGCGCAACGAACCATGGGCGCGGACTTGCACCTCTTCCGCCGTCCAGGGAATCAATCCCAGGGCCGTGAAGGTATCGTGGTAGCACTCGACGATCGTGGGCCAGGTGTTGACCAGGGTGTTGTCCCAGTCGAACAGCACGGCGCGGGGCAGTTTGACCGCGGCCGAACCGCTCATGTAACCGCCTCTCCGGCTGCGGCAAAGCGCACGTATTCCTCGCGCAGACGCCGCGCCGTCAGGCCGACTTTGCCATCGCCCACGGCTTCGCCGTCAATCTTGACCACCGGCATCACGAACGAGGTTGCACTGGTGATAAACGCTTCCTTCGCCTTCTTGGCCTCCGCCAGTGAAAACGGGCGCTCGACGAACTTGAGCTGCAGCGCGTTGCACAGCGACTTCAGCGTGTGACGCGTGATGCCGGCCAGGATGCCGTTGTCGGTCTGTCGCGTCACGAGTTCGCCATCCTGCGTCACGATCCAGGCGTTGGTCGACGCGCCTTCGGTCACACAACCGTCAGCATCGATCAACCATGCTTCATACGCGCCGCTTTCCCGCGCCGCCTGCTTGGCCAGGACATTCGGCAACAAGGCCACGGTCTTGATGTCGCAACGCTCCCACCGGATGTCGGGCTGGCTCTTGACGGCAATCCCCGGGCCGGGATCGGCATCGGCGCGCTTGCTGTTCTTGGTCGTGAGCACCAACGCGGGCTTCACCGGCACGGTCGGAAAGGCATGATCGCGACGGGCGACGCCGCGAGTCACCTGCATATAGATCAACCCGTCGCGCAGACGGTTCCGGCGCATCAGTTCACGCATGATGAAGGCCAACGCCGCGCGGGTAACCGGCCAACCGATCCTGAGTTCGCGCAACGACCTGTCGAGCCGATCGATATGAGGACCCTCGTCTATCAGCCGGCCGTCGCGCACGCCGACAACTTCGTAGACGCCATCGGCAAGCTGGTAGCCCCTGTCCTCGATATGGACGCTGGCCTCGCGGTGATCGACGTAGCGGCCATTTACATACGCGTAGCGGGCCATGCCGCACTCCTTCGCTTCTCAGCCCGTGGGGTCCGTCTCGTTGCGCTCGTCGGGTGTGCTTCCGTGCAGCCCCAGCGACTTCAGCTTGCGGTGCAGGGCCGAACGCTCCATGCCGACGAAGGTCGCCGTACGCGAAATGTTTCCGCCAAACCGCGTGACCTGAGCCAGCAGGTATTCTCGCTCGAAGACCTCGCGGGCATCGCGCAGCGGCAACTGCATGATTTCTCCACCCTTTTCCCAGCGCAGGACCGACGGTGCGTCCTCGCTGACGTCGCTGGGCAATACGTCGGCCCGGATCGGGCCGCCGCCCACCGGTGCCAGGATCAGCAGCCGCTCGATGACGTTGCGTAGTTGCCGGACGTTTCCCGGCCAATCGTGCCCTTGCAATGCGGCCAATGTGTCCTCGCCGATCGTCCGCGACGGCAGACCGGTCGCGTCCGCAACCCGTCGCAGGAGGTCGGCGGAGAGCTCGGGGATATCCTCGCGGCGTTCGCTGAGCGGCGGCACGCGCAGCGAGACCACGTTCAGCCGGTGATACAGTTCCTCCCGAAACTGCCCCGAGGCGATTTCTTCCTGCAGGGTCCGGCTCGTCGAGGCAAGGACGCGGACGTCGACCTCGACGCGCGTCTTGCCGCCATCGCGCACGAAGGACTGTTCCTGGAGAACCCGCGCCAATCGGGCTTGCAGCGCCAGCGGCAGATCGGCGACTTCCTTGAGCAGCAAAGTGCCACCGTGGGCCATCTCGAAAGCGCCCGAGACGCGGAGTGTATCGCCTTCGGTCTCGCCGTCGGTGCCGAACAGTTCGATGTCCAGTCGTTCGGCGGGCAACGTCGAGCAATTGACCACGACGAACGGACCATCGGCCCGCTTGGAGCTCAGATGGATCAGGCGGCCCATGGTTTCCTTGCCTGCCCCGGAAGCGCCGACGATCAGGACGCGGCTGCCAGTGGGGGCAACCCGCTCGATCTGGGCGCGGACGCTCGCGGCACTCGCCGAAGATCCAACGAACGTGACATCTCCCCCCGCCCGTCGGCGCAAGGACGCGTTCTCGCGCTTGAGCTTGTCGGCCTCGATGGCGCGATCGACGACCAGCAGCAAGCGATCGGCTTTGAAGGGCTTCTCGATGAAATCGTAGGCACCCGTCTTGATCGCCGACACCGCGGTGTCGATCGTGCCGTGGCCGCTGATCATGACGACGGGAATGGGCGGATCCTCTCGGCGGATGACCTCGAGGAGTTGCAGGCCGTCGAGTTCGCTGCCCTGCAGCCAAACGTCCAGGATCACGAGCGCCGGCCGGCGCTGGCGCACGGCGTCGATCGCCTCGGTGCTGTTGTGGGCGCGCCGGGCGACGTGGCCCTCATCCTCAAGAATACCTGCGATCAGCGTGCAGATGTCGCGCTCGTCATCGACGATCAGGATGTCGTGGGCCATGGCTCTTCAAGCAGTCCGCTACTATCGCTGCGGATCATTGTGCGGCTGTCGCATGCGGTCGAGCCGACGCGATTTCCTTCGCGTCTCGCCGGAATACCAGACTGATGCTCGCACCGCCACCCTCACGGTCCTCCAGAGCGAGATACCCACCGTGGTCTTCCATGATTTTTTTTACGATCGCCAAGCCCAAGCCCGTACCTTTGCTGCGGGTCGTCATGTAAGGCTCGGTCAGACGCTCCCGCCCTTCCTTCGGCAGGCCCTTGCCGTTGTCCTCGATGATGATGCGCACCGTGGCACCGTCGTCCGTCAGGGCCAGCGAGATTTCGCCCGGCGGCAGCGGTGTGGCCGATGACGCCTCCCGGCCTTCGATTGCCTCAGCTGAATTCTTCAAGATGTTGGTCAGCACCTGGCCAACCTGGCGGCGGTCACAAATCAGTGGAATTGCACTCTCCGGCAGGCGCGAGACATAGCGAATGTCGGGGTTTCCGTTACGCTGAAGGAACAGCGCCTGCTGGCAAAGCTCCTTGGCGTCTTCGACCTGCACCGTTGGCCTGGGCATGCGGGCAAAAGACGAGAATTCGTCGACCATGCGACCGATGTCGCCGACCTGTCGAATGATCGTGTCGGTGCAGATCGTGAACGTTTCGGGGTCTTCCTTGATCTGCTTCAGGTAGCGACGTTTCAACCGCTCGGCAGAAAGCTGGATCGGCGTGAGCGGGTTCTTGATCTCGTGCGCGATGCGCCGCGCCACGTCGCCCCAGGCCGCCATCCGCTGCGCCGACATGAGGTCGGTCACGTCGTCGAAGGTGACGACATAGCCGGCGTCTGAGGCAGCACTGATCCGGACCAGGAGGATGCGCCGCACGCCCCGTTGCAGGATTTCGACCTGTCCCTGGGTGACACGATCCGACCGCTCTGCCGCCTGCACGACGAGTGCGGCAACCTCGGGCATGACGTCGGTCAACGGCCGTCCCAAAACGCCATCTTCGGGCAGTGCCAAAAGTTCGAGCGCCGAGCGGTTGCTGCGGGCAACGATGCCCTTGCTGTCAACACTGAGTACGCCTGCCGACACACCCGCCAGTACGGCATCGGTAAGGCGTCGACGGGTATCGAGTTCCTTGTTGGCGTTGACCAATTCGCCGCGCTGCTGCTCGATCTGGCTCGCCATGCGATTGAATGAGCGCGCGAGCTGACCCAGTTCGTCATTCGGTGGCCCCTCTTCCACACGTGTCGTGAGGTCACCACCTCGTACCCGCTCGGCCGCCAGCATCAGGCCGCCGATCGGCGCCGTCAGGCGGGTCGCGAACAGAATCGCCAGCCAAACGGCCGCCAGCAGCATCAGAAAGGCGATGGCACCGCAGACCAGGAAGATGACGAGCTGACTGCGCTGCAGGGCAGACTCGATCTGCGAGTAGAACGTTCCGGCGAACTCGATGCTCTTGATGTAGTCGACGACCCTGAGATCGACGGCATGGCCGGTTGCCAGGAAGAGCGGCTCGCCGACGAAAAGCTGCATGACGAAGTAAGCGCCCTTCGCGGAGTCGAACTGGACCGGGCGCCCTTGATTGACCGCCTGCCAGAGATACCTCGCCGACGGCAGCGGATCGACCATGCCCTCGGCATCGGCCGCCTGGGCCCGTGCGATCACGCCCTTGTCGGCATCGAAGACGGTTGCCTCGATAATCGGACGGCCATCGATCAGCGTTTCCAGGAGCCGCTTCGTGACCTCGCCGTCACGAATTCCATCGACGCCCAGAGCTTGCAAAGGAGCAGCGATTGCACCGATGTCGCGCAGAATTTCCTCTTCCCGGGCGCGTCGCACCGGCTCGCCGATTGTCCGAGCCGCCTCGTAGGCGGCCTGCGACGGCTTCACGACGAAATCCGTCAGGTTGAGAAAAAGCAGAGAAAGAATGATAGCGACGATCAGCGTCGGCGTGATGGTAAAGACGCTGCAGACCAGCACGAGGCGCATGTGAAGCCGTGAGCCAGCCGCGCCACGTCGTCGATCCAGCCATAGTTGTGTCAGGCGAACGGCGAGCACTGCCACGAGGGCGATGGCGATGACGAGGTCCGAGACCAGAAGGCCGGTCATCCAGCCGAGGGTCCCGAACGCCGCCGGCACGAACCCCGCCAACCAGGCATAGGTGGTGGCGCCGGCAACGATGGCCAGGATAGCAAGGGACACTGCCGCAAAGCGGCCGCTCAGACCGCGGAGCACCGCGCTTACCGTGTCGCCCAAGCGTGAAACGCCCAGCGCAGTTGTCACTAGAGTCACCCGCCTCGGCGAACCTGCGGCGTACGAACCACTGGGACGTCGAGGTCCTTTATCTTCTTGCGCAACGTATTGCGATTGAGCCCTAGAAGTCGGGCTGCGCGCAACTGATTCCCGCGCGTTGCCCCAAGCGCAAGCGATAGGAGCGGCCGCTCGACCTCGGAAATGACACGATCGTACATGCCGTCCGGCGGCAGCCGATCGCCATGGGCGGCGAACAGGGCTTGCAGGTGCCGGTCCATGGCGTCGGCCAGCGAGGCGTCGGCGAGACCGGGGCTGCTGGCGCCTGCGGGTTCGAACTCCGGAGCCTGGACGGCATCTGCAAGTTCCGACTCGATCGTCTCGACGCCGATCACCTCTTCCGAATAAAGCGCGGACAGGCGGCGGACGAGGTTTTCCAATTCACGCACATTGCCGGGCCAGCGGTGCTGACGCAGACGCGCCATGGCGTCCGTCGACAGCACCTTGGTCGGCAACCCGTCCATGGTCGCCGCACGCAGGAAATGGTTGGCCAGCTCCGGAATATCGTCGAGGCGTTCGCGCAGCGGCGGCAACCGGATCGGCACCACATTCAAGCGATAGAACAAATCCTCGCGGAACAGTCCCTGCTGAATCAGGCGACGCAGATCGCGATGGGTGGCGGCCACGATGCGGACATTGGCCTTGATCGGCGTGCGGCCGCCCACCGTCATGTACTCGCCTTCCTGCAGGACACGCAGCAGGCGGGTCTGCGCCTCGGGTGGCATGTCGCCGATCTCATCGAGGAACAGCGTACCGCCAGAAGCCTGCTCGAATTTGCCCGACGACCGCTGCACGGCACCGGTGAAGGCTCCGCGCTCGTGGCCAAACAGTTCGCTTTCGATCAGCTCGCGCGGGATGGCGGCCATGTTCAAGGCCACGAACGGCCCCTTGCGGCGCTTGCCATAGTCATGCAGCGCCCGTGCGACGAGCTCCTTGCCCGTGCCCGATTCACCCGACACCATCACGGTGAGGTCGGTCGACATCAACCGGGCCAGAGCGCGATAGATCTCCTGCATGGCCGCCGATCGGCCGATCAGCGGCAGGCGTTCGCTCTCCTCCGGTGGATGGGCGCCGCGCGGCATCGACGCGGCAGGCGCCGAGAGCGCCCGATTCACCACCGAGACCAATTCGTTGAGATCGAACGGCTTCGGCAGGTACTCGAACGCGCCCCGTTCGGTGGCACGCACCGCCGTCAATAACGTCGACTGGGCGCTCATCACGATGATGCGCAGATCGGGCCGGAGCTTGCGAATGCGCGGCACGAGGTCCAGGCCGTTTTCGTCAGGCATGACGACGTCGGTGATGACGAGTTGCCCCTCGCCTTCCTGGACCCACTGCCAAAGCGTCGCGGCAGCACCCGTGCTACGCACGGTGTGGCCCTGACGTCCCAGTGCCTGATGCAGGACCGTCCGAATCGCGCGATCGTCGTCGGCGATAAGAATTGTCGCAGAAGTGCTCATGGGACGGTCTGCGGGAATTGCATCGGCAGCATCACTCGGAATGTTGTCCGGCCGGGCTCGCTGTCGAATTCGATGGCCCCGCCGTGGTCGTTGATGATCTTGGCCACCAATGCAAGACCCAGGCCGGTTCCCGTCGGCTTGTTGGTCACGAATGCGTCAAACATGTGGGCACGGATCTCGTCGAGGACCCCACGCCCATTGTCGCGGACCGAAACGACCAGCGGCAGGTTGACCCTCGCCTGCTGGCCCGGGACAGCCAGGCGCAGGCCGTGGCGGAAACCGGTCGAAAGCTCGATCTCGCGCTCGCCGTCGCCCGGCGTTTCGCAGGCATTCTTCACCAGATTGAGGAACACCTGGATGAGCTGGTCGCGATCGCCATGGACCTCGGGCAGTGACGGATCGTAGGTCTCGATGAACCGTACGCCCTTGCCGAAGCCATTTTCGGAGAGGCGGCGAACGTGATTCAGGACCTGATGAATATTGATCGGGCCGCGGTCGATCGGGCGGCCATCGGCGAAAGCCTCCATCCGGTCGACCAGTGCCACGATCCGGTCGGTTTCCTCGCAGATCAGGCTGGTCAGCTCGCGGTCGCTGTCGGGAACGGATTGCTCGAGAAGCTGGGCGGCGCCGCGGATACCCGACAGCGGATTCTTGACTTCGTGCGCCAGCATGGCCGCGAGCGCGCTCACCGAACGGGCGGCGCTGCGATGAGACATCTGTCGATCGATGTTGCGCGCGATCGTCTGCTCGACCAGCGACACGGCGATCAGTCCGTCACTGTCGGCGACCGGCGACAGACGAAGGGCGCAGAATCGGGTCCCGATGCGCGGCGAGGCAAGCGTGATGCCGTTCTCTGCCAATGCACCGCCGCTTGTCTGTACCTGCTCGAGCAGCGAGAAGAGCGGCGTGTCATCTGGCACGAACTCATCCAGCGGATGGCCGACGAGGCGCGCGCGGCCGACGCCGAAGAACTGCTCAGCGGAAAGATTGGCGTATTGAATGAGCCGGCCGGCATCCACGACCACGACCGCCTCGGAGAGGGAATCCAGGATCGCCGCGGAAAACAGCTCGGGTGATGTGCCGGGGCGCTTGAGCGGGCGCAATGACATGTCAGGCCGCCTGCCGTTCGAGGGCGGGAAGGAAAAATGCGGCGAGCATCGCTCGCACCTTGGTGGGATCGGCCTCGCGATTGACGGCACCGCGAAAGTCGGCCGACGCCGGCAGACCCTTCGAGTACCAGCCGAGGTGCTTTCGCGCCATGCGCACACCCGTTTCGAGGCCATAATGCTCGAGCATCGATTCGTAGTGGGCCCGCACCGTGGCGTACTGCTCTACAAGGGCTGGATCCGGCAGCCGTTCACCCGTGCGCAGGTAATGGATCGCCTGGTTGAGGAACCATGGCCGTCCGTAGGCGCCGCGCCCGATCATTACGCCGTCGGCGCCCGATTGGGCCAGCGCCTGGTCGACGTCATCGAGCGTGTTGATGTCGCCGTTCACGATCACCGGCAGGTTCGTCGCCGCCTTGACGTTGGCTACAAACGCCCAATCGGCATGGCCTTCGTAGAATTGGCATCGTGTGCGGCCGTGCACCGTCAGCATCCGGATGCCGCAGGCCTCGGCGATGCGCGCGAGGTTGGGGGCATTGCGGTTGGTCTCATCCCAGCCCGTGCGCATCTTGAGCGTCACCGGAAGCTTCACGGCCTTGACCGTGGCTTCCAGAATCTTCGCGGCATGCACTTCGTCGCGCATCAGGGAGGATCCGGCATGGCCATTCACGACCTTCTTCACCGGACAGCCGAAGTTGATGTCGATGATGGCCGCTCCCCGGTCCTCGTTCAGCTTGGCGGCCTCAGCCATTACTTCGGGCTCGCAGCCGGCGAGTTGGACCGACATCGGGAATTCTTCCGGTGAATTCTTGGCCATCAGCAGCGTCTTGCGGTTCTCGCGCACCATCGCCGCCGAGGCGATCATCTCGGACACGACCAACCCCGCGCCGCCGCGCTTGACCATCCGGCGGAATGGCATGTCGGTGACTCCCGACATCGGAGCCAGGATGATGGGGTCCTCAAGACGGACCGGACCGATATCGACGGGGCGGAGTCGGTTGGCGCTGACCATTACTCTTGCTCAGTTAATAGGCATCTTGTGCAGTGCACAATAATTGAGCGAGCATTACCGGGTCCAGCCCCCTTCTGCAAGGGTCTGAAGTGCGCACCCCCTGTCGCGGTGTTATTAACCGCCCGTGCCCACCTGTACCGCCTTGATCGTCGCCGCTGGCCGCGGCAGCCGCTTCGGTGGCCCCCTGCCCAAGCAGTATGCGCTTTTGGGCACTCAGCCCGTCCTTTGGCACACCCTCACAGCACTTCGGGGTGCCCCCGGCATTAGCCAGATCCAGGTCGTGATCGCCCCTGGTGACGAGCTTCTCTACCAGGCCTCCGCCGCCGGGTTCGACCTCCCACCGCCCGTCGCCGGCGGCGCAAGCCGGCAACTCTCGGTTCTGAACGGGCTCGAGGCGCTGGCCGGAGCCCCTCCGGACTTTGTCGCCATCCACGACGCCGCCCGTCCCTTCGTGCGGCCAACCGACATCGCGGCCTGCCTCGACGCCGCGGCGGTGCCCGGCATCGACGGTGCGGTCCTCGGCGTGGCACTCGCCGACACGCTGAAGCGCGTCAAGAACGATGGTGTTATTTCCGAGACGGTCCCGCGTCGCCACCTTTGGCGGGCGCAGACGCCTCAGGTCTTCCGCTTCGCCCGGTTGCTCGAAGCGCATCGCGCCTCAGCGCCCCTTGGGGCGACCGAGGCGACGGCCCTGACCGACGATGCCGCCGTCGCTGAACGCGCCGGCCTCAAGGTCGTCATGGTGGCCGGCAGCGGCGATAACGCCAAGATCACCACCATCGAGGACCTGCAGCGGGCGGCGACGATGGAAACACGCACCGCGTTCGGCTTCGACGTCCACGGCTTTGCGCCGGGCAGCGCCGTCGTGCTGGGCGGGATCGCCATCCCGCATGGCCAGGCGCTCAGTGGCCACTCCGACGCGGACGTGGCGTTACATGCCTTGACCGATGCCGTGCTCGGGACGATCGGTGCCGGCGACATCGGCAAGCATTTCCCACCGTCCGATCCGCAATGGCGCGGCGCGTCCTCCGACCGCTTCATGCGTCATGCCGTCGGCCTTCTCGCCGAGCGCGGCGGGCGGATCGTCCATCTCGATCTCACCCTGATCTGCGAAGCGCCGCGCATCGGCCCACACCGCGAAGCGATGGTCGACAGCATCGCCCGCATCGCCGGTGTCGGCCGGGACCGCGTGAGCGTGAAAGCGACCACCACCGAAGGGCTGGGTTTCACCGGCCGGCGCGAGGGCATCGCCGCCCAGGCGGTCGCGACCGTGGAAGTGCCGAGAAGCTAGAGGTTCGCATGTTCGATCACGAGATGAGAGAAGCAGCCGAGCGCGTGTTGGTCGCCTGCCGCAAGCGTAAACTCAAGGTCGTGACCGCCGAGTCGTGCACCGGCGGGTTGGTGGCAGCCACTCTCACCGCCATCGCCGGCTCATCCGACGTCGTCGAACGCGGCTTCGTCACCTACGCCAACGAAGCCAAGCGGGAAATGCTGGGCGTGCCATGGGATGCACTGCTCGGTCATGGGGCCGTCAGCGAACCCGTGGCCCGGGCGATGGCGACAGGCGCCCTCACCCATTCCCAGGCCGACATTGCGGTCTCGGTGACGGGGGTTGCCGGTCCCGGCGGCGGCTCCGAAGACAAGCCCGTCGGACTGGTCCATCTGGCGGCCGTTCGGACCGGCCACGAGCCGATCGTCGAACGTCACGTCTTCCCCGGCGATCGCGACGTGATCCGCCGTGTCTCGGTCCTTACTGCGCTTGCGATGCTGGCGTCGCTGGCCGAACGCTAGGCCTGCCGTAGAGCTGGGTGGCGCGCGCCTCGAAGGCCGAGACCATGCGACGGACTGCCTCGGCGAAGAGCAGGCGGACCGTCTGCTGCAACAGCATCGAGCGGAAGTCGAACTCGAGTTCGAAATCGATCATCGTGCCGTTGGGATGAGGCTGGAAGGTCCAGCGGCTGATCAGCCGGCGGAACGGACCTTCGATCCCCGTCGTGTCGATGCGCGGACCACCCGGCAGATCCGGCGCCAGTTCGACCCTGGAAACGAACTTTTCGTGGAAGGGACCGAAACCGATCGCCAATTCGGCGATCTCGACTGCGCCATCGCGCTGGCGTACCCGGGCAGCATGGCACCACGGCAGAAACTCAGGATAGCGCCCGACATCGGCCACGAGGTCGAACAGCTGCATCGGCGTATGGCCGACGAGGCGGCGCTCGGCGTGGCGGGTCGTCAAGGTCCGGTCAGGCCCGCGACCGGCTGGCCAGTCGCTCCGACCGCGCGGCGCGCAGGCGGGCGAAGTCATCGCCCGCATGGTAGCTCGAGCGGGTGAGCGGCGAGGCCGAGACCATCAGGAACCCCTTGGCGCGGGCGAGCCTCGTCAGTTCCTCGAATTCGGCCGGCGTCCAGAAGCGATCGATCGGCGCATGCTTGGGCGTGGGTTGCAGGTACTGGCCGACGGTCAGGAAATCGACGTCGGCGGCACGCAGATCGTCCATCACCTGCAGTATCTCCTCGCGCGTCTCGCCAAGGCCGACCATCAGCCCGGACTTGGTGAACATCGAGGCGTCGATTTCCTTCACCTTCGCAAGCAGCCGTAGCGAGGTGAAATAGCGCGCGCCAGGCCGGACGGTCGGGTAGAGCCGAGGCACGGTCTCGAGATTGTGGTTGAAGACGTCGGGTCGCGCGGCAACCACGGTCTCGACAGCGCCATCCTTGCGCATGAAGTCAGGCGTTAGGATCTCGATGGTCGTCGATGGCGCCGACTTGTGCAGGGCCGTGATCACTTCGGCAAAATGCCCTGCCCCGCCATCATCGAGATCGTCGCGATCGACGGAAGTGACGACCACGTGGCCAAGGCCCAGCTTGCCGACCGCCTCGGCGATGTTGGCCGGTTCGTGCGGATTGAGTGCGCCGGGCTTGCCGGTGGCGACATTGCAGAAGGCACAGGCCCGCGTGCAGACCTCGCCCATGATCATGAAGGTGGCGTGCTTCTGCTTCCAGCACTCGCCGATATTTGGGCAGGCCGCCTCTTCACATACCGTCGTGAGGCCATACTCGCGCATCAGGCGCTTGGTCTCGGCATATTCCGGCGAGTTCGGTGCGCGCACGCGAATCCAGTCCGGCTTGCGCCGGATCGGATTGTCCGCCCGATGCGCCTTTTCGGGGTGCCGTTCGGCGCGGCTCAGGGGGAGCTTGTCGTGCGATCCGTCCATGACGCCCTAGATATGGAGCGTCCGGCCGTACGCCGCCAGTACCGACTCGTGCATCATCTCCGACAGCGTCGGATGCGGGAACACCGTGGCCATCAACTCGGCTTCCGTCGTCTCCAGCGTCTTGGCGATGCTATAGCCCTGGATCAGCTCGGTGACCTCGGCGCCGATCATGTGGGCACCCAGCAATTCGCCGGTCTTGGCGTCGAAGATCGTCTTGATGAAGCCCTCGGGCTCACCCAGGGCAATCGCCTTGCCGTTGCCGATGAAGGGAAACTTGCCGACCTTGAGTTGCAGACCCTTGGCTTTGGCTGCAGCCTCGGTCAGGCCGATGCTAGCCACCTGCGGCTGGCAATAGGTGCAGCCCGGGATGTTCTCGGTCTTCATCGGGTGCACGCCCTTTACGCCGGCGATCTTCTCGACCACCAGCACGCCCTCGTGCATCGCCTTGTGGGCGAGCCACGGCGGCCCCGCGACGTCGCCGATCGCATAGACGTTGGGCTCGCCTGTAAATCCCCACTGGTCGATCACAATGTGGGTCTTCTCGACCTTCACCTTGGTACCTTCGAGGCCAAGGTTTTCGACATTGCCGACGATACCCACGGCGCTGATCACGCGGTCGACGGTGATCTGCTCGGCTTTGCCGCCGACCGTGATGGTCGCGGTGACATTGTTGGCGCCCTTCTTCAGGTTCGACACGGCGGCGCTCGTGAGAATCTTCATGCCTTGCTTCTCAAAAGCACGCTTGGCAAAGGTGGACACCTCAGCGTCTTCGACCGGCAGGACGCGGTCCAGCACCTCGCAGACCGTTACTTCCGCGCCCATGGTTCGGTAGAAGCTCGCGAACTCGATGCCGATTGCGCCCGAACCGATCACCAGAAGCGACTTGGGAAACTCCGGCGGCACCATCGCTTCCTTGTAGGACCACACCAGCTTGCCGTCGGTCTCCAGACCCGGAAGCTGCCGCGCGCGGGCACCCGTCGCCAGGACCACGTTCTTGGCGGTGAGCGTGATGCTGCTCTTGTCGTTCATCGCCACGGCGAGCTTGCGCAAGGGCCCTTCCGTGCCGGCCAGCCTGGCCGCGCCGTCGAAGACCGCGATCTTGTTCTTCTTCATCAGACCCTTGACGCCGTTGCTGAGCTGGCTCGCGACCTTGCGCGAGCGTTCGACGATCTTCTTGGGGTCGAATGAAACCTCCTTCACCGACAGGCCGAAGGACTCGGCGTGCTTGATCAGGCTGTAGACTTCGGAGGTGCGCAGCAGCGCCTTGGTCGGGATGCATCCCCAGTTGAGGCAGATGCCGCCCATGTGCTCGCGCTCGACGACGGCGGTCTTGAGCCCGAGCTGGGCGGCGCGAATGGCAGCGACGTAGCCGCCCGGCCCGCCACCGACGACTATGATGTCGAAATTCGTTTCGGCCACAGCTCGCTCCTAGGCCAGCATTGCTGCCGGCTGCTCGACATAGGCACGCAGCGTCTGGAGGTACTGCGCCCCCATAGCACCGTCGACGACACGGTGATCGACCGCCAGCGTGCAGTTCATCATGTTACGCACGACCATCTGGCCCTTGCGAACCACTGCCCGTTCCTCGCCCGCACCGACGGCGAGGATCATCGCCTGTGGCGGGTTGATGATAGCGGCGAAATCCTTCACCCCGAACATGCCGAGGTTGGAGATGGTGAAGCCACCGCCCTGGAATTCCTCGAGCTTCAGCTTTCCCACCTTGGCCCGGGCCGCGAGATCCTTCATCTCCGCCGCGATCTGGGCCAGGCCCTTCATATCGGCGTTGCGCACGATCGGCGTGATCAGGCCGCGGTCGGTGGCAACGGCGACGGATATGTCGACGGCGCCGTATTGGATCATCTCGTCTTCGGTCCAAGAGGCGTTGCATTCCGGATGATCGCGCAGTGCTTTGGCGCAGGCCTTGATCACCATATCGTTGACCGAGACCTTGGTGCCCTTCTTCTCGACCACGGCATTGATGGCCTGGCGCGCCGCCAGCAAGGCATCGATCTCGAGCTCCACCGTCAGATAGAAATGCGGTACCTGCTGCTTCGACTCGAGCATGCGCCGCGCGATCACCTTGCGGATCGAGGTGTGCGGGATGCGGGTGTCACCCGGCGCCGCGAAGATCGGCTGCGGCGTGAAGGCCGGGGCCGCCTTCGGTGTCGGTGCCGCCGCGGGGGCCGCCCCCGGCTTGGCCTGCTCGACGTCGGCTTTGACGATGCGCCCGCCAGGCCCGCTGCCCTTGATCCGGGATAGGTCGAGCCCCTTGTCGGCCGCGATACGCCTGGCGAGCGGCGACGCGAAGACGCGGCCGCCCGAAGACACTGCTGCCGCAGATGCAGCCGGTGCGACGGGAGCAGGTGCTGCAGGCTTGGCAGCGGACGGCTCCGGTGCTGCGGCCGGTGTTGCGGCCGGTGCCGCTGCGGGAGCGGCGGGCGTGCTCGCAGGCACAGCCTTCTCGCCCTCCTCCAGGAGAATCGCGATGACGGCGTTCACCTTAACGCCCTCCGTTCCTTCCGGCACGACGAGTTGGCCGATCCGTCCCTCGTCGACGGCTTCGACTTCCATGGTCGCCTTGTCGGTCTCGATCTCGCACATCACCTGGCCGGACTTGACGGTGTCGCCCACCTTCACGTGCCACTTGGCGAGCTTGCCCTCCGTCATGGTCGGCGACAGCGCTGGCATCAGGATATTGATGGACATGGTCCCAGCCTCCCCGCGTCAGCGATTGCAGACCGCGCGGGCGGCCTCGACGATGTTGCTCGATTGCGGCAGAGCCATCTTCTCGAGGTTGGCCGCATACGGCAGCGGCACATCGAGGCCGGCAACGCGCTTCACCGGCGCATCGAGCCAGTCGAAGGCATGCTCCATCACGATGGCAGCGAGTTCCGAGCCGATACCGGCGAACGGCCACCCCTCTTCGACCGACACGAGCCGGTTGGTCTTCTTCACCGAGGCAACGATGGTCTCGGTGTCGAACGGCCGCAGGCTGCGAAGGTTGATGACTTCGGCGTCGATGCCCTGCTTGGCGAGTTCCTCGGCCGCCTGCAGCGCCTTTCCGACCATGATCGAGAAGGCCACGATGGTGACGTCCTTGCCGACCCGTTCCACCTTTGCCTTGCCGATCGGCAGGACGAAGTCGGGATCTTCCGGCACGTCGAAGGATTGGCCGTAGAGGATCTCGTTCTCGAGGAAGATCACCGGATTGGGATCGCGGATGGCGGCCTTGAGCAGCCCCTTGGCGTCGGCGGCGCTCCACGGCGCCACGACGCGCAGGCCGGGAACGTGGGCGTACCAGCTCGCGTAGCATTGCGAATGCTGGGCGGCGACCCGCGAGGCGGCGCCATTGGGGCCGCGGAACACGATCGGACAGGTCATCTGGCCGCCGGACATGTAGTGCGTCTTGGCGGCGGAGTTGATGATCTGGTCCATCGCCTGCATGGCGAAGTTGAAGGTCATGAACTCGACGATCGGCTTCAGGCCGCCGAACGCCGCGCCGACACCGAGGCCGGCGAAGCCATGCTCGGTGATCGGCGTGTCGATAACGCGCTTGTCGCCGAACTCTTCCAGCAGGCCCTGGCTGATCTTGTAGGCACCCTGATATTGCGCCACTTCCTCGCCCATCAGGAAGACCTTTCCGTCCTTGCGCATCTCTTCGGCCATCGCGTCGCGCAATGCCTCGCGCACCGTGATGTGGACGGTCTTGCCCTTCCATTCGGGCTCAGTGGCGACCGAAGAAGCGGCTGGTGTCGCAGGCGCGGAGCTCGCTGCAGGCGCCGGAGGTTCGGCTTTGGGGGACGCGGCAGCCGCCGCCGCCGGCGCCGCCTTCGCGGCATCTTCGGCGCTCTCGCCTTCGCCGGCGAGCAGGCAGATCGGCGTGTTGACCGCCACGCCCTCGGCCCCCTCCTCGATCAGGATCTTGGCAACCGTACCTTCATCGACCGCCTCGACTTCCATGGTCGCCTTGTCGGTCTCGATCTCACAGAGCACCTGACCCGACTTCACGACGTCGCCCACCTTGACGTGCCATTTGGCGAGCTTGCCCTCGGTCATGGTTGGTGACAGCGCAGGCATCAGAACCTGAATGGACATGTCTCAGGCTCCAACCAGAATGTCGGTCCACAGCTCCGCCGGATCCGGCTCCGGGCTGTGCTGGGAGAACTCGGCAGCATCGTTCACGATCTTGCGCAGTTCAGTGTCGATCGCCTTCAGCGCCGCCTCGTCGACGATCTTGCCGTCGAGCAGGCGCTTGCGCAGGTGGTCGATCGGATCGCGTTCGTTTCGATACTTGTCGACTTCTTCCTTGGTACGGTACTTGGCCGGATCGCTCATCGAATGGCCGCGATAGCGATAGGTTTGCATCTCGAGGATGTAGGGCCCTGCCCCGCTGCGTGCGTGCTCGATGGCCTTTTCGCCGGCGGCGCGAACCGCCAGCACATCCATGCCGTCGACGCGCTCGCCCGGAATGCCGAAAGCCTCACCGTGACGATAAAGTTCGGTCGTCGCGGAGGCGCGCTCGACCGACGTGCCCATGCCGTAGTGGTTGTTCTCGATGATGTAGACGACCGGCAGCTTCCAGAGTGCCGCCATGTTCATGGCCTCGTAGACTTGGCCCTGGTTGGCGCTGCCGTCGCCGAAGTAGGTCAGCGAGACGTTCTTGGCGCCGTTGTATTTGTGCGCGAAGGCCAGGCCCGTGCCGATCGGCACTTGGGCGCCGACGATGCCGTGGCCGCCGTAAAAGCTCTTCTCGCGGCTGAACATATGCATCGAGCCGCCCTTGCCCTTGGAATAGCCGCCGCTCCGGCCGGTCAGTTCGGCCATCACCCCCTTGGGGTCCATGCCGCAGGCCAGCATATGGCCATGGTCGCGGTAGGAGGTGATCACGGCGTCCTTGTCGCGCACATTGGCCTGCATGCCGACCACGACGGCTTCCTGACCGATGTAGAGGTGGCAGAAGCCACCGATGAGACCCATGCCGTAGAGCTGCCCCGCCCGCTCCTCGAAGCGGCGGATGAGGAGCATGTCGCGATAGTAGGACTTGAGCTCTTCGGCACTCGCGCTGTTGTCGCCGGGCCCAGATGACTTGGGGGGCAACTTCGATTTGACGGGAAGAGATTCGACCTTCGGCTTTACCGCCGGCTTCGCCATAGCATTCCCCTCGGTAGCCCCACTCAAGCTTATAGCATCGCTCATGCCGATGTGTTTGATCTAGCAGGAAAAAATCAGATTGCGGCCGGGTGCGCCGCAGCAATTGAGCGATTGTTTGCAAACGGACCGACGTGCCGGACAGTTTCTTTCGGCAGACCGCTTTGCGGTCTCTCTTCAGCGCGTTTGCGTGAAGATGATCGTGTCGTCCTTGCGTGCAAAGTTGAGAAGGACGCGTGCGCGCTCGTCCAGCATGTCGGGGTCGAGACTCTGGTTGCGCAACGCCGCCACCCGCCGCTCCCAGATCTTTCGTGTCGCCTCTGCTTCGGCGAAATTCTGTTCGGCGACCAGGACTTCGCGCTGGAGATGCGCCATGGCCAGCAGGCCGCGATCACCATTCACCAGGTGATATCCGAAGTAGCCGAACACCGTGGCGAAGATCACGGGGGCCAAAATCTGTCGAGGTCTCAACAACATATGCCGTATTCCCGAAGTGATAAGGCAACATATGGTGTCGAAAATCAAGATTTTTCGGCCAATCCGATCCGGACCCGCCTGTTGTGGCGTCCCTTGTTCTCGATTTTGAGGATGTGGACAGGCACCGACTCGGCGGTCGATGCGAGATGGGTCCCACCGCAGGCCTGACGGTCGAGGCCGACGATCTCGACGATGCGGATCGTGCCGTCGGGCGTGGGCGGCGGCGCCACCGAACGGCTGCGGATCAACCCGTGCTCGGCCTGCGCCTCGTCCATTGGCACGTAGAGGAAGTTGAGCGGGATGTCCTGGCGGATCAAATCGTTGATCGGCCCTTCAAGTGCGCGCAGGCGGTCATTGTCGGCGCCGGGCAGATCGAAGTCCATGCGCGCCGTTCCGTCGTCGGCCATCTGCACGCCGGTGACGAGCGCGCCATCGAAACTCTGGAACACGAGCGCGTTCAGGATATGCGTGTCAGTGTGGAGTTGGCGCATCCGGCGCCGGAAATCCGGATCGACACTCGCCTCCACGCTGCCCGCGAGTTCGACCTGTGTGTCAAGCAGGTGCCACAATTCCCCACTCGAGACGTCGAAGCCGACGATCCTTGCCTCGCCGCCGGTCCAACGCAGGACGCCACGATCGGCGAGCTGGCCGCCGCCCCCAGGATAGAAGGGAGATTGGCCGAGCGCGACCTTGCCCGGTTGGGCATCGACGATCTCGGTCTCGAGGATCAGGATGTCGGGCTGTTCATGACAAAACAGATGCATGCCGGCGTCTTACGGTCGGCGAAGGCCGGACGTATTGGCGAAAATTGCTAGGCTGCGGCAGCGCGTGCGAATTGAAGCGGCGTGATGCCGTAGCACCGCTTGAAGTGCTTGTTGAGCGCACTCTGGTCGTAGAAGCCGACCGCCGTGGCCACCTCGGCCGGTGCCGCGGCGCGCCGCAGATACCGGCAGGCCACGTTCAGTCTGACTTGTGTCAGGTAGGCATGCGGGGTCAGTCCGACCGTGCGCTTGAACAGGCCAATGAGCTGAAAAGTCGTTAGGCCGACACTCGTAGCCAGATCCTCCAAGCGGAGGTCGGAGGCATATTCGGCTTCGATGCGCGCCTGCACGCGTGCGACGAGCACTTCGTCCCGCGGCGCTCTCTTGATGCAACTGCCGCCGCTGCCATGACGCAGAAACAGGGTGCCGAACGATCCGATCAACAGTTCGCGCTCATGGAAGACGTCCCGCCCCTCTTCGATCGCGCGATGCATGGCGAGGAACGCCTGGATGAGATCGGGGTCACCGAACAGGTTGCGCATGAAATAGGGTATCGCGTCGATACCGAGCCCGTCGGCCACACGGTCGAGAGCACTCTCCGTGAGATACATGGCTCGATATTGCCAGCGCTCACTCCAGCCCATCCAGCCGGCGTGCGGCTCGGTGGGGTTGAACACGAACATGGTCGAAGCCTGGGCGTCCTGCACCTGGCCTCGGCTCTTCACCACCGAACCGCCGCGCTCCGTCACCGCCACGACCAGCGCGTCGTGCGTGTGCGGAGGATATTCATGGGTGGTGAAGTCGGCGCAGAGCAGGCTGAGGCCGGAGAGGTGCCGGTCCCACCAGTATTGGGTCGAGTTGCGGGGATCGACGCGCGCCATCCGCAATTTTTACCAATATCATCCCCGGCAATACCACTAGACTTTGCCAATGATCAGTCGTCTCTGGCGCGGCCGCGCCGAAACCGCCACGGCCAACGCCTATTATCGTCACTTCACTGAGACGGTCGTGCCCGCGTTGAAGACGCTCGCCGGTCACCGCGGAGCCTGGCTACTTCGGCGCGATGCCGACGGCGACACCGAGTTCCTGGCGATCACTCTCTGGGAGTCCCGCCAATCGATCGAGGCTTTCGCCGGCGCGAATATCGATGTCGCCATCGTCGAGCCCGAAGGGCGCGCCGTGCTCTCGGACTTCGACGATTTCGCGCGTCACTATGAGGTGGCGTTCAGGAGCTAGACGCCGCGCAGGATCGAGGTACCGGCGTAGCGCGCCTGGGTGCCGAGCTGCTCCTCAATGCGCAAGAGTTGATTGTACTTGGCGAGGCGATCCGAGCGCGACAGCGAACCGGTCTTGATCTGGCCGCAGTTGGTGGCGACCGCAAGGTCGGCGATCGTGGCATCTTCGGTCTCGCCCGAGCGGTGGGACATGACCGCGCCGTAGCTCGCGTTCCGGGCCATCGAGACGGCTTCCATCGTCTCCGTCAGCGTGCCGATCTGATTGACCTTGATCAGGATCGCATTGGCCAGCCCGTCCTTGATGCCGTCGGCGAGGCGCTTGGGATTGGTGACGAAGAGATCATCGCCCACGAGCTGGATCTTCTTGCCGAGACGGTCGGTGATGGCCTTCCAGCCAGCCATGTCGTCCTCAGCCATGCCATCCTCGATCGATACGATCGGGTAGCGCTTCACGAGATCGGCGTAGTAGTCGACCATGCCTCCGGCATCGAGCGACTTGCCCTCGCCTTCCAGCTCGTACTTGCCCTTCTTGAAGAACTCGGTCGAAGCGGGATCGAGGGCCAGCATGACGTCGACGCCGGGCTTGTAGCCGGCCTTCTCGATTGCCTTCATGACGAAGGTCAGCGCCTCGTCGGCCGTCGCCAGGTTGGGCGCGAAGCCACCTTCGTCGCCGACGTTGGTATTGTGTCCGGCGTCCTTCAGCTGGCCGCGCAGAGCGTGGAAGACCTCCGAGCCCATGCGGAGCGCGTCGGCAAAACGGCCGGCCTTCACCGGCATGATCATGAATTCCTGGATGTCGATCGGATTGTCGGCGTGGGCGCCGCCGTTGATGATGTTCATCATCGGCACCGGTAGAACCGAGGCCTGGCTGCCGCCGACATAGCGATAGAGTGGCAGGCCGCTGTCCATGGCGGCAGCCTTGGCGACCGCTAGCGAGACGCCCAGGATCGCATTGGCGCCAAGCCGGCTCTTGTTCGGGGTGCCGTCGAGCTCGACCATCGCCCGGTCGATCTTGATCTGCTCCAGTGCGTCTAGTCCGGACAGGAGGTCCATGAGGTCGGCGTTCACCGCCGCCACGGCCTTGAGCACACCTTTGCCGCCATAACGCTTCTTGTCGCCGTCACGCAACTCGACCGCCTCATGGGCGCCGGTCGAGGCACCCGAGGGCACCGCTGCCCGGCCCATCGCGCCGCTTTCGAGCTCGACTTCGACCTCGACCGTGGGATTGCCCCGGCTGTCGAGGATTTCGCGGGCGCGGATTTCGGAGATGGCGCTCATCGGGCAAACTCCCTGTGGGACCGGGCGTGGGGCGCGGCTTGTCTAGCCGCGCCCCACGCCCGGAGCAAGCGACGGAGCGGCGCAGGCATTCAATGGGGGGCTCAAGGCGGTGCTATGGACCGACGGCCGCGCCAGGGCCGGCCGGTTGGGCAGTCGCTAGCGCCAGGCGCTCTTCAGTGCCTGGTCGGTCTTCCATTTCTCAACGGCGGCGACATCGTCGCAGGAGAAGGCCTGGGTACTCTTGCGTGGCGTGCCTTCGATCCAGGCAAAGACGAGGCATTGTCGGTAGACTTCGGCGCCTTGCTTGGTCTCGAACCTGATCTCCGCAGTAGCGGCCACTCCCGTCTTGGCATCGCCATAGTCGTCGATCGAGGGCGCAATACCTCCCATCGTGCGCCCCGCCGCCTTGTTGTCGGCGTACCATTTGGCAAAGGTAGCAAATTGTTCGCCCGCCACGCCCTTGCCGTCGGCGGCGACATAGGCCTTGAGGTCGCGGATCAACGCTTGCGCCGCTGCATCGGCCTTGGGCTCGGCCGCCTTGCGGCGCTCCGCCAGCCTGTCGCGCATGGCCTTCAGCGCATCGGCATTCGAGGGCGGTGGCACGGCAACCTGTGTTGACGGCTCAATGCGACGGATCGGCGCCTTTGCCGCTTCGGCATTGAGCTGCTGGGCTTCGAGTGGCGTCAGCTTGCCAACCACCGCTGTGCCCCGCCCCTTCTGCCAGTCGCCGATCGCCTTTACGCTCGCCTCGGACTGCAGGTTGCCGTCGATGGGGCCGTTGTATTTGTCGAGCGTACGGAGTGACTCCTGGATCCGCTTACGGTCGGGCTCTGGGCTCTGCAGCACCGTCGTGTAGTCAGGCGGCGGCACTGGCCGGGCCGCTGCCACAGGCGCGCCACCGCCAGTCCCGGGACCGGGCGCTGGCGGTGCAGCGCCACCCGTTGAGCACGCGGCCGGATTCTGGAAGCAGCGCTCGACTTCGCCGGCGCTCTGGCCAATTGCCGACGCCGGCAGGAGCGCGGCAAGACCCAAAAGGAGCGACACGAGGCGCATATCAGATACCGCCATAGGTGCCGGCGGCGAGCTGTGATGGCAACCCGATCACCAGCACGATCGGCAGGCCGCGAGAAGTCTGGCCGCGGGCGATGATATGATCGTTCGGCGCGCCCATCTTTCTTTCGTAGCTGCCGTTGCCACTGAACTTGCCACCGAAGCACGACAGCGAGAACTTGCCGTTGTTCGGCCCTTCATTGGTGAAGGTGCCATCGCAGACTTGTTCGTTGCGCACGTTCTCCACGCTGAAGGTGACCGACCGGTCGCGTCCAATCAGGGCGCCATAGCGGGCCACCCCGTTCAGGCGTGCAACGTTGCCCCGGTCGTCGCGATAGAAGATCGAAGTCGGTCCGTAGGAATCGTCGGGCAGCGTGTCGCGCGGCACGACGTAGACGTCATCGCTGATCACGACCTTGCACTGGCAGTTAACGCCATAATTCTCGCCGAGCGGCCCCAGTTCAGCCAGCCTGCGGTTGCAGTTGGACAGCGCCACCTGCTGCACTTCACTCTCGCTCATCTGCCCCCTCGAATAGGAGTCGGCGTAGAGGAAGGCGCACTGACGCGGCATCGGTACGGCGACGACCTTATGGCTCGCCGCCATCGTCTCGGTGTTGACCCAGTAGCGATCTGCCATCTGGTTGAAACGCAGGAAAAGCGGATCGCGGCGCTCTGCCTTGCCGTAAGGCGATTGCGCAGCGGTCTGAGCGCCGGCGTCCGCGGCGAGCGCCATGACAGAAAACAGGACGAACAGAAGGGTGCGGATCATGGAAATGATCTTGCGCCGAGAAAGATGACCGAAATACGACCTGCCGGCGGGAATGTCCCTGCCCGTTCACACCAGCCGGCTCTGCTTCTTGGCTGCACTGATAAACGAAGTGAACAACGGATGAGGGGCAAACGGCCGTGACTTGAGCTCGGGATGATACTGCACGCCCAGGAACCAGGGATGGCCGGGGATTTCCACTACCTCAGGCAGGATGCCATCGGGCGACATCCCGGAAAACCGCAACCCGACCTGCTCCAGCCGGTCCTTGTAGTTGACGTTCACTTCGTAGCGGTGGCGATGGCGCTCACTGATCACGTCCTGGCCGTAGATGTCGTGCGCCATAGTCCCCGGCCGCAGGTGCGCCGCATAGGCGCCGAGCCGCATCGTTCCACCCAGGTCTCCCGCCGCGTCGCGTTTTTCGACCTGGTTACCCTTGATCCATTCGGTCATCAGGCCAACCACGGCGTGCTCACACGGTCCGAATTCCGTCGACGAGGCCCCCTCGAGCCCGAGCAGGTTGCGCGCCGCCTCGATCACGGCCATCTGCATGCCGAAACAGATACCGAAAAATGGCACGTTGCGTTCTCGGGCGAATTTCACCGCATGGATCTTGCCTTCGGTCCCGCGCTCGCCGAAACCGCCGGGCACGAGGATGCCATGGACGTTCTCCAGATGCGCCACGGCGTCGTCACGTTCGAAGATTTCGGAGTCCATCCACTCCAGGCCGACCTTTACGTTGCTTGCGAAACCACCGTGCGTGAGCGCTTCCGACAAAGACTTGTAGGCATCGAGCAGCACCGTGTACTTGCCAACGACGGCGATCGTCACCTTGCCCTCGGGCTCGCGCACCGAGCGCACGACGCCCCGCCATCGATCGAGGTTCGGCTCCTTGTCCGCCTCAAGGCCGAAATAACGACAGACTTCGCGATCGAATCCCTGGTCGTGATAGGCGATCGGCACCTGATAAATCGTGTCGACGTCACGCGCCTCGATCACGCGCTCCGGCTTCACATTGCAGAACAGCGCAATCTTGCGTCGCTCGTTGACGGGAATCTCCTTGTCGCCGCTGCGGCACACCAGCAGGTCGGGCTGGATCCCGACACTCAGCAGCTCCTTGACCGAGTGCTGCGTCGGCTTGGTCTTGAGTTCGCCCGCAGTCGGTACCCACGGCAACAGCGTGAGATGGATATACATCACGCGTTCACGGCCGACCTCGTTGCCGACCTGACGAATGGCCTCGAGGAAGGGCAGGCTTTCGATATCGCCCACGGTGCCGCCGATCTCGACCAGAACGAAATCCTCCTGATCGACGTCTGTGAGCACGAACTCCTTGATGGCATCGGTGATGTGCGGAATGACCTGGACGGTGGCGCCGAGATATTCGCCGCGACGCTCCCGGGCGATCACACCGGAGTAGATCCGGCCCGTCGTGATGTTGTCGGCCTGACGGGCGTCAACACCGGTGAAGCGCTCGTAGTGACCCAGATCGAGGTCGGTTTCAGCCCCGTCGTCGGTTACGAAGACCTCGCCGTGCTGGTAGGGGCTCATCGTCCCCGGGTCGACATTGAGGTACGGATCGAGCTTGCGCAGCCTGACCCGGTAGCCACGCGCTTGCAGCAACGCACCCAGCGCTGCCGACGAAAGACCCTTACCAAGCGAGGAAACCACGCCGCCCGTTATGAAGATAAAGCGCGTCATGGGCTTACAGCATACTAAACCTTGTTGGTCCCAGCCATGGGGATATCCCACCAGCGGAAGATTTCTCCGCCCGGCGACCGTCGGCATGCAGCCGTCGCCCCCTAGCGGGTGGGTGCTGCCGGCTGGGCTGGGGCAGGCGCGGCGCCGCCAGGAACTGTGGGCGTGGTCTGTCCGGGGGGCATGCGGTCCATGATGGACTTCGCTGTCCGGCCCGGGTCGGTCATGCTCCAGGCCATGAGCAAGCTGAGAGCGAAGAAGATGGTGGCGAAAATCGCCGTCAGGCGCGACAGCACATTGGCCTGACCGCGCACCGAAAACAGCGCATCGGAACGACCGCCCATGCCAAGGCCACCGCCTTCGCTGCGCTGAAGCAGGATGACAATGATCATCGCAGTCGTGACGCCGACATGGATAATGAGCAGCACCAGCCGCCAATCGTGCAGAAAGCCTCGTACCGCGTCCATTATTGTCCAGCGCTAGATGGGGATGTCCGCCAAGCGGGCGCTTCTAGCCGCTTTAGGCGGCCTTGGCGATAGCCAAAAATTCATCGGCCTTCAGGCTGGCGCCACCGACCAGGGCGCCGTCGACGTCGCCGGCCGCCAGCAATTCACCGGCATTGCTCCCCTTTACCGACCCGCCATAGAGCAGGCGCACGGCACCGGCGTCGGGTATCAGCGCGCCCAGCACATGGCGAATGTGCGCGTGTGCTGAGGCGACTTCGGCGACGGTCGGCGTCTTGCCCGTACCGATCGCCCAGACCGGCTCATAGGCTACGACCAGCTTCGCTGCCGCTGCTCCCGCGGGCACACTGCCCTTTAGCTGCGTTTCCAGCACCGCGAGAGTCCGGCCGGCCTCGCGCTCCGCCAGCGTCTCGCCAATGCAGACGATGGGCAGCAGGCCGGCACGCCAGGCCGCCTCGGCCTTGGCTCGCACGATGGTGTCGGTTTCGCCGCAATCCGTGCGCCGCTCCGAATGGCCCACAATGACGTGGCCCGCGCCGACATCCCGCAACATCTCGGCTGAAATATCGCCTGTATGGGCACCACTGGCATCGGCGTGGCAGTTCTGCCCGCCGACCAGGACGCCGCTACCTATTACGGCGTCGGCGACGGCCATGAGCAATGTCGCCGGAGGGCAGACCAGCACTTCGCGGTCGGTCCAGCCAGCCCGCCTCACGCCCTCGGCGACGCCCGCGGCCAGCGCCAGCGCATCGGCGCGCAGACCGTTCATTTTCCAGTTGCCGGCGATCAGCGGCTGCCTTGAGCGTGCCATTCAATGTCCCCCGATTCGTCTCGCGGCGTGTCTAGCGGCAGTGGCGTTTGTGGTCAAAGTCCGCTTGGTTGCCTGCCAATGGGGCTGGTGGTAGGCATGGCGCCCATTCAAAAACCCCTACCGGCTCCGTGAATCAGTTCCGCAAACTCGCCCGTTTCGTCATCCTGTTCCTGCTTTTCGGCATGCTGATCATCAGTTTTGCCTTCTGGGGCGTCGGCGACATGCTCCGCACCGACGGGCGCAGCACCGAAGTGGCCCATGTCGGCGGCACCCGAGTGCCGCTTTATGGCTGGGTCGGCGGCGCCCCGGTCTATGTCTCCGAGGTACGTGAACAGTTCAACCGCCAACTCGAGGCGATCCAGCGCCAGACGGGGCAGCGGCCGGAGCCGGAACAGGCCCTGCGCTTCGGGTTGCACGTCCGCGCCCTCGAAGAAGTCATCCAGCGCGCCGTACTCGACTATGCCATCCAGCAATTCGGACTGACGGTGAGCGACGCCGAGGTCCAGGCAGCGATCGCCCGCAATCCCGCCTTCCAGGGCACCGGCGGGTCGTTCGACCCCCTGCTCTTCCGCAATCGTCTTCAGCAAGCGCGCATCGGTGAGGCGCAATTCGTTGCCGATACGCGTCGAGAGATCGCCGCCGGCCAGCTCTTCGCCGTCGTGCGCAGCGATGGGCTCTCGCCCAAATCGTTGCGCGACAACATTTTCCGTCTCGAGAGCGAGAAGCGCGTCGCCGATACGATCTACGTCCCCGATTCCATCGTCGTGGATGTGCCGAAGCCAACAGCCGAACAACTCGGCACCTACTTCGAGGCCAACAAAGCCAAGTTCCAGATTCCGGAATATCGTGCCTTCTCCTACGTCCTGCTGACAGTCGACGACATCCTGCCGCAGATTTCGGTATCGGCCGATCAGATCAAGCAGGAGTACGATGCCCGCGTCGCCGAGTTCGGCACGCCCGAGAAGCGCGACGTCGATCAGGCGATGGCCGACAGCGAGGCCAAAGCCAAGGCGATCATCGCCGCCACTGCCGCCGGCAAGTCGCTCGAGGACGCGGCCAAGGAAATCCTCGGCAGCGCCGACGGCGTCATCAAGCTTGGCCCTGTGACGAAGAAGGAACTACCGCCCGGCCCACTTGCCGACGGTATCTTCGCCCTGCCCGAAGGCATTGCGCCGGCACCGATCCAGTCGCCGCTTGGCTGGCATATCGTTCGCATCAACAAAATCGAGCCGGGCAAGTCGGTGCCATTCGACGAGGTCAAGGAGAAGCTCGAGAAGGACATGCGGGCACAGCAGGCGCCCGACCTGCTGATCAAGCTGGTCACCGATTTCGAGCGCATGCTGGGCAAGACCCAGTCGATGAAGGCCGCCGCCGAGGACCTCGGCATCAAGGTGAAGACCTACGAGAACGTCGACGCGCGTGGCCAGGATCCGATGGGCAAGCAGATCGTCGTCGGTCCGGCCGCCGCCGAACTGATCCAGGCGGCCTTCGCCACGCGAGAAAGCGCGGAGAGCGACCTTCTGGAAACCCAGCGTGGCGAGTACTTCATCGTACGGACCGACCGCATCACGCCGGCACGCATTCCAGCCCTCAATGAGGTCGAAGCCAAGGTCGTCGAGGCTTGGCAAACCGAAGAGCGGCGCAAGCTCGCCGAGGCCAAGGTCAAGACCGCGCTCGAAAAAGCCAACACCGGCGTCGACCTCGCCGAAGTCGCCAAGGATCTCGGCCTCGAGGTCCGGACCACGAAGGCGGTCACCCGGTTCGAAGCCGATGCCGGCAATTACCTCAGCCAGCCGGTTGTCCAGGAACTCTTCAAGCTCGCTCCGGGCAAGACCGAGGCAGTCCGCACGGCGGAGGGGAGTGTCATCGTCCGTCTCAAGCAAGTTGAAACGCCCGACCTCGCCAAGGACAAGGAATCGCTCGAACGTTTCGGCAAGCAGCTCGACACCATGATGGCCAATGACCTCATTCTAGAACTCGTCGCAGCACTTCGCGCGAAGTACGGTGTCACCGTCGACGACGGCGCCTTTGCGGCAGCGTTCCGCCCGCAGCAGCAGTAGCCGCACCATGTCGATCTCTCCCGACTTCGACGCCTTCGCGGCGCGCTACGATGCCGGTCAGCCGCAGGTTGTCTCGACCACGCTGGTTGCCGACCTGGACACGCCGGTATCGGCCTACCTCAAGTTGGCCGATGGCCGCGCCAATTCATTCCTATTGGAGTCGGTCGAGGGGGGGTCGGTCCGCGGTCGCTACTCGATCATCGGCTTAAAGCCCGATGTCATCTGGCGCTGCACCAAGGGCAAGGTCGAGATCAACCGCCGTGCCCGCACAGACGCCCAAGCCTTCGAGGCGATGGACGGCCGGCCACTCGAGACGCTGCGCCTGCTGATCCGCGAATGCCAGATGGAGCTGCCGCCCGGCCTGCCGCCCATGGCTTCGGGCCTGTTCGGCTTCCTGGGCTACGACATGGTCCGCGACATGGAGCGGCTGCCCGACGAAAACCCCGATCCGATCGGTCTGCCTGACGCGATCATGGTGCGACCGACCCTGATCTGCGTTTTCGATCGACTGGAAGACAACGTCACTCTGGTCACCCCGGCCTGGCCAATTCCCAGCACCAGTGCTCGTGCAGTCTACGAGGCAGCCCAAGAGCGACTGGCCGACGCTGTGTCGGATTTCGAGCGCACGCTGCCCTTCCGTGGCGACGATGCCGCCGCGCTCGACGCCCTGCCCGAGCCGCAGGCCAACATGTCGAAGGACGACTTCAAGAAGATGGTCGAGACCTGCAAGGAGTACATCCGCGCGGGTGATGCCTTCCAGATCGTACCCTCGCAGCGCTTCTCGCTGCCCTTCACCCTGCCGCCGCTGTCGCTCTACCGGGCGCTGCGCCGTATCAACCCTTCGCCGTTCCTGATCTTCTTCGACTACGGCGACTTCTCGATCGTGGGCTCGAGCCCGGAGATCCTGGTCCGCCTGCGCGACAACATCGTCACCATCCGCCCTCTGGCCGGCACCATCCGGCGCGGCGCCACGCCCGAGGAGGACAAGCAGCTCGCCGACAAGCTGCTGGCCGACCCCAAGGAGCATGCCGAGCACCTCATGCTGCTCGACTTGGCGCGCAACGATGTAGGTCGCGTCGCCAAGATCGGCTCGGTGCGGGTCGTCGAACAGTTCACCATCGAGAAGTACAGCCATCTCCAGCACATCAGCAGTCACGTCGAGGGTACGCTCGAGGACGGGCTGGATGCGATCGATGCGCTCAAGGCCGGCTTCCCCGCCGGCACGCTGTCGGGCGCCCCCAAGGTGCGCGCCATGGAGATCATCGAAGAGGTCGAGCCGGTGCGCCGCGGCATCTATGCCGGCTGCGCCGGCTACTTCGCCGCCAACGGCTCGATGGATACCTGCATCATGCTGCGCACGGCCTTCGTGAAGGATCAGGTCATGTACGTGCAGGCGGGCGTGGGCGTCGTGGCCGATTCAGACCTCGAGGCCGAGTACCAGGAGAGCGTGCTGAAGGCGCGTGGCCTGGTTCGCGCGGCGGAAGAAGCCGTGCGCTTCGCCAGCTCGCGCCAATGGAACGCCGGCAACACGCGGCGTTGAGCGGACGGGACGAAGCGGGATAGGCTCCTCCCAACGGAGGAGACCCAATGTCCGACTGGCAAAAGCGCTATCAGCGTCTCGTTTTCGATCGTCCGCACCCCAAGGTGCTTCGGGTGACGATGAACCGCCCGGAGAAATACAACGCCACCGACGCGATCATGCATCGCGAGCTGGTCGACGTCTGGCGCGACATCGACGGCGACGACACCGTCAACTGCGTCATCATCCAGGGTGCCGGCGGCAAGGTGTTCTCGGCCGGCGGTGACTTCGACATCATCGAAAAGAATATCAAGGACTACAACGCGCTGCTCCGTACCTGGAAGGAAGCGCGCGACATCGTCTACAACGTAATCAACTGTTCCAAGCCGATCGTGAGCACGATGCGCGGACCGGCCGTCGGAGCCGGCCTCGTCGCCGGCATCCTGGCCGACGTCTCGATCGCCTCGAAGAAAGCGAAGATCATCGATGGCCACACGCGGCTGGGTGTCGCCGCCGGCGACCACGCCTGCATCGTCTGGCCCCTGCTCTGCGGTATGGCCAAGGCGAAGTACTATCTGCTGCTCTGCGAGGCCATCGATGGCGAGGAGGCCGAGAAGATCGGCCTGGTCTCGCTCTGCGTCGAGGACGACCAGCTCGAAGCCAAGGGTCTCGAAGTGGCGACCAAGCTCGCCGAGGGCGCGCAGACTTCTATCCGCTTCACCAAGTACGCGCTCAACAACTGGCTGCGCATGATGGGCCCGACCTTCGATACCTCGCTCGGTCTCGAGATGCTGGGTTTCCTCGGTCCCGAAGTGAAGGAAGGGCTCGCCTCCCACCTCGAGAAACGCAAGCCCAAGTTCGACCCCTACTCGCCCCTCTGAGGAGCACCACACCATGCGTGGACTGGACGGCAAGAATGTCATCGTCACCGGCGGCGGCGGCGCCATCGGCAGCGCGATCTGCCGCCGCTTCGCGGGCTACGGCGCGCGCGTGGGTGTGTTCGACAAGAATCTCGAGGGCGCGAAGAAGGTCGCCGCCGAGATCAAGGGCTTCGCGTCATGCGTCGACATCGCCGACTACGAGGCCGTCGGCAAGGCGATCGCGGAATTCGAAAAGCAGGCCGGCCCGACGGACATCCTGGTGAACAACGCCGGCTGGGACCGCTTCGCCAACTTCGTCGACACGACGCCCGACCTCTGGGACCAACTCATCGCCATCAACCTGCGCGGCCCCCTCAACATGAGCCACTTCGTGCTCAAGACCATGGTGGCGCGCGGCAGCGGCCGCATCGTCAACATCGCCTCCGACGCAGGCCGCGTCGGCTCCTCGCAGGAAGCCGTCTACTCGGCCTGCAAAGGCGGCATCATCGCCTTCACCAAGACCGTGGCGCGCGAAGTCGCCCGCAAGGGCATCACGCTCAATGCCGTCTGCCCCGGCCCCACCGACACGCCGCTGCTGGCCGCCGTCGCCGGCAACGACGAGCGCGGCCAGAAGGTGCGCGCCGCCCTGGTGAGCGCCATCCCGATGAAACGGGTCGGCCAGCCCGAGGACATCCCCGGCGCCGTCTGCTTCCTGGCCAGCGACGATGCCGCCTTCATCACGGGCCAGACGATCAGCGTGTCGGGTGGCCTGACCATGCATGGCTAACGGAGAACCGAGGTGAGTGAGCTCTGGATTCAGCCGAGCGGCGGCGCACTGGCCGCCGACGTCCATGGCGTCGATTTGTCGAAGCCGATCAGTGATGCGGTCTTTGCCCGTATCGCCGAAGCCTGGGGCAAGCATCTCGTGCTTCGCTTCTCCGGCCAGAAGCTCGACGATCCGACCCTGATGAAATTCAGCGCCCGCTTCGGCGCACTCGATCGCGTGCCGATCGCAGCGGCTAGCCTCGACCGTGCCAACTCCGGTGTCGTCCCGGAAGCTGCGGAATGGGTGGCGGTGATCGCGAGCGTCAAGAAGGACGGCAAGGCGGTCGGTAGTCTCGGCAGCTATGAGCTCGTTTGGCACACCGACATGTCCTACAACCCGCTGCCGCCGCGCGCCTCGCTGCTCTACGCGCTCGAAGTGCCGCCCGATGGCGGCAACACCGGCTTCCTCAACATGTATGCCGCCTACGAGACCCTGCCCTCCGATCTCAAGCGTGCGATCGAGGGCAAGAGCTGCATCCACGATTCCAGCCGCAACTCGGCCGGCGAGCTGCGCAAAGGATTCCAGCGCACGATCGACGTCCGCCAGACGCCGGGTGCCGCACATCCCCTTGTCCGCCTGCATCCCGTCACCAAGCGCAAGGCGCTGTTCCTCGGCCGCCGGCCCGGCGCCTACGTCCACGGCCTGCCAGTCGAGGAAAGCGAAGCGCTGCTCGACGCCGTATGGGCGCACGCCACCCAGGAGCGCTTCGCCTGGTACCAGAAGTGGCGGGCCGGTGATCTGGTGCTGTGGGACAACCGCTGCGTCATGCACCGCCGCGACGCTTTCGACGAGAACCTGCGCCGGCTGATGCATCGCACGCAGATCGTCGGCGAGCCGGTGCTGGCGGGCTAGTTCTCGACTCGATGGTTCGGGGGCAGCGGTCGCGCATAATTGGTGCGGCTCTTCACCGACACATGGATCAGCGCGCCGTCTGGCACCTGACGCCGCCGGAAGAAATTGATACGGAACGCGCCGTGAATGCCTCTCGGCACCGGCACGAACTCCACCAACGGCCAGAAGCCGCGCATGGAATTGTGCATCTTTGCGTCAGGGTCCGGCTTCGACTTGCCAGCCGGTGGCCCGCTCAACAGGCGCTCCAGGACAGCCTGGTCGACGAGCAGGCCATGGGCGACCGCTTCTCGCATCATCCATTGCAGGGCGGTCTTCGAAAGGCCGCCTTGCTCCTCCGGGTAGCCGCCGCCGACATCGGAATGCACGCCGGCAAACCAGACTTCCTTGATGTCGTGCGGCCCGGTCGGCGCCGCCAGCGGATCACGCTGCCAGAGGTTGCGGTTGAAGAATACCCGGCGCTCGTCGAGAGCCAGGGCATGCCGTCCGACGGCAATGTCTGCATTGTTGGCGGTGTAGGGAATGCGCGTCGGACTGAGCAGGCCAACCGAGCTCACCGTGTCCCAGACGCCGACGAAGTGTGGCTTGCAGGATCGGGTGGCGAAGTAAGTCCGAACTTCGGTCGCCTTGTCGAATTTGCTGCCGACCAGCTTGGCGTTCAGCTTCCAGACGCCGAAGGTCAGCCGGTCGACGAGCCGCAGGAAAAGAGAATCGACATGCAACAGCTCGCGGACGATGTACGGCACCAGCGATTCGTTGCCGATCCGCAACAGCCCGTACATGCGCAACGATGATGCCACGGCCCGGGCCGTGTAGGCGCCGCGGCTGAAGCCGAACAGGAAGAGCCTGTCACCCGGCTCGTAGTGAACCATGATGAACGAATAGGCATTGCGGATATCGCGCGCGATGGCATAGCCGGACGCCAGCCCGGCGAGCTTCGTCCAGACTCTCTGCCACCAGGTGAGCGCGCCTTCGGCCTCCATCGTCCCGAGACCGGGACCATAGTAGATGATCTGGGCAGGGCCCTTGATCGCGGCGGCGCACAGTCGCACGACGTTGGTGTTGTCGCCGGACACGACCTGGTTGGCCGTGCCATCACAGCACACGACGATATTCTTCGGCATGATGCAACCCCCGCTGGCAGGCGGGCGCAGGTTACCACTCCGGTGGCGGTTTCAAAGCACCTTTGCCTCTACATCCCCGGCATCTTGATCGCGCTATTGCGGCGCTCAACCATGGGCTCCTCGAACGCTCGCGGGTAGCGGTGCGGCTGCCTGGAGACCTTCTCGAGTGACTCGAACACGGCGTCCGGTAGCCGCCAGCCCCCTGCTCCCAGTGTCTCCTTGAGCTGATCGGCATTGCGGGCGCCGACGATGGCGCTTGTCATGAAGGGCTGGTCCATCACCCAGCGCAGCGCGGTCTGCGCCGGCGACTTGCCGATCCCCTTCGCCGTGTCGAGGAGCGTCTGCAGGATCTCGCCGTGGTTGGGCGCAAAGAACCTGTTCTGGAAACCCCAGCCTTCGGCCGAGCGCGTGCCCTGCACTTTCAGGCTGCCCGGCGTGTATTTGCCGGCGAGGTAACCTGACGCCATCGGCGACCAGGCGACAACGCCCAACCCTTTCAACTGGCACGCCGGCACGATCTCCTCGTCGATGTCACGCACGACCAGGCTGTACTGCGGCTGGTAGGCCGAGAAGCTCGCCCACCCCTTGGTCTCGCTCAGCCACTGCGCTTCCATCAGGCGCCACGCCTCGAAGTTGCTGCAGCCGGTGTAGAGGATCTTGCCCTCGCGCTGGAGATCGTCGAGCGCGCGCAGCATCTCCTCGAGCGGCGTCTGATGGTCGACGTGATGGATGAAATAGACGTCTATGTAGTCGGTCTGGAGTCGCTTCAGGCTGCCTTCGATCTGCTGCTTGATATGCAGCCGCGACTGGCCTGAGTCGTTGGGCCGCCCGCCCATCGGATTGAAGAATTTGGAGGCGATGATGGCGTCCTGGCGCTTCCCTTTCAGCGCCACGCCCAGCATCGTCTCCGACGTGCCGCCGACATAGGAATTGGCGGTATCGAAGAAATTGACGCCAGCATCGAGGGCGGCATTCACCATCGCCGTAGCGCCGTCCTGATCCGCGCCGTTGCCGAAGGTCATGGTGCCGAGACAGATTTCGGAGACTTTCAGGCCGGCACGGCCCAGGCGGCGATAGTCCATTCCTTTTTCCTCTCCACTAACCTCATGCTGAGGAGGGCGCAAAGCGCCCGTCTCGAAGCATGGGCAACAGACTCGGTGCTCGATCCCATGCTTCGAGATGCACCCCTTCGGGGCGCTCCTCAGCATGAGGTTGGTGTTTGCTCAGCATTGAATATGACCGACGGAACTGGCAGCCGAGTCAAATCCCCAGCATCGCTTTCGCCATGATGTTGCGCTGGACCTCCGACGAGCCGCCGTAGATCGTGCTCTTGCGGGTGTTGAAATAGCGCGGCGCGGCGTCGTCGACGTATTCGCCGCCGACCGGCACGACGTTGCTGTCGTAGTTGCGGAGCTCGGTGAAGGGCACGCCGTACCAGCCCACCGCCTCGACCGCGAGCTCGGTCACCTTCTGGCCTACTTCGGTGCCCCGCATCTTCACGACCGAGGCCATCAGGCCCGGCGCCTCGCCGGTCTTGAGGCTGGAGTAGAACATCATCTCGTTCATCTCCACGGCATCGATCTCCATTTCGAGCGCCGCCATCTTCTCGCGCCAGGTCGGGTTGTCCGACAGCGGCTCACCGCGGTCGATCTGGCTGTGGGCGAGATGCTGCAGGTGGCGGAAGGCCTTGCGCAGGCGCGGGCCGTGCGCCTGGCCGCCGCGCTCGAACTCGAGCAGGTACTTGGCGTAGGTCCAGCCCTTGTTCTCCTCGCCGACGCGATTCTCGACCGGCACTTTCACGTCCGTGAAGAACACCTGGTTGACCTCGTGCCGCATCGGCGTGCGCGTGCCGTCGACGAGATAGATCGGATCGACCTTGATGCCCGGCGACTTCATGTCGATCAGCAGGAACGAGATGCCCTCCTGGTTCTTGCCCTCGGTCGAGGTTCTCACCAGGCAGAAGATCCAGTCGGCCCAATGGGCGTTGGTCGTCCAGATCTTCTGGCCGTTCACGATGTAGTGGTCACCGTCGCGCACGGCGCGCGTGCGAAGTGAGGCCAAATCAGAACCCGAGCCCGGTTCGGAATAGCCCTGGCACCACAGCTCCTCGGCGGCAGCGATCTTCGGAAGAAAGCGCTTCTTCTGCGCCTCACTGCCGAATTTCATCAGGACTGGCGCCACCATCTTGATGCTGAACGAGGAGAGATAGGGCGAGTCGGCGCGCGCCATTTCCATCTCGAAGATGAACTTCTGCGTCGAATTCCAGCCTGTCCCACCATACTCCTTGGGCCAGTTGGGGCAGAGCCAGCCCCTGCCCGCGAGCTTCTTCTGCCACTGCAGCAGCCGCTCCTTGGAGACGTGGCTCGACCGGCTGCGGCGGCTCTCCTCCGCCACCTCCGGCGGCATGTTGGCGGCGATCCAGTCGCGCACTTCGCGCTGGAAGGCGAGTTCGGCTTCGTTGAAGGCTAGGCGCATCGATTTCTCTCCCGACCCCCTCCACCCCTTCGGGGCACCTCCCCCGAGACGGGGGAGGAGGGAAAATTATCTCGTAGCCCTCCCCCGTCTCGGGGGAGGTGCCGCGTCAAACGTGGCGGAGGGGGTCAGAGCCCCAGCATGACTTTCGACATGATCCCACGCTGCACTTCCGACGAGCCGCCGTAGATCGTCATCTTGCGGCCGTTGAAGTAGCGTGGCGCCAGCACGTCGACGCCCTCGGGCCCGATCGGCTCGACATTGGCGTTCCAGGCGCGCTGCTCGGGGAACGGTTGGCTGTAGTAGCCGGCGGCCTCGACAGCGGACTCCTGGACCTGCTGCATGACCTCGGTGCCGCGCAGCTTGATCATCGAGGAAAGAGGACCGGGGTTCTGGCCCGAGGCGAGCTTCGAATAGAATTCCTGCTCGAACATCTCCAGGCCCGAAATCTCGATGTCCATGCGCGAGAGCTTCTCGCGCCAGGCCGTGTCGGCCATGATCGAATCCTCGCCGTCCGGCATCGACATTGCCAGCCGCTTCAGCTTCTCGAACCCGGAGCGCAGACGCGGGCTATAAGGATTGCCGCCGCGCTCGAACTCGAGCAGGTACTTGGCGTAGGTCCAGCCCATGTTCTCTTCGCCGACGCGATTCTCGACCGGCACTTTCACATCGGTGAAGAACACCGAGTTCACTTCCTGGGTACCGGCGCGATTGCCGTCCGAGGTGATGATCGGTTCGACCGAGATGCCCGGCGTCTTCATGTCGATCAGCAGGAACGAGATGCCCTCCTGGCGCTTGCCCTCGTTGGAAGTTCGCACCAGGCAGAAGATCCAGTCGGCGGTCTGCGCAAGCGTCGTCCAGGTCTTCTGGCCGTTCACGATGTAATGGTCGCCGTGGAGTTCGGCCTTTGTGCGCAGGCTCGCAAGATCGGAACCGGAGCCCGGCTCGGAATAGCCCTGGCACCAGATCAGGTCGGAATTCAGCATCGGCGGCAGGTGGCGCGCCTTCTGCTCGGCCGAGCCGTATTTCATGATCACCGGCGCACACATCTTGGGGCCGAACGGTGACGTGCCGGGAGCGCCTGCCTTCGCCATCTCCATCTCGAAGATGTACTTCTGCGTCGTGGTGAAGCCCGGCCCACCGAATTCCTTGGGCCAACCGGTGCAGAGCCAGCCCTTTTTCGCCAGACGCTTCTGCCAGTCGATCAGGCGTTCCTTGGGCATGTAGGCATTCCGGCCGACCTTCGATTCGCCCATGATCTCGGGCGTCAGGTTCTCTTTCAGCCAGCTGCGCACTTCCTGCTGGAAGGCCAGTTCTTCCTTGCCGAATGTCAGGTCCATTGGGGGCTCCTTCTGGCCTTCAGGGTACCGCGCCGGGTTCCGCGCCGTAAAGCGTAGGCTATGGTGTGCGCCTCGGTAGCGTTCGTCAGGAAAAATCGATGTCCCCGCCCGTTCAGCCCGTCATCAGCGACCTCAAACTCCCCGCCTCCGCCGACGTCGTCGTGATCGGCGCCGGCATAGCCGGCAGTGCCGCGGCCTATGCACTCGCCAAGAAAGGCCACAAGGTCGCCCTGCTCGACAAGGGCGTGGTCGGCGGCGAGCAGAGCAGCCGGAACTGGGGTTGGTGCCGTCAGCAGCATCGCGACCTGCGCGAACTGCCGCTCGCCATGAAGAGCCTGGAGATCTGGAAGGGCCTCAACGCCGAGCTGGGTATGGAAACCGGCTTCCGCCACACCGGCCTTCTCTACGTCACGACGCGGGCTGCGGACTTCGCGGAGTGGGAGGAATGGACATTGCGGGCGCGCGAGTACCAGATGCACAGCCGCATCCTCAGCCCCACCGAGGCCAAGGCGATGACGCCGGGCAGCGTGCCCGACTGGATCGGCGGGGTGCACTCTCCGAGCGACGGCCGCGGCGAGCCCTCCCTCGCCTCGCCTGTCTTCGCCGAAGCGGCGCGCAAGCTCGGCGCCACCATCCACCAGAATTGCGCGGCGCGCGGCCTCGACATCGCGGGCGGCAAGGTGTCGGGCGTGATCACCGAGCAGGGCCTCATTCGCACGCAAGCCGTGCTCTGTGCCGGTGGTGCCTGGAGTTCGCTGTTCTGCCGCCGCCACGGCCTCAGACTGCCGCAGGCCGGCGTGCGCTCGACATCATTCGCGACGACGGAAGCACCACAGGTGACCGACGGCGGCCTCTCGCTCCCCGACGTCACGATCCGGCGCCGGCTCGACGGCGGCTACACGGTCGGCCTGGGCGGACGCGGCACCGTCGACCTCTCGCTCCAGGGGTTGCTCTATGCCCGGCAGTTCCTGCCGACCGCCAAGAAACGGAGCAAGGGGCTCACCTTCGCGGTGGGACGCTCCTTCTTCCAGGGGCCGGAAGGCTTCGCCAACTGGTCGTTCGATCGCGTCTCACCCTTCGAGCGTCAGCGCACCTTCGATCCCGCGGCCGATCCGCGGCTCGTGCAGGAGGGCCTGACGACGCTCGGCGAACACTATCCGGCGCTCAAGGGGCTGAAGGTCGCGCACGCCTGGGGTGGCATGATCGACTCCACGCCCGATGGCATTCCGGTCATCTCGGCGGTCGATCCGGTGCCCGGGCTCTATCTGTCGACCGGCTATACCGGCCACGGGTTCGGCATCGGCCCCGGCGCAGGACGGTTGGCCGCCGATCTCGTCGCCGGCGACCCGCCGATCGTCGATCCTCATCCCTTCCGCTACAGCCGCATGATCGACGGCACCGATCTCGGCGCGCCGGGGATGATGTAGGTCTTCAGGCGACCTTCTTGGCGAGATGCGGGAACATCGCGACGCGGGCGGCGTCGTCCATCTCGGTCTTGAAGGTGTGTTTGTCCTTGAGCGCGAGCGCCCGCACAGCGGCCGGACGCGCGCTGATCTCGGCCAGGTGACGCTGCAGGTTCGGCAGCTGCTTCGCGGCGTCCGGCCCCAGCACGAAGGGGATCAGTCGCGACCAACCCCACACCGCCATGTCGACGATGCCGTAGGCCTCGCCGCACATGAAGCGCTGCTTGCCCAGCCGGGCCTCGAGGATACCCCAATGGCGCTGGGCCTCGAAAGTGTAGCGGTTGACGGCGTAGTCCTTCGGCTCGGGCGCGAAGTTCCTGAAATGCACGGACTGCCCTGAGTAAGGACCGATGCCGGAGGCGACGAACATCAACCAGGACAGCATCTCGCCGCGCTCCTTCAGCGATTTGCCAGGCAGGAACTTCCCCGTCTTTTCCGCCAGGTAGAGAAGGATGGCGTTGCTGTCGAAGACCGTGGCATCACCATCGACGATGACCGGGACCTTGGCGTTGGGATTGATCGCCAGGAACTCGGGCGTGTGCTGCTCGCCCTTGCGCGTATCGACCGGGAAGAGCTCGTAGGCGAGGCCCATCTCTTCCAGGCAGAGTGCCACCTTGGTCGGGTTCGGCGCGGTGTTGTAATAGAATTTAATCATGGCTCGCTCCCTTTCGATCCAGTCTACGAGCTATGCTGGACCAAAGGAAACTGGAGGGAACCGCATGGCAAACCGCATCAACCGGGCCATCGAACTCCTGGAGGCCGACCAGGCGATCTACTACGACGGCCCGCACACCGGCCATGTGCTGACCTACGAGCAGGGCCACAAGGATGCCCGGACCTGGGCCGACTACATCAACGTCGGCATGGAGCACGGCGCCTTCGACATGACCGGGCTCGAGGAATACATGCGCGGACTGGTCGATGCCGGGCCGACCAATTCGGGCCACCGCACGCCCACGGTAATCGTCGAGGCGCCAGTGAATGGCATCGACGGGCCGAACGTCGCCTTCAACGCCTGGCAGTTCCGCCAGATCCTGGCCCGTGGTGTCCACGGCATCCTGCTCTGCCAGGCCGAGTCGGCCGAGGCGGTACGGGAGTTCGTGCGCGCCTGCCGCTTCCCGCACCACAAGGCAGGCATCGACAAGATTGGAGGCGGCACGCGGGGCCGCGGTTCCGAGCCCACGGCCGCTCCGGTCTGGGGCATTGATCAGCAAGAGTATTTCGAGCGGTGTGAGCCTTGGCCGCTCAATCCGAAAGGCGAGCTTCTGCTCGGTGTAAAGATCGAAAGCCCGCCGGGCGTCGCACGTTGCGAGGAAATCTTGTCAGTACCTGGATTGGGGTTTGCCGAACTGGGCCCGGGCGATCTCGGCCTGTCGCTCGGCTACACCACCCTGCAGCGCCGGCCCTACCCGCCCGAGATGGAAGCCGCCCGCGCCAAGGTCTTCGCTGCCTGCAAAAAGAACAAGCTCGCGTTCCTCGAAGGCGCCACGCCGGACAAGATCGCGGCCAGTCTGGACGAGGGTGTACGGGTGATCTCCGGTCACAATCCCGAATCGGCCAAGGTTGGCCGGGCCCATCAGAAGCGGACCATGCCGGTTTAGCAACCGGCGGAGGAGCACCGTGGCAAGAGCAACGAAACGAAACCGCACGGCGCGCGCCCGCGGCGGGGTGACCCGCCGCGGATTGGCGGCGATCCCGGTCGACAATGCCTCGCTCGCCGATTTGCAACAGGCGCTGGCGCAGGAAAAGATCACGTCGAGCGCCCTCACCCGGGCCTATTTGGCGCGCATCAAAGCCTACGATCGTGACGGCCCCAAGCTCAACGCCGTGCGCGAGATCAATCCCGATGCGCTCGCAATCGCTCGCGACCTCGACGGCGTGAAGCCATCGAAGAAGCAGCCGCTCGCCGGCGTGCCGATCCTGGTCAAGGACAACATCGCCACTGGCGACCGACAGCACACGACCGCGGGCTCGGTGGCGCTCGCGACGGCGCGGGCACGTGCCGACGCTCCCGTCGTGAAGCGCCTGCGCGCAGCCGGCGCCGTCATCCTGGGCAAGACCAACCTCACCGAGTTCGCCAACATCCTCACCGTCGACATGCCCTCGGGCTACAGCTCGCTCGGCGGCCAGGTGAAGAACCCCTACAGCCCCAAACTGCTCGACGACCGCGGTATCCCGGTCGTGCTGCCCGGCGGTTCGAGCGGCGGCTCGGCGGTTGCGGTGGCCGCCGGCTTCTGCGCCGCGGCGCTCGGCACCGAGACCTCGGGCTCGCTCCTCAGCCCGGCGACGCAGAACGGCCTCGTCACCGTGAAGCCCACGGTCGGGCTGGTGAGCTGCGACGGCGTGATTCCGATCTCGCACAGCCAGGACACCGTGGGCCCGCTCACCCGCACGGTGCGCGACGCCGCGATCCTCCTGAATGTGCTGTCAGAGAGAACCGTCGACTACACCGCCGGCCTCGACAAGGACGGCCTGAAGGGCGCGCGCATTGGCCTGCCGAGCGACCCAGGCGATCCCGGCAACGACGTCTACTACGGCAAGCTCCCAAAGCAGCCGGCAGCCGTAATGGCACGCACGATCAAGATGTTGGAGCGCGCGGGTGCCACCATCGTGCGCGCCAACATCCCGACGGTCGGCTGGATCGGCGGGCCGGGCACGACCATGAACGTGCTCATCACCAACCCGCTCAGCCGACGCACGAACCAGGTCGCTCCAGCGCCTGTCGTCTTCCTCTACGAATTCAAGCGCGACCTCAATCTCTACCTGCGCGACTGGGCGACCGGCACACGCAACAGGACGCTGAAGGCGATCATCGCCTACAACAAGGCGCATGCCCGCAAGGCGCTGCGATTCGGCCAGGACCTCGCGTTGGCAGCCGAGGCGACGCGTGGCGATCTCAGCGAGCTCGAGTACCGCTCGGCGCGCGCCATGGATTTGCTGGCGGCCAAGCAACGCGGCCTCGATACCTACATGCGCGTCCACAAGCTCGACGCCGTGCTGTTCCCCGCGGCCCTTGGCGCGGCGATCGCAGCCAGGTCGGGCTATCCCAGCGTGCAGGTGCCGGGCGGCTTCATCTCGAGCTTCGAGGGCAAGAAGACGCCACCCTACCCGTTTGGCGTCACCTTCACCGGCCGTGCCTGGAGCGAGGCGAAGCTTCTGCGCCTAGCCTATGCCTTCGAGCAGGCCTCGAAGGCTAGGCGCCCGCCGCCCGGCCTGCCGATGCTGTAGTGAGGTCTGATCCCTAGACCGCGATCACCACGCCGTCGTGACCGGGGTCGGCGCCGCCATCGAGCCCGTCCTCGTGGATGCGAATGGCGTGGACGGCGGCAAAGCCGAAGCCGTAGGGGCTGCGCACGACCGGATAGCCCTGCGCATTTAGCTCGCGCTCGACGCGACCCTGGATGCGGTTGGAAATGTCGATCGTGTCGGAGGTCGCCGAGAAACGCGGCGCGCTCACGGCCTCGACCATGGTCATGTCGAAATCGAGAGCGTTCAGGATCACATGCAGCACGCCCATGGCGATCTGCGTCGCACCCGGCGCACCGATGATGAGGTGCGGCTTGCCGTCCTTGAAGAGGATCGAGGGCACGACCGAGCTGAAGCGTGCCTTGCCCGGTGCGATGGAGCCTGCCCGGCCCGGCCGCGGGTCGAACACGCCCATGCAGCCGTTGTACATGAAGCCCAGGCCCGGCGTGACGACGCCCGAGGGCATGCCCAGCGAGTGGGTCATGGTGAAGCAGTTGCCATCCTTGTCGATGACGGAGATGTGCGTGGTGTCCTTGGAGATGGCACCGGAATTGAAGCGCGGGACCTCGGCCTTCACGCCGCGCTTGATCTCTTCGGCCATTTCCCTGGCATAGGCCTTCGAGGTCAGCCGCTCGACCGGCACGTTTACGAACTTGGGATCGCCGACATGGGCGTCCTTGTCGACGGTGGCGCGCTTCATCGCCTCCGACACCACCCGCAGATATTCCGCCGAGCCGTGCTCCATGGCGGCGAGATCGAAGTTCTCCAGGATGTTCAGCATCTCGATCAGCATCACGCCGCCCCCCGGCGGCTGGTTGGTCGAGACCTTGTAGCCGCGATAGTCGCCCCACAGAGGCGCATTGCGCTCGGGTTTCCACGCCTTGAGGTCCTCGATGGACAGCAACGCCTCGTTCTTCTTCATGTCTTCGGCGATCGCCTGGGCGATCTCGCCGGCATAGAAGGCGTCGGCGCCGCCCTTGGCGATGGCCGGCTC
>NZ_SCVH01000005.1 GCF_004296935.1 Reyranella sp.
TTCTGGAGGTAAAAAAATGGCACTCGACAAGAAGATCTGGCTGAACGACGCCTACGAAATCCTTGGCTCGATTGCCGATCAAGATTTTCTGCGAGACGCATGGTCCGGGAAGAGCAGGTATATTTCCACGCCGACCGAAATCTACAATGAAGTATTCAGCGATGCCTTCCTCGGCGAGTATGCGCGCCCTGAGCTCGGTCTCGACGAAGCGCAGAAAGCGGCAGGAAAGACGTTCATCGACAGCATGGAGCACTTCGACAGTATCGGCGGTCCCGAATTGCCGTGGCAGGAAGTGATCGACCATCCCGGTTGGATCGAGGTGCGCGAAGCGGCGGCGAGGTTCCTCGCTCTGCTTCGGCCTGCTACCTGACGATGGAATTCGGCAAGTCGCATCTGCTGGCACGCGAGCCTCGGGGCCATACCTTGCAGACGTCGGTGCGGCTCCAGCGCAGGTCGAGAATGCGCCGGGTGCACGTCTGTGGCGACTGGCATCTGTTCATTCAAGGCGATTGGAAGGTCGCCGTGGAAGACGAATGGCTGCACAGCGACGATGAGATCGTCCAGCATTCCGTGAAGGAGGATTGCCTGTCCAATCTCGAAGGTCAGCGCCTCATCGCCGTCGATACTGCCGAGGACAGCCGGCACCTGAGCCTCGTTTTCGATTTGGGTGGCAAGCTCGAAGTCTGGCCGCCGGCCGAAGACGACGACTCTCAATGGTCCTTGCATGGCCGGGATGGCAACGTCGCGGCCATGAGTCACGACGGCGAATTGGCGTTCGAAGTTGGCGAAGCTTGCCGCGAGGCAACCTGAAGGAAGCGGGCTCGCGCCCGTCGGCAGGTGGCGGTGGCATGAGGAAATTCCCGACACGGCTCGCATTCTTCGACACGCGGGCGTCGGCAAAAGCGACGATCTGCTGTCGACCGAGGCGAGGCCGCCCTACTCGGCGGCGGCGCGGCGGCCGAGGCCCAGCACCTGCCAGACGTCCTGCAGCGCCGCCACCAGGCGGGTCATGTCCTCGTCGCTGTGCAGCGGCGTGGGCGTGAGTCTCAGGCGCTCGGTGCCGCGCGGCACGGTGGGATAGTTGATCGGCTGGACGTAAATCGAATGGCGATCGAGCAACAGGTCGCTCGCCTGCTTGCAGAGCGCGGCATCGTCCACCGACACCGGCACGATATGCGTGGTCGAAGGCATGACCGGCAGGCCGGCTGCCGCCAGGCGGCGCTTCAGCGTCGCGGCACGTTCCTGGTGGCGCACACGCAACTCGGGATGGGCGCTGACGTGGCGCACGCTGGCGAGCGCCGCGGCGGCGATGGCGGGCGGCAGCGAGGTGGTGAAGATGAAGCCCGAACCGCAGGAACGGACGAAATCGACCGTCGCGGCGGAAGCGGCGATATAGCCGCCGACGACACCGAACGCCTTGGCGAGCGTGCCCTGCACGATGTCGACTTCTGCCAGCACGCCGTCGCGCTCCGCCACGCCCGCACCGCGCGCGCCGTACATGCCGACGGCGTGGACTTCGTCGAGGTAGGTGAGGGCGCCATAACGGTGGGCCACGTCGCACAACGCGCCGATCGGCGAGATGTCGCCATCCATCGAGTAGACTGATTCGAAGGCCACGATCTTGGGCGTCTTGGGATCGGCCGCGGCCAGCAGTTCCTCGAGGTGGCCCACGTCGTTGTGGCGGAAGATCTTGCGCACGGCGCCCGAGTGGCGGATGCCGGCGATCATCGAGGCGTGGTTGAACGCGTCGGAATAGAGTTCGCAGCCCGGCAGCAGGGCGCCCAGCGTCTGCAGCGTGGTCTCGTTGGCGACATAGCCCGAGGTGAAGACGAGGGCGGCGTCCTTCTCATGAAGCTGGGCCAGCTCGCGCTCGAGAGCTGCGTGCAGCGTGTTGGTGCCCGAGATATTGCGGGTGCCGCCCGCGCCCGAGCCCTGGGCGCCGATCGCGGCCTGCATGGCCTCGATCACGGCCGGATGCTGGCCCATGGCGAGATAGTCGTTGCTGCACCACACAGTGACATCGCGCGGCGCCTGGCCGTCACGGTGGAGCCGCGCGCGTGGAAAAGCGCCCGCGATCCGCTCCAGCTCGGCGAACACGCGATAGCGGCCCTCGTCGTGCAGGCGGCGCAGGTGGCCGGCGAAGAATGCCTCGTAATCCATTGTCCCGATGTCTCCCCGCGCCGCCGATCTTAGTCGGAAGGCCCGTCTGCGATAGGCGCATTTTGGTCGCGGTTCACCCCGACGCCTTGAGGAATCGCAAACACGAACGCGTGAAGCTTCAGATTAGAGTGGTTCTCAATCGCATAAAGTGATCGCGATCCTCTCACCGAGGCGTGACGGAGGGTGAACGATCCGGCGCGAGCCGGCGCCGCGTAGGTCTCGCACGGAAGGCGCGATCCGCTCCCTCCGAAAGCAAACGAGGAGACTCTAACGTGACTCAGTCCATTGACTTCCGTCGCCGCGGCATCCTGCGCGCGTCCGGTGCCACCGTCCTGTCCGCGTCGGCCGTGGCACTTCTTGCCGGCTGCGAGAAGATGGCCGTCGCCCAGACCAGCAACGCCGCCGGCGACGTCGGCATCCTGAACACCGCGCTCGCGCTCGAGTACGAGGCGATCAGCGCCTATCAGCTCGGCGCCATGAGCGGCCTGCTGCAGAAGCCCGTCCTGGAGATCGCCGTCATGTTCCAGACCCACCACAAGGAACATCGCGACGCGTTGATCGCCACCATCCGCAAGCTGGGCGGTGCGCCGGTTGCGGCCAAGAGCGATGCCGAGGTCGGCCAGGCGCTCAATGCCGCGTCGCTGAAGAGCCAGGCCGACGTGCTGCGCCTCGCGCAGCGGCTCGAGAAGGGCGCGGCCAACGCCTACATCGGCGTCATCCCGTCGTTCGGCGATAGGGCGCTGGCCCAGGTCTCGGCGCGCCTCGCCGCCGACGAGGTGATGCACTGGACGGTACTGTCGCAGGCCTTGAAGGATCCGCTGCCGGCCAAGGCGCTCAGCTTCGGAGCGTGATCGTGAAGGCACTGGCATCCGCGGTACTCGCGGCCCTCGTTCTCGGCGTGACGGTCCCGGCTCATGCAGCCGACGCCGCGCACGGCCAGGAACTCTACGAGTCGCGCTGCGGCGGATGCCATTCGCTCGACGCCAACCGCGTCGGTCCGGCACATCGCGGCGTGTTCGGTCGCAAGGCCGGCACGGCGCCGGGCTTCAGTTACTCGCCCGCGGTGAAGAATTCAGGCGTGGTCTGGGACGACAAGACCCTGGATGCGTGGCTCACCAATCCGCAGGCGCTGATCCCGGGCCAGCGGATGAACTTCCGGGTCGCGACCGCCGAAGATCGTGCCGACATCATCGCCTACCTGCGCCAGCAGTCCGGACGCTGACGCGGCGTCTCCCCCGGCGCCGTCTCAGCTTGCCGGGACGGGTGGAAGTGCACCGAACGATTCCCCCCGGTCGGTGTGCTTCCGCCCACTTTATCCCTTGAAGTGGCCTTCCGACTTGAGCTCGGCCATCGCCGCATCGAGCGACTGGCGCAGCCGCCCGAACAGGTCGGCGAGTTCGGCCTCGTTGATGATCAGCGGCGGGCAGACGGCGACGCGGTCGCCCATGTTGCGCACGAACAGGCCGAGTGCCTGTGCGTTGTTGGCGACCTTGGTGCCGGCCGCGCCGACCGCACCGATCTCGAAGGCCGCCTTGGTCTTCTTGTCGGCGACAACCTCGAGGGCGCCGACCATGCCCACGCTCATCGCCTCGCCGATCAACGGATGGTCGGCGAACGACTGGATGTGCTTCTGGAAGATCGGGGTCATGCGCTTGGCGTGCCCGAACAGGTCGATCTCGTCGTAGATCTTCTGTGCTTCGAGGGCGACGGCGGCGGCGACGGGATGGCCGGAGTAGGTGAAGCCGTGGCCCCAGGTGCCGATCTTGTCGCTCTCCATCATCAGCGCCTGATAGACCTTGTCGTTGATCATCACTGCCGAGATCGGCAGGAACGAGGCCGACAGCGCCTTGGCGCAGGTCAGGATGTCGGGCTTGATGCCCATCGTCTGGCAGCCCCAGACATTGCCGGTGCGCCCGAAGCCGCAGATCACCTCGTCGGCGACGAACAGCATGTCGTACTTCCTGCAGACGGCCTGGATCTTCTCGTAGTAGCCCTTGGGCGGCACGATCACGCCGCCGGCGCCCATGACCGGCTCGCAGATCATCGCCGCCACCTGGTCGGCGCCACCTTCCTTGATGATCAGCGCCTCGAGTTCCTCGGCGCAGCGCGTGGCGAACTGCTCCTCGCTCTCGCCGGCCGCGCCGAAGCGGTAGTAGTGCGGGCAGCCGGTATGTACGATGCCGGCGATCGGCAGGTCGAAGGAGCGGTGGTTGTTGGGCAGGCCGGTCAGGCTGCCCGCCGCCACGGTGATGCCGTGATAGCCCTTGATGCGGGAGACGATCTTCTTCTTCTGCGGCCGGCCCAGCGCATTGTTCATGTACCACACCAACTTCAAGAAGCACGAGGCCACCGGTCCGCTGACCATCGTGCGCGGCCGCGGCATCTACGTGACG
>NZ_SCVH01000062.1 GCF_004296935.1 Reyranella sp.
GCCGCTGCGACCTCGACGCGCACGGGGTTGCCGAAGAACTGGTAGAGCTGTGTCGTCACGACGTTGAAGCGTGCCGGGATGGCGATCATGGCCGGGGATCCGAACAGGGCGATCGCCTCGAGGAAGCAGATGATCAGGCCGCCGAGAATTGCCGGCAGGGCGAGCGGCAGGGTCACCTTCCGCATCGTTCGCCACGGTCCCGCCCCCAGGATGTTGGCGGCATCCTCCATCTCCGATGACACCAGCTCCAGCGCCGCCGTGGTGAAGATGAAGATGTAGGGGAACGAATAGAGCGCGATGACGACGGCAAGGCCGGTGAAGCTGTAGATATTGAAGGGCCCGGCCTCGGCGCCCGTCACCAGCATGTAGAACCTGTTGAGCCATCCCGCGTTGGGACCGGCCAGCAGGATCCAGGCGACCGCGCCGGTGTAGGGCGGCGTGATGAAGGTCGCCAATACCAGCATGCGCGTGAAGCCGCGGCCCGGCATGTTCGTGCGGGCAACGGCCCAGGCCAGCGGCACGGCGAAGACCCCCGCCAGAGCCGCCGAAGCCGCACCGAGCTTGAGGGAGTTGAACAGCGCATCGATGTAGCGCGCCCGCCCGTAGGCCGTGGCGTAGTTCGAGAGGGTGAAATCGCCGGTTCGTTCGGCCTGGAAGCTGGTGAGCACGAGATAGACGAACGGGCTCACCACCAGGAAAAGCAGAACCGCGATGATCGCGATCCACAGCAGCCAGGTCGAATCGAACCTGCTGGCGCGCTGCACGCGCGCCGGTATTGCCTCCATCGTGGGCGCCGTGACAGCCATTTCAGTCGCCGGCGGTCAGTTGCCGAACGTGTCGCGCCATTGCTCGATCACCTCGGGAATGCCCTTGTCGATCTCCGCCACTGTCGGACGGATCGTCTTGATCTCGCTGATCGGCTTGGCGCCTGGCGGCGAGGGCACTTCCGGCCGCAGCGGAATGGCGAAGTGCTTGGCGTTGATCTTCGCGGCTTCCACCGAATAGAGGTACTCCATGAAGAGCTTGGCGGCGTTGGGGTGCTTGGTGCCCTTCATGATCGCCGACGGCGCGATGATGAGGACGGCACCGTCAGTCGGATAGGAGACAGCCAAAGGGTTGCCGCGCGCCGCGCTGAACAGCGTCGAACCGTCGGCGCCGGCGGCGACCTGCCGCTCACCGGCGTTCAGCGCCGTCACGGTATCGTTGATCGAGCGGCCAATCTGCGGCTTGTTCTTCTCGAGCTTCTCGAAGTACTGCCAGCCATAGAGCTTCTTCATCGTCAGCACCCAGGTGCCGACATAGCCGGAGAAGCCGGGATGTCCGATCGACACCTTGCCTTTCCATTTGATGTCGGACAGGTCCTGCCATTTCTTTGGCGCGTCCTCGGCTTTCACCTTTGACGTGTTGTAGGTCAGGGTCACCAGTCCGGCCGACGTGGTGTGGTAGAAGCCGTCCGGGTCGAAATTCTGGAAGGCAGGCAGGATTTTCGGCGATGTCTCGGGGACATACTTGTCGAACCGACCCTCGGCCTTCAGGCGGACATAGTGGCCGACGTCCGTCGACGAGAACACGTCGCAGATCGTCTGGTTGTTCTTGATGTCCTGAAGCAGGCGCTGGTAGGCCACCTGCGCCGTAGTCCGGACGACATTGACCTTGACGCCGGACATCTCGGTGAATCCTCGGCCGAGGTCTTCTGCGCCTTCCGACGTGTAATGCGCGATGTACCAGGTGAGCTCGCCTTCCTTCTTGGCGGCCTCTGCAAGTGCCTTCATGTCAGCGCGCGCTGCCGCAGGCGGCAAGGCAAGAGCAGCCACGATGGCAAGACGTACCAGAATCTTCATGATTTCCTCCCTGACAATGGTCTTATTTTTGTTGGATGAGATACGATCACACGAAGCGCCACGCGACAAGCGCGGGGCGTCCAGAGGAAGCGCATGACGGAAGACGAGCGATCCGCCGGTTGGGCCGCCTACTACGACAAGCTGCGGGACCGCCCGCCGCGTCGTACGCTGCTGGCTGCGCTCGACAACTTTGGCACGACGCCCGCTGGCGCACTCGCGCTCGACTTGGGCTGCGGTGACGGCCGGGACGCCGTCGAGATGCTGCGCCGCGGCTGGCGCGTGATCGCCGTCGATGCCGAACCCGAGGCCTTGCGGCAGCTGCAGGCACGGCCCTTGCCACCCGAAAGCGACGTGACCGCCGTCGTTGCCCGGCTGGAAGAGGTCCCGATCCCCCTGGGTGTGCAATTGATCAACTCCAGTTTCGCCATGCCGCTTTGCGAGCCGCAGGCCTTTCACGATCTTTGGGGCCGCATCCGGGAAGGACTTCCGCCCGGCGGCCGCTTCAGCGGCCAATGGTATGGCCCGCGCGACAGCTGGGTCGGCCGGCCGGGCATCACCTTCCTGAGTCGCGAGAATGCCCTCTCCATGCTCGAAGGTTTCGATCTAGAAATGTTCGAGGAAGAGGAAGCCGATGGGGTGACGCCGCGCGGCACGGCCAAGCATTGGCACATCTTCCATATCGTTGCGCGGAAGCCCTGACGCCCGCCGAAGTGGACAAGGCGGCAGCCGGTGTCCGACACTCCGGCGCCTGATCGAAGGAGGCTCCATGACCGCCGTTCCCGTCACTGCCGAGATCGCCAAGCGGGCCGCCCATCTCGCCTGGAACGACCTGCCGGACGATTTGATCGAGCGCACCAAGCAGTGCCTGCTCGACTGGTTCGCCGTGACCGTCGCCGGCGCTCAGGAGGAACTCACCGACATCCTGGTGGCCGAGGCGCTGGAGGATGGCGCCAAGGGACCGGCGACCCTGGTCGGCCGCCCCGAACGGGTGCTGCCGTCGGCCGCCACCTTGATCAATGGCGCCGCCAGCCACGCCCTCGACTACGACGACGTCAATTTCGCCATGGGCGGGCATCCGACCGTGACCGTGGTCCCCGCCCTGCTCGCCCTGGGCGAACAGACCAAGGCCTCCGGACGCCTCTTCATCGAGAGCTTCGTCGCCGGCTACGAAACTTCAGGCCGCGTCGGCCGCCTCGTGGCGCCCAGCCACTACCAGAAGGGATTCCATGTCACCGGCACGGTCGGCTCCTTCTCGGCCACCGCCGCAGCCGGCCGCATGCTGGGCCTCAGCGACAAGCAGCTTGCCGTCGCTTTCGGTATCGCCGCCACCCAGGCCGCCGGCCTCAAATCCAACTTCGGCACCATGTGCAAACCGCTGCACGCCGGCACCGCCTCGGAGCATGGCCTGCGCGCGGCGCGGTTGGCGGCCAAGGGTTTTACCGCGCGCGGTGATTCACTCGAATGCGACCAGGGCTTCGCCTCCTCGCAGAGCGATCACATGAATGCCGATGCCGCTCTCGGCGAACCGCCGGCCGGCTGGCACCTGCGCAACAATCTCT
>NZ_SCVH01000063.1 GCF_004296935.1 Reyranella sp.
TGAAATGAAGTCGAACGGATCGATTGCGAGAGCCCCGCTTCGGCGGGGCTTTTTCTTTGTCCCTTTGCCAATGGGGGTCTCTCGTGGCAGGCTTGATTCCGCTGAGTGGAATCAATGCTCGGTAAACAAAGGCCCTAGGGAGGGACACCATGCAACGTCGCAAATTCCTGAAAACTGCGGGCGTCGGCGCCGCTGCCACGACCGTGGCGGCACCGGCTCTTGCGCAAGGTCAGCCGGAACTCAAATGGCGTCTGACATCGAGCTTTCCAAAATCGCTCGACACACTCTATGGCGGTGCCGAACACTTCTGCCGGCGGGTGGGCGAGATCACCGACGGCAAGTTCAAGATCACGCCGTTCGCCTCCGGTGAGATCGTCCCGGGCTTCCAGGTTCTCGATGCCGTCCAGAACGGCACCGTCGAGATGGGACAGACCGCCGCCTACTACTACATCGGCAAGGACATCACCTTCACCTTCGACACCGCCGTGCCATTCGGGCTCAACAGCCGCCAGCACGTCGCCTGGTGGATGCATGGTGGCGGTCGCCAGGCGATGGACGAATTCTATAAGGACTACGGCGTCGTGGGTCATCTGATGGGCGGCACGGGTGCCCAGATGGGTGGTTGGTACCGCAAGGAAATCAAGACGGTCGACGATCTCAAGGGCCTCAAGTTCCGTGTCGGCGGCTTTGCCGGCCAGATCCTGGGTAAACTGGGTGTGGTCGCGCAGCAGATCCCCGGCGGCGAAATCTATCCTGCCCTGGAAAAGGGCACGATCGACGCGGCCGAGTGGGTGGGCCCGTACGACGACGAGAAGCTCGGCTTCAACAAGGTGGCGCCGTTTTATTACTACCCGGGCTGGTGGGAAGGCACCGGCATGGGCACGGCCTACATCAATCAGAAGTCGTGGGAATCGCTGCCGCCGGGCTATCAGAAGGCAATCGAGGTTGCAGCCAATGAAGTGACGCTGTGGATGCTGGCCAAGTACGACAACGGCAACCCGGCGGCGTTGCGGCGTCTGGTGGCCAGCGGCGTCAAGCTCATGCCATTTCCGACGGCGGTGCTCGAAGCCTGCTTCAATGCGACCAACGAACTCTGCAACGAGATCGTGGCCAAGAACCCGAAGTTCAAGAAGGTCTGGGACGTCTGGAAGCCCTACCGGTCCGAACAGGTTCTGTGGTCCCGCATCGCGGAAGGTGGTTTCGACGGCTTCATGGCCCGCATGTACGGCGCCGGCAAGGTCTAGAGATTAACCGCAGCTGAATACGTGAAAACCCCGCTGCGGCGGGGTTTTCTTCGTTCAGACGGAGTGATGCTTTCCAAAGAGAATCCCGCGTGCCAGTCTCCCATCGCTTAGGGGAGCCATGTTGGTGACCTGTAGGGAGGCATTAAGAGATGAAGCGTAGAAAGTTTATCAGGACCGCGGGCGTAAGCGTCGCGGGTGTTGCAGCTGCGACGACCGTCGCGGCGCCGGCCATTGCGCAAAGCATGCCGGAAGTTAAGTGGCGTTTGACGTCGAGCTTTCCCAAGTCGCTCGACACGCTCTACGGCGGCGCTGAGCTCTTCAGCAAGCTCGTCGGTGAGATGTCGGATGGTAAGTTCCAGGTGAGGGCTTTTGCCGCCGGCGAAATCGTCCCGGGCCTGCAGGTTGCCGACGCAGTGCAGAACGGCACCGTCGAGGCGGGACAGACCGCTGCGTATTACTACTTCGGCAAGCATCCGAACTTCGTATTCGAGACTGGCCTGCCGTTCTCGATGAATCAGCGGCAATACTACGCCTGGCTGGAATTCGGCGGCGGTCACGAGCTGATCAACGACTTCTACAAGGAGTACAACTTCCGCTCCTTCACCTTCGGCGGCACGGGCTGCCAGATGGGCGGCTGGTTCCGCAAGGAAATCAAGTCGATGGACGACATGAAGGGTTTGAAGTTCCGCGTCGGCGGCTTCGCCGGCCTGATCCTCACGCGCCTCGGCGTGGTGCCGCAGCAGATCGCCGGCGGCGACATCTATCCCGCGCTCGAGAAGGGCACGATCGACGCCTGCGAGTGGGTCGGTCCGTACGACGACGAGAAGCTCGGCTTCAACAAGGTCGCCAAGTACTACTACTATCCCGGCTGGTGGGAGGGCGCGTCGGTCGGCTCGCTCTACATCAACAACGACGCCTGGGCGAAGCTGCCCAAGCCCTACCAGGCCATGGTCGAAGCGGCCGCAGGCCGCGTCACTTCCTGGATGGTGCCGAAGTACGATGCCGGCAATCCGCCGGCGCTGCGTCGCCTGGTGGCGGCGGGCACCGAACTGCGGCCGTTCCCGCGTACCGTCCTCGAGCCCTGTTTCCTCGAAGCCTACAAGTACTACGACGAACTCTCGGCCAAGGATCCGAAGTTCAAGAAGATCTACGACAGCCTGAAGTCGTTCCGGTCCGACGAGAACCTGTGGTTCCGCGTTGCCGAGAACACCTTCGACAACTTCAACTTCTCGATGTCGGCTCAGGGTCGCTAGAGCCTGCGCACGACCTCTGAAACGAGAAAGCCCCGCCGAAAGGCGGGGCTTTTTTGTGCCTGAAGCGGCTCAGTTCTTGGCAGGCGGTACGCCGAAGATCGGCGGCGCACTGTCTTCGCTGGGTGGCGCCTGGATATCGATCTTGACCTTGCTCGGGTCGAGGCCGTGGGGCTTGTCGAGGAAGATGGTCACCGTTTTCGGAAAGGCGATCACGATCGCCACCAACACGAGCTGCAACACCACCCAGGGGATCGAGCCCCAGTAGATGTCCGAACTCTTCACTTCCTTCGGCGCCACACTGCGCAGGTAGAACAGGGCGAAGCCGAAGGGTGGGTGCATGAATGAGGTCTGCATGTTCACGCACAACATCACACCGAAATAGATCAGCGCCGCGTCGGCGCCGACCACCGGGGTCAGAACTTTCTGCGCCACCGGCGCCAGCATCGGCACGATGATGAAGGCGATCTCGAAGAAATCGAGGAAGAATGCCAGGAAGAACACGAAGACGTTGACGACGATCAGGAATCCCCAGACGCCGCCGGGAAGATCGGTCAACAGATGTTCGACCCATCGGCCGCCGTCGACGCCGGCAAACGAGATCGAGAAGCAGGTGGCGCCGACCAGGATGAAGGCCACCATCGCGGTGATGCGCATGGTGGCCTGCATGGCCTGGACGATGAGGTCGCGCAGTTCCTTGAACTGCCACGCCCGCCAGCACAGCCAGACGACCGAGGCGAACATGACGGTGAAGGCGATCTGGAACGGAATCGACTTGAAGGCGACGATGCCAATCAGCGCCCCGACGATGGCGGCAACGCAGCCGCCGACGAACATGAGGCGATCGAACTTGGTCAGCGGCGCGTTGCGCACCACGGCCAGGACGATGGCGCCGATGGTGCCCATGGCGCCGGCTTCCGTCGGCGTCGCCAGGCCCATCATGATGGTGCCGAGGACAAGGAAGATCAGCACGCCCGCCGGAATGATTCCCCAAGCACACTTGACCAGCAAGGCGCGGCCAAACAACGTCCGTGGCACGGGTGGCAGGGCGTTTGGCTTCACCAACGTCAAATAGAACGTATAGGCGGCGAACAGGGCGATCTGCAGGATCGACGGTCCCCAGGCGCCGAGATACATGTCGCCGACCGAGCGGCCGAGCTGGTCGGCCAGGACGACCAGGACCAGGGAAGGCGGTACGAGCTGCGTGATCGTGCCCGAGGCCGCCAGCACGCCGGTCGCATAGCGCATGTCGTACTTGTAGCGGATCATCACCGGCAGGGTGATCAGCGCCATGGCGATCACCTGGGCGGCCACGGTGCCGGTGATGGCGCCGAGGATGAAGCCCACGATGATGGTCGAGTAGCCCAGCCCGCCCTTGATGGGGCCGAACAGCTGGCCCATCGACTCGAGCATGTCCTCGGCCAGGCCGCACTTTTCGAGGATCGCCCCCATGAAGGTGAAGAACGGGATGGCAAGCAGCAGTTCGTTCGACAGGATGCTGCCGAACACGCGGCCCGGGATGGCCTGCATGAAGGCCATCGTGAAGTAGCCCATCTCGATCGACAGGAACCCGAAGAAGAAGCCGACGGCGCAGAGGGAGAAGGCTACCGGGTAGCCGATGATCATGAAGACGACGAGGCCGCCGAACATCAGCGGCGGCATCCAATCCAACGGTATCATTGCGTCGGCCTCTCGTAGTGCGCTTCGAGGCTGTCGACGGCATAGTCGTTCAGGAACGCAACGCGTTTGATCAGTTCGGAAATGCCTTGCAGCGCCACCAGGGCGAAGCCCACGGGCAGCACCAGCTTGATCGGCCAGCGCAGGAGTCCGCCGGCGTTCGAGGAATGCTCAAACACATTGTAGGACTGCATGAAGAAAGGCCAACTCAGCCAGGCCAGAATGGCGCAAGTCGGGATCAGGAAGACAAGCGTGCCGAGGATGTCGATCCACAGTTGTCCGCGGCGGCTCAAGGTCATGTAGAGGATGTCGACCCGCACATGCTCGTTCTTCCTAAGCGTGTAGGCGGCACCGAACATGACAATGACGGCGAACATGTACCACTGCACTTCGAGCCAGGCGTTCGAACTCTGGTCGTAGGCGTAGCGGACCATCGCATTGCCGGCACTGACAACGCAGGCCAGTAGCACCAGCCAGTTGCAGATAACCCCGATCTTCTCGTTCATCGCGTCGATGAGCGTGCTGAAGGACAGCAAAAGGCGCATCCATCTCCCCTACTGCGAGTTCTTGTTGTCGGCGCCCCGTTCTCGCTGACCGGGGGCCTTCTAATAACGCGGTCTGCGGAGCCACGCTAGCATTTGGGCCTGTTCCGACAGACGACAGGGTGCGTCAAGTAGCTACATTTGGCCGGTTCTGCCTAGGTCGTAGGCAACTCCGTCCAGCCGTCCGGCCCGAAGAACTCCAAGGGGCGGAAGGCACGCTTGTAGGCCATCTTGCTCGAGTCGGCGATCCAGTAGCCGAGATAGACATAAGGCAACCCACGCCGGGCCGCGGCATTGGCCAGCCAAACGATCATGTGTGTTCCGAGGCCCCGTCGTGGGTCCTGCGGATCGAAGAAGCTGTAAACCGCCGATACGCCGCTCGACAGCCAGTCGACCAGACATGCTCCGACAAGGCGGCCATCGTCCGAGTCGTCGCGAAACTCGATGATCGCGGTTTCCACCGGGCTTTCCTCGACCATGGCGCGATAGTCGTCGAAATCCATGTCGGCCATGTCGCCGTCGCGATGCCGGGTTAGCACATAGCGTGAAAAAAGCGCGTACTGCTCCCCGGTCGCCAGTGGTTGCGACTCGACCGCGTGGACGTGCTCGTTGCGGCGCAGAATCCGGCGCTGGGCCCGGCTGGGTTCGAAATCGCGCACCCGGATACGCACCGGCACGCAGGCGCGGCAGCCGTCGCACAGCGGCTTGTAGACGAAGTGGTGGGAGCGCCTGAAGCCTGCATCGGTCAGCGTATCGTGCTGCGAGATCGCATCCGGTCCGCTCAGCTCGGTGACGAGCTTGGTCTCCAGCCGATGCGGCAGATACGGACAGCGCATCGCCGGCGTGGTGCGGAAGAACCGCAGGGTCTGGATGTTTTGGCGAATGAACATGGATTTATGAGAACGAGTGTAGCCCTCTCGCGGGCGAAGGAAAGCGGCCGTTCATTCGCCTAAAGTCGATAAGGCCGCAAAAATCAAGATTTAGGTTGCCTCCCGGTCATCCGGCGGATCGGAACGAGGGCAAGCCGTATCAACTTGGGCAGCAGCCACACCAGCAAGGCGACGAAGGCGGCCAGCAGACACAAGAACGTGATTGGATGGGCGATCGCCAGCGCCAGGCCGCCGATGACGGCTGCGTCCTCGGTGAGCGAGGCGGCGATGTTGCTGAAGGGCTCGGGCGAGGTGTTGATGAGGGCCCGGGAGCCGGTCTTGGCGATGTGCGTTCCCGCCGCCAGGGTCCCGCCCAGCAGGCCAGCGACGGCCGCGACCTCGGGGCTGAGCCCACCCGCCGCGCCGTAGGCCAGCAGGAAGCCCGCCGGAATGCGGACGAAGGTCTGCAGCATGTCGTTGATGCTGTCGACGTAGGGAATCTTGTCGGCGAAAAAATTGAGCGCGAACAGCAGCGCCGCCACGCCCAGGACCCAGGGCGAGGCCAGCACCTGAAGGTCGTGCGGCAGGCTGACGAGCCCAAAACGCCCGGCGGCGCCCAGCACCAGGACCGCGGCATAGGCGTTCAGACCGCTGGCCCATCCGGCGCCCAGCGCCACGGCGATCGCGGCGAGGGTTTCGGCGCTCATCGGTCGGGCTTCAAAGGGCGCGCCGGGCCTTGAGGGCGGTCGCCAGCGTGCCGTCGTCCAGCCAGTCGAGTTCACCGCCGACCGGAACGCCGTGGGCGAGGCGGGTAAGCGGCACGTCGAGCTCGGCCAGCCGCTCGGCGAGGTAGTGGGCGGTGGTCTGGCCGTCGACGGTGGCGTTGGTCGCCATGATCACTTCGCGGATGCCGCCCGCGCCGACGCGCTTCACCAGGGCTGCAATGTTGAGCTCGTCCGGGCCGATGCCGTCGAGCGCCGACAGCGAGCCGCCGAGCACGTGATAACGGCCGGGAAATATCTTGCCGCGCTCCATCGCCCAGAGGTCACCCACGTCCTCGACGACGCAAAGGAGTCCCGCGTCGCGCTTGGGATCGGCGCAGATCGAACAGGGATCCACCGTGTCGAGATTGCCGCAGGTCGAGCAGGCCCGGATCGCCCGCGCCGCGTTGGCGAGCGCGGCGCTGAGCGGCTGCATCAGGGTTTCGCGCTTCTTCAGAAGATGCAGCGCCACGCGGCGGGCAGAACGCGGGCCGAGGCCGGGCAGGCGACCCAGCAGCTGGATCAGCCGCTCTATCTCTGGACCGATCATCTAAAGCTTGAAACCCGGCGGCAGCGGCAGCCCGCCGGTGATGGTCTTCATCTGCTCCTGGACCATCTGCTCGACCTTGCCCCGCGCGTCGTTGGCGGCGGCCACGACCAGGTCCTCGACCACACCCTTGTCGGCCGGCACGAACAGCGAGGCGTCGATCTCGACCTTGCGCGTCTCGTTCTTGCCGTTGACCGTCACCTTGACCAGGCCGGCACCCGAGGTGCCGACGATCTCCAGCCGCTCGAGTGTCGCCTGCAGCTCCTGCATCTTCTGCTGCATGGCCTGCGCCTGCTGCATCAGGCCGCCGAGGTCCTTGAGTTTGTCGAACATCAGAACTCGCTTTCGGGAATATCGTCGTCGGCGGGATACTCGTCAGGCAGCGGGGGCTCCTCGCCCGAGGGGCCAGCGAGGCCCGAGACCAGCGAGGTCTGATCGCCCTTGCGGCGCACCGCCTCGAGCTTGGCCCCGGGGAAGGTCTTCAGGATGGCCTGCACCAGCGGATTGACCCCGGCCTGGCTCCTGAGGTCGTCGGCCTTGCTGGCCTTCTGGGCGGTCAGTGTCGGCTTGCCGGCGTCGCTCGAGACCGAGGCGATCCAGCGCCGGCCGGTCCAGCGGCTCAGGCATTCGCTGAGGCGCGACGCGAGATCGGGCGGTGCCTGCGGCTCGGGCCGGAATTCGATCAGTCCCGGCTCGCAGCGGACCTCGTGGACATGGTGCATCAGGTAGTTGACCAGGCGCGCCTCGCGCTTGGTCTCGAACAGCGCCACGACCTCGGTGAAGTTCTTCGGCGCCGGCAGCGCCTCCGCAGGCTGGCCCACGGCCTGCGCCGGCTGCGGCGCCAGCCGGACCGCGGCGCCACCGCCACCGCCGCGGGGCGCTGGCGAAGAGGAGGTGCCCGCACCTGCACCGGCAGCGGCGCCGTTCTGCAGGGACTTGATCACGTCGCCCGGCGAGGGCAGGTCGGACACGTAGCAGAGACGGATCAGCGTCATCTCCGCGGCGCGCAATGGCGAGGGCGCCGACAGCGTCTCCTGCAGGCCCTTCATCAGCAGCGTCCAGGCCCGCGTGAGCGACGCCATGGAGAGCTTGGCCGCCATCGCCAGGCCCTGCGCGCGTTCGCTGTCGGCCGAACCCGCGGCCGCTTCGGGCGCCACTTTCAGCCGCGTCACCCAGTGCGTGAGTTCGAGCAGGTCCTGCAGGACGACGACCGGATCGGCGCCGGAATCGTGCATCTCGCCCAGCGACGCCACCACCGCCGGCGCATCGCCGCGCATGGTCTTCTCGAACAGTTCCAGCACCCGGCTGCGGTCGGCCAGGCCCAGCATGTCGCGCACTTGCGCTGCATCCACGACGCCGCTGCCGTGGGCGATCGCCTGGTCGAGCATCGAGAGGCCATCGCGCACCGAGCCGTCGGCGGCGCGCGCGATGAGCGCCAGCGCCTCGGGCGAGATCTCGACCTTCTCGGTGGCCGAGATCTTGCCGAAATGCTCGACCAGCACATCCTGCGGCACGCGCTTCAGGTCGAAACGCTGGCAGCGGCTCAGCACCGTCACCGGCACCTTGCGGATCTCGGTGGTGGCGAACAGGAACTTCACATGCGGCGGCGGCTCTTCCAGCGTCTTGAGCAGCGCGTTGAAGGCCTTCTCCGACAGCATGTGCACTTCGTCGATGATGTAGACCTTGTAGCGCGCCGACACGGGGCGATAGCGCACGCCCTCGATCAGCTCGCGCACGTCGTCGATGCCGGTGCGCGAGGCGGCGTCCATCTCGATCACGTCGACGTGGCGGTCCTCGGTGATGGCCTTGCAGTTGTCGCAGACGCCGCAAGGATCGACGGTCGGTCCGCCCTTGCCGTCGGCCCCCACGCAATTGAGCGCGCGGGCGATGATACGGGCGGTCGTGGTCTTGCCGACGCCGCGCACGCCGGTGAGCATGAAAGCGTGCGCGATGCGGCCGGTGGCGATGGCGTTGCGCAGCGTGCGCACCATCGCCTCCTGGCCGACCAGGGTGGTGAAATCGGTAGGTCGGTATTTGCGGGCGAGGACGCGGTAGGGAAGCGCCTTCTCTCCAGCCCCATCGCCAGTGGATTTGTCGCCAGTGCCTTTGGTGGCTTGCGCCATGGCGATCACCCGCTCAAGCGCCGTGGCCCCTCACGCCCGGCGGTCGTCGCGCCTGGGCGGCCTGCCCCTCGCGACGGCGTGCACGAGGGAACAGGTGAGGGACCGACATGACCCGAAGCGAATTCGTTACGGCTGCTTCCTTCCGGATCTGACCGGGTTGGCGACTGCTCCGCCCACACCGGCCCCTCGGGGGCGTTATATCAGGAGTCCGGGGCCCCGGCACAAGGGATGAAGTGGACCATTTCGAGCCTCGCCTGGAAGGATGTTGTTTGTTCGCAATGGGTGCCCGGATTTGCCGGCCAAGGCCTTGATTCGACGCCGGAAACGCCCCGCGCATGCCACGGAATTCGCTCCGGCGACTTTCAGAATACGTGCCCCTTCCGGACTCGACTTAGACAGCACGACCCGCTCCGCCGCCGCCGTGCCGCAGCAGGCGGCCGGAATGCGTATTGGTCGGCTGGCCATTTCGCATGGTGACTTCGCCGTTGACGAGGATGTACCTGTAGCCTTCCGCGCGCTGAATGCGACGCCACTCGCCGCCCGGCAGGTCGTGAACGATCTCGTCAGGCAGCACGCGCAACCCGTCGAAATCGTAGATCACGATGTCGGCCGGCGCTCCCTTCCTGAGTTGGCCGCGGCCGCGAAAGCCGGCGACCTCCGCCGGCAAGGTCGACAGGCGCCAATGCACGTCCTCGAGGCTGAGCATCTTGTGCTCGCGCACGACCTTGCAAATTGTTTCCGTAGGATAGCGCCCGGCCGTCAGGAACTTGGTATGAGCGCCACCGTCGGACACGCCGAAAAGGACGTAGGGGTCGTCGACCAGTTCCTTCAGATGTTCGATCTTGCCGTTGGGAGGGGCAGCGAAGAATTCGGTCTTCAGATCCTCCTCCACGGCCATGTCGAGCATGACGTCGACCGGGTGCTTGCCCATTTTCTCCCCGGCATGAGCCAACGTGTAGTCGAGCCATTTCTTGTTCTTGTCGAGTTGCGGCCCGACGATGGCGATCTGCGGCAGTGGTCCTGTCGCCGTGACCGGCAGCTTGTCGCGCAGCGCCTGCCGGCGTGCCGGATCGGCCAACTTGGCCAGCCGTTCGGCGCGCGTCCCCGTCGTGGCGTCGCACCAGGGTTGCGAATCGTCGAACAGGTTCCAGTCCTCGAAGGTGAAGGTGAAACCCGCATCGGTCGTCAGACCTTGTGCCACGACGCGGACACCGCGCTCGCGGCAACTCGCAAGCCAGGCCATGACCCGGCGGTGGATTTCGGGGCGGTGATCGAAGGCCTGCAGAACGTTCATGATGACCGGCCGGCCACTGATGGTAGCCATCTCCTCGTAGAAAGCGCGGTCGCGAGCGTTGTCTCCGGAGATCAGCAGCATCTGCACGAAGCCGTCGTTACGATCGGCCAGTACCTTGGCGAACTCGCGACAGGTCTCGTCGTGCATGACGTCGGTCGGCATGGGCGAGCCATCATAGTCGCGCTGCACCGCCGACGGGCCAGTCGGCTGCATCCGCTGGGCCGACCAGCCGCAAGCTCCCGCATCCATGGCCTCGTGGAGCAACCGTCGCAGCTCGGCATGCTGTTCAGGCGTCGGCAGCCTACCGGCCTTGGCGGCCTCGAACCCCATCACCCAGATCAGGAGCGGCGAAATCGGCACATAGGGCAAAATGTTCACCGCCTTGGGCGCGCGGTCGACGCTGTCGAGGAATTCCGGGAAGGTCACCCAGTTCCACGGCATGCCCTCGCGCATGGACGCCAGCGGAATCGCCTCGACCCGGGTCATCGACAGCATGGCGCGCTCGCGTTCGGCGGGCCGCACGGGCGCGAAGCCGAAGCCGCAATTGCCGATCACCACCGACGTGATGCCATGCCAGCTCGACAGCGTGCAGTAGGGATCCCAAAAGAGCTGGGCGTCATAATGAGTGTGCAGGTCGACGAAGCCCGGCGCCACGATCAGGCCACCGGCATCGATCGTCTCGTCGGCCTCGTTGGCGGTGATCTGGCCGATTTCGGCGATCAGACCATCCTTGATGCCGATATCGCCGCGATAGCGCGGCAGCCGGCTGCCATCGACGATCATGCCGCCACGGATCACGCGATCGAACCGAGCCATGTCTTCTCCTGATCCAGCCTCTGAACCGGCACGCTGCAGATAAACCGCTGGACCGGTACGAACGCTATCATTCCGGCGAGTTTCGGAGAAGCTGTCGGCCGCCGGATCACCACATGCATTTTGCCAAGAGAGACTGATCCGAGTTCTCAAGCAGCGCGGCGGCCGGCCGGACGCGCGAGGCCGAGATGCTCGCGCAAGGTCGTACCCGCATAGTCGGCGCGAAACAGGCCACGCTCCTGCAGGAGGGGCACCACGCCCTTGGCGAAATCATCGAACTGTCCGGGGAAAAACGGCGGCATCACGTTGAAGCCGTCGGCGGCGCCGGCGCGGAACCAGGCTTCCAGCGTGTCGGCGATCATGAGGGGCGTGCCGATCAGCAGCAGATGGCCACGCGCCGCCGCCACGCGATAGTAGAGCTGCCGCAGGGTGAGCTTGTCGCGCCGCGCCATTTTCAGCAGCAGCGCGGCGCGGCTTTTCAGATTTTCGGTTTCCGGCAGGTCCGGCACCGGCTCGTCGAGCGGATGGACCGACATGTCCGAGCCCAGCCGCTCCGACAGCACCGTGAAAGCCTGCGCCGTGTCGATGCTGCGGTTGAGCTCGTCGAAGATTTCTAGCGCCTCCGCTTCGGTCCGGCCCACCACGGGCATAACGCCGGGCATGATCCGCGCGGCATCCGCCGTCCGACCGTAGCCGACCAGTTGCGCCTTTACCGCGTCATAAAAAGCCTGCGCCTCCGCGAGGTCGTTCTGTGCCGTGAACACGACGTCGGCGATGCGCGCCGCCAGCGCCTGGCCAGGGCCGGAGGAGCCGGCCTGGATCAGCACCGGATGGCCCTGCGGCGAGCGCGGCACATTGAGCGCGCCCGTCACGGTGAAATACTTTCCGCGGAAGTCCGGCACATGGAGGCTGCCCGGCCGCACGAAGCGGCCGGCGGCCTTGTCGGGCGAGAAGGCGCTGTCGTCCCAGCTGTCCCACAGCATGCGGCAGGCTTCGACGAACTCCTCGGCCATGGCATAGCGCTCGGCGTGCGGCGGATGCTGGCGGCCGAACACCGCCGCCGACTTGTCGTAGGCCGTCGTCACCACATTCCACGCCGCCCGGCCGCCGCTCAGGTGATCGAGCGAAGCGAAGCCGCGGGCCACGTGATAGGGCTCGGCGTAAGTCGTGGAGCCGGTGGCCGCCAGCCCGAGCCGCGAAGTGCCCATGGCCAGTGCCGAGAGGAGGGTCAGCGGCTCGAACTTGCCGATGGTCGAGGGATGCTCGCTGTAACCGGTGGCGAAGCCGTCGCCCAGGAAGAACATGTCGAACTTGGCCTGCTCGGCGGTGGCGGCGATGTGCTGCATCAGCGCGAGGTTCGGCCAGCCGTCGACCGTGGCGTCGGGATGCCGCCAGCCACCGACGTGATGACCCGGGACCTGCACGAAGACGCCGAGGCGCATGCTTCTCATTTCATTATCACGCGGAATGACGTTTTGTGCCTGGGCAGATGCAGAGGCGGAGCATTGCTGCGTTCATCATGAAGCCTCTTCATGGGCGACCCGGAAATGCTATTCTACGCCGACAGGGAGCCCGCCTGTCGGGCCGGAAAGCAACGAAAATGGCGATGATCCAGCGCCAAGGGAAGAAGTAGAAGCCGTGCCCAAGCCTGATCCGCCGCCGGCGATGCCGCTGGTGGTGTTCCTCCTTGTTTTGGCGACGGTGGCCCTGGCTGTCGTCGTGCTGATCGAATACTAGCGGCGGCGCGCGACCCTAGTGCGCGAGGTGGCGCATGCCGCCGTCGACCGGGATCACCGCGCCGGTGATATAGCGCGCCGCGGGGGAGGCGAGGAAGGCCACGAGGTTGGCCACGTCCTCGGGCTCGCCGAAATAGCCGATCGGGATATTGCGCTCGATGAAGAGGCGCCGCGCTTCCTCCGTCGGATGAAGCTTCTGCAGGATCTGCTCCGAATTGATGCGACCGGGCTGGATGGTGTTCACCGTCACGCCGTCGGCAGCGACATCGCAGGAAAGACCCTTGGCCCAGAGATGAAGCGCCGCCTTGGCGGCCATGGCGGCGTTCAGCCCGCGCGGTTCCATCGAGCCGCTGATGCTGACGATCCGGCCCCATTTGCGTGCCCGCATCGCCGGCAGCAGCGCCTTGGTGAAGAGGCGCGCAGCGGTGAAGTTGAGCGCAAAGGCTTCCTCCCAAACGTCGTCGCTGGCGTCCGGTCCGGTGGGCCGTGAACCACCGGCGCAATTGACCAGAATGTCGATCGGCCCCAGCGCCTTCGTCGCCTCGGCGGCGATGCGCGCGATATCCTGGGTGTTGGTGACGTCGCCCGAGATCGCCGTCACACCGTCGAGGCGCTCGATCCTGTCGACGCGCCGCGCCGTGGCGGCGACGCGCGCGCCTTCCTTTGCCAGGAGATGCACGACGCCGGCGCCGATGCCGGCGCTGGCGCCGGTGACGAGGCAGCTCCGGCCATTCAGATCGAATTTCATCGCGCCTTGATGGACGAGCGGAGGCCGGTTGCCAATCTCGACGTTAGCCCAGGCGCAGCAGCGGCACGGCGGCGGCGGCCATGAGGACGGCCAGGATCCGCGTGCGGGTAAAAGGCTCCTTTAGCCAGGCGACGGCGATCAGGATCGCGAAGATCGAACTGGTGTCGCGGAGCGCAGCCGCCGGCGCGATCGGCGCATGGCTCCAGACCCACAGGATGAGAAGGTACGACGCCATCGACGCCATCGCGATCGGCAGCGTCGCCAGCCATTGTCCGTCGAGCTGACGCCACGGCGGCCCCTGGCGCCGCTGGCGCCAGCACATGGCCGCGGCATTGGTGATCGAGACGACGAAGCCGTAGGCCCAGGGATTTCCTGACGCGCGCACACCCTGCGCATCGCACATTATATAGGCGGCGGTGCCGAGGCCGGCCGCGAGCGTCCAGGCCAGCGCCTTCCGGGTGACGGCCTGGTCCCGCGCCGCGTCGAGGGCGAGCACGCCCAGCGAGAGCGCGATCACGACGATGCCGGCGAGCGCCGCCGGCCCGAACTTCTCTCCCGTGAGCGCCGCCGCCATCGGCACGACCAGCAGCACCGCCACCGCACGCATGACGGGATAGACGAGGCCGAAACCGCCCAACTCGTAGGCCCGCAGGAGTGCTGCGATCGTGAGCACGTTCATGAGGGTGGAGGCCACGATCCAGATCCATGCCGCAGGCGCCGGCAGGCCGGACCACAGCAGGGCCGGCACGACCAGGACCGCGCCCAGCAGCATCTGCGCCGTCATCGCCTGCGCCGGGTTGCGGTTGGCCTTCACGGCGGCATTCCAGCCGGCGTGCAGCAGCGCGCTCAGCAGGGCCGCGGCGACGTCGGTGATGTCCATCGTTCAGCCGCGGTCGCTCGAGACGATGACGACGGCGTAGCGCGCGGGTTTCGGTGTCGGGTTGTGATAGGCGATCCGCCGGTCGAGGACCATCGCCAGGCAATCGCCAGTGGCGAGGTCGAAGCGCTCGCGGCCGAGCGTGACCTCGATCGCGCCCTGCAGGACCCAGACCTGCTGATGCGTGACGCCCGGACGCACCCCGGTCTCGTAGGCGACGCGCGCGCCGGGTGGAAACGTCACGTCGACGATCTGGATGGGCGAGGGGAAGCCATCCGGAGAGACGTTGCGCCGCCGATAGTCCGAGCCGGGGTCGCGCCATTCGACCTGCTCGGCCCGGCGCGAGACCGGCTTCGACGATGCCGCGGGTGCTTCGAAGAGCGATGCCAGAGGCACGCCGAGGCCGGTCGCCAGCTTTTCCAGCACGACCGCCGTCGGGCTGCTCTCGCCCCGCTCGACCAGGGAGATCATGGAGCGGCTGACGTCCGAGACCTCGGCCAATGCTTCCAGCGACAGGCCGCGCTCGGCGCGGATCTGGCGCACGCGGGCGGCGATGCGATCATTGATGGTCATGAAACTGGACGGATCGTCCAGTATATTGGACGAAGGGTCAAGTCCCCGAAGGCTAACGGCTGGCGCGCGCCCCCGTGGTCGCGGGCTCGTCGACAACGCCCTTGGCCGAGACGACGACGCCGTAGTCCCGAAGCGCCGTCTCGACCGAGATGACCTCGTCCAGCACGTCGTCGGCGACCTTGGCCGGGTCGCGCTCCAGCGGGTTGCCGTAGCCGCCGCCAGCGGGGCCGTAGCAGACGAAACGGCCGCCGGTAGCGATGTTCATGTGCGGCACCTTGGAGGGGAGCGCGCGGTCGGGCTTGCCGGGCATCATGAGATCGAGCTTGGCCGGCATGCCTTCGCTGCCGCCGAGGAACCCCCAGGGCCGGTAGCGATGGCCTTCGCCCTCGACCGAGGCGCCGCCGTCCGAAAGGAACGTGAACTCGCGCACCGATCCCAGGCCGCCGCGCCACTTGCCGGCGCCGCTCACGTCCTCGCGCAGTTCGTAGCGCAGCACGCGGAGCGGCAGGTGGGTCTCGATGTCCTCGATCGGGTTGTTGCGCGTGTTGGCATAGAGCGTGTCGACGGCATCCATGCCGTCCTTGCCGAGGCGCCCGCCGTAGGAGCCCTCGAAGATCTCCATATGCACCCAGTGCGTCTCGTCCTTGAGGCCGGAGAAGGCGATGACCTTGAGATTGCCGATGCCGGCCGAGACGTTGCCGGGCATGGCGAGCGACAGCGCCTTCATCACCGTGTCGGCGAGCTGGTTGCCGGGACAGAAGCGGGCGATGGTGGGGGCGGGGAAGGTCGGGTTGGCCAGGCATCCCTTGGGCGCGATGATGGTGATCGGCCGGATCAGGCCCGCGTTCACCGGGATGTGGCCGTGGATCTCGGTATCGAGCAGCACCGAGCGGATGGTGAGCCAGATGGCGATATCGGCGGTGCCTTCGAGCGGCATGTTGATCGGCCGGTCCGGGACCTGCGGCGCGGTGCCCGTGAGGTCGACGATAAGCGAATCGTCTTTCTTGATGATGGTGACGACGATCGGCAGTTCCTTCTTCGTCGGATCGTCGCTGTCGAGATAGCCGTCGATCGCCGTCTCGGCGCGGTAGATGCCGTCGGGCAGCCTGGCGATCGCCTGGCGCATCAGCCGCTCCGCGTGATCCATCAACGCCGTGCAGGCGAGCTCGAAAGTCTCGAGCCCGTAGCGCTCGACCAGCTCGACCATGCGGTCGGCGCCGATGCGGGCGGCGGCGATCTGGGCATCCATGTCGCCGACCACGAGGTCCGACGCACGGATATTGTCGCGCACGATCTGCCACACCATGTCGTTCCTGACGCCGCGGTCGTAGACCTTGATCGCCTTGAACTGCAGGCCCTCGGCATAGGCGTCGATCGCCTCGACGATGCCGCAGGAGCCGGGCGACAGCGCACCGATGTCGAGATGATGCGCCGTGGTCGCGGCATAGGCGATCAGCCGGCCTTGTACGAACACCGGCACGATGAAGGCGACGTCGGGGCCGTGGCTCGCGCCCGAGTAGGCGTCGTTGTGTATGATGACGTCGCCGGGACGGATGACGTCGCCGCGTTCGGCCAGGATCCGCTGGATACCGCGCACGTAGCCCGGGATCGGGCCGGACTGCAGTGGCGTCGATTGTGCCGATTCGGCCAGGCCTCGTCCTTCAGCGTCAACAAGTGCTGCGCCAAAATCCTCCGACTCGCGGATGATCGAGGAGTAGCTCATCCGCATCAATTTATAACCCATCTCGACCGCGATATTCTCGAGCGCGCCCTGGATCACGCTGCTGGTGATCGGGTCGATGCGGTCGGGTTTCAGGCCAGGCTGGCGACGATGGGCTGTACTCATGACGATCTCCTCAGGCGTCGGCTTTGCGGACGATCAGGTTGCCGGCGGCATCGGCCTCGAAGGTGTAGTGCGGCGGCACGACGGTGGTCGAATCCATCTGCAGGATGATGGCGGGGCCTGGCACGCGCTCGCCGATCGGCAGCAGCTCGCGGCGGTAGAAGCCGGTGGGATAGTCGGCGAGCTTGGGGCCGACGCGGAAGGTGCATATGCCGCTGCGCAGGAGCGCCGCTGCCACCGACTTCGCCGTGCCGGCCGTGGGTTTGGCGATCTTGGCAGCACTTGCGGCGCCTACCAGCCGCAGGTTCACGATCTCGATGGCCGAGTCGGCGAAGTGATGGCCGTACTCGCGCTTGTGGATCTCGTGGAAAGCCTCGAAGGCCACCGCGAGCGTGGCGGCCTCGAGCGTGCCGTCGGGGAAGGGCACGCGGAGCTCATAGCCTTGGCCCACGTAACGGAGATCGCCGCGCCGCTCGAAGGTGACCTTAGCGAGATCGATGCCGTCGGAGGTGAAGCGGCCGGCCAGTTCCTTCGCCATCGCCGCGAAGTCGGCGTTGATGCGCGCAAGGTCGGCGGCTCCCGAGACCTGGAAGGAGGTGCGGATGGCGTCGTAGCGCAGGTCGCTGATCAGGAGGCCCACCGCGGAGGTGATGCCGGGATGCGGCGGCACGATCACTTCGGTGACGCCCAGCATCTCGGCTACTTCGGCGCCATGCAGCGGCCCCGCACCGCCGAACGCCACCAGCGTGTAGTTGCGCGGATCGATGCCTTTCTGGACCGTGCGCGACCGGATGGCGTTGGCCATGTTGGCGTTGATGACGGTGATCACGCCCTCCGCCGCCTCGCGGTCGGAGAGGCCCAACTCGCGCGCCAGCTCGCCGATCACGCGGCGCGCGGCGACCTCGTCGAGCGACATGCCGCCGCCCAGAAAGTTGCCGCCGTCGAGGCGGCCCAGCACGACGTTGGCGTCGGTGACGGTGGCGCGCGTGCCGCCGCGGCCGTAGGCGGCGGGGCCGGGCACGGCGCCGGCCGAGCGCGGGCCGACCTTGAAGGCACCGGCCTGGTCGACGTGGGCGATCGAGCCGCCGCCGGCGCCGATCGTATGCACGTCGATCATCGGCACCATCACCGGGAAGCCCGCGATCCAGGTATCGCGCGCGGTGGCCTCGCCGAAGCCGCCCTCGGTCACGATCCCGATATCGGCCGAGGTGCCGCCGACGTCGAAGGTGATGAGATTGCGCCGGCCCGAGAGGCCGCCGGCCCAGTCGCCGCCGATCACGCCCGCCGCCGGCCCTGACAGGAGCGTGAGCACCGGCCGCTCGGCCACCATGGCGGGCGTCGCCACGCCGCCGTTCGAGGCCATGATGCGGAGATCGGCCTTGAAGCCCGAGGCCTCGATCTCCGATTCGAGGCGCGTCACGTAGTTGCGCACCTTGGGGCCGACAAAGGCGTTCATCGCCGTGGTGGTGAAGCGCTCGAACTCGCGGAACTGCGGCGACACCGAAGAAGAGGTGGTGGCGAAGCAGGCCGGATATTCCTCGCGCACGATTTCCATGGCGCGCGCCTCGTGGGCGGCATCGAGGTAGGAGAAAAGGAAGCAGATGGCGATGGCTTCGACGCCGGCTTCCTTCAATTCGCGCACGGCCTGGCGCACGCCTTCCTCGTCGAGCGCCTCCAGCACCTCGCCCTTGGGCGGCACCAGACGTTCCGTCACGGTCTTGCGGTGGCGGCGCTTGACCAGCGGGCGGTCCTGCCAGGGGATGTCCTGCATGATCGAGTAGTGCTGCGGCCGCTGGTGACGGCCGATGTGCAGGATGTCGCGATAGCCGCCGGTGGTGATCATGCCGGTGACGGCACCGTCGTGCTCGAGGATGGCGTTGGTGGCGATGGTGGTGCCGTGGAACACCGTGTCGATGGTCTCGCGCGGGATCCCATACTTGTCGCAGAGCGCCATGAGGCCCTGCACGACGCCGCGCGAGGGATCGTCCGGTGTGGTCGAGATCTTGTGGACGGCGGTCCGGCCGGCTTCGGTATCGGCATAGACCAGGTCGGTGAACGTCCCGCCGACATCGACGCCGATCAATCGCATGAACCGCCTCCCGCTATCCGTTGGCGGAGAACGAGCAAGAGCCGCGCCAACCCTTGGCCGTCCGGCCCTCTGTCCCCAGGCAATTCTACAGTGCTGGCATGGGGCTTGCTTCCCTGCTGACATGGCAAAGCAGCCAGATATTGAACTCGTTGCCCTGACCAAGCGCTATGGCGAGGCCGTCGCGGTCGATGCCATCAACCTGCGCATTCCGGCCGGCACCTACTGCTGCCTGCTGGGGCCCTCGGGCTGCGGCAAGACCACGACCTTGCGCATGATGGCGGGCCACGAGGAGGCGAGCGAGGGCGACGTCATCCTGGGCACCGAGAACATCACCCACGCGGCCCCGGCGGCGCGCGGCACGGCCATGATGTTCCAGAGCTACGCCCTGTTTCCGCATCTCGACTGCACCGACAACGTGGCCTTCAGCCTGAAAATGCGTGGTGTCGACAAGGACACCCGGCGCGCGCGGGCCCGCGAGATGTTGGGGCGTGTCCAGATGGAGCCCTACGCCAGCCGCCTGCCGGCCCAGCTCTCGGGCGGCCAGCAGCAGCGTGTGGCGCTGGCGCGGGCGCTCATCACCGATCCGCAGGTGCTGTTGCTCGACGAGCCCTTGTCGGCGCTCGATCCGTTCCTGCGCATCAAAATGCGCGAGGAGCTGAAGACGCTGCAGACCCGGCTTGGCATCAGCTTCATCCATGTCACGCACAGCCAGGACGAGGCAATGGCGCTGGCCGACCTCGTGGTGGTGATGAACCGCGGCCGGATCGAACAGGCCGGCACCGCGCGCGAGGTCTTCAACCGCCCGGCCTCGTCGTTCGTGGCGAAATTCATCGGTGGGCACAACGTGCTGCCGGCGGCGGTGGCGCGCGGCCCCGGCAGTTCGCCGCTGGTCGCCATCCGCGCCGACCGCATGACGGTGCAGGCGGGCGGCGCGGCCGAGATCGGCGCCTCGTCGCTCCAGGGTGTGGCGCGGTCCGTCGAGTATCTCGGCTCGACCGTGCAGGTCGGCATCGACGTGGCCGGCCTGGAGACTTTGTCGGCCGTGGTGTCGGAGGCGCGCTTCGACGCGTCGCCGGTGGCGCCCGGCCAACCCGTGGTTCTGTCGTGGAAGCCCGAGGACGTGCACGCCCTCGGACATTGAGGGGAGGCGGCCCCGCGCCGCCATTGACTGAGGAGGAGAACGAGATGGCTCGCAAGATGAAGGGCGGCATCGGCCGCCGCAGGATGCTGAAGGGTGCCGCGGGTGCTGCAGGCGTGGCCATGGGCAGCGGGGCGATCACCGGCTTCCCGGTGATCTGGGCGCAGAACACCAAGAACATCGTGCTGCGCCAGTGCGGCACCGGCGTGTCGGCGATCAACGAGATCGCCGAGAAGTGCAAGGCCGACCTCGGCTTCACGCTCCAGATGACGGCGCTCGATTCGGATGCCGTCGTGCAGCGCGTGGTGACGCAACCGAACTCGTTCGACATCGGCGACATCGAATACTGGATGTGCAAGAAGGTCTTTCCGGCGAACACGCTGCAGGCGATGGACGTCAAGAAGATCAAGTACTTCGACAAGATCGTGCCGATCTTCACGACCGGCAAGCTGAAGCCCGACAGCGTCATCGCCCAGGGCACGGCGCCGAACACGGTGAGCTTCGTCGAAGGGCCAGGCTCGACCAAGTTCGCCAAGGGTCAGACCGGCTGGTTCACGATGATCCCCACGATCTACAACGCCGACACGCTTGGCATCCGGCCCGACCTGGTCGGCCGCAAGATCGAGAACTGGAAGGACATCCTCGATCCCAAGTTCAAGGGCAAGACGTCGATCCTGAACATTCCCTCGATCGGCATCATGGATGCCGCGATGATCTGCGAGTCGGCCGGCATCGTGAAGTACGGCGACAAGGGCAACATGACCAAGGCGGAGATCGACAAGACCATCGATTTCCTGATCAAGACCAAGAAGGAAGGCCAGTTCCGAGCCTTCTGGAAGACCTTCGACGAGTCGGTCAACCTTATGACCTCGGGCGAGGTCGTGATCCAGTCGATGTGGTCTCCGGCGGTGTCGGCGGTGCGCGCCAAGGGCGTGCCCTGTGTCTATCAGCCACTCAAGGAAGGCTACCGCGCCTGGGGCGGCGGCATCGCGCTGGCCAAGCATCTGCAGGGTGCGCAGCTCGATGCGGCCTACGAGTACATCAACTGGTACCTGTCGGGTTGGGTTGGCGCGTTCCTCAACCGCCAAGGTTACTACTCGGCGGTGCTCGACACCGCCAAGGCCAACATGAGCGCCGACGAATGGGGATTCTGGATGGAAGGCAAGCCCGCCCAGGGCGACATCAAGAACCCGCAGGGCGTGGTGGTGGAAAAGAAGGGCGCCGTGCGCGACGGCGGCTCGTTCTATGAACGCATGGGCGCCGTCGCCTGCTGGAACGCGGTGATGGATGAGGACCGCTACATGGTTCAGAAGTGGAACCAGTTCATCGCCGCCTGATCGAAGCCAAGCACTGAGGAGTGGCGCCGCGACAGCGGCGCCCCGTCCTTCGATGTCCCGCGCAAAGCTCTGGGTCACCTACCTGCAGGTCGCACCGCTCGCGCTGGTGTTCCTGCTGTTTCTCATCGTGCCGATCGCCACGATCGTGGTGGTGAGCTTCTTCGACTACAACACGACGCAGATCATCCCGGCATTCCTGCTGCAGAACTACGAGGAGCTGCTGCTTTCGCCCGTGACCTGGCGGACCTACCTGCAGACGGTCGAGTTCGCCCTCATCACCTGGGCGCTCACCCTGGTGATCGGTTTCACCGTCGCCTACTTCGTGGCCTTCTACGTGCGCTCGCCCACGGTGCAGACGGTGCTGTTCCTGCTCTGCACCATCCCGTTCTGGACCTCCAACGTGATCCGCATGATCTCGTGGATCCCGTTCCTCGGGCGCAACGGGCTCGCCAACACGACGCTGATGAACATGGGCCTGATAAAACAGCCGCTGGAATTCCTGCTCTACTCGGACTTCGCGGTCGTGCTGGCCTATGTCCACCTCTACACGCTGTTCATGGTGGTGCCGATCTTCAACTCGATGATGCGCATCGACCGCAGCCTGCTCGAGGCGGCGCGCGATGCCGGCGCGTCGGGCTGGCAGACGCTGCTCAATGTCATCCTGCCGCTGTGCAAGCCCGGCATCGCCATCGGCTCGATCTTCGTCGTCACCATCGTCATGGGCGACTTCGTCACCGTGCGCATGATGAGCGGCGGCCTCAGCGCCTCGGTGGGGCTCATGATGGCCAATGCCATGTCGCTGCTGCAGTATCCCGCGGCGGCCGCCAATGCGGTCATCTTGCTGCTGCTGGTGCTGTTCATCGTCGCCGCCATGATGCGCATGGTCGATATCCGCAAGGAGCTGTGACGTGCAGCACGGCAAGCGCGGCCTCTCTTTCTGGCTCCTCGGCGCCTTCTTCTGCCTGTTCGTGCTGTTCCTCTACGGCCCGACGCTGACCATCCTCATCCTGTCGTTCCAGGGTCCCTCGGGCGGTCTCACCTTCCCGATGAACGGCGTCTCGCTGCATTGGTTCAAGAACCTGTTCGAGAAGCAGATGGTGGGCGACTTTGCAGGCTCGCTGCAGCGCTCGATGATCCTGGGCGCCGCGACCATGCTGGTGACGGTGGTCGCCTCCTTCTCGGCCGGCCTTGCCTTCCGTACACGGTTTCGCGGCTCCGGCGTCGTTTTCTATCTCGCCATCGCCAGCCTGATCGTGCCGTCGATCCTGATCAGCCTCGGCATCGGCCTCCTGTTCCGTGTGCTGGGCTGGGACCCGGCCTGGTACACCTCGGCCTTCGGCGCCCACCTGACCTGGACCCTGCCATTCGGGCTCCTGATCATGTTCGCGGTCTTCAACCGCTTCGACCGGCGCTACGAAGAAGCGTCGCGCGACTTGGGCGCCACCTCATGGCAGACGATCCGGCACGTCGTCATCCCGATCCTGCTGCCGAGCCTGATCGGCGTCGGCCTGTTCGGTTTCACATTGAGCTACGACGAGTTCGCGCGCAGCCTCTATACAGCCGGCACTTTCAACACCCTGCCGCTCGAGATCTACGGCATGACCACGAATGTCACGACGCCAGTGCTCTATGCATTGGGTACCGTGACCACGGGCGTGTCCTTCGCCGTGATCGCCATTGCCTTGGTGTCGGTGACGTGGCTGCGGCGCCGCCGCGCCCGCCACGGCAGTGACGCCGGCAAGGCCGCCTGACGTGACCCGCCGCGCCCGGGTCCTGCGCCTGGCGACGGCCGGCCCGGGCGATGCGGCCGCCCTGGGCGCCGCCATCGATGCCGGCGAGGTCGATCCCGCGACCATCGTCGCCATCGTCGGCAAGACCGAGGGCAACGGCTGCGTCAACGATTTCACGCGAGGCTACGCCACTCTGGCGCTGAAGCTCCTGCTGGCCGAGCGGCTGAAGTGCGCTCCGGCCGAGATCGAGAAGCGGGTCGCCATCGTGATGTCGGGCGGCACCGAGGGTGGATTGTCGCCGCACCTGCTGGTGTTCTGCCGCGAGGCCGTGACCGCGGTGTCGTCCGGGCCGCGGCTGGCCATCGGCATCGGTCTCACGCGCGCCTTCAGGCCCGAGGAAATCGGCCGCACGCCGCAAGTCGAGGAGACCGCCGCGGCGGTCAAGCTGGCCATGATGGACGCCGGTATCGTCTCGCCGTCGGACGTTCACTTCGTGCAGATTAAATGTCCACTTCTTACCAAGGGGCGCATCGAGGAGGCGCTCGGGCGCGGCGAGACCGTCGCGACCGACGATACCTATCACTCGATGGCCGTTTCGCGCGGTGCGTCGGCGCTGGGCGTTGCCCTGGCACTGGACGAGGTGAAGGACGTGCCGGAGCAGGCGATCTGCCGCGACTGGTCGCTCTACTCCAGCGTCGCCAGCACCTCGGCCGGTGTGGAACTGCTGCGCAACGAGATTGTCGTTCTGGGTAATGCGCCCGGCTGGGCCGGCGATCTCGTGATCGGTCATGACGTGATGAAGGACGCGATCGATGCCGAAGCCGCGCGGCGCGTGCTGGCCGGGATCGGCGGCGCGACCGTCGCCGTGCTCGCCAAGGCCGAAGCGTCGCCCTCGGGTGAGATCCGCGGCCGGCGCCACACAATGCTCGATGACAGCGACATCCATTCGACCCGCCATGCCCGCGCCCTGGTGGGCGGCGTGCTGGCCGGCGTGATCGGCGACACGATGCTCTATGTCTCCGGCGGCGCCGAGCACCAGGGGCCGGCTGGCGGCGGCCCGGTCGCGATCATTGGGCGGGTTTGATCGGCTGGGCTAAGCTCATCCGATGAGCCCATCGGATCCCCCATCGAATCCCTATGAAAGTCTCGGCGTTCGTCGCCGCATCAATGCCGCCGGCGCGCTGACGCGGCTGGGCGGCGCCGTGATGGCGCCTGAGGTGATGGCGGCGATGGCGGCGGCGTCGCGGGCTTCCGTCGACATCGGCGAATTGCAGGACGCGGCGAGCAGCCGGATTGCCGAGGCCACCGGCGCGGAGGCGGGCCTCGTGACCACGGGCGCCGCGGCGGCGCTCACCCTGGCCGCGGCCGCGTCGATCGCGCGCTGGGACGTGGCCAAGATGGCGGCGCTCCCGCATGCCGACGCTTTCCCGCGCGACATCCTGATCCCGCGTACGCACCGCACAGGCTACGCCCATGCACTGGCGGCCTCTGGCGCGCGATTGGTCGACATCGGCCACAACGACCGCGGCACCGGCGCCGGCGTGCGCGGCCTCGAAGCCTGGGAGATCGAGACCGCGCTCACGCCGTCGGTGGTCGCCATGGTTTTTTCAGTCAATGCCACCAGCATCGTCGACTTGCCGACGGCCATGGCCGTGTGCCGGGCGAACGGCGTTCCGTTGATCGTCGATGCCGCGGCGCAGTTGCCACCCAAGGAGAATCTCCGTCGTTTCATCTCGATGGGCGTCGATCTCGTGGCCTTCTCCGGCGGCAAGGCGCTCGGCGGGCCGCAGGCCTCAGGCATCCTGGCCGGTCGCCGCGATCTCGTGGCCTCGGCGCTCCTGCAGCAACTCGACATGGACGTGGCGCCCGAGACCTGGGTGCCGCCGAAGATGGTCGACCGCGCCAACCTGCGCGGCGTACCGCATCACGGTATCGGTCGCGGCTTCAAGGCGGGCAAGGAGGAGATCGTGGGCCTGCTGACCGCGCTCGACCGTTTCGTCAAAGCCGACGATGCGGCCAACAACGCCGCCCTCGAAGCACGGTTGAAGGCGATCGCCGCGGCGTTGGACGGCCTCGACATCAAACTGGTGCCGGCGCGTCAGACCGGGCGCGTGCCGGTGCTCGAGATTGCCGTGTCCGACGCGTTGGCCATGAGCGCACGCCTGCAGCGCAACGACCCGCCGGTGCATCTGTCCGAGCGTCATGCCGCGCGCGGCGTGCTGACGCTCGACCCGCAGGTGCTGCTGCCCGAACACGATGCGCCACTCGCGGCGGCGATCCGGGCAGCCCTCTAGTCGACGGACGCCTGGCCTTCGTCGCGATAGGCCCAGCACTGGTCGGGCGGCAGGGTGAGGGCGATCTCGCCGTCGGTGGTGTGGCGCGCGGCGGTGCCCAGTTCCAGGACCTCCACGCGCTGGCCGCCGAACTCGACGTCGTAGACGGTCTGCATGCCCTGGTAGCGGCGCTCCGTGATCCGGCCGGAGAACGCGTTGGCGGGCCCGCGTTCCCCGAGGCGGACATTCTCGGCGCGCAGCGCCACGCGCGCCTTGTCGCCGGGGCTGAGTGGCTGCGGCGTCCAGGCCTCGATGCGGCCGGCGGCACCGAGATCGATGGTTGCCTTGTCGCCGCTGCGCGCCAGCACCTTGCCCAGGAGCACGTTGGAGGCGCCGGTGAAGTTGGCGACGAACGGATCGGCCGGCCTGTTGTAGATCTCGTCCGGCGGCGCCATCTGCAGCAGCTTGCCCTCGCGCATCACGCCGATACGGTCGCCCAGCACCACGGCCTCGGACTGGTCGTGGGTGACATAGAGACCGGTCATGCCGGTCTGCTTCAGGATGCGGCGCAATTCGTCGCGCAAGCGGATGCGGAGCTTGGCATCGAGGTTCGAGAGCGGCTCATCGAGCAGCAGCAGTTGTGGCCGGTAGACGAGGCTGCGGGCCAGGGCTACGCGCTGCATCTGGCCGCCCGACAGCGACGTCACCGAACGCTGGGCATAGTCGCCCAGCCCAACCAACTCGAGCGTGTCGCGCACCTTGGCGGCAATGTCGCCGCCGCCACTGCTGCGGCGATACTTCAGCGGATAGGCGACGTTCTGGTAGACCGTCATGTGCGGCCATACGGCATAGGACTGGAAGACCATGCCGATGTCGCGCTCGCGCGGACTCACCAGAACACCACGCTCCGGTTCCGAGACGATGCGGTCGCCGATGGAGATGCGGCCGCCCGTGGGATGTTCCAGACCGGCGACGCAGCGCAGGGTCGTGGTCTTGCCGCAGCCCGAGGGCCCCAGCAGAACCACGATCTCGCCCGCCGGCACGTCGAAACTCACACCGTCAACGGCAGGCTTGCCCGTCGCGAAGCGCTTGACCAGGTCCTCGATGAGAAGTGCGGAGCTCACTGGCGATAGCCGTAGGTCTTGTTCCACTCTTCGATCCAGGGGGTGCGCAGCTTCTCGAACTGCTCGAAGTTGGGCACCCAGACCTTGACCACCTTGGGGTCCCAGCCCTTGGGAAACGCCGGCGGATCCTTGAGCGAGGTGATGTTGCCCAGCTTGGCGATCTGGAAGGCCTGGCCTTCCTTGGACAGGCGCCAGTTCATGAACAGCTTGGCGGCATTGGGGTTCTTGGCTGTCTTGGGAATGCCGTCGGCATAGGGAATGATCGGAACGCCCTCGGGCGCGAAGATCGCCTCGGCCGGCGCCCCATCGACGATCTTGGTGTAGATGATGTTGTAGAGCAGCGGCGCGATGGAAACTTCGCCGCGCACCAGGGCATCGGAAAGCGGAGCACCCGACGGGTAGAGCGCGATGCCGAGTTCGGCCTGCTTCTTCCAGTAGTCCTCACCCAGCACCTGGCGCTCGAACATCGAGCGCGTCCAGGTCGTGCCGCCCGACGGGGCGACGACCTGGCCGATCAGCTTGCCCTTGTACTCGGGCTTGGTGAGATCCATCCAGGTCTTGGGCGGATTCTTCACGATCGCCGTGTTGTAGGCGATCGCCCAGCCCAGCGTGACGCCGGGCCAGAACTTCGGCGACACCAGCGCGTCGGGACGGTAGTCGGCGGCGTTGGGCGGCGCGTAGTCCTGGAAGAGGTCTTCCAGCTCCTTCATCAGGCCGCGATCGGAATGGTCGACCACGTCGGCCGCGAGCTTGCCGGCCGCCGCCTCGGTCTTGATGCGGGTGATGAGCTGGCCGCCCGGCGCGCGGACCATGGACACCTTCACCTTGGGAAAGCGCTTGTTGAATTCCTTGATCACCTCCTGCTCCGTCTCGGCGAAGTTGGCGGTGTAGTAAGTGAGTTGGCCTTCTTTCTCGGCTGCCGCGATCAGCTCCTTGGAGCCGAACTCGTTCTGCGCCCAAACCGGCAGCCCGGCCAGGGAGACCGCCATGCCGAAGGCGGTCACAATCGTCATCCTGCGCATCATCGTTCGTCTCCTCCAGTTGTCGTCGTTTCGCTAATTGAAGCGGGCGCTCTGCGTCGTTTCGCGCGATAGCCAGGTCGTGAAGCTCAGCAGGACCGCGAGGATCGCGGTTTGCACCAGGCTGAAGGCGGCGGTCTTGCCGGTATTTCCGCCTTCGTAGTAGTCGAGCAGCAGCACGGCCATTACGGTCGTGTCGCTGGTGTAAAGGAAGAGGGAAGACCCGAGCTCGCGGATCGCCAGCACGAACAGCAGCGTCATTGACGCCACCACGCCCGGCCGCGCCAGCGGCAGCACGACGGTGCGGATGGTGCCGAGCAGGCCGCGGCCGCAGATCCACGCGGCCTCCTCGAGTTCCTTGTGGATTTGCAGGAACGAGGTCGACAGCGCCTTCACCGTGTCGGGAATGAATCGCGCCACGAAAGCCAGCGCCAGGATCCAGATCGTGCCGTAAAGGCCGCCCGGCAGGCCGATCCACGCCCACAGATAGGCGACGCCGACGACCAGGCCGGGAATGGCGACGGGTACCGTCGAGAGCAGGTCGATCGACTTGCGGCCGGCGACCTGGGTGCGGAAGACGGTGTAGCCGATGGCGAAGGCCAGCACGCCGCCGATGACCGCCGTGATGACGCCGACCTTCAGCGTATTCCAGATCGACAACATGGTCAGTGGATTGTCGAACACGCTGTTGAAGTGGGCCCAGCTGTACTGGCGCATGTCGAACAGCGCGTCGAAATCCTTGAAGAACATGAATTTGCGAAACGCCGCGATGACCAGCGCCAAAGTCGGCAGCACGACCACGATCATCAGGTAGGTCATGGCCAGACTGAAGGTGAACCAGCGCCACTTGCCGAGATTGAGGCTGCGCGGCCGGAATGCCTTGCCGGCAACGGTGGCGAAGCTGCGGCCCGACAGAATTCGCTGTTGAGCCCAGACCAGGATCGCGGTGACGACCATGAGCAGGATCGCGACGGCCGCGGCGGTGTTGTAGAGAGGCGGACTCCAGGCCGTGAGCTGGAAGATGTAGGTCGTGAGCACGTTGATGTTGGCTGGCGCACCGAGCGCCGCCGGCACGCCGTAGATGCCCAGCATCACCACGAACGACAGCAGCGAACCCGCCAGGATGGCGGGCGCAATCAGGGGAAAGGTAACGGTGAAGATCGTCGTGAAGGCGCTGGCGCCGGCCACTTCGGAGGCTTCCTCGAGGCTCGGGTCCATGTTCTTCAGTGCCGAGGCGGTGAACATGTAGACGTAGGGCGCGTAATACATGCCGAAGACGATGATGAGACCCGACATCGAATAGAAGTTGAAGCGGAAGTCGATGTTCATCCATTTCAGCGCGGTATTGAGCAGGCCGGTCTTGGGCGAACCCAGGATGCCCCAGGCGACGCCCGCGACCAGCGGCGGCACGAACAGCGGGATCAGGCTGGCGCCGGCAATGAATCCCCTGAACGGCGTGTTGGTGCGCACCACGATCCACGAGAAGGCGAGGCCGATCACCACCGCCAGGATGGTGCCGCCGCCGCAGGCGGCGAGCGCATTGAGGAAGGCGAGATGGACATTCTCGTTGCCCAGCACTTCGAGGAAATGCTTGGCCGAGGGCTTGAACTTGCCGAAGCCGTCGATCACCGGATTGGAATCGCTCAGCGCTCCGAACACCAGCATCAAGAGCGGGTAGATCACCAGAAACGTCAGCAGGAGCAGAAGCGCCAGGACCCAAAGAGGCGCGGCCAGCCGGCGCGGCGGACGCGCGGCAGCGGTCGATATCGGCAAATCGGCAGCACTCGTCGCCGTCAAAACGCTTCTTCCCTTCCCTATGCCGACGGTCGCCCCCGCGGCTTTTTCATTAGCTATGCGACCGTAGCCCATCGTGAAATCCGACGCTACGCTTTGGTTATGAAACTCCCGACCCACGACCGATACGACTATGTGCCGCTGCGCGGACGGCAGGTCTATTCCTGGCCAGGCAACCACAGGCTGGCCGTGTACTTCGCCTTGAACCTCGAACACTTCTCTTTCGGCGAGGGGCTTGGCGCGGAGTTGGCGCCGGGCGGACCGCAGCCCGACGTCCTCAACTTCGCCTGGCGCGACTACGGTAACCGGGTCGGCGCCTGGTACATGCTCGACGCTTTCGATGCGTTGGGCCTGCCGCTGGCCGCGCTCGCGAACAGTTCGATGTACGACTATGCGCCGGACCTGATGGCGGCGGTACGGGCACGCGGCGACGAGATCGTGGGCCATGGCCGTACCAACGCCGAACGGCAGGGAACGCTCGACGAGGCCGCCGAACGCGCATTGATAGGCGAGGCGACATCCCGCCTGTCGGAAGCAGAAGGGCGGAAACCGGAGGGCTGGCTGGGGCCGTGGATCTCGCACAGCCATCGCACGCCCGACCTGCTGGCCGAGGCCGGCTACCGCTATCTCCTCGACTGGTGCATGGACGACCAGCCGATCTGGTTCCGCTGCCGCGGCGGCAAGCGCATCCTGGCGGTACCTTATCCGCAGGAGGTGAACGACATTCCGGCGATCGTCGCGCGCAAGATGGGCGCGGAGGCGTTCGCCGACATGATCGTCGATCAGTTCGACGAGATGCTGGAGCTCTCCGAGGCGCGGCCGCTGGTCATGGGCGTGGCGCTGCATGCCTATCTCGTGGGCCAGCCGCACCGGCTCCGGCATCTCAAGCGGGCGCTCCGGCATATCGCGGCGAGGCGCGAGGCGATCTGGCTGACCACGCCGGGCGCCATCGCCCGGCACTGCGAGTCTTTCCCCGCCGGCACAATTCCCTGAGGAGCTTCATGCGTCTTTTCACCGCCACGCTCGCCACCGAGACCAACACCTTTTCGCCACTGCCGACCAGCATCGAGAACTATCGAGAATCAGTATTCCTGCGGCCCGGCGAGCATCCGACCGATGCGCCGCGCATGTGTACCGCGCCGCTGTTCGTCGGCCGCGCGCGCGCCAAAGCGGAGGGCTTCGAGCTGATCGAGGGCAGCTGCTTTGCCGCCAGTCCGGCCGGCACCACCAACGGCCCCGACTACGAAGCCATGCGCGACGAGATCCTGGACCAGCTCAAGGCTGCAATGCCGGTCGACGGCCTGCTGCTCGGCCTGCACGGCGCCATGGTGGCGCATGGCTATGACGACGTCGAAGGCGACATCATCGAACGGGCCCGCGCCATCGTCGGCCCCAAATGCGTGATCGGCGTCGAACTCGACCCGCACTGCCATCTCACGATGAAGCGTGTCGCGGCGTCCGATATCATCGTGCTCTACAAGGAGTTCCCGCACACCGACGTGGTCGAGCGCGCCGAGGACGTGCTCGACCTGGTGCTGCGCACCCTGCGCGGCGAGATCAAGCCGGTCACCTCGGTCTATGACTGCCGGCAGATCCAGAGCTATCCCACCACGCTGCAGCCGATGCGCGGTCTGGTTGATCGCATCATGGCGATGGAGGGCAAGAACGGCATCCTCTCGGTCTCCATCGCCCACTGCTTTCCCTACGGCGACGTGCCCGAGATCGGCACCAGGGTGTTGGTGATCGCCGATGGCGACAAGAAGAAGGCCGACGCGCTCGCCAGCACCCTGGGCGAGGAACTGGTGGGCTTGCGCGGCAAGACCGCGCCGCCGTCGTTCGATATCGCAGCCGGGGTGGGCGAGGGGCTCGCCTTCAACGACCTGCCGGTGATGATCGCCGATCCCGCCGACAACGCCGGCGGTGGCGCGCCCTCGGACAACACCGACATCCTGCGCCACCTGATCGCGAACAAGGTCG
>NZ_SCVH01000064.1 GCF_004296935.1 Reyranella sp.
GCGGCGGATGTCGACCGGGCGGTCGCGGCGGCCCGGCGCGCTTTCGAGGGAGCCTGGTCCGGCTTCCGGCCCGTTCAGCGCGAAAGACTGTTGCTGAAGCTCGCCGATCTCCTGGAGGCCAATGCCGACGAACTGGCTGAGCTGGAGACGATCGATAATGGCAAGCTGCTGATGATGTCGCGTCACGCCGATCTCACGCTGGCGATCGACTCGCTGCGGTACATGGCGGGCTGGGCAACCAAGATCGAAGGGACGACGATCACGCCGTCGTTCAACTATGTGCCGCCGGGCATGGAGTTCACCTCGCAGACGTTGCGGGAACCGGTTGGCGTCGTCGGCCAGATCATCCCGTGGAACTTCCCGCTCGTGATGGCGATCTGGAAGATCGCGCCGGCACTTGCCGCCGGCTGTACGGTGATTCTCAAGCCGGCCGAAGATACGCCGCTCACCGCCCTGCGCCTGGGAGAGCTGGTCTGCGAGGCCGGTTTCCCCGATGGCGTCGTCAACATCGTGACCGGCGATGCCGAACCCGGTGTCGCGCTGGTCGATCATCCGGGGGTCGACAAGATCGCCTTCACGGGTTCGACGGAGGTCGGCCAGATCATCCAGCGCCGCGCCGCCGACTCGATGAAGCGGCTTTCGCTCGAACTCGGCGGCAAATCGCCGGTGGTCATTCTGAAGGATGCCGATGTCGGCATGGCCGTCCAGGGGGCGGCACAGGCGGTGTTCTTCAACCATGGGCAGGTGTGCACCGCCGGCTCCAGGCTGTTCGTGGAACGGCCGATCTACGACGCGGTCATGGAAGGCCTTGCCGAGGTCGCGAACAGCTTCGCGCTCGGTTCCGGCTTCGATAGCGAAACACAGATGGGGCCGCTGATTTCGGCCAAGCAGCGCGACCGGGTCCAGGGTTTCCTCGAGACCGGGCGCAAGGAGGGCGGGCGCCTGCTCGCGGGTGGGTCGCCGGTAGAAGGAGGCGGCTTCTTCTTCCGCCCCGCCGTTTTCGCCGATACCCGACCCGACATGACGATCTATCGCGAGGAAATCTTCGGACCGGTCCTCTCGGCTACGCCATTTGACGATGTCGACACGGCGGTGCGCCTGGCGAACGACAGCATATACGGGCTCGGCGCCAGCGTGTGGACGAACAACCTATCCCTGGCCAATCGAGTGGTCCGCAAGCTTAAGGCGGGCAATGTCTGGGTGAATTGCCATAACCTGCTCGACCCTGCGGTGCCGTTCGGCGGCTATCGGATGTCGGGCTATGGCAGCGAACTGGGCCATGCCGCGCGCGATCTTTACACTGAAAGCAAATCGGTGACGACGCTGTTGTCGTGACGCTCATTACTTGACTTTTCAAGTTTTTGAGTCGCATATCGGTGTGGACGCGGTATCGGCGGGAGCCGGTAGCCGCCCTTACCGGGAGAGTGAGATGGCGATGTCGAGCCAGGCTATCAGTGCAACCGACGACAATGGCGGGGCCGCGTTCGAGCGCTTGCTGGAAACAGTCCGCGCGCAGCGTGCCCAATTCTCCCGCGATCAGCAGATCAGCGCCGAGGTTGTAGAGCTCATACGCGACGCCGGCTTCTATCGCGCGATGGTGGCACGGCGCTTCGGTGGAGAGCAGGTTTCACCGACGACATTCCTCAACATGGTCGAACGGCTCTCCGAGGTCGATGGTTCGGCAGGTTGGGTGGCAAGCTTCGGCTTTTCGGCGGTCTATCTTTCGGCGCTGCCGATCGCCACGCTCGAGCAGATCTACGCCGACGGCCCCGATGTGATCTTCGCGGGCGGCATTTATCCGCCGCAGAAGGCGTTGCCGGTCGACGGCGGGCTGGAAGTGTCCGGGCGCTGGTCCTGGGGAAGCGGATCGACCGGTGCGGACATCATCGGCGTCGGTATCAAGGTGGAAGGCGGCGAGAGCAATGGCTTGCCGTTGATAGCCGTGATGCCGGCAGCGAAGGCCAAGATCGATCGCAACTGGGATGTGATCGGCCTCAAAGGCACCGGCAGCCATGACATCGTCGTCGACCGCGTGGTCGTCCCGCCGGAGTGGACCTTCATCCGCGGCGGCCGTTCGAGCCTGGACGATCCGCTGTACCAGTATCCGACGATGGCGCTTGCGGCTCAGGTGCTGGCGGTGGTCGCGCTTGGGACGGCTCGTGGGGCGCTGGATATCCTGATCGATCTCGCCGGAGGGCGAAGCTCTATCACCGGCGCGGCCAACTTGGCTGACCGCCCCTATTTCCAGACGGATATTGCCAAGGCCGAAGCGCTCCTGCGTTCAGCGCGTGCCTTCTTCTACGACATAACAGAGGAAAGCTACGCGACGCTCCTGGCGGGCGGCGAATTGTCGGTCGAGCAGCGGGCGCTGCTGCGCCTCGCTTCCACCAACGCGGCGCGCGCCGGTGCGGACGTTGCCCAGGCTGTCTATCGCCTGAGCGGCACCACCGGCATCGCCAGCGATCATATGCTCGCGCGGCATATGCAGGACGCCATGGTGGTGCCGCAGCATGCCTTCCTGTCGGACGGTACGTGGCAGAATGCCGGGCGCGTCCTGCTCCATCTGGATTCACCTCCCGGCTTTCCCTGATCGCACGAAAGGATTTCATATCATGTCGGACAAGCCCAAGCTTCGCGTCCTTTTCTGTGGCGCGGTCCTTCAGAATTTCTTCGACCTGCCCGCCTGCGAGATCGGTAAGGTCTGGGGCGCGACAGGCGAAATGCTGAAGGGCATACGCGACCTTCCCGGCGTGGAGATCATTGGCACGATCGATGACGACCAGACCATGGTCGGCACCTCGCCGAATGGCTGGCCCT
>NZ_SCVH01000065.1 GCF_004296935.1 Reyranella sp.
GCTGCGTGAAAGCGTTCTGGCCTAGCCACCCTTCTTGGGCGTGCGGTCGAAGACGATCGGCTTCGGTTTCGTAGCGGCCTTCTTGAGGAAAACAATCACCGTCCGACCGACGGTCGCAGCCTGCCCGGCAACATAGCGCAGCAATACCAAGGCGAAGCGCGGGGGCGACATTTCTCCACCGCGGATGAAATTGTGGCCAGCGCGCAGAAATGTGGTTGCACAAAACACGACCCAGCCCAAAGTGACGAAGAATATCGTCAGCAGCAACGGCACGAGTTGTGGCGCCAGCAGGCCAGCCACGAACCCCGCCGACAGTCCGATCAGCAGCAGCGGCTGATTCAGCGACATGCAGATGTGCAGAAGGGCGGCCACCTTTGCCGACGGCGTAATGTCGTGACTCCCGAGAATGGCCGGAAACATGCGCATGGAGACGTGGCGAAATCCGTCTTGCCAGCGCTGCTGCTGGCGCAGCCAGGTCTGGGTATCCGCCGGCAGCTCGCCCGGCACCGGCACACTGGTCAGGAACAGCGCGCGCCAGCCCTTGATCCAGCCACGGTAGGTGAGATCGAGATCCTCGGTAACCGTATCACCCTTCCAGCCGCCACCGGCATCGATCGCCGCGCGTTGCCAGATGCCGCATGTGCCGTTGAACGGCAATGGATGGCCGGCCCAGCAGCGTGTCGCCTGCTCGATGCCGAGGTGGGCATCGAGCGTCACCATCTGCATCTCGGTGAGCGCATTCTCGTGCGGATTCAGGAAGTCGAAACGCGCCTGCACGAACGCGGTCTTGGGTTCGGCAAAAAACGGTCGCATGCAACGGCGCAGGAAATCGACCGGCGGCACATAGTCGACATCGAAGATGGCGAAATAGTCATAGGGTGTCTTCTGCATCGCCTCGTGCAAGGCGCCGCCCTTGAAGCCGCTACGGTCGGTGCGCTGCAGGGTAACGACATCGCAGCCTCGAGCCTGGAGTTCCGCAGCAACCGTGCGGGCCAATTCCGCCGTCTCGTCGGTGCTGTCGTCGAGGATCTGGATGTGCAACTTGTCGCGCGGCCAATCGAGGGCCGCCGCCGCCGCCACGCCGCGCCGAAGCACTCCCCCTTCATTGAACGACGGAATCTGAACCACCACATGGGGCAGCTCGGCGTCGGGGGGCAGTGGCGTGGAGAGCAGCGTTTCCTCGCGCTGCAGCCCGGCGCCCTTCAGGCGGTGATGCAGCACCACCATGTAGAGCAGGCTGCCGATGAACGCCGCGAGAAGCAGCGCACAGGTGAAGAATACCGCAGCGAACAACAGGGCCAGAAGGGCAATAATTGAAGCCATACCGTGCTCAGACACCAGTTTTCGGTGTACGATTGAAATCAGTCTTCTTGCCGAATCCAGCGCCGACAATGGACGCTGCATTGGCCACGGCCAGATAGACGATCAGAGCCGGCACACTGGCGGCCGCAACCATGTAACGCGCGATGTCACCGCGCTGCAGCCGCCGGTAGGCGCCCCAGGTCATGCCGATCAGGACCACCAGCATCCCGACCAGCCAAAGCCACAGGCAGAAGCGGAACCCGCCCAACAGGTGGCCGTGGCCCAGGATCGACAGGCCGAGCGCCACCCCCCCAACCACCAAAACGGGAAAGATCAACTGCTGCCCGAGCGCGACCGTCGTTGTGAGTTTGGCCTCGGTCGACCAATCCGACCGCCAGATCGGCCCGAGGAGCTTGCGGGCCACCTGCACGAATCCCTTCGACCAGCGGTTCTGCTGGGCGCTGAAATCGTCGATCTTCTGCGGCAGCTCGCCGACCACGTGCGGCTCCATCAGGAAAACGCCGCTCCAGCCCCTGAGGTGGGTGCGCAGCACGAGATCGAGATCCTCCGACAGTGTGTCGTGAGACCAGCCCCCGGCCTCGTCCACGGCAGCACGGCGCCAGATGCCGCCGGTGCCGTTGAACTGGAAGGGCACGCCCCGCCGTGCCCGGACATCCTGCTCGACGGCGAAATGCGCGTCCTGCATCAGGCGCTGCGCGCGAGTCAGCCAGTTGTGCCCGCCGTTACCCCACTCGATTCGCGTCTGCACGAAGGCCGCCCTCGGGTTGGCGAGCATCGCTGCCATGGCGCGGCGCAGCCAGTCCGAGGCCGGAATGAAGTCGGCATCGAATACCGCCACATAGGGCGCATCGCAGAGCGCCATGCCGGCAGCCAGTGCGCCGGCCTTGAAGCCGCTGCGATCGGCGCGCCGCACGTGGACGACGTCCAGGCCGTCGCGGCGAAGACGCGCGACCGCATGAACGGCGATGTCGGAAGTGATGTCAGTACTGTCGTCAAGAAGCTGGATCGTCAGCCGGTCGGGCGGCCAATCGAGTGCCGCCGCCGCGGCGACGACGCGCTCGACCACGAGCGGCTCGTTGTAAACCGGAATCTGAACCAGCACCCGGGGAAGATCCCCGGTCGGAACCGGCGCCTCCGGCGCGGCCGGGGCAAGCTCGAACAGCCAGTACAGCAGATAGAGAAAGTAGCCGGCGATGGCGAACTGCACGGCCAGGCAGACAACGACGACGAGATCGACGGCGAAGAGCAGCACGCCCGCCCTGCCGATCAGTGGTAGTGGATGGGCACGTCGAAGCAGCGGCCATCTTCGATATGAAGGCGGCGCGATGCCACATCGAAAATGCGCTCGTCGTGCGTCGACAGAACGACGGCGCACTTGGCGCGCATGGCGAGGTCTTTGAGCTGATCGACGACCAGCCGACCCGCCACCCGGTCGAGCGCGGAGGTCGGCTCGTCGGCGATGATGAGATCCGGCAGACCGATCATCACGCGGGCGATGGCGACGCGCTGCTGCTGGCCGCCCGACAGTTCGTCAGGCCAGGAATCAGCCTTGTCGGCAAGCCCCAGCAAGCCGAGCAGATGGCGCGCCCGCGGCTCGTCCCAGGCAGAATCCGACAGCGGCGTGGTCGAGACGCCGGCGATCACGTTCTGCAATGCCGTCAGCGACGACAGGAGATTGCGCTTCTGAAACAGGAAGCGAACGCGATTGCGCAGAACGTCCAGTTCGGCTCCGCTGACCCCGACGAGGTCGGTGCCAAGCAGGCGGAGCTTGCCCTCCGACGGCTTGCGCATCGTGCCAAGGATCGTAAGCAGGGTCGTCTTGCCCGAGCCCGACGGGCCGGTGACGATCACGAGTTCGCCTTCCCGGACCTGCATGTTGATGTCGAACAGCACGTCGACGCGCTGCGGCCCCTCGCCGTAGTGATGGTGGACGTCCACCGCCTCGATGACCGGCGGTCCAAAGCCATGGGGGTTCGCGGTCATGGTCACTCGAACAGCATGATCGGGTCGACTTTCCACAGACGCCGGATCGCGAACAGGCTCGACACCACGGTCATCACCACGCAAGCGATAAGTGCCACACCCATTTCGCGCAAGCCCATCGACATGCCGAGATGCATCGCAGCTTCCGTCGCCCCATAGACGAACCGCCCGAGCGTGAAGGCCACCAGGAAGGCCGGCGTGATGATGGCGGCGCCGATCTGGCCGATCATGAAGAGGAAGAACCACCAGTCATAGCCCAGGCTCTTCAGGATGGCATACTCTGGCAGGTAGAAGCGGATGATCTGGTATTGGGCGTAGTAGATGAACACCATGCCGATCATCACGCCCATCACGAAGCCAAGATCGGTGATGTAGCCAACCGGTGTTTCGCGCGACCAGTATCTCCTCTCGCGCGCCTCGAGTTCCGCTTTGGTGATCACCTCGCCACGCCCGGCCAGCGCACGATTGAGTTCCTGGCGCACGGCGACAGGGTCGGCGTCCTGAGCGAGCCGAATGGCGATGAAGGCCGGCCGATCCGACCACCAGGCACCGAACACCTCGGCCATGGTTCCTTCGGACATCAGGACGGCGCCGTCGTTCAGCACGTTGGGACCGACTGCGAAAGTGCCGACGACGAAGAGCTGGCGCAGAAGCCCGCGGTTGTCGGGGGGCCCAAGAACCGGCACTTCCGCCGCGCCATCCGCGATTTCACCTAGATCACCGAAGTATGGCCGCGACTCCCGGTCGTACAGCATCCGGCGGGCCTCGCGGAGCCTATAGAGGTTCTCGCGCAAACCGGGCACGTCGATCGCCGGACGCTCCACGTCGATGGCATACCAGGCGATGCGGCGGGCGGTCGGCATGCCGGCGTGGCTCATCGACATGACGCCGAACCACAACGGCATCGTGCCTGCCACCGAAGGGTTGGCCGACACGATGTCGGTCATGGCGACGGGGACCTCGGCATGGAGCTGCAGGGACTTGAAGCCATAGGGGACCAGGACGAGGTCGGCGGCCACCGTGCGATGGAGGCGGATCGCCGAATCGTAGACCGCCCGCTCGATGCCGAGCTGGGCGAAGATCACAAGCAGGCTGGCGGTGACACCGGCCAACGACAACAAGGTGCTGGTGCGCTGGCGCTTGAGCTGCTGGGCGCCCAGCGGCATCGTCGTCGCCGTCTTGGCCGCCGCGCGCAGACGCACCAACGAGAACTTCGGCCGCCAGCCACGCAGCCTCAGCGACGGAATGGCGGGCAGCACCAGTGCCATCAGGGGAAAGTGACGCGGGTCTCGCGCCCCAACACCGGCGGCATGCTGGACGGATCGTCGAGTTCGATCTCGACCTGGACCACGCGGCCGTCGGTCGAGGAGCCACCATCCGGCTCGACGCGCTGCATGCGTTTCACCGTCGGCGCCACGCGCGAGATCTTGCCCTTGTAGACGGTCGGGCTGCCGCGGAACGTAACCTCTACCTTGCCGCCCGGCACCACCCGGCCGACGTGTAGTTCGTCGACATCGGCCAGGATACGCAACTTGCTGAGGTCGACGATCTTGGCGATGCCGCTGGGTGATACCCGCTCGCCCTGACGCGAATAGATCTGGACGACGACACCATCGAGCGGCGTACGAACCAGCGCCTGCTCCCGGGTAGTCTGCGCGTTGTCGCGCTTGGCGGTGATGATGCCGATTTCCGTCTCGATCTGCGCGAGGTCCGTCTGCAACGTTTCCTTCTGGACACGCAGCTTGGCTTGTTCGCGCTCGAGATTCTGCTGGGCGATGCTCAGCTCCAGCTGCTTCTGGTCCGGCGGCAGACCCGAGCGCTGCATCTGGAGTGCCTTGAGCTTGTTCGACTCGGTCTCCGACTTGACGACCACTTCCTGCATGGCAATCTCGGCAGTGCGGAAGCCGGAGATCATCGCCTCGCGCTGCTGCTTGGCCTTGACCAGCTCGGCCTCGGCCGAGCGGACGGCGACGTCGGCCTTGGGATAGTTCGACAGCACGGCGATGATGTCGTCGCGCTTGACCTTCTGGCCATCGGTGATGCGAAGCTCGAGAAGGACGGCACCTCCCAGCGGGTCGCCGGCGATCACCGCCGTCCCGGCCGGCGTATCGGTGTAGCCACGCGAGATCAGCGGCGCGACCGGCTTTGCCGCGCTGTCCTGGGCGCTGCTGGTCTGACGGCTGGGCCCAATCCACATGGCGAGGCCCGCGGCAATGACCAGCATGCCGACGCCCATCGCGCCCCACGTGAATATTCTTGCACGCGCCATGTCAGATAACGCCGATTTCCATCCTAGCCGTCAGCATGCCGATCAGAAGGCCGGCAACGATACAGCCGTGCCGGTGCTCCGAATGACACTAATGATCGAGAAAGTACGGTATATTGAGGTCAGAATCTTGTCATACTCATACAATGGCGCATTCGTGACATAGACCACGTCGCGTGCCTGCAGGCCAAATTGCTGGCCGATGAACATCGAAACCGGCTGTAGCAGGTCCAGCCGGAAAACCCGGGCCCGGGCAGCGGGATTTGTCTGCAAATCCGCCATCCTGAACACATAAACGCCTGTCTTGTTGGCGCGAAGATCGTTCAAGCCACCGACCTGTCCCAGCGCTTCGATGAGCGACAGGTTGTGTTTGGTCATCTCGACATTGCCCGACTTGACCACCGCGCCGAGAACCGTGAAGACCCGGGAGTTGGGGCGGAGGACGATCTCGTCACCTTTCCGGACGGCGATATCGCCACCGGCCAGAAGCTCGGAAAACTGCGCCGTCAGGATCACCTGGCCCTGACGCCGCACCACGACTTCAATTTGGTTCGGCGCCCCGCTTCCAGGCCCGCCAGCCGGACCTCCGGCCCGGTTGATGGCGTCGACGACCGATCTCACGCCCTCGAGAATGGAAACACGCCCAGGATTCTTGATATCGCCCGAGATCATGATCGTGTGCGTCCGGTCGGCCACGAATTCGACGATGACCTGCGGGTCCTGGGCCTTGCCGCTCAGTTGCTGGGCGATGCGCCGCTCGATCTGAAGGAGGCTGAGGCCGGCGACCTGGACGGTGCCGACGAAGGGAATATTGATCGTGCCGTCGTCAAGAACGCGCTGGACGCCGAAATCGGCGCCCGGCTTCTGGATGGTCGGGAAGATGCTGCCTTCATAAGGCTCGAAAATGCGGACCTTCAGGGCATCGCCGGGCGCCACCGCGACCTGGCCACCGGCCGACAACGAACTCGTGATCGACGGCCGATCGATGCTCGCCGGCTGCTGGTAGGCGGCAATGGTGGTTGGCGTCAGGTCGATCACGTCGAACGGCAGCGCTTCGGTGGTCGTGCCTGCAGCACCGCCCATCCATGGCCCATCGCCAGGCAAAGCCGCGCACCCGGCGATACCGACACCCAAGCCGAGGACAATGGCGGTAGGTCGCGCGACTGCGCGCAGCCAGCTCCAAATTGTCAAATTCCGATCTCCGTCCGGAACGGTCGCACCAAAACGTGCCGCGCCTCGTCCCTTCCCATAATCCAGCCTCAGCCCGCCCTGTAATTAGCCTGTGGCGCCCTGCGGGTGCAAGCGGTCCGCAGGGCCTCCTGCGAGCTTCGGACGCAGCCGCGAAAGCGCTTGTTCCGTTGAATCAGCGACATCAAACAGCTGCGAAAATCCACTGACCAGCAGGCAATCGGCCGCTGGACCGCTAAAAGAACAAAATACGATCCTCGCCGACAGTTCCGCGGCCCGGTGAAGCACAATTGCGAGAGCGCGCACACCTGCGGCACTCATGTAGGTAACCGCACTGCCATCGACGATGACCCTGGCCTCCGGCCGCAACGCGCCAATCATCAAGGCCTCGACGGATGCCGAAGTGGCAGAATCGACCCTCTCCGGAAGCATGATTGTGGCGATCGCGTCCTCCGTATCTGAACTCATCATACGGACTTCTCCGCCGTATCATCCCCGCGGGCGCTCCAATCGCCCCCGAGGTCGGTTCCGCGCCAATAGATGGCACGGCTGCCCAGTGCACCGACCATCAACGCCGGGGCCAGGGCCTCGCGCAGCATCGCCGCTGCGGCCGCCCGCGGGCCGAATGCGAGTCCACGTCCTATCATGAACCATTTCTCGCCGGCCAGCCACGCCGCCGTGTGGAAGACCAATCCGGCAACGACGGTGCCCGCTCCCGCGCCGATGCAGACAAGAGCCGCCGCACCGGCCGCCCCCGACGCCGCCCAGCCGATCACAGGCTCCCACAGCACCAGCGGCCACACGGGAAGGCGCAACCGGGTACGCGCCCAGCGGACCTGTCGCCGCCACACCGTCAGCCAGCCCCGATGCCCCAGCGGCAACCGCAGCATCACGTCGCCCAGACGCGTGGTGAGGCCGAGCTCGCGGACCGAGCGGACGACCGAATAGTCATCGGCGATCCAGCGATTGAAGCCGCGCCAATTGCCGATTCGCTGCAGGGTATCGCGCGACAGCAGAGTGACGCCGCCCGACGCGACCGCAAGGCCCAGTCGGTCGGCGGCGAACAGGAACCTTGCCTGATGCCCGTCGATATATGCCCGCTCCATCTCCGCCGCGAAGTTCTGCGGCGCGTCGGCTGCTTTGAGCGCCAGCACGAGCCCGACCGTGGCCGACAGCGGTGCCGCGGCGCGGCAAAGTTCGCCGACATCGAAGACGACCCCGGCGTCGCACAGCGCCACGATCTCCCGGCTGGCCGCCTCGAGACCCTTGCGGACGTTGTTCATCTTGGGATTGAAGGTGTCATCGTTGCCGACCAGGATCGGCGCGTCCGGCCACACGGCGAGGGTTGGCGCCACGGCGCCGTCATCGTCGCGAGCAACGCAGATCAGGACCTCGGCTCCGGCGCGGGCAAGTTCGGCCAGCGCCTGGACATAGGCCGCGGTGGCGTCACCCCCGCCATTCATCGGCGCGACAATGCTGAAATCAGCAGGTCGATGCTGCACGGTCGCGTTCCGCCTGGGCCGGCGCGCAAGCGCCGCGCTCACCCAGTGCACGCCCGAGCCCAATGACCACCAGCCGAACCCAAGCCAGACAGCGACGCTGGCGTCCATGCGTCATCTCTCGCCGCCAGCCGAGAAGCGGTGCACGTCGTCCTTCTCCACCAGAAGTGCCCGGTGATAGGACCGGATGACTTCGTTGGGATCGCCCTGCTCGCGGATTCGGCCATCCTCGATCCAGATGGCGCGGGTACACAGGCGGCGGACCTCGGCCATCGAGTGGGACACGAACAGCAACGTTCCGGTCTTGCGGAAATTGTCGATCCAGTCGAGACACTTGCGCTGAAAGGCGGCGTCGCCGACCGACAGCGCTTCGTCGACCACCAGGATTTCGGCCTCGACATGGGCGCAGATCGAGAAGGCGAGGCGTGTCCGCATGCCCATGGAGTAGTGCTTCACCGGCTGATCCATGTAGTCGCCGATGCCCGCGAATTCCGCGATCGAGGAGAATTTCCGCAGCACCTCGGCGCGTCTCAGGCCGAGCACGGCGCCGCCGATCAGTACGTTCTCGCGACCCGTCAGCTCCTGGTCGAAGGTCGAGCCGAGCGCCAGCACGGGCGCGATCCGGCCGGAGACCCGGAGTTCGCCATGGCTGGGCAGCGTCATGCCGCAGATCACCTGCAGCAGGGTGGACTTGCCGCAACCGTTGCGCCCAAGAACGCCGATGCTCTCGCCGCGTTTGACGCTGATGTCGATGTCGCGCAGTACCCAGAACGGCTTGAAGTAGTTCTTCCACCACCCGAACAGGACCTGCTTCAGCCAGTCGTTGCGATGGGCGTAAAGCTGGTAGGCCTTGCCGAGGTGCTTCGCCTCGACGACGATCTCAGATGACGTCGACGATGACATTTCGATACCTGTCGAAGAACCAGTAGCCGAAGTAGAAGGTCACGACCGACGTGATCAGGGTCCAACCATAGACGAACAGGTTCGGTACCTTCCCGAGCAGTACGATGTCGCGCATGACCTCGACGTAGCCGGTCAAGGCGTTGGCATAGATCCAGAAGTCGAGCGGCGCCGGCAGCGAACTGTGTTGGTAGAAGATCGGCGTGGCGAACATGAACAGCGGCACCACGTTGATCATGAAATAGCCGGCGTCGCGCGTGAAGGCGCCGATCGCGCACAGAAACCACGCCATGCCGATCAGGAAGGCCATGAAGGGGATGAAGATCAGCGGCATCAGCAGCACGGTCCACGGCAGGGTGCCGGTGATCGCCAACTGGAAGACCAGCATGACGCCGATGGAAATCAGGGTGTAGGCCGTTGCACGCAGAGTCGAGATCACGGCCAGCATGTCGCTGGGGAAGATCGTCTGCTTAATGAAGTGCGTGTATTCGTGAAGCAGCATCGGCGCGCGAAACGCCATCTCGGACCAGAAATTGAAGACGATGATGCCGCTGAAGATGAACAGCGAGTAGGTAATGATCGGTCCATCGCCCTCCGAGCCCGGCAGTTTCAGGTTCGTGGAAAAAGCGAAGGAATAGACGGTGATGGCAAGAAGCGGCGCAACCACCGCCCAGATCCAGCCGGCGACCGATCCCTTGAACCGCTCACGGATCTCGCGCCTCAGGATGGCCGCGATCAGGTCCTGATGCTGCACCATCTGCTCGAAGGGTCTCATGACGAAACGAGAGGCGCGCTGCAACGGGCCGAGATTATCGACCACGATCTGCTTGCCGTTGACGACTTTCACCGACGGCATGAGCCGCGTCTCTCCTTCTCGATTCCAGTGGTGAGCCCGGTGGGGTACGATCCCACGACCCTCTGATTAAAAGTCAGATGCTCTACCGCTGAGCTACGGGCTCGCTCCGGCGTTGCGCCGCAGGCCGAAACCCCGCGCGGCGCTCGTATAAGATGCGCCAGCCCCACGGTCAACGCGGTCTGTGGGGGCAGTGTCGGGACCGGGACGCGGGTCAGCCCTTGGCGAATTTCGCCTTCAGGCGCTGGAACACCCTCTTGGAGACGAATTGCGACGTGTCTCCGCCCAGGCGCGCGATATCCTTGACCAGGGACGAGGCGATGAACTGGTGCCGGTCGGAGGCCATCAGGAAGATGGTCTCGATGTCGGGGTCCATGCGGGCGTTCATATTGGCCATCTGGATCTCGTACTCGAAGTCGGAAACCGCCCGCAGACCACGGATGATCAACGAGGCGCCAACTTCTCGAGTGAAATGGATGAGCAGTCCCTCGAACGGCACGACCTTGATGCGCTCGCGGTCCGCCGGCGGAAACTCGGAGATGTCCTCGCGAATGATCTCCATCCGCTCTTCGAGCGAGAACAGCGGACCCTTGCCGATATTGATCGCGCATCCGATCACCAGCCTGTCGACGAGCCGCAACGAGCGGCGCATGACTTCCATGTGCCCGCTGGTAATGGGATCGAACGTGCCCGGATAGACCCCGGTGCGTTCTGAGGCCATGTCTCCCCCTTGTGCGCCAGATGCGGCGGCGGAGTCTTAGCGACACGGGCGATCCTTATCCACCGTTTGTTTCGGAATGGCTCTCACCGTTGCCGTTGCCATTTCCGCCATCGTCCTCGCCAATGCGCACGGCCGACACGACGCGCTCGCCCTCGCTTACGTTGACGATGCGGACACCGCGCGTGGCCCGTCCCGCAATGCGAATTCCGTCGACCGGGCACCGGATCAAGGTACCGCCGTCGGTGACCAGCATGATCTGGTCGCTGTCGAGCACCGGAAAAGCTGCCACGATCTCGCCGCCCTTGGCGAGATTCATCAGTTCCACTCCCTTGCCGCCGCGACCCGTCACCCGATACTCATAGGCTGACGTGCGCTTGCCGAAGCCCGACGAGGCAACGGTGAGCACGAATTCTTCCTTCGCCTGCAGCTCCGCGAAGCGCTCCGGCGACAGCATCGTCGAGGGCGCCGCCGTATCGTCGGGGACAGCGGCGTCCTCTTCCACGTTCTCGGCGGCATTCTCTGCCGCATTCTCGGCCTGGCGTAGCGCCCGGGACTGGCGGAGATAGGCGTCGCGATCTTCGGTCGGGATGCCCTTGCCGCTGTCGAACAGCGACATCGAAATCACCTCGTCACCCTCGGCCAGCGCGATGCCGCGCACACCTGTCGAGGCGCGGCTCTGGAACACGCGTACCGTTGCGACCGGGAAGCGCATCGACCGCCCCTGGCGCGTCGCCAGCAGCACGTCCTGGTCCTCGCTGCAGACGCTGACGCCGATCAGCCGGTCGCCGGCATCCTCGCCCTCGAATTTCATGGCGATCTTGCCGCTCTGGTTGACGCTGACGAAATCGCTGAGCTCATTGCGCCGCACGCCACCCCGAGCGGTGGCGAACATGACATGCAACGTGGACCAGCTCGCCTCGTCCTCCGGCATCGGCATCACGGCGCTGATCGTCTCGCCTTCGCTGAGCGGCAGAAGATTGACGAAGGCCTTGCCGCGGGCCTGCGGCGCGCCAAGCGGCAATCTCCAGACCTTGAGTTTGTAGACGATGCCGCGGCTGGAGAAGAACAGCACCGGCGTATGGGTGTTGGCGATGAAAAGGCTGGAGACGAAGTCGTCCTCGCGCGTGGCCATGCCCGAGCGGCCCTTGCCGCCGCGGCGCTGGGCACGATAGGCCGATACAGGCACGCGCTTGACGTAGCCGCCGTGCGTGACGGTGACCGCCATGTCCTCGCGCTGGATCAGATCCTCGATGTCCTGCTCGAACTCGTTGTCGAGGATCTCGGTGCGGCGCGGCGTCGCGAACTGCTCCTTGATCTCGAGCAACTCCTTGCGCATCAGCGCGAAGAGCTTGTCGCGGTCGCCCAGCAACTCGAGATAGCCCTCGATCAGCTTGGCGACCTCGCCCAATTCCTCCGCGATCTTGTCGCGCTCCAGGCCAGTGAGGCGCTGCAGGCGCAGCTCGAGGATGGCGCGGGCCTGCGCCTCGGAGAGCTTGTAGGTGCCATCGGCCGCCACCTCGCGGCCGGGCTCGGCGATCAGCAAGATCAGCGACGCCACATCGGCGGCCGGCCATTCCTTGGCCATCAGCCGCTCGCGCGCGACCACCGGATCTGGCGCCCGGCGGATCATCGCGATCACCTCGTCGATGTTGGCGACGGCGATGGCGAGGCCGACCAACACATGGGCACGATCGCGCGCATGGTTGAGCTCGAATTTGGTCCGCCGCGTGATGACCTCGGCACGGAAGCGGATGAACGCCTCAAGCAGTTCCTTGAGGTTCATCAACTTCGGCCGGCCGCCGTCCAGCGCCAGCGAATTGACGCCGAACGAAGTCTGCAGGGGCGTGAAGCGGTAGAGCTGGTTCAACACGACATCGGCCATGGCGTCGCGCTTCAGCTCGATCACCATGCGCACGCCGTCGCGATCGCTCTCGTCGCGCACTTCAGAGATGCCCTCAACCCGCTTGTCGCGCACCACCTCGGCGATGCGCTCGTGCAGGCGCGCCTTGTTCTCCTGGTACGGGATCTCCGAGATGATGATCGACTCGCGGCCGCCGCGTCCCTCCTCGATCCGGGTCTTGGCCCGCATGATCACCGAGCCGCGGCCGAGCTCATAGGCGGCGCGGATGCCGTTGCGGCCGAGAATGGTGGCGCCGGTCGGGAAGTCCGGACCCGGCACGTGTTCCATGAGCTGGGCGATCGTCAGCTCCGGATTGTCGATCAGCGCGCAGCAGGCATCGATCAGTTCGCCGAGATTGTGCGGCGGGATGTTGGTCGCCATGCCGACGGCGATACCGCCCGCGCCGTTGGCCAGCAGATTGGGAAACGCGGCCGGCAAGACG
>NZ_SCVH01000006.1 GCF_004296935.1 Reyranella sp.
CGGTCGGCCTGGCGCAGCAGGTCGTGCAGCACGTCCTGCGCCATCTCGACGGTGATCTCGCGGCCGATCAGCTGGCCGTGCGCGACGACGCGGTTGAGCGCCCCCTCGAGCTCGCGGATGTTGGTGCTGATCTTGTGCGCGAGGAATTCCAGCACCGCGGTGGGCACAGGCACCCGGGCATTCTCGGCCTTGGTCTGCAGGATCGAGAGGCGCAGTTCGTAAGTCGACGAATGGATGTCGGCCACCAGCCCGCTGCCCAGCCGGGAGCGCATGCGCTCCTCGATGTCCTGGAGCTCGCTCGGCGGCTTCTCCGAGCTGAGCACGATCTGCTTGTTCTGCTCGACCAGCGAATTGAAAGTGAAGAAGAACTCGTCCTGGCTGGCTTCCTTGCCGCAGATGAACTGCACATCGTCGACCATCAGCACGTCGACGTTGCGGAACAGCTCCTTGAACTGGCCGGTGTTCTTGGTCCGCAGCGCCTGGATGAAGCGGTTCACGAAGCTCTCGGCCGTCAGGTAGAGGACGCGGGTCTTGGGATCGCGCTCGCGGAGCGCATGCCAGATGGCATGCATCAGATGGGTCTTGCCGAGGCCGACGCCGCCGAAAATATAGAGCGGGTTGCGTTCCGGCAGCGGCCGGTCCTGCTCGGCGATGTTGCGGGCGGCGGCGTAGGCGAACTCGTTGGGCTTGCCGACCACGAAGTTGGCGAAGGTGTAGCGCGCCTCCGGGCCGGAGAAGGCCTCGTCGCCGCCGCGGCCGATCGACGGCCCCATGCGCGGCATCGGCGGCTGGTAGTTCTGCGACGACGGCAGCGGCGGCACGGCGATGATCTCGTTGGGCCGGCGCGGCGCCGGCGGGGGCACGAGGTTCACCTCGACGCTCTTCACATCGGGCGCCACGGCCTGCCAATAGGCGAGCACGCGGTCGCCATAGTGGCGGCCGACCCAATCGCGGACGAAGCGCGTCGGGGCATATAGACGGAGCTTGCCGGTCTTCAGTTCACCCAGCTCGACCTCGCCGAACCAGGTCTTGAACGCCTTGTCGCCGATTTCCTTGCGAAGCCGATCGCAGACGCGCACCCAATGTGCCTCCAGCTCCTTGCGGCCCGCAATTTCATCCATCTCGGCCCCCGCCACACTCTTCTTGTCGTACGCTGCGTCGTTATTGCCTGGAATCGGTGTTTGAATTCGGTTCACGTCTGTCTCCATGGAAGCCCTGCTGCCTTCCATCCCCCTGCCGCGCCGCGCCTGGCCTCGGCATTCAGGGGACCTTCGAAGCCGTCCGCCACGTTGAGACATGTACTGTAGCCGGCCGCGGTCATGGCTTTCGCCGCCGCGGCCGATCGGGCTCCACTCCTACAGAGAAACAGCAGCGGTGTATCCTTGTCCGCAAACGCGCCCGAGAGCGCGGTCACGAAATCGGGATTGGGCTGCATGCTCGGGAAGACCTGCCACTCGACCAGCGCCGGCTTCCTGGCCAGCGGCTCGAGATCGGGCAGTCCGACGAAATTCCATTCGGGCCGCGTACGGACATCGATCAATACCGCGTCCTTGTGTTCGGTGAGAATTTTCCAGGCCGTCGCCGGCGCCACGTCGCCGGCATAGCCGGCTGCGGGGGACACCTCGTATGTGCCGGCAATCTTGTTGTCTTTCGACATGGCCCCCGCTTTTCATTTGTCGTAGCGGGGCGTCGAACCTCGAGCCAATGATCGACGGGAAGACATGCAGCGCGGCAGAAGCGATGAAAAATTCTGGCTGAGCGTCGTTGTCGGGACGCTTCATCTTTCGATCATCGCTGATGCAGAAACGCTGCGGCTCTCCCTCGTTCGTTATGGCGAAGAGGAAGCCCCCCGTCTCCGCCTTGGCTCGCGTTCCAGCGCCCCACGCCCCGTCGCGATGAACGGACTCTTAGCAGACCCGATGACGAGCGCAAACGATTCAACAGAGAACGCCGCACGCTATTCAGACAGTTCCTCGCGCGACTCGATTGACAACTCTGATGAATCTATTTCTCGTCGCGCCGTACGCGCGACGACGCTCAATATCTAGCGCCTCGACGCTCATGCGGGGCGATAAACGCGAATCGTATGTTGTTCGCCCAATTGGTGACCAAATGCTCTTCGTCGAATGCCGACGAATTTTTTTTGCCATTCCGTCGTCGAAAGAATCTGCCGACGAAGTTGCCGACAAAAGAAAACGCCGCTCGTGGGAGCGGCGTTCACATCCACTGAAGAAGGTAGAGCGGATCAGGCCATCGCCTTGATGCGCGCCGAGAGGCGCGACACGCGACGTGCGGCGGCATTCTTGGTCACGATGCGCTTGATCGCGCCGCGCTGGATCTCCGGCTGCGCCGCGCGCAGCGCTTCCTGGGCGGCCTTCTTGTCGCCGGTGGCGATCGCCTCCTCGACCTTCTTGACCGAGCCGCGGATGCGGCTGCGCCGCGCCGTATTCACGGCGGTGCGGGTCTCAGTCTGGCGGGCGCGCTTCTGGGCCGACTTGTGATTAGCCATTTAGTCCTCGTTGCTCGAAGGGCGGGCTTATACGGGCCGCATGGGGACCGGTCAAGCGCGCCAAAACCACCCAATCAGCGATGTTTCCAGCCTGCTTTGCGCTTCTCGGCGAAGGCCGCCATTCCCTCCGCCCGGTCGTCGAAGGCGAAGGTGGCATGGAAGGTGCGACGTTCGAAGCGAACGCCCTCGGCCAGGGTCGTCTCGAAGGCCCGGTTGACCGCTTCCTTGGCGACCATCGTGGCGGGCAGCGACAGGCCCGCGATCTTCTCGGCCGTGGCGAGCGCATCGGTCATCAGGTCGGCCAGCGGCACGACTCGGCTGACCAGACCGCAGCGCTCGGCTTCTGCGGCATCCATCATGCGGCCCGTCAGGACGAGGTCCATGGCCTTCGACTTGCCGACGAAGCGCGGCAGGCGCTGGGTGCCGCCGGCGCCGGGAATGGTCCCGAGCGTGATCTCGGGCTGGCCGAACCTGGCGTTGTCGGCGGCGATGATGAAGTCGCACATCATCGCCATCTCGCAGCCGCCGCCCAGCGCATAGCCGGCGACCGCGGCCACGATCGGCTTGCGCACCTGGCTCACCTTCTCCCAGCCGACCGTGATGAAGTCCTGGAGGAAGACGTCCTGGTAGGACTTGTCCTTCATCTCCTTGATGTCGGCGCCGGCGGCGAAGGCCTTGTCGCTGCCGGTCAGGACCATGCAGCCGATGCCGGGATCGGCCTCGAAGGCATCGAGCGCCTGGCCGAGCTCGCGCACCAGATCGGCGCACAGCGCGTTCAGCGCCTTGGGCCGGTTGAGCCGGATGATTCCCACGCGGCCCTTGGTTTCGGTCAGGATGTTCTCGTATGCCGCCACTGGTTTCCTCCCGGCTATCGGCCGCTCTTAGCTAGCGCTGGCAGTGCGCGCAATAGAAGGTCGAGCGACCAGACTGGACGAGCCGGCGCACGGTCTTGCCGCAGCCGCGGGTCGGACAGGCGATGCCGGCACGGTCGTAGACATTGAAGCGGGTCTGAAAATACCCGAGCTCGCCACCGGGCTGGACATGGTCGCGCAAGGTCGAGCCGCCGTCCTCGATCGAGCGATGGAGCACCTTCTTGATCGCGGCCACCAGCCGCTCGGCGCGCTCGCCCTGCACCGTGTGGGACGAGCGGCGGGGCGAGATGCCGGCCAGGAACAGTGCCTCGCAGGCGTAGATGTTGCCGACGCCGACCAGCGTCTTCTGGTCGAGCAGCGCGGCCTTTATGGGCGTGCGCCGATCTTTCAGGCGACCGGCCAGCACGCTGCCGTCGAAGTCGTCGCCCAGCGGCTCCGGGCCCAGCCCCTTGAAAAGCTTGTGTCTGGGCAGCGCCGCGTCGGCGGCCAGCAGCATCAGGCCGAAGCGGCGGGCGTCGTTGAAGCGGACCTGCCAGCCCTCGTCGGTTTCGAACACGACATGGTCGTGCCGGTCGAACGGATGCTCGGCGGCGCTCGCGGCATCGTGCAACGTCATGCGGCCGGACATGCCGAGATGGGCGATCAGGGTGTTGCCGTCGTCCAGCCGGATCAGCAGATACTTCGCCCGCCGGTCGATCGCCCGCACCGTGCGGCCCTCGACCCGCTTGGCGAATTGCGCCGGCAGCGGCAGGCGGAGGTCGCGGCGTCGCTGCAACAACCGCACGATGCGCCGGCCCACCAGCCGGGGTTCGAGGCCGCGGCGGACGGTCTCGACCTCGGGAAGCTCAGGCATGAGTCGCGAGCGGCGGCCGCGCGCCGAACAGCGCGCTGCCGACCCGAACATGGGTGGCGCCGAGCTTCACCGCCGTCTCGTAGTCGGCGCTCATGCCCATGCTGATCCGGGCAAGGCCGTTGCGGGCCGCCATCTTGGCCAGCAGGGCAAAATGCAGCGCCGGCGCCTCGTCGACGGGCGGGATGCACATCAGCCCGACGACCGGCAGCTTGTGGGTGTCGCGGCAGGCGGTCACGAAGGCGTCGAGATCGGCCGGCAGCACGCCCGCCTTCTGCGGCTCCTCGCCGGTGTTGACCTGGATGTAACAGGCCGGCCGACGGCCCTGCCGCTCCATCTCCTTGGCCAGCGCCACGGCGATCCGGTCACGGTCGACCGACTGGATGACGTCGAACAGGGCCACCGCATCGCGCGCCTTGTTGGTCTGCAAGGGGCCGATCAGGTGCAGCTCGAGATCCGGATGCTCGGCCTTGAGGGCGGGAAACTTTTCTTCCGCCTCCTGGACGCGATTCTCGCCGAACACACGCTGGCCGGCCTCGAGCATCTCGCGGACGCGGTCGGCGCCGTGGGTCTTGGATACGGCGACCAGGGTAACGCCCGCCGGATCGCGGCCGGCGGCACGGGCGGCGGCGGCGATGCGCTGGTGGACGTCGGCCAAACGCTCGGCGCCGGTGCTCATGTATCCAGGCTCGTCCGAAACGCCAGGGCCTCGGCGTTGTTGGGATCGGCCGCCAGGGCGGAGTCCAGGGTTTCGCGGGCCTTGTCGCGCTCGCCCAGCGCGGCGAGGCAGGCACCGTAGTGGGTGAGCAATCGCGGATCGCCCGGCAGGCCGCGCAGCGCATGTTCGTGCAACGTCCGCGCCTCGGCGGCGCGGCCGAGGTCGACCAGCACGCGGCCGAGGTTGGTCAGCACCAGGGGATCGTCGCTCGCCAGCCGCGAGGCGCGCTTCAGCGCCCGTCGCGCCTCCTCGAAGCGCTTGAGACCGCGCAGGGCCAGCGCCTGGTTGTTCAGCGCCTGCACGTCGTCGGGCGCGGCCTTCACATGGGCTTCGAGAGCCTCGAGAGCTTCGGCGAACTCCTGCCTCTCGATGTGCAGGTTGGAAAGCTGCAGGACGGCGTCCCTGTCGCGCGGGTTCGCGCGCAACGCCCGGTGCAGCAGGTCGACGGCCTCGTCGGCCTGGCCGGCGGCGGCTTGCGCCAGGGCCAGCGTCTTGAGCGCGGCCGCAAAGGCGGGATCGAGCTCGAGCGCCCGCCGGATCGGGGCGATCGCATCGCTGGGTCGCCCGGCATGATAGAGCACGAAGCCCGTCACATGATTGAGGTTCGGGCTGTCGGGGGCGAGGGTGAGGGCACGACCGGCTTCGGCGATCGCCTCGTCGAAATGGCCGAGTCCGCCCAGGGCGAGCGCGCGGTCACCCAGGATCTGGCCGCGGCGGGCAGCGTCTTCGCCGGCATCGACCATCGCCATGTCGAGGACCTCGATCGCCGGGGAGAAGTGGCCCATGCGGTAGAGCGCATAGCCCAGCATATTGCGCGCCCTGGCCTGGAGCGGCTTCAGCCCTTCGCCGCCGGGCTGCTGGATGGCGGTGTCGAGATTGGTGACGAACTCGCCCAGCTCGCGCTCGGCGGCGGCGAAGCGGCCCATGTCCATGTAGATGGAGGCAAGCGCCAGCCGCGCCTCGACATGCGCCGGCGTGCGGCGGATCGTGTCGCGGAATCGCCGGGCTGCTTCGTCGAGGCGGCCCTGTCGGCGCGCGACCAGACCGAGATTGTAGGACAGCATCGGCTCGTTCGGGTCTTTGGCCAGCGCCTTGCGCCACATCGCTTCGGCTTCGGCCAGCGCGCCGCGCTGCGACAGGCAGACCGCGAGATAGTGCAGAATGTCGGGCCGCTCGCCGTAGCGGCCGAGAGCCGCACGGAACAGCGGCTCGGCGCGGTCGAACCAGCCGGCGCGCAGGTATTGCAGGCCAGTCTGGAGATCCGGATCGGGCTGCGGCGCCGGAGTGGAGGAAGGCAGGGCCATGGCGCGCTGTGTAGACCCGCCCCACGGCCAAGGCTACACGAAATGCCATGGTCAAGGACGCCGATCTGTTCGCCGCTGCGATGGCCGACGTGAAGCGGCTCGATGGCCGGCGCCGTCTGGCGCGCGCTGCCGCCAAGGCCGCGCCACCGCCGCCGGCTGCCAAGCCATTGCCGGCGAAGCGGCGGCCGGTCGCGCCGGTGGAGCCGGATCTCAGCGTCGCCGACAAGAGTTTCGACCGCGATGTCGCGCGCGCCCTGTCGCGCGGCAAGCTTGCCCCCGAAGCCACGCTCGATCTGCACGGCATGACCCTGGTGGCGGCCGAACGTGCCGTCGGCCAGTTTCTCGGACGGGCGGCCGACCGTGATTTTCGCATCGTCCTGATCGTCACGGGCAAGGGGCTGCGCGAGGAAGGCGGCCGCCTGGTGGGTGGCCGCATCCGCGCCGAATTCATCGGCTGGCTCAACCGGGTCGACAATCGTGCCCGCGTGCGCAGCGTCCGTCCCGCGCACCCGCACCATGGCGGCAGCGGCGCCTTCTACGTGTTGCTGCGCCGGCGTTCCTCGGCCAGCAAACGTTCCTTGCGGGCCACGCCCCAGCGGTAGCCGGTGAGCGCGCCGCTGGCGCCGACGGCGCGGTGGCAGGGAATGACGACTGCCGCCTGGTTGGTGGCGCAGGCCCGGCCGACGGCGCGGGCGGCCTTCGGTTCGCCGATCCGACGGGCGATCTCGCCGTAGGTCCGGGTCTGCCCGGCCGGGATTTCGGTCAGCGCCTTCCACACTTTCCATTGGAAGGCGGTGCCGACGATGTCGAACGGGACGTCGGCGGCATCGAGGGCGGTCGGCTTGCGGCCATAAAGGCGAGCCAGAACGCTTTTCACGCGCGGGCCCAGCGTACGATCGTTGCGGGCGATCTCGGCCGCCGGAAAGTCGTTGTGCAGCGACTTCTCGAGCGCCCGGTCGCTGTCCCCCAGGAAGACCGCGGCAATGCCCTTGTGGGTCGCCGCGACCAGCACGCGGCCATAGTCGGAATCGACCGTCGTGTAGTCGATATGGGCGCCGGCGCCGCCTTTGGCATAGGTCGCCGGCGTCATGCCGAGCGTCCTGTCGCTGCTCTCGTAGACGCGGCTCGGCGAGCCGTAGCCCGCGCCATAGAGCGCGTCGGCCACCGTCTCGCCGCCGCGCAGGGCCTTGCGGAAGCGCTGGCGCTTGCGCGCCACCAGCCAGTCGCGGGGATTGACGCCCAGTTCGGCCACGAAACGCTTGCTGAGCGCCCCGCTCGACAGCCCGACCTTGCGTGCCACCGCCGCCAGAGAAGGCGGCGTGTCGGCGAGGGTGGAGTCGAAAAGGGCACAGGCGCGGGCCACCGGCTGGCTGAGGCCGAGATCGGCCCGCCAGTCGCGTGGCTTGCAGCGCTTGCAGGCGCGGAACCCCGCCGCCTCGGCGCCATCGGGCGAGGCGTGGAAATCCACGTTGTGGCGCAGCGGCTGACGGGCGGCGCACGACGGCAGGCAATAGACCCCGGTCGAGCGGACCGAGAACCAGAACCGGCCGTTGAACGCCCGGTCGCGCCGCAGCAGTGCCTGCCAGCACGTGTCCGGGTCGGGGAGGGTGTGGGTGGCGAGAGCCAAGGTGGGCAGTGAGAGAGGGTGTTGGGTCATGGCGCCATCAAAGCACCATGACCGAACCTGCTCTATCCGCCTGCCGACGGCAATTTTTATCCCGACGAGAGGGGCTTACGCCCAGAAGCCCTTGGTGGCCTCGTGGCGCGCGGTGCCGCGGTCGAGCCCGATGTCGCGCAACAGACGCTCGTCGAGCTGGGCGAGCTGGCGTCGCGAACGGGCAAGCTCGGCTCGGGTCATGACGGCCTCGATTCCAACGACAACCGCACCGGCCAACAGCGCGACAGTGCGGCCGAGGGAGAAGGAGGGGGCATCGGCGCGGGCGAAAGCCCGCACGCTGGACAGGGTCGACATGACTTAGCTCCGTTAGAGGCGGGAAGGCTCGAAGGAGCTTCTTGTGCCTCGTTTCTTTGTTATATTTGCTATAGAATGTGCGTGATTACAAAGGATGAAACCTCGGGGGAGGCATAGAAAATCTATGCATGCGTGCCTTAAATGAGCCGCTCTCAGCTGCCGCTCAACGCTCTTCGCGCCTTCGAGGCCGCCGCCCGTCACGCAAGCTTCACGCATGCCGCCGAGGAGTTGCACGTGACCCAAGCTGCGGTAAGCCATCAGGTGAAGGCGCTCGAGGAAAGGCTGGGCGTGGCGTTGTTCGTGCGCCGCCCGCGCGGGCTCGAGATCACCAGCGAGGGCGCGGCACTGTTGCCCGACCTGCGCGATTCCTTCGACCGCATGACCAATGCGCTGGAGCGCGTCGGCCGCAAGGCCAACTCCGGCACGCTGAACGTCAGCCTGGTGACGACCTTCGCGCTGGGCTGGCTGGCGCCGCGGCTGCATCGCTTCCAGGCCAAGCACCCCGAGATCGAGGTCCGCATGACGACGACCCAGCGGCGGGTCGATTTCGCCCGCGAGGATTTCGACTGTGCCATCCGCTTCACCGTCCAGCCCGAGCCCGATGTGCATGCCACGCGCCTGTTCAGCGACGTGCTGACGCCGCTGTGCGGCCGGCGCTATCGCGACAAGCTCAAGACCCTGGAAGATCTCAAGCGCGTGCCCTTCATCGACATGACCTACGATCCCGAATGGGCGATCTGGCTGCGCGCCGTCGGCCTGGGCGACTTCAAGCCCAAGCGCGTGCTCACGTTCGATTCGACGATGATCGCGGTGGAAGCGGCGATGGAAGGCGCGGGCGTTGCCCTCGGGCCGCCCCAGCTCTTCCGCGAGGAATTGGCGTCGGGCCGGCTGTTCCAGCCGTTCCCGCAGATCGTCGACAGCGGCAAGGCGTGGTGGTTCGTGTGCCCGCCGGCCTCGGTGGGCCGGCCCAAGACGCGCGCCTTCGAGGAATGGCTGGTCGAGGAACTCAGCACACCGCAGACTCGCTCGGGCCGAACCGCCCTTGCCGCGACCGGGCGTCGCTGACCGGCGGCGGGCAGGTCCGGGCCAGCAACAAATCTAATCCTCGATAAGAGCTGGACGGCAAATGACGAGCCCGCTCGCTTCGCGCTACAAGACGCTCCCATGAGCTGGTTCAATCGTTCACGTAATACCTCCGAAGGCCCGAAGGGTCCTGCTGCGGCCCGCAGTTTCGTGTTGGGCGGGATCGAAGTCGTCGGCCCCTGGGCGCGCGCGTCCTTGCCGGCCACGGCGGAGGGCGGCGGCTTCTTCACGATCACCAACAAGGGAACGATCCCGGACCGGCTAATCGCGGCCAGCAGTCCGGTGGCGGAGCATATCGAGATCCACGCCATCAAGGTGGTGGGCGACGGCCTGCGTATGCGCCAACGCGAGGGCGGCCTCGCCCTGCCCCCGGGGACCACACTGACGTTCAAGCCGCGCGGCTATCATCTGTTGCTGACGGGCCTCAAGGCCCCGCTTGAACCAGGTTCACGGGCGCCCGTCACGCTGGCTTTTGAAAACGCCGGCAAAATGGACATCGAACTGGCTGTCGAGGCACCCGGTCCGGTCGGCACGCAAACACTCTAGGGATTCGCCCGGCTCACCCGGGATAGCGATGATGCCCGCCGAAGGCGTCCTCGATGGTGAGCGCCGACGGATCGTCGCCGAGATAGGCGGGCCCGATCGGGACCTTGCCGTGGCCGCCGGGCACGTCGAGGACATAGGTCGGCTGGGCAAGCCCCGAGAGACGGCCGCGCAAGGCCTTCGTCAGCGCCTGGCCGTGCTCGATCGAGACGCGGAAATGCCCGGTGCCGCGCACCAGATCGGGATGGTGCAGGTAGTAGGGTTTTACGCGACACGTCACCAGCGCGCGCATCAGCGCCTCCAGGGTCTCGATATCGTCGTTCACGCCGCGCAGCAGGACGGTCTGGCCCATCAGGGGAATACCGGCGTCCGCCAGGCGCGCCAGCGCCGCCCGGGCAGGGTCGGCGAGCTCGCGGGCATGGTTGCAGTGGATGCCGAGCCAGAGACTGGCGCGCCGCGGCTTGAGCGAGGCGACCAATTCCTCCGTTACCCGTCCCGGATCGACGACCGGGACGCGGGAGTGAACGCGGATGACCGCGACGTGCAGGATCGCATCGAGCGCCGCGATCAGCTCGCCCAGCCGGCGTGGCGCCAGCATCAGCGGATCGCCGCCGGTCAGGATCACTTCCCAGATTTCAGGATGGGCGCGGATATAGGCGAGCGCCGTCTCGAGTTCGGCAGCCGACAGGGCTTCGCCGCCCGGGCCGACCTTTTCGCGCCGGAAGCAGAAGCGGCAATAGACCGGGCAGACGTGGATCGGCTTCAGCAGCACGCGGTCGGGATAGCGGTGCACCAGCCCCTTCACCGGCGAGCGGGCCTCGTCGCCGATCGGGTCGGCCAGCTCGTCGGCCGACACGTCGGTCTCGGCGGCGCTGGGCACGAACTGGCGGGCAATGGGGTCGTGCGCGAGCCTGGCGCGATCGATCAGCGCAAGCATCTCCGGTGTGATCGCAATGGCCATCGATTGGGCAGCCGCCGCCAGCCGCGGATCGGGGCTCAGCAGCCCGTCGCGGTCCAGTTCCTGCAAGGTGCGCAGCGTCGGCATTGCGGCGTGAAATAGAAGGCTGGGCCCGCTTTGACGAGTCATTTCGCGTCGGCCAATGTCGGCCAAACCCAACATCCATAGGAATGCCGCCCATGCTCGAAGCCGCCGTAAAGACCAAGATCATGAGCGAAGTCGACCGCCGGTTCGACGAGCAGACCAAGGTCCTGGCCGACCTGGTGAAAATCCCCTCGACGCGTTTCCAGGAGGCGCCGGCGCAGGACATGATGGCCCGCCTGTTCAAGGAGGATGGCCTCGGCGTCGACCGCTGGCAGATCAAGATCGACGATCTGAAACACCTGCCGGGCTACTCGCCGCACAGCCAGGACTATGACGATGCCTGGAACGTCGTCGGCGCCTGGCGGCCGTCCAATCCGAAGGGGCGCTCGCTGATCCTGAACGGTCATATCGACGTGGTGCCCGAGGGCCCGCACGAGATGTGGGCGCGCAATCCCTTCGAGCCCGCGATCAAGGACGGCTGGATGTACGGCCGCGGTGCCGGCGACATGAAGGCGGGGCTGATCCTCAATGTGTTCGCGCTGCGCGCCTTGAAGTCGCTGGGCTGGCAGCCCGCGGCCGACGTCTACCAGCAGTCGGTCGTCGAGGAGGAGTGCACGGGCAACGGTGCGCTCGCCTGCCTGCAGCGCGGCTACCGCGCCGAGGCGGCCCTCATTCCCGAACCGTCATCGGGCGTGCTGACCGTGGCCCAGGTCGGCGTCATGTGGTTCCAGGTCAAGGTCACGGGCCATCCGGTGCATGTCTACAAGGCCGATGCCGGCTCCAACGCCATCGAATCGGCGTTCCGCCTGATCCAGCGGCTGCGTGAGCTGGAGAAGAAGTGGAATGCGAAGAAGGCGCACGACAAGCATTTCTGCGATCACCATCACCCGGTGAACTTCAACGTCGGCAAGATCGCCGGCGGCGACTGGGCGAGCTCGGTGCCGTCCTGGTGTACCTTCGACATGCGCGTGGGCGTGCTGCCGTCGCAGACCCTCAAGGAATGCCGGCAGGAGATCGAGGATCTGGTGCGCCAGGCCGCGGCCAACGATCCGTTCCTGGGCAACAACCCGCCCAGCGTGACCTGGGAAGGCTTCCAGGCCGAGCCCTTCGTGCTGAAGAACCACGAGCAGGTGCGGGTCGTGCTGGCCGAGGCGCACAAGACGGTGTTCGGCAGCGAGCTCGAGGACAAGACCTCCACCGGCACCGCCGACAACCGCTTCTTCGGCCTCTATGCCGGCATCCCGGCGCTGGTCTACGGCCCGGAGTCCGACGACATCCACGGCTTCGACGAGCGCGTGAATCTCGAATCGATCCGCAAGATCACCCAGGCCACGGCGCTGTTCATCGCCGAATGGTGCGGCCTGCAGAAGGCCGCTTAGCGCAGGCGCCGGCCCGAGGCGAACACGCCGATCGCCACGCCACCCAGCACCACGACGACGCCCAGCAGGCGCAGGCCGCCGATCGGCTCGTCGACCAGCAGCGAGGCGAAGAGGAGGGCGGCGCAAGGCACCAGCAGCGAGATCGGCCCGACCTTGCCGGCAGGATAGGTGCGCAGCAGCGTGCCCCAGATGAGGTAGCCCAGCCACATCACGGGCACGACCGTATAGAAGAGCACGAACCAACCGCGCCATGTCGGGTTGAGGATCGGCATCAGAAGCGCCTCGGGGCCTTCGACGGCGAGGCTCATCAGCGCGAACGGGATCGGCGGCAGCACGCTCGCCCATACGGTGACGGCGAACATCGAGGTGCCGCGCGCTGAGCGGAAGAAGAGGTTGCCGGTGGCCCAGGTGAGCGCAGAGAGCAGCGCCAGTCCGACGGCGAGCAGACTGGCGGTGCCTTCGACCGAGCGGCTGATCAGCACCACGCCGACCGCGGCGGCGGCGAGGCCGAGCCACTGGGCGCGCGTGGCGTGCTCGCGCAGGAAAAGGGCGGCCAGCACCACGGTGAGCGGGCCCTGCAGCTGCACCAGCACCGACGTGAGCCCGGGCGGGAGGCCCGCCTGCATGGCGAAGAACAGGAAGACGAACTGGCCGCCGAACATGAAGCCACCGATGCCGGCCAGCGTCGCCCAGGAGATGTCGGGCCGGGCCACGAACAGCACAGGGAGCGCACACAGCACGAAGCGCCAGGTCGCGAAGGCGAAGGGCGGGAATTCGTCGAGGCCGAAGCGGATGACGGTGAAGTTGAGACCCCACATCGCCACGATGAGAAGCGCCGCGGCGGCGTGGAGAGGTTTCACAAGGCTACAGCCAGATCCGTCACAGCCAGATCCAGGGGCGAGCGGTCTTGTCGCTGGTTTGCCAGGCCTCGATCTCGCCCTTGTGGCTCATGGTCTGGGCGATGTCGTCCAGCCCGTTCAGCATGGCGTGCTGGCGCCTTGCATCGATCTGGAAGGGAATGACGCGCCCCGTGGGCGACACGACGGTGCAGTTCTCGAGGTCGACCGTGACGCGGGCATTGCCGGGCGAGGCCTTCATCTCGTCGGCGAGCTGCTCGATCTCCGCGATCGGCAGCGCCACCGGCAGGATGCCGTTCTGGAAGCAGTTGTTGTTGAAGATGTCGCCGAAGTAGGGCGCGATCACCGTCTTGATGCCCATGCCCTTGAGTGCCCACACCGCGCCCTCGCGGCTCGACCCGCAGCCGAAGTTCTCCCGGCTGAGGATGATCGGGGCGCCGCGATAGGGCGCCTGGTTGAAGATGCAGTCCGGGTCCTCGCTGCCGTCGGGCTTGAAGCGGATCTGCTCGAAGCAATAGGGGCCGAGGCCGTCGCGGGTCACGTTGTCGACCAGCCGCTCGATGCGGATGATCAGGTCGGTGTCGACGTTCTGGCGCATCAGCGGCGT
>NZ_SCVH01000066.1 GCF_004296935.1 Reyranella sp.
TTGAAGGAGAGGTCGTCGATCAGCAGGCGGTCGCCGAAACCCTTGGAGATCTTCTCGGCGGTGATGACGTGATCGCCCAGCCGCGGCCCGGCAGGGATGACGATCTGCGCCCGGTCAAGCGTCTCCTGCCTGTCCTCTTCGACCATCTGCTGATACGCGGCGATGCGGGCCTTGCTCTTGGTGCGCCGGGCCTGGGCGCTCTGACCCATCCATTCGAGCTCGCGCTGCATGGTGCGGCGGCGGGCGTCGGCGGTCTTCTCTTCGAGCTCGAGGCGTTTGTCCTTCTGTTTGAGCCACGACGAGTAGTTGCCCTCCCACGGGATGCCCTGGCCGCGGTCGAGTTCGAGGATCCAGCCCGCGACATTGTCGAGGAAGTAGCGATCGTGGGTGACGGCCACGACGGTGCCGGGAAATTCGGCGAGGTGGCGTTCCAGCCAGGCCACCGACTCTGCATCGAGATGGTTGGTCGGTTCGTCGAGCAGCAGCATGTCGGGCTTGGAGAGCAGCAGCCGGCAGAGCGCCACGCGGCGGCGCTCGCCGCCTGACAGGACGTCGACCTTGGCATCGCCCGGTGGGCAGCGCAGCGCATCCATGGCGATCTCGACGGTGCGGCCCAGGTCCCAGCCGTTGCCGGCGTCGATCTTCTCCTGCAGCTCGGCCTGCTCGGCGATCAGCTTGTCCATGTCGGCGTCGGGGTCGGAGAAGGCGTTCGACACCTCTTCGAAGCGGGCCAGCATTTTGGCCATGTCGCCGGCGCCGTCCATGACGTTGCCTAGCACGTCCTTGGTCTCGTCGAGCTTGGGCTCCTGCTCGAGGAAGCCGACCCGGGCGCCCTCGGCGGCCCAAGCTTCGCCGGTGAAGCTGTCGTCGAGGCCCGCCATGATCTTGAGCAGGGTCGACTTGCCCGAACCGTTGAGGCCGAGCACGCCGATCTTGGCGCCGGGCAGGAACGACAGCCAGATGTCCTTCAGGACCTGCTTGCCGCCCGGGAAGGTCTTGTTCAGACCCTTCATGACATAGATGTACTGGTAGGCGGCCATTGTGGGCTCCGGCTGGAAATCTAGGTTGGCGCGCTTGTAGCGGCCCCGTCGAACGGGTTCAATGACGACGGGAGAAAACGCGCACGCATGCTGGCGGAACCAACCGTCCTGGCCTTGTCGCTGGCCTATCTTGGGCTGCTGTTCGCCGTGGCCTATTTCGGCGACCGATACGCCCGCGACTGGTCGGCCAGTTCGGTGGCGCCGGCCGTCTACGGCCTGTCGCTGGCCATCTATTGCACCTCGTGGACCTTCTACGGCAGCGTCGGCCGGGCGGCCACCAGCGGCATCGACTTCATCTTCATCTACACCGGCCCTGCCCTCGTGGTGACCCTGGGCTATCCGATGGTCGCCAAGATGGTGCGGGTGGCCAAGCAGCACAATGTGACGTCGATCGCCGATTTCCTCGCCTCGCGCTACGGCAAGAGCCGCGCCGTCGGCGTCACCGCCACCCTGTTCGCCACGGTAGGCGTGCTGCCCTACATCGCGCTCCAGCTCCAGGCGGTGTCGTCGTCCTTCCGCACAATCGCCGAGCCGATCCAGGGCGTCGCCGGCGGCGTCGTGCACACCGACACGTCATTGATTGTCGCGGCGTTGATGGCGGTGTTCACCATCCTGTTCGGCGTGCGCAACGTCCAGGCCTCGGAGCAGCATCGCGGCATGATGCTGGCCATCGCCTTCGAATCGGTGGTGAAGCTGCTGGCCCTGCTGGCGGTCGGGCCGTTCGTCCTGTTCGTCCTGTTCGACGGGCCGGGCGACCTGATGGCACGGGTCGAGCAGGCGCCGGCGATCGCCGAGCGGATCACCCATGGCGGCTCGCCGCTCAGCTGGATCGTGATGTCGCTGCTTTCGGCGATGGCGTTTCTTTGCCTGCCGCGGCAGTTTCATGTCGCCGTGGTCGAGCACGGCCATCCGGCAAGCCTCAAGACGGCGCGCTGGCTGTTTCCGGTCTACCTCGTCCTGATCAACCTCCTTGTCGTTCCGATCGCCGCCGCCGGCCTGCTGCTGCTCGGGCCGAAGGCCAGCCCTGATCTCTTCGTCCTGCAACTGCCGCTTGCGAACGGCGAGGGCTGGCTGTCGGCCTTCGTCTTCATCGGCGGCCTGTCGGCAGCGACCTCGATGGTGATCGTGGCCTGCATGGCGCTGTCGGGCATGATCGGCAACGAGCTGGTGATGCCCTATCTGCTGCGGCGGCAGGCTGGTGTCGCGCGCGAGATGGGGCCGCTGGTGGTGTTCGTGCGTCGCGCCGCCGTCGTGCTCATTCTTATGGCCGGCTACGCCTACGAGCGCATCATCTCGGGCTACCTGCCGCTTGCCTCGATCGGCCTGATCTCGTTCTGCGCCGTCGCCAATCTGGCGCCCGGCCTCGTGCTCGGCCTCTATTGGCGGGGAGCCCATCGCTACGGTGTCGTGGCGGGCCTGGCCGGCGGCTTCGTCGTCTGGCTCTACGCACTCCTGCTGCCGACCCTGCACCAGAACGTGGGCGCCGCGCAGGTGGCCCCGCTAAAGCCCTACCTGCCGGCACCCCTGTCCGATCTCGATCCCGTCGGCCAGGGCTTCGTGGTCTGCATTCTGGTCAACGCGGCCCTTCTGATCGGCGTCTCGCTGTGGGCGCGGCCGATCGCCCGCGATCGCGAACAGGCCAGCTCCTTCGTGCTGGGGGCCGAGCCGGAACAGCCGGAGCAGCAGGCGCCGGCCGATGCTGCGCGCATCGAGGAGCTGCGCGAATTGCTGTCGCGCTTCGTGGGCTCGGAGCGCGCGCTGCGGGCGCTCTCCGGGGAGCGGCTGTCGATCGAGGTGGCGCTGGCGCGCGCCGAGCGCATGCTGTCGGGAACCCTGGGTTCGGCCTCGGCCCGCATCATCATCGCCGCCTTCGGGCGCCGCGGCCGGCTGCTACCACGCAGCGCACGAGCCCTGATCGACGAAGCCTCCGAGGCGATCCGCTACAACTACGAGATCCTGCGCAACACGCTCGATCACGTCGGCATGGGCATCGCCGCTTTTGACCGCGAGGGCCGGCTCGAGATCTTCAACGATCGCTTCACGACCCTGCTGTCGCTCGACGACGACGCGGTCGCCGTCGGCGCCGCGCCGCAGCAGTTCGGTGCCAGCTCGGATGTCGTGGCCTTGCTGCGCCGGCCCGAGTCGCCGCAAACGCACGAAATAGCCACTCGCGAGGGCCGCGTCATCGAGCTCCGGCTCGATCCGCTGCCCGGCGACGGCTTCGTCGCGACCTGCAACGACGTGACGGCGCGCGTCCATACTGCCCAGGCGCTGCGCGAGAGCGACCACCAGCTGCGGCAATCGACGGAAACGCTGGAACAGCGCGTGATCGAACGCACCGCCGAGCTGGAAGCGAGCCGGGCCGAGGCCGAGGCCGCCAATCTGGGCAAGACGCGCTTCATCGCCGCCGCCAGCCACGATCTGCTGCAGCCGCTCCATGCCGCGCGCCTGTTCACCGCAGCGATGATCGACCGCGATCCCGGCAACGACCTCAGCGGCAAGATCGACGCGAGCCTGGGTGCCGTCGAATCGCTGCTCGATGCGCTGCTCGACATCTCCAAGCTCGACGCCGGCGCCTTCAAGCCGGAAAAGCGGCCGTTCGCCCTGCAGCCGCTGTTCGAGTCGCTGGCCACCGCATTCGCGCCAGTCGCCGCCCGCGGCGGCGTCGAACTGGTCGTGGTGCCGACGCGCGCCTTCGTCGCGACCGATCCAGCCTTCCTGCGCCGGATTCTGCAGAATCTGCTGTCCAATGCGCTGCGCTACGGCAGGAGCGAAGGCCGGCCGCCGCGAGTCCTGCTGGGCTGCCGCCGTGTTCCCAATGCAGCGAGCGGCGACGAACTGCGGATCGAGGTCAAGGACAATGGCCCCGGCATCGCGCAGGACAAGCAGACCATCATCTTCGACGAGTTCGTCCGGCTGCAGCCCGAGGACGAGGCGCTGCGCGAGGAGCGGGGCCTGGGTCTGGGCCTCGCCATTGTCGATCGCATCGCGCGCATGCTCGACCTGCCGGTCGGCCTCGCGTCGGCGCCTGGCCGCGGCTCGACCTTCTCGGTGATGGTGCCGCGCGTGCCCGCCGTGGTGGCCGCCCCCATCGCGCCGCCGGTGTCGCAACCCATGCTGTCGATCGAGGCCGAGAGCTTCGTGCTCTGCATCGACAACGAGGCGCGCGTCCGCGAGGCGATGGCGGCCCTGCTCGGCGGCTGGGGCTGCCGCGTGGCGATCGCGGCCACGCGCGTCGAGGCGCTCGAGCAGGTGGCACGCGCCGGTCGCCTGCCCGATCTCGTGTTGGCCGACCTGCATCTCGATGAAGGACCCGACGGCCTCGAAGTCGTCGAAACCTTGCGCCGCGCCTGGGGCCACGCCGTGCCGGCGGCCCTCGTCACCGCCGACCGCGATCCGACGCTGCGTCTCAGGGCGCGGGCGCGGAACGTCGAGCTGTTGCACAAGCCGGTGAAGCCTGCGTCGTTGCGTGCGCTCCTGCGGCTGCGCAATCCGGCGGCGGGACGCCTCAGGGCCTGACGGGCTCGGCGACGGGAATGGCGAGGCTTCGCGCCTCGATGACAGCCTGGGTGCGCGAGCGCACCCCGAGCTTGCGCAGGATCACCGTCACATGTGCCTTCACGGTGGCCTCGCCGACGCCGAGCTTGTGGGCGATCTGCTTGTTCTGGTCGCCCTGGATCATGAGAGCGAGCACGCGCCACTGCTGAGGCGTGAGTTGGGCCGCGCGCTGGGAGAATGTGTCGGTGGGTTCCGATTCCGGCGGCGCGAAGATCTCACCGTCCAAAACCGCGGCAACCGTCCCCACGATCTCCTCGAGCGAGGCCGACTTGTCGATGTAGGCCGAGGCACCGAACTCGTAGGCGCGTCGCACGACCGCAGGCTCGCGCGCGGCCGAGACCACGATGATCGGCACGATGGGATGCTCGGAGCGCAACAACGCGACGCCGGTCAGGCCGTCCATTCCCGGCATGTCGAGATCGAGCAGCAAAGCATCGGTTTCGGGCTCGCGGTCGAGTGCCGCCTGTACCTGGGCCAGCGTGGATGCCACGGCGATCTGGGCGCTGGGGAATGCCTGGCCCAGCGCCGACGCGAGCGCGTCGCGAACCATCGGATGGTCGTCGGCGATCAGGAAGGAGGGGACGGCGGCCATGGTGAAAGCTTGAACCTCGTCGCAGTGTGCGGTCAAGGAGCAGACGTGATCGGCCGGTTGCTCAACGCATCGTGGACCAGTTCTGGTGTCTCGGCGGCAACGGCAAGGGCTTCTCGCAACCGCGAAGCGGCGCGCCGGCCAAGCCGCCGGGGATCGACCCGGTTGTCGGGAATGCGGCCGGCAGCGATATCCTCGAGCTGCTGGTCGAGGATGGCTTCGACGATGACGCCGCGCGCGTCGATCAGCGATCGCGCGGCATCGTCGGAGAACGCACCCTTTGCCGCCGCATCGGCAAGTCGTGTATCCGTGGCCGTCGCGGTCGATCCCCAGGCGAGCGCCACCACGCGCGCGGCCGCCACGATCGGAAACAGGCCATACCGCTTGAGATCGATGCGGCCTTCGCGCGTGCGCAGACGCCCCAGCAGATCGGTGGCTCGGGGAACGTCGTCGGTTGCCGCAGCGAGTTGGTAGAGGAAGGTAGGGGAGTGTCCGGCGGCGCGCGTGGCATGCTGGCGGAGTGCGCCGGCTAGGCGACGGGTGCCTAGCACCGCGGCGAAATCGTAGAAGATGTCGGCACCCAGCAGGGCCTCCGGCTGCGGTCGAGCGACCCAGGCGTCGACCTGCGCCTGCCAGCCGGCGAGCGAATGGCGATACGACGGGTTGCTGGCCATCACACCGCCAAGGCAATAGGGCACGCCGGCTTCGTCGAGCAGCCGGTTGATGTGTTCGGCGAAGGTGGTGAACCAGGCGCCGTCATCGGCACCGCCCTCGTGGATCAGCGCATTGTCCTGGTCCGGCGCCAGCAGCGATTCTCCGCGGCCGGCCGAGCCCAGCACGAGCAGGCACCAGGGAGCGGGCGGCTCACCTCGTCCCGCCGACTTCATCTCCGACAATGCCAACTCGCCGGCACGCGCCGTGAGGTCGCGGACAATGCCGGCGACGACGGACGACGCCTGCGTCGCGCTCACGTCCTCGCTGCGAAGGGCGCGGACCAGGGCCGGCAGCCGGTCGTGAATCGCGCGAAGGGCAAGCCCGTCCGGCGCCACGGCGATCTCATCGCCGAGCGTGAGGGCTAGGGAGGCGCGCTGCTTGAGGAGTGCGCTCGACGTCAGAATGCCGACCGGACGATCATGGTCGTCAACCACCGCCAGATGTCGCACGTCGAGGCGCGCCATGCGGGCCAGAGCGCGATAGATGGGTGCATCGGCCTCGATGGCGTGTACGGGCGCAGTCATTGCCGCCGAAACCGGGTCCGCGAGCCTGCCGGGTCCGGCCGCGACCAGGCGCAGCACGTCGCGCTCCGTCAGGATGCCGTGCAATCGACCTTCGCCGTCGAGAACGACCACCGAGCTGATGCGCCGCTCGCTCATCAGGCGCGTCGCCTCGGCAACCGACCGGTCCGGATCGATCGTGACGACTGGCGCCGTCATCAGGTCGCCGACATGGTGCCGGTAGGGAAACGAGTCGAGACGCTCGAGGGCCGCGGTGTCCATGGCTCACCGGCGCGGCGCGCGTTGGAAAGTGGCCACGCCGCCATAGGTGCCGTGGCCCCGCCCGATCAGGCGATGGGCCAGGGCGACGAACAGGTCGGCGGCCATGCGGGCGTCGCCCGCGGCGCTGTGGCGACGCCCGCTGGGTTCGATGCCCAGATGGCCGAGCAATTCGGCAAGATCGATGTGCGCCGATGGATGACCGAGGGCTGCCGCCAGGCTCGCGGTGTCGAAATGTGGCGGCTCGTGCCAGGGCAGCCGTGCGCGTGCCGCTTCGCGGTCGATGATGGCGAGATCGAAGCCGACATGGTGGCCAACCACAACGACGCCTTTGAGGCTTGCGGCGATCGCTTCGAAGGCTTCGGCAAAAGTCGGAGCGTCGGCGAGATGGGCCCGATCGAGACCATGTATGGCCGTGGCACGCGTCGGAATTTCGATACCGGGATTGATCAGGATGTCGACCGTGGGCCGTTCGGCCACGCACAGTCCTTCGTCGATGCGAATCGCCGCAAAGGAAACGATGCGATCGCGCCGGGGGTCGAGGCCTGTCGTCTCGCAATCGATCGCCACCAGCGGCAGGCGTTCGAGCGGTGTATGGGCGGCGCCGCTCCAGCGGCCGTGTGGCGCCGAGCGGCGCAGGTATCGGCCGAAGAGATCGGCGATGGTCATGGCCTCGACGCGACGAGCTCGTCGCCGAGGCGAGCCACTACCAGCAGCCTTCTCAACCGGTCATTGAAGGCGATCAAGCCGAAGGCGAAGGCGTTGGACAACACCATGCGGCTCTCGACCGGATCACGTGGGATGAAGGGAAGGGTGTCGAAGACCATCGAGCCGGTCACCGTGGCGTCGGCCTGTGGATTGACCGGCCCGACCGGCCGCGTGGCCAGTCTTGTTCGCAGTGCAGCGATGTCGGGATCCCATCCCTGAAGGCGGTGATCGGGCGTCGAATGGCGGGCGAGGATCGCCGCATAGAGATCGCCGAAGTAGGTGTCGAGCACGGCGCGCGGCGTGCCGGCGGCGAGCAGGTGCGCATGAGCAAGTCCGATCATATCGGCCAATATGGCGGCGAAACCGTCCCAACGGGACACCGTCATCTTGACCTGGAAGCGCGGGTCGGCGAAGGCCTGGGCGCTCAGGCTGCCGAGTTCGTTGCGCACGAAGTCGACTACCGAACGTTGAGCGAGATACGCCGCCTCGTCCTCGAGAAATTGCTGCAACGCAGCAAGACTCCGAACCCTGGGCTTGGGCAGGAACGGCTTGAGGAAAGACAGCATCACGAGGTCAGGCCTTCGACTTTGGTCTGATTGTGGCGATGGTTGGGCACGCCGTATCCTCCACAGATCAAGAAGTTAGGAACGCCGTATCACGGCGTCGGGGGAGGACAAAGCAGAGCATGCACTGCACGTCCACAAATCGCGCAACTACACGCCGGTCGTTCCGGCTCGTCGCTGCACGTCCCGGCAACGCCGCACAACGAATGATTGAGGAGGAATAACGGCATGGCTCCGAAACTCGATACCGCGCAGATGCACAAATACTGGACCAAGACCTCCGCGTTGATGTGGACCATCTTCGCGTTGTGGATCTTCTTCAGCTTCGTCGCCCCGCTGTTTGCGGTCCAGCTCAATTCCATCCGGTTTCTGGGCTTCCCGCTCGGCTTCTACATGGCGGCCCAGGGCTCGCTGATCGCTTTCGTCGTCCTGTGCGTCTGGAACGCGATCGCGCAGAACAAGATCGACGAAGAATTCGGCGTCCAGGAAGACTGACCGGGGGAGATGAATCATGGCTGACTCCAAGGCCGCCGGCGGCGGCTTCTACGGCAACCTCGGGAAGATCTACGGCGGCTACGCCGGCGGCTTCATCGTCTTCACCCTTATCCTCGCCGTCCTCGAACAGATGGGCGTGCCGAACAAGGTCATCGGCTACTGCTTCGTGATCCTGACGATCGGCGTCTACGCCTACATCGGCATCCTGTCGCGAACGATGGATCTGTCGGAATACTACGTCGCCGGCCGCAAGGTGCCGGCGCTGTACAACGGCATGGCCACCGGCGCCGACTGGATGAGCGCCGCCTCCTTCATCTCGATGGCGGGCGGCATCTATCTCGGCGGCTTCAACGCGCTGGGTTACGTGCTGGGCTGGACCGGTGGCTACGTGCTGGTCGGCATCCTGCTTGCGCCCTACCTGCGCAAGTTCGGCCAGTTCACCGTGCCCGACTTTCTCGGCACCCGCTACGAGGGCAACGGTGCGCGACTGTGCGGCGTCGTCGTGCTGTTCTGTGCGTCGTTCACCTATATCGTGGCGCAGTGCTTCGGCATCGGCATCATCACCTCGCGCTTCCTCGGCATCCCGTTCGAGGTCGCCATCTTCGTCGGCCTGCTCGGCATCCTGGTGTGCTCGATGCTGGGTGGCATGCGGGCGGTGACCTGGACCCAGGTGGCCCAGTACATCATCCTGATCATCTCCTACCTCGTGCCGGTCGTCTGGCTGTCGACCAAGCTGTACGGCATCCCGATCCCTGAGCTGACCTACGGCCAGGCGCTCGACCAGATCGCCGCGCTCGAAACCAAGCTCGGCGTCGTGAAGCACTACGTTGACGCCTTCACCGATGCCAAGGGGCAGTTCAGCTGGACGGAGTTCAACAACTTCTGGGCTCTGGTGCTCTGCCTGATGATCGGAACGGCCTCGCTGCCGCACATCCTGATGCGCTACTTCACGACGCCCAGCGTCCGTGAGGCGCGCACCTCGGTTGCCTGGTCGATCTTCTTCATCTTCCTGCTCTACTTCACGGCGCCGGCCTATGCCTCCTTCGCGAAGCTCGAGGTCTACCAGAACGTGATCGGTCAGCCGATCGCCAGCCTCCCGGCGTGGGTCCAGAACTGGTCCCAGGTCGGCGGCTTGCTGACCATCAAGGACGGCAACAGCGACGGCATCCTTCAGCTGTCGGAGTTCATCATCAACCAGGACATCATCGTGCTGTCGATGCCGGAAATCGCCGGCCTGCCGTACGTGGTGTCGGGCCTGGTGGCCGCCGGCGGTCTCGCCGCGGCGCTCTCCACCGCCGATGGCCTGCTGCTCGCCATCGCCAACGCGCTCAGCCACGACGTCTACTACAAGATGATCGACCCCAAGGCCTCGACGGCCCGCCGGCTGATCGTCGCGCGTGGCTTGCTGGTCGGCGTCGCGATCATCGCGGCGGCGGTCGCCGGCACGCGGCCTTCCGGCATCATCCAGATGGTGGCGTGGGCATTCTCGCTGGCCGCCGCCGGCCTGTTCGCCCCGCTGGTGCTCGGCATCTGGTGGAAGCGCACGACCAAGATCGGTGCCATCAGCGGCATGATCGCCGGCTTTGGCATCTGCCTGTTCTACCTGGTGATGACCCGCTACTGGCCGGCCGATTTCAAGGCGATGTTCGGAACCGACCTGTGGTGGGGCATCCGCAACATCTCCTCGGCCGTGTTCGGACTGCCGGCGGCATTCATCGTGACCTACGTGGTCAGCCTCATGACACCTGCGCCTTCGAAAGAGATGCAGAACTTCGTGGACTCGATCCGCACACCTGGCGGAGCTGTCGCGGCGCACAACTAGCGCCGGGCGGAACATATCGATCAGGAGCAGGGCCCCTCACGGGGTCCTGCTTTTTTTTGCGCGCTAGGCTAAGATGGACGAAGAGGAGACGATTGCGTGGGATCTCAGGATATCTGGTGGAGCTACTGGTATTTCCACATCCCCAACTATTTCCTGTCCCTGGTCTTCTACTGCCTGTTCGGCCGCTTCTTCCTGAGTTTCTTCCTGCCGCCGGACAGCCAGAACTACATCTACCGTTCGTTCCGCTGGCTCACCGAGTGGATCTACCGGCCGGTTGCCTATCTCACACCGTCGGCCATACCGCCCGTCCTGACGGCCCCGGTGGCGGCCTTCTGGGTCGCGGCCCTTCGTGTGGTGCTGTTCATGGTGCTGTACCAGCTCGGGTTGATGCCCCGGGCGCCGGCAGCGGGCTGAGCGCCATGGATCGCAATTTTCTCGTCTTCACCGTGGTCGGGATCAGCATCCTGAACGGGCTGTTCTCGCCCTTCATCGCCATTGCCATGCCGATCGCGGCGGTGCTGATGCCGGAAGTCTTTCCCCGCTCGGTCGGCTGGGTGCTGTTTTTCAGCTCGCTGCTGGTGTCATCCGCGACGCTGCTGGTCTCCGGTGTTCCCGCCGCGCTCTACGAGCGCCTGGTCGAGGGCGCGCGCGGTGGCACCGCGGCGACCGTCATCTGGCTCGTCGGGGCGGGCCTGCTCGCCTTGCCGGCGTTCCGTCACCTGCTGGGCTGAGACGCCGTTTCTAGAAGATGACCTTGAAGCTGCCGTCGGCTTGCTTCTGGGCGATGCACTGGAACAGCGCCTTCTTGCCGTCGAGCTCGTAGGGAATGTTGACGCGGATTTCTTCCTCGCCGGTGGAACCGGTGATCTTGGATTGTTCGAGGGTCGCGAATGCCGCACTGGCGACCCTGGCGTCCTTCTTCGCGGAGGCCAGGCAGACCTCGTAGGCGAGCTTGTCCTGGTTGCCCGACGACTTGCCGCAGGCGCCGAGCGCCAAGCCTGCCAGCCCTGCAATCGCCAACATCCTGAAGCCATGCATGCGCAATTCCCCCAAATCCTTATGTAGTTTTTACAGGGGCACGCTAGAGCGATTGCCGGGCGGCGGCAACGCGACATTGGTCGAAGACGGCCCGCGCGCTATCGTCGCGCCATGACCTACGACGACATCAGGCGCTACGCCGAATTGTCGGTACGGCGCGGCTGCGGCTTCGCGCTGATGGCGATCGCCACCGCCATGGTGGGCTTCTCGTCCGAACCCTGGATCGCCGTCCGTTCCGGATCGGTGTTCGTGCTGATCGCCGCCGTGGTGCTGTTCTGGAAGGGGTGGACGGCGCGTGCGCGCAACTACCGGCGCACCGAAGTCTGGTTGATGATCGAGGATGCGCCGGCGCTGCCGCGCGAGCGCCTGCAGGACATGATCGGCGGCGCCCTGGCCGACGTCTATTTCAGCCACGCGCGCCTTGCCGCCTACATGGCGCTGGCCATGTGCATCATCGCCTTCGCCCTGGGCGGCCCGCGGTAGGCCCGGCAGGATTCGAACCTGCGACATAACCGTTATGAGCGGCTCGTTCTAACCACTGAACTACGGGCCCCCACCGACCGACCGGCGCCGGGGTCGCCCTTTTACCCTATTCGGTGGGCGGCACGAACATATAGCCGACGCCGCGCACGGTGCGAATGACGGTGGGCTTTTCCGGGGTCGGCTCGATCTTGCGCCGGATGCGGGTGATGCGCAGGTCGATGGCGCGGTCGAACGGATCGCGGCTCCTGTGGCTGGTGGTTTCCAGCAGCCAGTCGCGGCTGAGCGGCCGGTTGGGGTTCTCGGCGAAGATCTTGAGCACGTCGAACTCGCCCGAGGTGAGGGCCACGTCCTGGCCGGCGGCGTCGAGCAGCAGGCGCCGGGTGAGGTCGAGGGTGAAGTCGCCCATGCGGACCCGTTCGAGCCGCGACGGCGTGGACTTGTTCACCGAGCGCCGCAGCACGCTCTTGCAGCGGGCCAAGAGCTCGCGCGGCTCGTAGGGCTTGGCGACATAGTCGTCGGCGCCGCTCTCCAGGCCCAGCACCTTGTCGACGGCATCGCCGGCGGCGGTCAGCATGATGATGCCGACCCGGGTGTTGCTCTCGCGCAGCCAGCGGGCCAGCGCGAAGCCGTCCTCCTGGCCGGGAAGCTGGACGTCGAGCAGCACGAGATCGGGCATGGCGCGGGAAATCTGGCGGCGCATCTGGGCGCCGTTCTCGACGGCAATGACGCGGAGGTCGTGGTTGACGAGATAGGTCTCGGCCGCCTTGCGCTGAAATGCGTCGTCCTCGACCAACAAAATGGAGGGCTGCTGCATAATTAATTTCCAAAAATGGATGACTTCTAATAGAGAGAAAATACCATTTATTTCCAATGAATTATAGCTCTAAGTTAACATATTTGATACAGTAATTGGGTCTCGCGGCCACAGGCTAACCACATGTTGTTTCTACCTTCCTCTCGACAAACCGGAACCGATGCCGGCCGCACGTCCGCCGCAGGCGGACGTCTTGGGGACTTGCGGCCCGACAGCGACCGCCCGTGGACAGCCGGGCGATCGCGTTTCGGAGCCGGGCGCCGGTCCTCGACGGAACGAGGGGCAGTGCAACGAGTGCCGGCGCGGATGAAGGACGATGTCGGTCGCCGCGGCTGATCCTGCCACCGGGGAGGTGGAGGAGGCGGGCTCGGCCCGACAGGAGGCCTTCGTCCGCGCCGAGCTCATTCGCCGCCTGTTCGAGGGCTCGGCCCAGTCGCGCTATTTCTCGTTCGTGCTCTGGCCGGTGATCGCGGCGATCTATTGGCGCCAGATCGACCTGCTCGAGCTCGCCAGCCCGTTCGTCGCCCATCTCGCGGTCACCTTCGGCTTCGACGTGCTGCGGCGCAATTTCAACCGCGCGCATCCCGCCGACCAGGACGTGATCCGCTGGGGCTGGTGGTTCGCCGGACTCTCCTTCCTGGCCGGCGCCTGCTGGGGCGTGGCGGGCTTCATGCTCGCCTCCAAGGATTACGAGCTGCAGCGCATGCTGCTCGGCCTGGTGCTGCTCGCCACCATCACCACCGCCGTGCCGATCCGGTCGGCGCATCCGCCGACCTTCTACGCCTTCGCCGGCGCCACCACCGCGCCGCTCCTGCTCGTGCTGCTGACCTCGGTCGATCCGTTCTTCCAGCTCGTCGGCATCGCGGGCGGCGCCTACGTCGGCCATTTGATGGCCTATGTCCGCGACGTCCATCGCTGGCAGTACGACAACATCGCGCTCGCCTTCCAGAAGGAGGACCTCGCCCGCCGCCTGCAGGTCGCCTACGACGAGGCGCGGCTGGCGCGCGATGCGGCGCTGGCCGCGCAGCGCGAGGCGGAGAACGCCAACCAGGCCAAGTCGACCTTCCTCGCCACCGTCAGCCACGAGATCCGCACGCCGATGAACGGCGTGCTCGGCATGATCGACGTCCTCGAACGCACGCAGCTTTCCCTCGAGCAGCGCGAATCGCTGGGCACGGTGCGCTACTCGGCATCGTCGCTGCTGCGCATCATCGACGACATCCTCGACTTCTCGAAGATCGAGGCCGGCCGCCTCGATCTCGAAACCCTGGAACTCTCGACCGTGGAGCTGATCGAGGGCGCGGCCGAGACGCTGGCGCCGCAGGCCGCCGCCAAGGGCCTCAAACTCGCGGCCTACGTCGCCCCCGGTGTCCCCGATCGGGTGATTGGCGACCCGCTGCGCCTGCAGCAGATCCTGTTCAATCTGCTGGGCAACGCCATCAAGTTCACCGAAGCGGGCTCGGTCCGGCTCACGCTGGAGCGCCTGCCCGATGACGGTGGCGACGATGTCAGGTTGGCCATTCGCGTCGCCGACAGCGGCATCGGCCTCACCTCCGAACAGCGCGAGCGCCTGTTCCAGCCCTTCGTCCAGGCCGACAGCTCGACCACGCGCCGCTTCGGCGGCACCGGTCTCGGCCTCTCCATCGTGCGCCGTCTGGCCGAGGCCATGCAGGGCGATGTCGAGGTTGAGAGCGAGGCGGGCGTCGGCTCGACCTTCATTGTCTCCGTGCGACTGGCCGCGGCCAGGTCCGCCGCCGAGCCGTCGCCCGAGCCTCTGCTGACGGGTCTGTCGCTCAGTCTCGTGCTGCCCGATCCCGAGGAGGCGCGCGCGATCGCCCGTTACTTCGGGGACGCCGGCGCCAAAGTCCGTGTCGCGGCCGTGCCGGCCTCGTTCGTCGGCATCGAGGTCGCAGGCCCGGCCGGAATCGCTCGGCGGATTTCCCTGCACGATGGGCCGGCTGTGGCGGAGGGCATGGCTTCAGGGCTGCCGCGCCCGTGGCGCCGCGACGTCCTGGTCCGTGCGGTGGCCCGCGCCACCGGACGGGCTGCCGTGGCAGCACCTGCCGCTCCCGATGCGTCGCGAAGCCCGACACGGCTGAAGGGCCGCGTGCTGGTGGTCGACGACAATTCGGTCAACCGCAAGATCCTGGCACGCCAGCTCGAGCTGGCCGGCGCGACCACCGATTCGGCGGCCGGCGGCGAGGAAGCGCTCGCGCTGTGGAGCCAGGGTGGCTACGACCTCGTGCTGGCCGATCTCCAGATGCCGACCATGGACGGCTTCGAGCTGGCACGGCGGATCCGCGACGGCGAGGCATCGGGCCGGCGCGCCCGCACGCCCATCCTGGCCGTCACGGCGAGCACGCTGGAAGAGCAGGAGCTGAAGAGCCGCGCGGTCGGCATGGACGGCTTCATCACCAAACCGATCGGCATCGAGCAGCTCAAGGCGACCCTCGATGTCTGGTTGAAGGGTGGTTGCAACGAGACCGAGGGAGAGCAGACGAAATGAGCAGCGCTTATGACCGCGACAAGCTCGTCGAACTGTTCGGCGACGACCCCCACACGCTGGCCGAGGTCGAGCGCGAATTCCTCGATACCGCGCGCGGTGCCGAACGCGAGATCACCGGCACCGACGACCTCGCCGCCATCGCCCGCGTGGCGCATCGCCTGAAGGGCGCGTCGGGCATGATCGGGGCGGCGGCGCTGCGCCAGATCGCCGAAGCGGTCGAACGCGCCGCCAAGGCCGAGGATCTGCCGAGCGTGCGGCGCCTGCACGGCATGTTCAGCCAGGAAGTGCGCCGCGTCGCCGAACAGGCCGGCGTTACAGTCGACTAGCGTCGCGGACTCGGGTCAGCATGAGGTATTTTGTACCCACCAACACCTCACCCTGAGGAGCGGCCGTAGGCCGCGTCTCGAAGGGTAGGCAACGGGAGTCGGTCTATGTCCGCCTCTTTGCCAGAGACCGGATCGCCTCGTAGTCGCCCCGGATCAGTGCCTCTTTTTTGGCGCGCGACCAGCCCTTGATCTGACGCTCGACGGCGATGGCGTCGATGATATCGAGAAAATGCTGTGACCAGACCAACTCTACCGGCAATCGCTTTGAGGTGTAACCCGCGTACGTTCCATTGCTGTGTTCGGAAAGGCGCCGCTCCAACCCAAGCCGGGCCGATCCAACATAGTAACTGCCGTCGGCACAACGCAGCATGTAGACGTGGGCGCCGGGTTCCTCGAACATGCGACCTTCTGTTGCCCACCCTTCGAGACGCGGCCTACGGCCGCTCCTCAGGGTGAGGTTAGTGTGATGTCACTCTCTCTCGAAATACACTCTAGCGCCCGGGACTAGCTGCGGGGCCGCAGCATCATCGTCGCCGAATAGGAGAGCAGGCCGCGGCCGTTCTGCTCGACCAGCCCGCGCAGGAAGGCGATCGACTTGCCGCGCCGCGGGATCTCGACCCGCGTCGTGAGCGGCGCCGTGGTATCGCCGCCCGACAGGAACTCGGCGGCGAAGGAAACCGTCGACGGTGCCATTTCGGTCGCCAGCGCGGCGGCCCGCGTGATCGCCGAATCGGCGAAGCTCATCAGGTAGCCGCCGTGCAGTGCGCCGCCGGAATTGCACATGCGTGGCAGCGTTGGCTGCACCGCCGAGGCGCCCTCCGGCTCCGCCTTGATGTAGATGGGACCGATATGACGTGAATAGGCGCTCGCGGTAGCAAACAGGTCGAACCCTGCCGGCACCTTTTGCGCGACCGCCTCGACGGGACGTGAACCTGTCTCTTCCTTGCGCGCCATCGCCTTGGCGCGCGCCACATGCCGGCACACGCCCGACCACAGCGCGATCGTCCTGCCCTCCTGGGTAATGGTGCCGCGCGCGAAGGCGAGGCGCCCCGTGACCTGCAGCGGCTCGCCGCGCGCCTCCAGCGGCGGCCCGATGTGCGCACCGTCGAGGAATTCGGCGGCGATGCTGACCGTCAGGGCGAAGGAGGTGTTGGTGCCGCCGTCGGCGGCGCGACCGGCGACCAGGCAGAGTGCGTAGTCGGCGAAGGTGAGCAGGGCGCCGCCATGGACGCCGCCGGCGTAGTTGCCGTGGGCGGCATGGGTCGGCAGCACGCAATGGACGCTGCCGGCCTGCCGCGCGTCTCCGTCGAGCCGGTAGTAGATCGGACCCATGTGGTCTTCGAACGGATCGGGGGGCACGAACACCGAGTAGGCCGCAAGATTGATGTCGGGCACGGGGCGGGGCCTTCCGGTTCGCGCTTGTGAAGAGTTGTTCGGCGGCTCTAATAGGGGAAATTCCCCCGAGACAAAAGAGCCACGGAGCGAAACGTCATGGCGGCAGGCGCGCATAAGGTCGATATCTCCTGGGACCGCCGGCCGGGCGGTGTGGTCGCGCATGTCGTATTCGACAATGCGCGCCGCCTGAACGTCCTCAATCCGCCCGCGCTCCTCGACCTCACGGAGGCGTTCCGTTCGCTGGCTCGCGAGGACGATCTGCGCGTCGTGGTGCTCTCGGGCGCCGGCGGCCGGGCCTTCATCGGCGGCGCCGACATCAACCACATGGCGGCGATGCGCCAGGCCGAGGATGGCCGCGCCTTCATCACCCTGGTCCACAAGCTCTGCCAGTCGATCCGCGACTGCCCCGTGCCGGTGATCTGCCGATTGGAAGGTTACACGCTGGGCGCCGGCCTCGAAGTGGCGGCGGCCTGCGACATGCGCATCGCCGCGGACGACGCCCATTTCGGCATGCCCGAGGTCAAGGTCGGCGTTCCCTCCGTGGTCGAGGCGGCGCTGCTGCCGCGCCTGATCGGCTGGGGGCGGACCTCGTGGATGCTGCTCACGGCCGAGAACATCGGCGCTGCCAAGGCCGAGGCCTGGGGGCTCGTCGAGGAAGTCGTGCCGGCCGCGAAGATCGCCGAGGCGGTCGAGCGTTGCGTGCGATCGATCGTCGAGGGAACGCCGCTCGCCGTGCGGGCGCAGAAGCGCCTGATGCGGCGCTGGGAGCGGCTCTCGCTCGACGAGGCGGTGCAGGCCGGCATCGACGCCTTCGCCCAGTCGGTGAGCGACGGCGAACACATCGCGCCCATGACGGCGTTCGTGAACAGAAAGAAGAAATGATGACGATGCTCAATCGACGCCACCTCCTGGGTTCTGCCGCCGCCCTGGCCCTGTCTGCTCCGGCGCGCGCCCAAGCCTACCCGGCCAAGCAGGTGACGATCGTCGTTCCCTTCACCGCGGGCAGCGGCACCGACACCATGGCGCGGATCTTCGCGGAAAGACTGGCGGCCGTTGGCGGCCAGCCGGTGGTGGTCGACAACAAGCCCGGCGCCAACGGCGGCCTGGCTGCCGCTGCCGTCGCCCGCGCGGCGCCTGACGGCTACACGCTGATGATGACGACCAACAGCTCGCACGCCGCCAATCTCGCCCTGTTCAAGAGCCTGCCCTACGATCC
>NZ_SCVH01000067.1 GCF_004296935.1 Reyranella sp.
CTCTTGAATCCCCGACTGACTGTAGGAGCGACGCCTGACGCGGGCAACAACGATGGCCTATAACTTCGCGAAAGGAAGAAGGGGGATCGTCTCTTGCCCACGCAGGATTTCGCCGGCCGGCCTGTCGCCGATTTCACAAGAGCCTTCACCGGCGGCAAGGTCGCCGCCCGCACCATCGTTGAGGGGCTGCTGGAACGCTGCAAGCGCGCGGCGCCCTACAACCCCATCGCCACGCTCGATGCCGAAGGCGCACGCGCCACCGCCGATGCGCTCGATGCCCGCAGGAAGCACGGTACAGGCTTCGGGGCGCTGGCCGCGGTGCCCGTCTCGGCCAAGGACCTGATCCTGACCAAGGGCCTGCGCACCGCCTTCGCCTCGTTCACCATGAAGGACAACGTTCCCATGGTCGACGCCAGCGCCATCGGCCAATGGAAGGCGGCCGACGCCGTGCTGTTCGCCAAGACCACGACGCCGGAGTTCGGCCACAAGGTGCTGACCGACAGCCGCCTGCACGGCATCACGCGCAATCCGTGGAACCGCGAGCACACCAGCGGCGGCTCGAGCGGCGGCGCCGCCGTCTCCATTGCGCTCGGCCTCGGGCCGATCGCCATGTCGACCGACGGCGCCGGCTCCGGTCGCATTCCCGCCGCCTGCTGCGGCGTCTACGGGCTGAAGGCAACGCTCGGCCGCGTACCGCACGAGGTGCCACCCGACCAGTTCGGCCAGCTCACCTATCTCGGCGTGATGGCGCGCCATCCGACCGATCTCGGCGCCGGGCTCGCTTCGATGTCGCGCGGCCACCCCGACGATCCCTGGACGCTCGCCATCGGCCGCACGCCCTTCGCCTGGCCGCAGGACACCGGCGAACATCCGATCGCGGGCAAGCGCATCACCGTGATCCGCCGCATGACCGGCGGCTATCTCGATCCCGATACCGAAGCCAGGCTCGACGCCGCCCTCGCCTTCCTCGACCGGCAGGGCGCGCGCATCAAGGAAATGGATGGCCGCGAGGTCGATTGGAAGCTCGACGTTGCCCGCATCATCCTGCGTGCCAACCAGATCGAGCGCTTCGGCGACATCCTGAAGAACCGCCGCGGCGATCTCGATCCGTCCTTTGCAAAGACGCTCGACGAGGGTGACGCCGTCGACGCCATCATGCTGCGCCGGGCGCTGGTCGACCGCACCACCGCCTACAAGTCGGTACAGCGACTGTTTGGCGACTGCGACCTCCTGCTGACGCCGACGGTGGCCACGCCGGCACCGCTCGCCACCCAGGACCAGTTCGCGCCCCTGGTGGTCGACGGCAAGCCGATCGGCGACCTGCGCGCGGCCTGGTACACCTACACCATCCCCTTCAACATGACCGGCCATCCGGCGATCAGCATTCCCTACGGCCGCTCGAAGGCCGGACTGCCGATCGGCCTCCAGTTCGTGGCGCCGTGGTACGCCGAGGCGCATCTCATCGCGTTGGCCGAGGCTTTCGATGCCGAGACGCACGCCTCGGCGCTCTTTCCGCCGGGCTTCGCCCCATAAGGATCACGCCGGCCATCATGATCAGACTGTCCGAGAATTTCCGCGCCCTGTTCTATGCACCCTTCTATGCCACCCAGGCGACCGGTGCTTTCGCGGCGGCGGGCGTGGAAGTGGCGATGATCCCCTCGCCCAGTCCCGGGGCGGCCGTCGCCGTGCTGCGCGCCGGCGAGGTCGACGTGATGTGGGGCGGGCCGCTGCGCGTCATGATGCTGCACGACCAGGAGCCCGGCTGCGACCTCATCTGCTTCTGCGATGTCGTGGCGCGCGATCCCTTCTTCGTCATCGGCGCAAAACCCAAACCCGACTTCAGGTTCGCCGACCTCGTGGGCCTGCGCGTCGCCACCGTCTCCGAAGTGCCGACACCCTGGATCTGCCTGGCAAACGATCTCCGCGGCGCCGGCGTCGATCCGGCCGCGCTCGACCGCGTCGACGACCAGACCATGGCCGAGAACGAGGTCGGCCTCGCCGCAGGCTCGCTCGACGCCATACAAGTGTTCCAGCCCTATGCCGAGCGGCTGATCGCCTCGGGCGCCGGCCACCTCTGGTACGCCGCCGCCACCCGCGGCCTCACCGCCTACACCACCCTGGTGACGCGCCGCGATGTCCTCACCGAGCGCGCCGAGGAGTTGGAGCGCATGACCCGCGCCGTCCACCGCACCCTGCGGTGGTTCGCGAAGACGCCGGCCCTTGAGATCGCCGGCCTCCTGAAGGACTATTTCCCGGACCTGCCGACGCCGATCTTCGCCGCCTGCATAAATCGCTACCGCGCGCTCGGCCTGTGGGGCCCCGATCCGATCATCCGTCGCGAAGGATATGAGCGCCTGCACGCCGCGATGCGCGCCTCCGGCGCACTCTCCCGCGACATCGCCTTCGCGGCCTGCGTCGACACCGCGATGGCCGAAAAGGCCGTGCGCGCGTAGACTGCCAACACCGATGCATCTGCACCTGCCCACGCTCGACCTCGTCAGCGTCTTCGCGACCCTGGTCGCCGCCGGCGTGTCGCTGCTCGCCTGGTACCGCTATCGCGACGCCGTCGCACTGCGCAGCTGGGCCGCCGCCCTGGTGCTGGGCGCCGTCGGCGCGCTGCTGTTCAGCCTGCGCGAGCCCTCGACGTCGGCCGCCCTCTTCGTGACGGCCGACAGCCTCTGCGTCGCCAGCTTCGCCACCATGTGGCTGAGCATGCGCCGCTTCAACACCAGCAAGGCGACGCCGCTGCGCATGGCGATCGTCGCCGCCGCCATCACCTCCGTCTTCGTCCTCCTGGTCACCTTCAGCTGGCAGATGGGCGCGGCGCTGCGCGCGCAGTCGCTGGTGTTCTCGCTGTTCGTCGGCGGCCTCGCGCTCGCGACGGCCTGGGAGACCTGGCGCGGCGGCCGGCAGGACGGCCTGCGGAGCCGCCGCATCGCCGCCGCGGCGCTGGCCGGCATCGCCGCCGCCCGCCTGGTCCGGGTGGCGCTGCTGGGGCTTGACTGGCTCGACATCGTCGAGCCGCACACCGCCGACAGGGCCTGGGGCTACGGCCTCTACGTCAGCACCGTCTGCGTGCTGGTGGTGACCTTCGGCCTCGTGCTGATGGCGACCGAGCGCTATGAGCAACAGGTCGCCCGGCAACTCGACGGCCGCCGCGCCTAGAAGCGCCTGTCGTGAAGAAAACCCTCTCAGCCGCCGGTCCCGATGCCACCCCCGATTCCTACGTGAGCGCGCTCCGCGGCTGGCGCCGCGACTGCGTCGAGACGCTGCGCGCCGCCGTTCGCTCGGCCGCGACCCTGGATGAGGCGATCAAGTGGGGCCATCTCGTCTATTTCGCGCGCGGCCCCGTGCTGCTGATCCGCGCCGAGGAGGAGCGCGTGCTGTTCGGCTTCTGGCGCGGCCAGCGCCTGCGCCTGATCGAGCCCCGGCTCAAGCCGGGCGGAAAGTTCGAAATGGCCACGCTGGAGATCGGCAAGGGCATGATCGTCGACGCCTTCACCGCCCGCCGCCTCGCTGCGAAGGCCGTCGCGCTCAACAAGGCTCTCGGCGATCCGACCAAGGCGACGTTGCGGGACTAGACGGCCACTCCCGTGACCAACTTCCATGACACAAGCGCCCTGCCCGGCCCTGCTATCTTGCGCAGCGAGGTAGACGTTGCGGCGTTCATCAGAGCCAGCAATGCGCGGATTATCATGCTCGATGGTCGCCCCGGTCACGGCAAAACCTTCCTGATGAAGCGGCTCCGCACTCAGCTCGCGTGCGCTGGGTTGGATGCCGATGACTATGTGGCCAAGAAAACTGACAAATTCGTTGGAGCGATCCGCACCGACGAGCTTCGCGGAGACATTGAACGCGAGCTGGCGCCTGCGGATCGAGTGATAATCTCGTCGGTATGTGCTGGGCTGCTCATCGAAAAGCTGAGCCTTTCACCAGCCATTCTCATCTATGTAAAGAAAACGTCAGACGTGCGCTATGAAAGCATCGTCAGCCAGCCGGAGATTGACCACGATGCGCCGCACGAAGGCGAGTACATCAAGCCTGGACTACACACTGAGGTCGAAAACTATCACCGCACGTTTAATCCTCGGGGAAAGGCTGACGCTTTGTACTATTGGCCGGAGTCTCTCGAATTTTAGGTCATAAACCCCGGCGGTTAGCCAGTGCGCGACCGTCGAGGCGAACGCCGCTCGCCTCGGTCATCAGCGGGTTCACTGACGCTCAAGCCACACTTCGAACGCGCGCGGCGTTCTTGGTCGATCCAACCTTCAACCCCCTATTGCGTGCGCGAGTGATCTTCATGGGACGGCCAGTGGCTATCGACGGCAATGCCTTGAGGTCGAGCTTGAGGGTCCTGAGAACGCTCACAAACGTCGTGAGCTTTGGATCGCCACTTTTGGTGAGCGACTTGTAAAGGGCCTCTCTGGTTACACCGGCGCCGCGAGCTACTTTCGACATGCCGTGGGCCCGGGCGATGGTTCCAAGAGCATTGGCGATGTACGCGACATCTCCGGTTGCAAAGGCATCATTGAGAAGGTCGACCTGATCCTCAGTGGAGCGGAGGTATTCCGCTGGGTCGAATGATAGGGTCTTGATTGCCATGGAAATGGTCGCTCCTGATGGTAGTGATCGTCAGATACGCATGGTGGCGTTCCTTCTGATTGGCCGGCTCTTCCAGCCGACCATGGCAACAAGGTATCTGTCACGGCGAATGCACAAAACAGGCCGATCGAGGTGAGCCGGCAGGTCCTGTTCCGGCGCCGTGCCAGCAAAATGACAGCATCGATGCGGGCCGACCGCCAACATAGGCCTATTGACACTATCCTCTTGTTCCTATAAATCCTACTCCGGAACCGAAAGGAGTTTTCGATGAACCCCGTCCGCCCGGCCGACGACGGCAAGCGCGTCGCCTTCCTCTACGAGCTGCTGCTCGGTGCCAACGCCAGCCTTGCCGCCGCCCAGGCGGGCCTCAACCGCGGCACGGCCTATCGCTGGAAGCTCGAGGACCCGGAGTTCGCGGCCCTGTGGGCGGAGATCGTGGCGTCCAGGCCGCGCCGCCGCGACTTCCGCCGCCGTCTGCTGGAGTGCGTCCCGGGACGCATGAGACGACGTGAAACGAGTCAGTTGGCGTCTCACGGGACGATGCCTGGCACCTCGCCGAAAGCTGCATGGGACAAGGATTTGGGGCTCGCCTTCGAGGTCCGGTGATGACGCCAACCCTTGTCTCACTGACTCGCCGCCGTATCGGCCCGGTGTTAGGGTCTGCGCTCAACGAACGGGGGAATTTCATGCGGGCGATTTGGGCAGGGCTTGGCTCGGCATTGATGGTGGTCGGGCTGGCGATCGGGTCCGCGGGGAGCGCGTGGGCGCAGGACGGGCTGCAGCGCTTCGAGAAGGAACTGAAGCCCCAGCTCGAGCTCAAGAGCTTCACCTACAAGACCGGCACCGCGGTGGGCACCTCGGGCTTCGTGCTGACCGACGTGGTCGCCGTCGTGCCGGCCAACGCCGCGACCGGCGACAAGGAGAGCACGGTCAAGATCGAGAAGATCGCGGTCGACGCGCTCGACTTCGACCGGCTGAAGAAGGACGCCAAGGACGACGAGGCGCCGCGCTTCGCCAAGCTGAAATTCGAGGGCATGACGGGCGACGACGAGATCTTCACCGCGCTCGCGCCCTACGGCGTGCCGAAGGTGCCGGTCGACATCGCGCTCGACTATGCGATCGACGGCAAGGAAAAGGTGCTGACGCTCAAGACCCTGGAGATCAACCTGCGTGGCCAGGCGAAGATCACGGTGTCGCTGGTGGTCGACGGCATCAGCGACAAGTCGAGCGCCATGGACGACGGCAAGCTGCGCACCGCCTCGCTCACGATCGACGATTCCGGCCTGATCGCCAAGGTGCTGCCGGCGATGGCCAAGGAGGAAGGCATCAAGGCGCAGGAGATGGTCGACACGGCGCTGGGCGCGCTCCAGGGCTTCGCCACGATCCAGGGGCCGCCGACGCTGAAGGCGCTCGATGCCGTGGCCTCCTTCGTCGCCGACTGGAAGTCGCCCAAGGGACCGCTGGCGCTGGGGCTGAAGCCAACCAAGACGGCGGGACTGGAAGACCTCGACAAGATCATGAAGCCCAATGCCCTGGTCGACCTGTTCGGCTTCACCGCCACCTATCCCGCGACCAAGGCCGGCGCCGCCAAGGCCGGACCGGCCAAATAAGGAGAAGCAAGATGAAGCGGCGCGGCCTTCTTCTCGGCGCGGCGTTGCTGCCGATTCTTCCGGCAGCCGCACAGGAGACCTATCCGTCGCGGCCGATCCAGATGATCGTGCCGTTCCCGCCGGGCGGCGTGGCCGACATCACCGGCCGGCCGGTGGCGCATGTCATGGGAAGGCTGCTCAAGCAGTCCGTCGTGGTGCAGAACAAGCCCGGCGCCGGCGGCTCGGTCGGTGCCGCCCTTGCCGCCCGCGCGGCGCCGGACGGCTACACGCTCCTGATGGCGCTGTCGTCGATCTCGGTGCTGCCGGTGGCCGATCGCCTGCAGGGCCGGACGCCGGCCTATGAGCTCGACCAGTTCGCGCCCATCGCGCTCATCAGCGCCGATCCCACGGTGCTCGTGGTGAGCGGCGACGGGCCCTATAAAACGCTGAAGGATTTCGTCGAGGCGGCCAAGGCCAAGCCGGACAAGATCAACTACGGATCGTCCGGCGTGTACGGCACGCTGCATGTGGCGATGGAGATCTTCGCCACGGCCGCCGGCATAAAACTGTTCCACATCCCCTACCAGGGCGGCGGACCGGCGGTGGCGGCCCTGCTGAGCGGCCAGATCGACGCGCTGGCCTCGGGACCGTCGGCCGCCATCGGCCAGATCAAGGCGGGCAAGATGCGGGCGCTGGCGGTGTGGGGCGACAAGCGGCTCGCGTCGCTGCCCGACGTGCCCAGCATGAAGGAGCTGGGCTACGACGCCACCTTCTATATCTGGTCGGGACTCTTTGCGCCCGCCGCCACGCCGGCGCCGATCCTCGCCACGCTCCGCGACGCGGCCAAGCGCACGGTCGCCGATCCCGAGTTCAAGGAGGCGATGGCCAAGGTCGAAACGCCGATCGCCTATCTCGACGCGCCCGAGTTCGCGGCCTTCGTTGCCGCCGACGCCAAGCGGCTGGCGGCCGCGGTCGAACGCATCGGCAAGGTGCCGGAGAAGTAACCAGGTCACCGGCGGCGCGCTTGCCGCGATGGACGGCCGCCGCCACAGTGATCCCAGTTGGTTTTCCGGGGAGACATCACGATGAATTTCGACGCGATCGCGACGGCCTGGGCGCCGCGCCTGCTCAGTGTGCTGCGGATCATGGCCGGGCTGTTGTTCCTGCAGCACGGCACCGCCAAGCATTTCAAGATCCCGGTCGTGCCGATGTTCGCCAAGCTCGAGCTGATGTCGCTGCCGGGCATTGCCGGCGTGATCGAGATCGTGGGCAGCCTGCTTCTGATCGTGGGCCTGTTCACGCGCACAACGGCGTTCGTGCTCTCGGGCCTGATGGCCGTGGCCTACTTCATCGCCCATGCGCCGCGCGGCTTCTACCCGATCCTCAACGCCGGCGAACTGGCGGCGCTCTACTGCTTCGTCTTCCTCTATATCGCCGCGGCCGGCCCCGGCCCGTGGAGCTACGACGCGATGCAGAAGAAGAAGTAGCGGCAATGGCGCTGAAACGCGTGGCCCTCGAGATCGGCATGGGCACCGACATTCGCGGCGGCGACTACACCAAGGCCGCCGTCCGCGCGCTCCGGGACGCGCTGTGGCACAACTCGCTCACCGTCGCGACGGCGCTCGGCAAGTCGAGCGACGACATGCAGGTCGAAGTGCTGATCGGCGTGCCCAAGCCCGACCAGGTCGACACCAAGCAGGTGCTGGCGGTGCTGCCGCACGGCACCGGCACGGTAAAGGTCTTCGAAGGCGGCCTGGAGATTCCCAACGAAGCCGGCACCGACAAGACGGTGATCGCGCAAGCGGCCGCCATCGTCCGGCTCGACTTTTAGGCGGGAGGACGATCATGGCCGCCAGACGCGTCATCCTCGAACTCGGCACCGGCAACGACCTGCACGGTGGCGACTACACCAAGGCCGCGCTGCGCGCCGTCCAGGACGCGCTGCATCATTCGTCGCTGGCGATGATCCGCACGCTGAAGGTCAACCCGAAGACGGACATGTTCGTCGACGTGACCATCGGCGTGCAGCAGCCTGACAAGGTCGACGTCGAAAAAGTGCGCGCCTCGCTGCCGCACGGCATCGTCACGGTGAAGGTGGTGAAAGGCGGGCTCGACGTCGCCGATCCCGACAACAACGACCCGGCGGTGATCGCCAGTGCCGCCGTCGCCGTCCGGCTGGAACTGCCCTAGCTGCTGGCCTTGTTGCGGCCGTAGAACAGCAGGCCCGCGCCGACGACGACGGCGATGACGCCGGCGATGGACGGGATCGGAATGGTGCGCTGCTGATCGGCCGTAACCTTCAGCGGACCGGCATCGACGATCACCGTCTTTTCAGTGAAGGAGATGTTGGCGATCAGAAGGCCCGCGACGCCGATCGCGATCAGGAGGACGCCCAGGACAGCAATTGGTTTCATGTCAGCTAAACGCCCGCGCTGACGAAAGGTTGCGTCCGAAAACCCCGATTCAGGGCCGCAACAGCAGCTTGCGGCCCTGCTCGATCGCGGTTCGGGCCATGGTGCGCAGGCCGTCGTCGGTGGCGCTGCTGACCGGATGGCCGATCGTGGCGAAGGCGTAGTCGGGCATGCCGAGCACGCGGCTCATCATCTCGGCCGCGCTCACGAACCGGGTGGTCATCACGCTGAAGGCGGGAATGCCCAGGCGTTCGGCTGTCACTGAGTCGTGCAGACTGCACGATGAACAGCTGCCTCAATCCCCGAGGCCGGAGACGACGGCATCCCAGCCCTTGATCTCGTCGACGATGTGCTTGTCGGCGGGCGCGCTGTAGTTCGACTTGGTGCGGCTCACGACCCTGGCGACGCCGTATTCCTCGCGCAGCATCTGGTCCAAATGCTTGAAGAAGCCCTTGGTGCCTTCCTTGCCGTTGGAGATGAAACCGATGGTCTTGCCCTCGAGCGTGTCGAGGCGCGGCGCCAGCCTGCCGGCGGGCGGCGCCTTCTCGGTCGTGGGATCCAGAACGCGGAAAGTCATCGTATGCCTCTTGGTTACTTCTTTGGCGGTTCGCAATCGATGCAGACACCCAGGGGGAGCGTCACGGCATGGCTCTTGTTGCCGAGCCAGGGCGGAATGACGGCGCCGAAGCCGCCGGCAGGTCCACCGGCGGCGACGACCAGGAGCTGGTCGGGCGATTCCATCGCGGGATAGACGCTGTCGCCGCGATCACGTACCACCGCGCCCTTGCCCACCTCGGCCCATTCGCGGCGATGGATACGCGCCCGCTCGTGGATGAACTGGGCGATATCGGTCTTGGTCCAGCCCGCGGCCTGCAGATGCTCGCGCAGCTGCTTGGGAATGATCAGCGCGTAGTTGCCGGGATGGATCGAATAATGCCGCAGGTTGGCGCGCATCTCGGCCGCGAAGGTTTCCAGGATTTCCTCGGGCCTGGTCGTCCACTCGTTCATGAGCTGGCGCGGCGCGCCCGCCGCCATTACCGTCACCGACGACGCGCCCTTGGGCACACCGCGCTGCTCGGCCAGCGGCAGCCACGACGAATCCTCCTCGTCCTCGGCCAGGCAGTAGCTGAACTTGCCGGGGTGACCCAGCGTCGAGCGGTCGATGACGCCGGGCCGCACGTCCATCAAGTTGATAAGACAGAGGCGGACCGCGCGGCCGATGACGGCGGTGGCGCGGTCGCTGTTGCCCAGCGCGTTGAAAGTGCCGCTGGCGCCGAGTTCGAGGCGAATGGGTCCATTCAGCACCACCAGCACGGCGCAGCCGCCGGTGCTGGCGGTGGCGCCATGCATCAGGAACTCGTCCTGCATCATCGCCATCCAGGCGGTGACCACGACGGGAAAGTGCATCGGCAGGCAGCCGGCCATCACGGCATTGATCGCGAGCTTCTCGGCGGTGATGGCGAGCCCGCGCACCGGCTCGATGCCGATCAGCTGGTCGGGCGGCATCATCGCCCAGTCGAGGCAGGCTTCTACGGCGTCGGCCGTCGGCGGCACGATCGGCAGGCCGTCGGTCCAGCCGCTGCTGTGATAGAGCTCCTGGACGGCCGAGATGCTGTCGGCGTCGTAGACCCTGGATGCCAGCTGCACGTTATACCTCCAAGCCAAGCATAGTCCGCGTCGGCGCTATGCCAAGATCAACCTGATAGACAGGATTGTTGCACAATCCGCATCAATCGGATTTGGGCCATTCGCGGCGCAGCAAGGCCATGAAGCCCGACGCAACGGGCGTGGGCTCGCGCTCGCGCAAGGCGATCAGGCCGAGGCGACGCACCAGCTTCGGCTCAGCCAGCGGAATGAAGCGTAATCCCCGGACCAGTGGGCCGCGGGTGGCCCCGCCGGGCACCACGCCCACGCCGACGCCGGCGCCCACCAGCGCCAGCAGGGTCGCGATCTGGTTCACAACCACCCTCTGGTGAAGCTGTAGACCCGCCGTCACGGCCGCGGCATCGATCGTGCGGCGCGTGCGCGATTCGGTGGGCAGTGCCACGATCGGATGCGCGGCGAGCTCGGCCAGACTGACGCTGCGCCTGCCGGCAAGTTTGTGGCGGGCCGGCACGACGGCATGGAAGGTCTCGCGGCCCAAGGCGGTGCCGACCGCGAAGTCGGGCAGTTCATCGACATAGCTGATGCCGAAATCGGCGACGCCGCTGCGCACATCGTCGAGGATCGACGCATAGACGCCCTCGCGCACATGGATCTCGACACCTGGTCGGTCGCCGCGATAGGCCGCGATCATCTGGGGCAACCGACCGACCGCCACCGACATCACGCACGAGATCACCACCAGGCCACGCCGTTCCTGCGCGACCTCGCGCACGCTTTGGACGGTGATGCCGAGATCGTTCAGCATGCGCTCGGCAACGGCTGCGAACTCGCGCCCCGCTGCCGTGATCTGGACCCGGCGCGTGCTCCGCTCGAAGAGCCGCACGCCGAGTTGCGTCTCGAGCCGCTTCAGCATGCGGGTGAGCGCCGGCTGGGAAATCCTGAGCCGCGCCGCGGCGGCGACGAAGCTGCCGTACTCGGCCAGCGCCAGCACCGCCTCGAGCTGGCGGGCACCGACATCGGGAAGTGCCGCGCGCGCCATCAGGCCGCGAGCATGCGCTCGCGATTGCGTTCGCGCAGGATCGGCATCACCCATTTGCCGAAGCGTTCTGCCTCCTCGTCGTGCAGGTAGCCCGAGAGACAAAAGGAATGGCAGCCGAGGTCGATGAACTTCTGCAGCGTGTCGGCGCACTGCTCGGGGTCGCCGACCACGGCAATGCCGGCGCCGGGCCTCACCTGGGTGATGCCGGTCCACAGATGCGGCTCGATGGTCTCGCCGATCGCCGCCAGTTCGCGCACGCGGCGGTTGGCTTCCGACGTCGCGAAGCGCTCCTTCACGAAGGCCTTCTGCGCCTCGCTGGCATGGGCCACCAGCCCATGCGCGAAATCCCAAGCCTCCTTCTCGGTCGGCCGGCACACGACCTGCAGGCGCATGCCGAAGCCGATATCGTTCTCGCGGCCATGCCGCGCCGCCATCGCCCTGATCTCCACCATGTTGGCCCGGATGCGCTCATAGGTGTCACCCCAGAAGAGATGCACGTCGGAATGCTTGGCCGAGATCTCCCAGGCCTGCTTGCTGCCGCCGCCGAGATAGAAGCGTGGATGGGGCTGCTGCAGCGGATAGGGCCGGATCTGCGCACCCTTCAACTGATAGAACTTGCCATCGAAGGTCACGGGGCCACGCGTGGTCCACAGCGCCTTCAGGATCGAGACCTCCTCGTCCATGATCTCGTAGCGCTCTTCCTTGCCCCACTTGACGCCCTCGGAAGCGTTCTCGGCCTCGCTCTGGCCCGCAATCAGGTTGATGCAGATGCGGCCGCCCGAGAGCTGGTCGAAGGTGGCGATCATCTTGGCCAGCAGCACCGGATTGACATAGCTCGGCCGGGCCGCCACCAGCATGCGCATCGACTTGGAGCGCGCCACCATCATGGCGCTGGAAATCCACGCCTCCCAGCAGGCTGTCTGCACCGGCACCAGCATGTATTCGAAGCCCGCCGTCTCAGCGGCCGCTACGATCTTGTCGAACAGCGGCAACGAGGGCGCCACCTGCGCACTCGCCAGTCCATAGGCCGTGGTGTCTCCGGCGGTTGGCAGGAACCAGCCGAATTCTAGTCTGCGCATGAGCCCGTTTCCTCCTGCGGGGCAGCTTAGCGCAATTCGCTCTGGCCGCGACCGTGCCTAATCGGCACGATCCGCCGACTTTGGAGAAGGATGAAGCATGTTGCAGCACGGCAAGCGCCCGACCATCACATCGCGTCACGGAATGGTGGCAGCGGCCCATCCGCTGGCGGCGGCGACCGGTGCCCGCATCCTGGCCAACGGCGGCAACGCCTTCGACGCCGCTGCGGCCACGGCGGCGGCGCTGAATGTCGTCGAGCCCTACATGTCGGGCCTCGCCGGCCAGGGCATGGCGACCTGCTATGTCGCGGCCGAGAGGCGCGTGCGCTCGCTCAACTTCATGACGAGGATTCCACGCAAGTTCCCGCTCGATCGGCTGAACGCACGCGCGCAGATCCTGCGCGGCCCCATTCCCGTCGGGGCGCCGGGCAATCTTGCTGGCTGGTGCGAGATGGTGGGCACCTACGGCACGAAGAAGCTGCCCGAGCTTTTCGCGCCGGCCGTCGCGATCGCCCGCGACGGCTTTGCGCTGATCGAATTCAACGTCGAGGAGATCGGCGGCGTCGCGCCGGAACTCCGGGGCCAGTCCAAGCTCTATCCCGAATGGTCGCGCACCTATCTCGAAGGCATCGGCGGCGGCAAGCCGGCGCTGGGCGCCGTGCTGAAACAGCCCGATCTCGCCAGGACATTCGAAGCGCTCGCGGCCGAAGGGCCCGGCCTGCTGTATGGCGGGGCGCTGGGCAAGAAACTGATCGAGCGGCTGGGCGAACTGGGCGGCTGTCTCACCATGGACGATCTGATGGATGCCAGGACCGAGTGGATCGATCCGGTATCGGTCACCTATCGCGGCCGCACCGTGCACGTGCCGCCGCCACCCTGCGAGGGTTTCCAGTACCTGCTCACCTTGCGCATCCTCGAAGGCTTCGACCTCGCCGCGATGCCGCGCAACGGCATCGAGCATGTCGACACCGTGCTGCGCGCCATCCGGATCGCCGCGGGAGTCCGCATCGCCAACGGTGCGCCATCGCCGCAGAAGCTCGCCGAGCTGCTGTCCGAGGGCCATGTCGAGAGCCTGCGTGCCCGCGTGCGCGACGGCAAACCCATCGATGGCGCGACCGAGCAGTGGACGCCGCCCCCAGGGAATACGGCCACCGAAGGCCACACCACCTCGTTCTCGATCGCCGATAGGCACGGCAACATGGTCTGCGTGACGCAGAGCCTCGGCGCCGTGTTCGGGTCGGGCGTCGTCGTGCCGGGCACCGGCGTCTGTCTCAACAATTTCCTCTACTGGGCCGACGTGACCCCCGGCAGCCCCAACCGCGTGAAGCCGGGCGACGCCATGCCGATCTGCGTCGCTCCTTCGATCGTGACGCAAGACGATAGGCCTGTGCTGGCGCTCGGCACACCCGGCAGCTACGGCATCCTGCAGACCCAGCCGCAGGCCTTCGTGCAATACGCCGACTACGGCCTGCCGTTGCAGCAGGCGATCGAGGCGCCGCGCGCGCGCCTGACGGACGGCCGTGCCGTCCTGCTGGAGTCGCGCGTCGAAGCCGACGTCCATGCCGAACTGCGCAAGCGCGGCCACGACCTCACCAGCGGCCCGGATTGGACCATGAAGGTGGGCGGCATGCAGGGCGTGGCGGTCGATCCCACGACCGGCACCTTCACCGGCGGCTGCGATCCGCGGCGCGACGGCTATTGCGTGCCGGCCTAAGCGAGCCCGACGACCACGCGCGTCTGCGAGCGCACATGGGGTGCAAAGCGGCCCCAGCCGCGCATGGCCGCGAACTCCTTGGTTTCAACAGCCGCGGGCGAGTCGAGTTCGTAGACCGTGGTGTACAGTCTCGCAGAAGTACGCCTGCCCTGCCCGCGATCACTTTCCGAAATCTCTCCGGACGTGAGGTAGCGGCGACCGGCGAGGACGCCTGGGCAGGCCAGTGCGTCAGGCAGATGGACGTCGTCGTACCAGCGATTCCAGTCGGTTTCGACCGAGACATCGACTTCGGCCGTCACGATCAGCAGACAATTTGGCAGGGCGGTCATTCGGCATTCCTCTTGCACGGAAGCGTCGGGCACTATGGAATGCAGTCCAAGCAGAACTTCAAGAGGGGATGGTAAAATGCGTAAACTGGCATGGCTCGCCGCCGCAATCGCCGTGGTCGGCGCCGGCGCGGCCGAGGCGCAGCAGACTCCACGCAAAGGCGGCACGATCCGGATGACAGCGCCCTACGCCGCGAGCTTCGGCAGCCTCGACCCGCATTCGACGCCGCGCGCGCAGGACGACATCGTCAACAAGGCGATCCACCGCACGCTCTACAACTGGGATACCGCCGCCGGAAAGCTGGTGCTTGAGCTGGCGAAGTCCGTCTCGGCATCGGCCGACGGCCTCACCTACACCTACAAGCTGCGTGACGACGCCTACTTCCATAACGGCCGCAAGATGACGGCCGACGACCTGATCTACTCCTACACGCGCCTCATGGACGGCAGCAAAGGTTATCCCGGCGCGCGCTATGCCCGCCTGATCAAGGGCGCGGTCGACGTCGAAAAGGGCCAGGCCAAGGAAATCTCCGGCCTGAAGAAGATCGACGACTTCACACTCGAGATGACGATCACCGACCGGGTCGATCCGGGCTACTACTTCTTCGCCGGTTCGACGGCGATCCTGCCCAAGGAAGAAGTCGAGAAAGGCAACTTCGCGTCAGCGCCGGTCGGCCTCGGGCCATTCAAGTTCAAGGAGCACATTCCGGGGTCGCGCGTCGTCACCGAGCGCTTCGACAAATTCTACAAACCCGGCAAGCCCTACCTCGACCGGCTCGACGTGATGATCATGGCGGAAGCCGCGGCGCGCGACGTCGCCTTCCGCAACAAGGAGATCGACACCTCGATCCTGGGGCCGGCCCAGTACGTCGCCTATCGCGCCGATCCGCAGCTTTCCAAGGGCATCCTGGAAGTCGCGGAGATGTTCACGCGCGCGATGACGATGAACCATGAGTCCATCAAGCCGTTCCAGGACAAGCGGGTGCGCCAGGCGATCGCCTACGCGATCGATGCCGACCTGATCATCAAGCGCCTGGTCAAGGACAAGGCCTATCGCGCCACGAGCTGGCTGCCGCCTGCGTCGGCCGCCTTCGACAAGACGGTGAAGCCCTATCCGTTCGATCCCGAGAAAGCCAAGAAGCTGCTGGCCGAGGCGGGCTACCCCAACGGCTTCGAGTTCGAGCTGACGACCAGCCAGAACGAGAGCTGGGGTCTGCCGATCGTCGAGGCGATCATCCCGATGCTGGCCAAGGTCGGCATCAAGCTGAAGCCCAAGCTGGTCGAGGTCACGGTGCTGACCGAGATCGCGATGAAGGGCGATCATCAGGCCTACATCGGCTCGAACCTGACCGGGCCCGACTCGCTCGCCACGCTGCGTTGCTATTATTCCAAGACGCCGCGCACGGCCTGCAACTACACCGGCTTCAAGAACCCCGCGTTCGACAAGCTGCTCGACGATGCCGCCCAGGAAGGCGACATGGCCAAGCGCGACGATCTCCTGAAGAAGGCCAACAACCTGCTCTACGACGAAGCGCCGGTGTGGTTCTTCAACTACAACAAGGCGGTGATGGCTTACCAGCCGTGGGTGCACGGCCTGCAGGCGAACCCGACCGAGATCACGCACCAGTACCCCGAGGACATCTGGGTCGACGCCAGCTCGCCGGCCAAATAGCGGCAGCAGAAAGCAAAGGATCCCTCGCGATGCTCGGGATGACACCGCTGTCGTCATCCCGAGCGTCAGCTAGGGACCTTTTAGAGTCCTTGTAAATGCTTCTCGTCCTCGGCCGCCGCCTCGCCAACGTCGTTCCGACGATGCTTGCCGTCGTCGCCCTCGTCTTCCTGCTGTTCTCCGTCCTGCCCGGCAGCTTCATCTCGGGCATGAACGAGGACGGCCGCTCGACCATCGATCCAGCGGTGATGGAGCGCATGCGCAAGGAGATGGGCCTCGACGACCCACTGCTCGAGCGCTTCGCCAAGTACGTCGGCCATACGGCCATGGGCGATCTCGGCACGTCCTTCCGCACGCGCGAGCCGGTGACCAAGATGCTCAGCACCCGCATCTGGCCGTCGCTGAAGCTCGTCCTCGCCGCCATGACCTTCGCCATCCTGGTCGGCGTCACGCTGGGCTTCCTCGCCGCCCTCAGGCCGGGCAGCTGGATCGACACCGCATCGATGGTCGGCGCCATCTCGGGCCTGTCGCTGTCGCAGTTCTGGTTCGGCCTGATGCTGATGTACCTGTTTGCGCTCAAACTCCAGTGGCTGCCGAGCTTCGGCTACGGCGACGGCGGGTTGCGCCACATCATCCTGCCCGCGGTCGCCCTGGGCGTCGGCCCGATGGCGCTGCTTGCCCGCACGACGCGCGCCGCGGTGCTCGACGTGCTCAATGCCGACTTCGTCCGGACCGCGCGCAGCAAGGGCATGAGCGAGCGCCGCGTCGTCGAATGGCATGTGCTCCGGAATGCCCTGGTCCTCGTCATCACCATCGTCGGATTGCAGTTTGGGTCGCTGATGGGCCAAGCCGTTGTCGTCGAGAAGCTGTTCGCCTGGCCGGGCGTCGGATCGCTGATGGTCGACTCGGTCTTCCAGCGCGACATGCCGACCGTCCAGGGCTGTATCCTGATGATCGTGCTGTTCTTCCTCGCCATCAACACGCTGGTCGATCTCGCCTACGTCGTGATCGATCCCCGGATTCGCTACCGATGAGCATCGCCATCAAGCTGCCACGCCTCCGGCTGAAGGGCGGCATGTCGCTCTGGGTCGGCGGCAGCCTCGTCGGCATTGCCATCTCCGCCGCGATCCTGGCGCCGTGGATCGCGCTCACCGATCCGGTGATGGACGCCAACCTGATGAACGCCGAGATCCCGCCCGGCTGGGAGTATCCCTTCGGCACCGACGCCCAGGGTCGCGACATCTACTCGCGCATCGTCTACGGCGCCCGCATCTCGCTCAGCGTCGGCATCATCAGCCAGATCTGCAACAGCCTGATCGGCGTCACGCTGGGACTCACGGCTGGCTATTGGGGTGGCTGGTGGGACGACCTGGTGAGCGGCCTCACCAACCTGATGCTGGCGATCCCCTCGCTGGTCTTCGCGCTCGCCATCATGGCGATCCTCGGGCCCGGCCTGGTGAGCCTGGTGATCGCCTTGGGCCTTACGAGTTGGTCCTATTCCTGTCGCATCGCGCGCGCCCAGGTGCTGTCGCTCAAGAGCCAGGGTTACATCCAGGCCGCGCGGATCCTGGGCTACGGCGACCTGCGCATCATGTTCACACAGGTGCTGCCCAACATCCTGGGACCGCTGATCGTGATCGCCACCCTGGGCATGGGCGGCGCGATCCTGGCCGAAGCGGCGCTGTCGTTCCTCGGCCTTGGCATCCGGCCGCCCTTCCCGAGCTGGGGCAGCATGCTGTCGGAGGCGCGCGACCAGATCACGACGGCGCCCTGGCTGTCGGTGTTCCCCGGCCTCGCGATCTTCTTCACCGTGCTCGGCCTCAATCTCTTGGGCGACGGGCTGCGCGACATTCTCGATCCGCAATCAACGACGAGACGGACGTGAACACGCCCCTGCTTAAAGTCGACAACCTGCGCATTGCGCTGGCCGGCGATGGCGTCACCTACAACGCCGTCGAGAACGTGTCGTTCGAGATCGGCCGCGGCGAGGCGTTCGGACTGGTAGGCGAATCGGGCTGCGGCAAGAGCATCACCGCGCTTGCCGTCATGGGCCTGTTGCGCCGACCGCTGTCGCTCGGCGGCGGCAGAATCGTGCTCGATGGCCAGGAGATCCAGGATGCGCCGGCCGCCGAGATGCGCCGGCTGCGCGGCAAGCGCATCGCCATGATCTTCCAGGAGCCGATGACGGCGCTCAATCCACTGTCGCCGGTCGGCAAGCAGATCGCCGAGATGTTCGTGCTGCACGAGGGTGCCAACTGGCGGGACGCGATGGACCGCGCCGAGGAAGCGTTGCGCCAGGTCCGCGTGCCCTCTCCCGAGCGTCGCATCAGGGACTATCCGCACCAGCTCTCGGGCGGCATGCGCCAGCGCGTGATGATCGCCATTGCGCTCGCCTGCGGGCCCGACCTGCTGGTCGCCGACGAGCCGACCACGGCGCTCGATGTGACGGTGCAGGCCGAGATCATCGACCTGATGGCCGAGCTGTGCGCTGCCAAGGGCACAGCGGTCCTGATGATCAGCCACGATCTCGGCCTGGTCGCCAACATGTGCAAGCGCGTGGCGGTGATGTATGCCGGCCGTATCGTCGAAAGCCAGGTGGCGGACGCCATCTTCGCCACGCCCAGCCATCCCTATACGCAGGGCCTGATCGATTCGCTGCCGCGGCTGGGCGAACGCGCCCGGCGCGGCCGCCAGCGGCTGACGGAAATCTCCGGCGTCGTGCCGTCGATCCAAGCCTACCCGTCCGGTTGCCGTTTCAATCCGCGCTGCCCGGCCGTCACCGATGTCTGCCGCTCCTCGGCGCCCGATATCACGGCACTGCCGGCCGATGGCCTCGTGAGGTGCCACCATCATGGCTGAGTCGCTGCTCACCCTCGACGACCTCGCCGTCCATTTCATGGTCGGCAGCGCCTTCGCCGGCGGGGTGAAGACTCTGAAGGCGGTCGATGGCGTCACGCTCGAGGTCAAGGCCGGCGAATGCCTCGGCCTCGTGGGCGAATCAGGTTGCGGCAAGTCGACCCTGGCGCTCGCCATCATGGGCCTGCTGTTGCCGACGCGCGGCCTCATCCATGTCGACAGTCAGCAGATTTCCGGCAGCACGCCGCCCGACCGCATGGCGATGGCGCGCACGGTTCAGATGGTCTTCCAGGATCCCTATGCCTCGCTCAACCCGCGCCAGACCGTGCGCCGGACGCTGGCCGATCCGCTCCGCCTGCACGGCGTCAACGACAAGGCCGAGGTCGAGGCGCGTGTCATGGACATGATGGCCAAGGTCGGACTCCGGCCCGAGCACGCCGACCGCTATCCGCACGAGTTTTCCGGCGGCCAGCGCCAGCGGATCGGCATCGCCCGCGCCCTGATCCTGAAGCCGAAGCTGGTGATCTGCGACGAGCCGGTGTCGGCGCTCGACGTGTCGATCCGCGCCCAGATCATCAACCTGCTGCTCGAGCTGAAGGACGAGATGGGCTTGGCCTACATCATGATCAGCCACGACCTCGGCGTAGTCGAGCATGTGAGCGACCGGGTCGCGGTGATGTATCTCGGCCGCATCGTCGAGCAGGGCGGCTGGCAGGAAATCTTCGAGGACCCGCGTCACCCTTATACGCGCGCGCTGATTGCCGCGATCCCCGACCCGTTCCATCGCGCCGCCGCCACGATCGCCAAAACCAAGGCAAAAGGCGAGATCGCAAGCGCGCTCAACCCGCCCCCGGGCTGTCATTTCAATCCGCGCTGCCCGATGAAGGCCGACGTTTGCGTGGCCGACGCGCCGTTCCTGGGAACCGTCGGGCCGGGGCATTTGGCCGCTTGTCACTTCCGCGACCGCGTGAGTTGATAGGGACGGCAGTCCCATGAAAGACACCGACATCGTCCGTATCGCCGGCTGGGTGGTTCGCCGTGGCCTGGCCGGCATGGCGGAAGAGGACCTGCTGCGCGAGTTCTGCGAGAAGTGCCGCGCCGCCGGCCTGGAAGTGTCGCGCGCGATGGCCCTCATCGACACGCTGCATCCCGTCCATGAAGGCCGCGTCTTCCGCTGGCGCGACGACGCATCGAACGATCCTGCCATGGTCGAATACGGCCGCAGCGACCAGGGCGAGGGAGCCGTAGCGTGGCAGAGCAGCCCGTTCTTCCATCTCCTGCAGGCCGGCGAGGAAGAGATGCGGCTGCGCATCGGCTTCGGCGAAACCGCCGATTTCCCGGTCGTCCAGGAAATGAAGGATGCCGGCCACACCGACTACCTCGTCTTCGTCCATCGCTTCGCCGACGACAATGCCATCGGCGAGATGGACTGCGTCTACTCGTCCTGGGTGACACGCCATCCCGAGGGTTTCAGCGATGCCGCCCTGGTGGCGTTGCGCCGCCTGGTGCCGCCGCTGGCGCTCGCCATCAAGGCCGCCGCGTTGGCGCGCGTGGCCGGCACGCTGGTCGACGTTTATCTCGGCCGCGACGCCGGCAAACGCGTGCTGAGCGGCCGCATCCTGCGCGGGGTCGCCGATCGCATCGACGCCGTCCTGTGGTTCTCCGATCTGAGCGGCTACACCAGGATCACCGACACCGCGCCGCCGGACGAGGTGATCCCGCTCTTGAACGACTATGCCGAAGCGGTCATCACCGCGGTCCAGCAGGCCGGCGGCGAGGTGCTGAAACTGATCGGCGACGGCACTTTGGCGATCTTCCGCGCCGAGGATCCGGCAAAGGCCAGCGCCAAGGCGCTCCGGGCCGAGGCCGACATGCGCGAGCGGGTGCGTGCACTGAACGAACGGCGCCGAGCCGAGGAACGGGCGGTCACCTCGGTCTACGTCGGCCTGCACATCGGCGAGGTTTTTTACGGCAACGTCGGCAGCATCGACCGGCTCGACTTCACGGTCGTGGGGCCGGCGGTCAACGAGACCAGCCGCATCGCCTCGATGTGCCGCTCTGTCGACCGTTCCGTCCTGGTATCCTCGGCGCTGGCGGATGCGCTGCCGTCCGCCGACCGCGCGCGGCTGGTCTCAGTCGGCCGCTTCGCGCTCCGCGGCGTCGGGCGCGCCCAGGAATTGTTCACCCTCGATCCCGAGGCGCTATAGCGGCGGCAGCAGTTTCGGTGCTGCGAAACATCATTTCAGAGAGCGTGCGACACCGCCGGCCGGTTCGATCGGCACTTGCCGACCCGACTTCCGCTATTCGGCTTGCGCCGGGACCCTCCCGACGCCTACGATGACAGCAATATCAAATCCGCCCAACGAGGCGGCAGTCCTTGGGAGGACAACATGGCCAAGACGAAGCGTCGTAGTGTGCTTAAGCTTGCTGGCGGTGCAGCCGCCGCGTCGATGGGCGGCATGGCCGCCATTCTTGCAACCGGCCGTATGCCGGCCTTCGCCCAGCAGCGAACGGTTCACTGGCTCAAGTGGGTCGACTTCGTGCCGGCCACCGATGCGCTTTTGAAGAAGGAAATGATGCCGGAGGCCGAGAAGGCGCTGGGCATCAAGATCAACCTCGAGACCGTGAACGGCAACGACCTGCAGCCGCGCATCACGGCCGGCATCCAGTCGGGCTCCGGCGCCGACCTGATCATGTCGTTCAACAGCTATACCCATCTCTACGCCAACAGCGTCGTCGACGTCTCCGAGATCGCCGAGGAAGTCGGCAAGCGCGAAGGCGGCATCTTCCCGTACGCAAAGGCGATCTGCAGCAACGGCAAGATCTACATGGGCATGCCGTGGGCTGTGATCGGCGGCATGATCGCCTGGCGCAAGTCGTGGTTCGAGGAAATCGGCCTCACCAAGTTCCCCGACACCTGGGACGGCTACCGTGAGGCGGCCAAGAAGCTGAAGGCCAAGGGCCGGCCGTTCGGCCAGACCCTGGGCCACACCTTCGGCGACGCGCCGGGCTTCAGCTATCCCTACCTGTGGTCGTGGGGCGGCAAGGAAATCGATGCCAACGGCAAGGTGGTGATCAACTCCAAGGAAACAGTCGAGTCGATCAAGTTCATGCAGGGCCTGTGGAAGGACGGCATGGACGAGGGCGGCCTCGCCTGGGACGACACCAACAACAACCGCGCGTTCCTGTCGCAGACCATCTCCGCGACGCTGAACGGCGCCTCGATCTACATCGAGACCCTGCGCAAGCCCGACCAGTACAAGACGGAAAAGGGCCTGCCGATGAACAAGGACATCCTGCATGCGCCCCTGCCCAAGGGACCGGCGGGACAGTTCGGCTTCCATCTGCTGCAGTCGAACATGCTGATGAAGTATTCCAAGAACCAGGACGCTTCGAAGGCCTTCCTCAAGTGGATTCACACCGAGGCGAACTACAGGAAGTTCTTCGAATCGCAGAAGGGCTTCGCGACACCCTGCACCGCCAAGTGGGAGTCCGATAAGCTGTGGGATGTCGATCCGGTCATGACGCCCTACAAGGTCGCGGCCCGCCTCGGCCAGGCGATCGGCAACGCCGGACCACCCGACGCCAAGGCTCAGGAGGTCCTGTCGAAGTACATCGTCACCGACATGTACGCCAAGGCAGTCCAGGGCATGCCGGCCGAGGACGCGGCGAAGTGGGCCGACGCCGAGCTCAAGAAAGTCTACGTCTGAGTTCGGGTAACCGCGTTTAGGGTAACCCGTCCATGACGGTATCAGCACTTCCGGCGGCGGAGAGCAAACGGCTCTCCCCGCGCTTGCGTAAGCTCGAGGACGAACGCTGGCTCGCGTTGGCGCTCCTGGCGCCAACTGCGATCCTGCTCGGCTTGTTCATTGCCTACCCCTTCTTCGAAGGCGTGATGCTGTCGCTCAGCAGCGCGCGTGTCGGTCAGCCCGGGGAATTCGTCGGGCTGAAGAACTTCCACAAGATCTGGGACGACAGCATCTTCCGCACGACGGTGTGGAACACGTTCTGGTACACGGGCGTGACGACGGTGTTCAAGCTGGCGCTCGGCCTGTGGCTGGCGATCCTGCTCAACCGGCATTTCAAGGGCAAGGCGATCATCCGCGCCTTCATCCTGCTGCCGTTCATCATTCCCACGGTGCTCTCGACCTTCGCCTGGAAGTGGATGTTCGATCCCACCTTCAGCGTCATCAACTGGACATTGTTCCAGCTCGGCCTCATCACCACCCGGATCAACTGGCTGGGCGATCCCGACCTTGCCATGACATCGATCATCATCATCAACATCTGGCGCGGCGTGCCGTTCTTTGCCATCACGCTGCTGGCCGGCCTGCAGACCATCAGCCCCGAGCTTCACGAGGCCGCCGCCATCGACGGCGCGCGCCCGTGGCAGCGCTTCTGGCATGTCACCTGGCCGCTGCTCATGCCGGTCACCCTGGTGGTGGTGCTGTTCTCGGTCATCCAGACCTTCGCCGACTTCCAGCTGGTCTATGTCATGACCGGCGGCGGGCCGGCCAACGCCACGCATCTGTTCGCCACCTATGCCTACCAGCTCGGCATTGGCACCGGCCTGCTGGCCGAGGGCGCTGCGATTTCGCTCGCGATGTTCCCGTTCCTCTTCGTCATCGTGGTCGTGCAGCTGCTCTACATCCGCCGAGTGGAGACCCGCTGACATGATCGAGGGCGCCCTCTGGAGACGATGGGTCTTCTACAACATTCCGCTGATCCTGTTCGTCTTCGTCCTGCTGTTTCCCTTCTACTGGATGATCGTCACGACCTTCCGGCCGGACGGCGAGCTCTACCTGCCGTGGAACGCGCCCAACTACATGCCGTTCTGGACCAACAATCCGACGCTCGAGCACATCCTCTATCTGTTCGAGGAGACCAACTTCGCGCGCTGGATGTTCAACACCATGTTCATCGCGTTGGTCTCGACCATCATCTCGCTGTTCTGCGGCGTGCTGGCAGGCTATGCGCTGGCCCGCCTCAACTTCCCCTACGCCGGCGGCCTCGGCACGGCGATCTTCATCACCTATCTGGTGCCGCAGACGCTGCTGTTCATTCCGCTGGCGGAGATCATCCGCAACTTCCAGCTCGGCGACACGCCGTGGTCGCTGATCCTGACCTATCCGACATTCCTGATTCCGTTCTGCACCTGGCTGATGATGGGCTACTTCAAGGCCATCCCGAAGGAACTCGAGGAATGCGCCCGCATCGACGGCGCCTCGCGCTGGAAGGCGATGGTCTACATCATCATTCCGGTGGCCGTGCCTGGCATCCTGTCGTCGGGCATCATCGCCTTCACGCTGTCATGGAACGAGTTTATCTACGCCCTGGTCTTCCTGTCCTCGCCGGACCAGAAGACCGTCCCCGTCGGAGTCACCTCGGAGTTGATCCGCGGCGACGTGTTCTTCTGGGGGCCGCTCATGGCGGGTGCCCTGCTCGGCTCCATTCCGGTGGCGATCGTCTACTCATTCTTCGTCGAACACTACGTTTCGGGCCTTACCGGCTCGGTCAAGGGGTAGCGAGACATGGCTGAGGTCAGCCTTCACAAGCTCAACAAGAAATTCGACACCACCCATGTCGTGAAGGATGTCGACCTTCAGATCCGCGACAAGGAATTCATGGTCTTCGTCGGGCCGTCGGGCTGCGGCAAGACCACGACCCTGCGCATGATCGCCGGCCTGGAAGCCATTACCACTGGTGAGATTCGCATCGATGACCGGGTGGTCAACGAAGTGCCACCGATGGACCGCGACATTGCCATGGTGTTCCAGAACTACGCGCTCTACCCGCACATGAGCGTCGCTTCCAACATGGCGTTCGGCCTGAAGATGAGGAAGTTCGAAAAGGCCGAGATCGAGAAGCGCATCAACAACGCCGCTTCCATCCTGGGCATCGAGAGCCTGCTCGAGCGCAAGCCGCGGCAGCTTTCGGGCGGCCAACGCCAGCGCGTGGCGCTGGGCCGGGCGATCGTGCGCGATCCCAAGGTCTTTCTGTTCGACGAGCCGCTTTCCAATCTCGACGCCAAGTTGCGCGTGCAGATGCGCGTCGAACTCAAGAAGCTGCACGAGCGACTGGCCGTGACCTCGGTCTACGTCACCCATGATCAGGTCGAAGCCATGACGCTCGGCGACCGGGTGGTGGTGATGAAGGACGGGTTGGTCCAGCAGGTCGGCGAGCCGCTGGAACTCTACAACACCCCGGCCAACCGCTTCGTCGCGGGCTTCATCGGCTCACCGGCAATGAATTTCGCCGACGTGACCCTGGTGGAAAATGGCGGCAAGCCCGTCGCCGACGCGCCCGGGCTGCGCATCGGGTTGCCAGGAGAGCTGGCCACGCGGGCCCGCGCCAAGACCGGCCGCAAGGCGACACTCGGCATCCGGCCGGAGGACATCCATATCGCGACCCCTGCGGATGCGCCGGAATATTGCTTCGAAGCCGTCGTCGAGGTGGTCGAGCAGCTTGGATCCGAGATCCTGCTCGATATGCGCGTCGGCGAGGCCTTGATGGTGGCGAGCGTCGAGCCGACGTTGCGCGTGCGTGCCCACGACACGCTCAAGCTGGCGCTCAAACCCGAACGGCTGCACCTATTCGACGCCGAGACCGAAGCGGCGATCTAGCCTCTACGGCGTGGGCCCCACCCAGGACTCCAGCACGTCCCACTTGGTCTTGCGCTGCTCCTCGCGCGCCTTCTTGAAGTCGTGGCCGAACGGGGCCGTGTCGAACGACCCGTAGGTCGGATTGGCGATCACCAGCCACTGGCGGCCCCAGTAGGCCATGTCTGACTCGAAAGCCTTCTGACGCTCACCCTCGCTGGTGCGGTAGCGGTCGTCGAAATCGCCGAAGTTGTCGCCGATGTTGAGCAGGACGCGATAGTCCTTGGTGACCACGGCGCGACGCGTGCCCTTGGCCCCGCCCCACTCAGGCTTCTCGCCCTGCATCAGGAAGGTGTCGACGTTGCCGCCCATCGGGAAGCCGAGCTTGGCCATGTTCTCGCGCGTGTCCTTCTCGGTCTCGGCGCCGCGGTTGGTGATGTAGAAGACCTTCACGCCCTTGGAATCGGCGTACTTGGTGAATTCCAGCGCGCCCGGGATCGCGGTCGACACCTGGGCAGCGCAGAACTGGTTCCAGGTCTTGGTGCCGAAGGTCTGGTTGTTCTTCAGCATCCAGACCTGGTAGCGCGAGTTGTCGAGCAGGGTCTCGTCGATGTCGAGAATGACAGCCGGCGGCAGGCTCTGATAATCGGCCTTCTGCTCGGCCGGCGAGGCCGTCCAGTTCTTGTCGGCCAGCGCCTCGTCGAGACGGATGCGGGCCAGGGCGAAGACCGTGAGTGCATTGCCCTTGTATTCAACGGCGCGCTGCGTCCACAGGGTGGCCAGCAGCATGTCGTGAGCCGGCAGCGCGTCCTGCGCCCGTGCCACGCCCGACGACAGGATCGTGGAAATGACGGCGCCGAGCGCCAGGGCAGTCCTTGCGATCATGACCCAATCTCCTTCAACAGTGCTCGTTTGGTCGCCTCGTCGGCGAACGAGGCCTCGACCGCCGTTCGCGCGATATGCCTCAATGCCGCATCGCCAAGACCCGCCTTGTCGTACTCGTTGCCGAGTGTCGTGTGGAAGAACGGCGGATCGTCGGAATTGAGCGTGACGGCAACGCCGGCGGCGATCAAGCGATGCAGCGGATGGGAGACCCGGTCGGGATACAGCCCGAGGGCGACATTGCTGCCCGGACAGACCTCGAGGACGGTGCCCCGGCGCGCCAGTTCCGCCATCAGCGCAGCATCGTCGGCCGAACGCACGCCGTGGCCGATTCGGGTGACCGGCAAGGCCTCGATGGAGGCCCAGACGCTTTCAGGACCGAGCACCTCGCCGGCATGGACGGTACAGCCATAACCCTGATCGTGCGCCAGCCGGTACGCCGGCGCGAAATCGGCCGGCGTGAACTTCGCCTCGTCACCGCCCATGCCGAACCCCACGATATAGGGATGTGGCTCGATGACCATGCCCTCGGCCATCGCCAGAGCACGTTCGGGCCCGAGATGACGGATGCAGATGATGATGATGCGGCCGACGATGCCGAACTCGCGCTGGGCGCGGTCGATACCTTCGGCCAGCGCCTCGACCCATGCCGCATAGGAGATCCCGAGCGCCGCCGGCCGCTCGGGCGAGCAGAACATCTCGACATAGATCGCACCCTCGGCCGCCACGCCCGCAAGGTACGAATAGATCACATCGCCGAAATCACGCGGCGTACGCAGCACGGTGCAGACGCGGTCGTAGGCGGCGAGAAAGCTCAGGAAGTCCTGCCATACATAGTGACCGTCGGGGCCGAACAGTCCCCGGGGAAGATCGAGGCCATTGCGCGCCGCCAGCTCGCGCGCGAGCGCTGGAGAAATCGAACCTTCGAGATGGCAGTGCAGTTCGACCTTGGGGATCACGCGAAGCCTCGTAGCGGCAGGTCCGGCCGTTGCAGCCAGTTGTCCGCCGGATAATCGGCCCTGCCGTCGACCAGATGCAAGGCATAGGCGTGGCGGGCCCGCGACGAGCGGTTGGGCGCGCTGGCATGCGGCAGCAGGCCGTCCAGGACGACCAGCGTGCCGCGCCGCGCCTCAAGCGCAACCGGCGGGATGTCGGGCCAAGGCGTGGCGTCCAGCGTACGGATGACCATCCGGCCGTTCTCGCGCAGGAACCGCTGGCGCAACGGCCCGCGATGGGCGCCCGGCAGCACCGTCAGGCAGCCATTGTCGCGGTCGGCATCGTCGAGGGCGATCCAGAAGCCGGTCACCGTCGAGGGGCTCGTATGCAGGTAGGTGGCGTCCTGGTGCCAGCCGACCTCGGCGCCGATCTGCGGCTGCTTAAAGAGGTACATGGATTGCAGCAGCAGCGGCTGGGCGAAGCCCAGGGCATTCGCCAACTCGGCCAGTCGCGGCTGGCGCGAGATGCGGTCGAAGACCGGATCGAGGTCGTGCAGCGCATGGCCGATCTTGTTCAAGGCAAGCGGCACCGGCTGGTCGGTCGCCTGCTCCTCGAAGAAGAAGCGGATCGCGCTACCCGATTCCTGGAAATAGAGGTCGCGGGCATGACCCTGGTCGCGCGTCGAAAAGACGGTGCGCACCGGACCGGGATCGAAGGCCGCCACCAGCTCCGCCGCGCGGGCCTGCAGGACGTCACAGTCGGCGGGCGGCAAGAAGCCCTCCAGCACCAGGAAGCCGTCACGCGCATACACCGCCAGATCGGGCGTGCTCATTGGACGACGCGCTCCATGACAACCGGGCGCCTGGCAATCGGCGCGTCGCCGATGCGGATGGCCTGGCGCACGAGGGCTATGGCCGCATCGGCATCGGTCTCGCTCGCGGCATGGACGATGCAGAGGGGATTGCCGGCCCGGACCGCGACGCCGACGTCGGTCATCTCGCTGAGGCCGACCGAGGGGTCGATCGCATCGTCGGCATGGGCCCGGCCACCCCCCAGCGCGACGACTGCAATACCGACCTGGCGGGCATTCATGCCCGTGACATGGCCCGTGCGCTCCGCGGTGCAAGGCCTGATCACCGGCGCCTGCGACAGGTAGCGGCCGGAGTGATCGAGAAAATCGGCCGGCCCGCCCAGCGCCGTCACCATGCGGCCAAAGACCTCCGCCGCCCGCCCGTCGGCCAGCACCGCCTCGGCGCGCGCACGGCCGGCGGCCACGCTGGGCGCCAGGCCGCCCAGCACCAGCATCTCGCCGGCAAGCGCCAGGGTGACCTCGTGCAGGCGCGGTTCGCGCGTGCCGGTCCCGGTCAGATAGGCGACGGTCTCCGCGATCTCGAGCGCATTGCCGACGTCGCGGCCCAGCACCTGGTCCATGTCGGTGATCAGGGCGATGGTCGGCAGACCGGCCTGGTTGGCCACGGCAACGAGGCTGCGGGCCAGGTCGCGCGCCATCTCCTCGGTATCGCAGAACGCGCCGGAGCCGCATTTCACGTCCATGACCAGCCCGGCGAGGCCCGCGGCGATCTTCTTGGACAGGATCGAGCTCACCAGCAGCGGGATCGACTCGACGCTGCCGGTGACGTCGCGAACGGCGTAGAGGCGCCGGTCGGCCGGCGCCAGATCGTCGGTCTGGCCGATCACGGCGCAGCCGACCTCGCGGACGACGCGCCGGAAGGTCGCGATGTCGGGCTGGGTCTCGTAGCCCGAAATCGACGAGAGCTTGTCGAGCGTGCCGCCGGTGTGACCGAGCCCGCGGCCGGAGATCATGGGCACGAAGCCGCCGCACGCCGCCACGATCGGCGCCAGCATCAGGCTCACCTTGTCGCCGACACCGCCGCTCGAATGCTTGTCGATCACCGGGCCGGGCAGCGCGAGATCCTGCCAGTCGAGCGTGATGCCCGAGCGGGCGAGGCCCAGGGTGAGCGCCACGCGTTCGCGCACGATCATGCCGCGGAAGAACACCGACATGGCGAAGGAGGCCACCTGGCCCTCGCTCAAGCTGCCGTCGTGAATACCCTGCACAATGAAGGCGATCTCCTCGGCCGAGAGCTCGTGGCCGTCGCGTTTCCGGCGGATGATCTCCTGCGGCAACATGATGCCTAGGCGTATTGCTCGAGAAAGAGGCGCAGGAGACGGCGCACGTCACCCGAGGCCGAACCCGCAACGGCGATCGTCTGATCGTGCGCGAGCGTACCCGGGACGAGACCGGCGGCGTAGTTTGTCATCAGCGACAGCGCCGCCACTTTCATGCCGGCGTGGCGCGCCAGGATCGTTTCCGGTGCCGTCGACATGCCGACGGCGTCGGCGCCCAGGATGCGGGCCGCCCGGATTTCCGCCGGTGTCTCGAAACTGGGACCGCTGAACCACATGTAGACGCCGTCATGGCAACGGACGTTGGCCTCCTTGGCTGCCGTCAGCAGCTTCTTGACCAGGGCGGGGTCGTAGGCATCGACCATGTCGACGAAGCGATCGTTGCCCGATCCCACGCCGAACAGCGGATTGACGCCGGTGAAGTTGATGTGGTCGGTGATCGCCATCACCGAACCCGGCGGCATGTCGAGCCGGAGGCTGCCGGCGGCGTTGGTCTGCAGCAGGGTCTCGCAGCCGAGCTCTGCCATGGTCCTGATGGCGCCTTTCATCTCGTCGGCACGGCCGTTCTCGTAGTAATGCGCGCGACCCTGCAGCACGGCGACAGGAGTCGGGCCGACATGACCCAGCAACAGCATCCCGGCGTGGCTGCTGACGCTGGTCCGGGGAAAACCTTCAAGCTCGCCATAAGGAATGGCGGCGACGGCCTTCACCTCCTCAACGAAGCCGCCCAATCCCGAGCCCAGCACGACCGCCACTTTCGGCCGGAAGCCCGGGGCAGCACGAGCGATCGCATCGTTCATGGCTTGCCGATATGGTGCGGGCCGAAGGACATCGGCAGGAGCTGGCCAAGGGTGACGGTCCTGTGCAGGCCATCAGGGCCGCAGAGATGGACCGGCAGGTCGTCGCTGGCGAATTCGCGCAGCTTCTGGCGGCATCCGCCGCAGGGCGTAATAATCTCGGGACCGGGGCCGACGACGACACATTCCAGGATGTGCTTCTGGCCGGCCGCCACCATCGCGGCGATCGCCGACGCCTCGGCACAGAGCCCTTGCGGATAGGCCGCGTTCTCGACGTTGCAGCCGCCATGGAGCGAGCCGTCCTCGCCGCGCACCGCCGCGCCGACGTGGAACTTCGAGTAGGGCGCATGGGCACGCAGCATCATGCGGCGTGCCAGATGGAGCAGATCGTCCAACTCAGTGCTCCTTCTCGTATGGCACGCCGGCGGCCTTGGGGGCAACGGCGCGGCCGATGAAGCCGGCCAGCAGGAACATGGTGAGAAGATACGGCATGGCCTGGATCAGTTGCACCGGAACTTCACCCACGCCAGGTACCCGGACACCCTGGAGGCGGATGGCCATGGCATCGAGCAGGCCGAAGATCAGGCAGGCGCCCAGGGCCGGCAGCGGTCGCCACTTGCCGAAGATGATGGCAGCCAGGGCGATGAACCCCTGGCCCGCCGTCATGTCGCGGCTGAATCCGGCATTCTGGCCGATCGACAGATAGGCGCCGGCGAGGCCAGCCAGCAGCCCGCAGAGCAGCACCGCGCGATAACGCAGCCATGCCACCGAGAGGCCGGCGGCATCGACGGCGAGCGGCATTTCACCGACAGCGCGCAAGCGGAGACCGAAGCGTGTGCGGGCGATGATCCACCAGGTGAGCGGCACCGACAGCAGCGCGGCATAGACCAGGATGTTGTCCCCCGCCCCCGGCAGAAAGAGTGGCAGCAACCGCTGGCCGTCCAGGAGCGGCGGCGTCTGGCCACCGCGCGCGAACCAGGCGGTGCCGAGGACGACGGTGAGCCCGGCCGCCAGGATGTTGATGGCGACGCCGCTCACCACCTGGTTGCCGCGATAGGTGATGCAGGCGAAGCCATGCAGCAGGGCCAGGGCCTCCGCGGCAAGGATGGCCGCGGCCACGCCCGCCCAGGCCGAACCGGTGACCGACGCGGTCGCGGCGGCGAAGAAGGCGGCCATCAGCATCTTGCCTTCGAGGCCGACATCGACGATGCCGCTCTTCTCCGAGAACAGCCCGCCCATGGCGCAAAGCACCAGCGGCGTGGCGACCCGGAGCGTTGACGCCAGCATCAGGAAGACAAAGGAGAAGGCTTCGTCCATGTCAGGCCCGGCGCGCGAACAGGACCTGCAGCCAGGGCCGCGGCAGATGCGCCAGTGCGCCCGAGAACAGGATGATCAGGCCCTGAATCACCACCACCATCTCGCGCGTGATGGAGGGGATCTCGAACGCCAGTTCCGCTCCGCCCTGCTGCAATGCCCCGAACAGCAGCGCGGCCAGCATGATGCCGAGCGGATGGTTGCGTCCCATCAGGGCGACGGCGATGCCGGCAAAACCGTAGCCCGCGGGAAAATCGAGCACGATGCGGTGATGCACGCCCATCAGCTCGTTGACGCCCACGAAGCCCGCCAGACCGCCCGAGAGACACATGGCAAGCATGGTCATGCGCCGGAGATTGGTGCCGGCGTAGACCGCGGCCTCGGGATTGTGGCCCATGGTGCGGAGCGCATAGCCCCACGGCGTGTGCCACAGGAACACCCAGACGGCCGCGCAGCACAGAACCGCCAGCACGATCGTGAGGTTGAGGGCCGAGGGCGCCACGCTGATGCCGATGGCCTGCAACGCATCGTGCATCGCGGGGATCCGGCCCGAGGGCGCGAAGGTGCGGCTCTGCGGCGTCATCGAGCCTGGCGCGATCAGCACGTTCACCATCAGGTAGACCATCAGCGCCGAGGCCACGAAGTTGAACATGATGGTGGTGATGACGATATGGCTGCCGCGCCACGCCTGCGCCCAGGCCGGAACGGCGGCCCAGGCGGCGCCGAACAGGGCCGACGCGGCGATGGCAAGGGGGGCCAGGAGCCAGGCCGGCAGCCAGCGGTCGAGCGCCAGGACGGCCAGGCCACAGCCCAGGCCACCGATATAGGCCTGACCCTCGCCGCCGATGTTGAACAGGCCGGCATGGAAGGCGACGGCGACCGCGAGGCCGGTAAAGGTGAAGTTGGTGGCGTAGTAGAGCGTGTAGCCGATCGATTCGGAGGAGCCCAAGGCTCCCACGACCAGGAGCCGGAGCGCGTGAAAGGGATCGACGCCGATGATCGCCACGATCACGCCGACGACGATGAAGGCGAGCGCGATGTTCACCAGCGGCAGCATGGCGATCTCGGCCCATGCCGGCAGGGGACGACGGGGCGCCGTCATGCCGCGTCAGCGCCCGCCATCATCAGGCCGAGCCTGCGTTCGTCAGCCCGGCCCGGCTCGACTTCGCCCACGATGCGGCCCGCGAACATCACCAGAATGCGGTCGGCGAGCGACAGGATCTCGTCCAGTTCCACCGACACGACCAGCACCGCACAGCCCGCGTCGCGCGCCTTCACCAGCTCGCGATGGATGAATTCGATGGCGCCGATGTCGACGCCGCGGGTCGGCTGGCCGACCAGCAGCACCTTGGGCTGGCGGGCGATCTCGCGTGCCAGGACCAGCTTCTGCTGGTTGCCGCCGGAGAAATGGGACGACCGCAACCCCGGTGACCGTGGGCGCACGTCGAAGCGCTCCATCAGCTGGGCGCAATGGGCACCGACGGCCGGACCGTCGAGCAGATAGTGGCGGGTGAACGGTGGCCCGTCCTGGTAGCCCAGGATCGACGTCTCCGAGGCCTCGAATGCCGCCACCATGCCCTGGCGCAACCGGTCCTCCGGTACGTGGGCGAGCCCGAGCACACGCATGTCCGCGGGATTGCCGGGATGGCGGGCGTCGAGCGTGCGGCCGCAGACGGTCAGCCGCCCCTCGCTCGGCGCGCGGATTCCCGCCAGCACCTGCAGCAGTTCGCTTTGTCCGTTGCCGGTGACGCCGGCGATGCCCACGATCTCCCCGGCGCGCAACTCGATCCCGACATCGTCGAGCAGTCGCACCCCCCGGTCGTCGACCAGCGAGAGGTGCTCGGCACGCAACAGGATTTCGCCCTGCCGCGGCGCGGCCTTGTCGAGGTCGAGGCGGACCTTGCGGCCGACCATCAACTCGGCAAGCTCCTCGGAGCTGGTATCGCGGGTCCGGCGCTCGACCACCATCCGGCCCTGGCGCATGACGTAGACGCGGTCGGTCGCCGCCATGATCTCGCGCAGCTTGTGGGTGATCAGGACGACCGTGACGCCGCGTTCCCTCAACGTCTGCAGGATGCGGAACAGGCGGTCGGTCTCCTGCGGCGTCAGCACGGCGCTGGGCTCGTCCAGGATCAGGATCCGCGCGCCGCGGAACAGCACCTTCAGGATCTCGACCCGCTGCTGCTCGCCGACCGAGAGGTTGGCGACGCGCACATCGGGATCGATCGAGAGCCCATAGTCGCGCGCCAGCCGGGCCAGCTCAGCCCGTGCCGCCGCGAGACCGCCGGCCAGCAACAGGCCGCCTTCGGCGCCCAGCACCATGTTCTCGAGCACTGTGAAGCTGTCGATCAGCATGAAATGCTGGTGGACCATGCCGATGCCATGGGCGATGGCGTCGCGCGGGCTCGCCATCTCGACCGGCTGGCCATCGACCCATATTTCGCCGGCATCGGCGCGGTAGAGGCCGTAGAGGATGCTCATCAGGGTCGACTTGCCGGCGCCGTTTTCGCCGACGATGCCGGTGATCGTCCCCGTCTCGATCCGAAGCGACACGCCGCGCACAGCGTGGACGCTGCCGAAAGATTTCTCGATCCCGCGAAGCTCGATAGCCGCTGCCGCAGGCGTCAGGGCTTGCACGAGTTGTTGCTCATGTAGTCATGGACGACGATCTTGCCCGACACGATGTCGGCCTTGGCGGCATCGACCTTGGCCTTCATGGCGGGGGTGATCAGCTTCTCGTTGTCCTTGTCGAGCGCCCAGTCGACGCCGCCGTCCTTGAGGCCGAGCACCTGGACACCGGCCTTCCATTGGCCCATCTGCGCCGCCTTGAAGCTGTTGTAGGTGGCGAGATCGACGCGCTTCAGCATCGAGGTCAGCATCGTGCCGGGATGCAGGTGGTTCTGGTTGGAATCGACGCCGATGCCGAGTTTGCCGCGGTCCTTGGCGGCCTGCAGGATTCCGATGCCGGTCGAGCCGGCGGCGGCGTAGACGACGTCGACACCGCGGTCGAACTGGCCCTTGGCGAGCTCGGCGCCGCGACCGGGATCGTTCCAGGCGGCGGGCGTCGTGCCGGTCATGTTGGAGATCAGCTCGGCGTTGGGATTGGCGTACTTGATGCCCTGCTCGAAGCCGCACTGGAAGCGTCGGACCAGCGGGATGTCCATGCCGCCCACGAAGCCGATCTTGCCGGTCTTGGAGGCCAGCGCCGCCAGCACGCCCACCAGGAACGAGCCTTCCTGCTCCTTGAACACCACCGACTGCACGTTGGGCAGGTTGACCACGCTGTCGATGATGGTGAAGCGGACCTTGGGAAATTCCTTGGCGACCTTCTCGAGCGCGACCGCCTGCGAGAAGCCGACGGCGACGATGGGATCCTGGCCGCGCTGGGCGAACCGGCGCAGCGCCTGCTCGAACTGCGTCTCGTTGCTGGGCTCGAACTCGGCGACCGCGGTGTTGGTTTCCTTCTTGAACTTCTCGGCGCCCGCGCTCACGCCTTCGTTGAAGGATTTGTCGAACTTCCCGCCCGTACTGTAGACGACGGCGGGCTTGACGGCGGTCTGCGCCATGACCGGCGCCAGCACGCTCAAGGCAATCAAGGCGATTGCCGATCCCAACCAGCACTTCATGGCGGCCCCCTTGCCTCTTGGATTCGACCCCAAGTGTGGACCGGCCCGGTTCTCCGGTCTAGGCGGGTATGGTGCGGCCGGCCTCGAACGACGGCATGGGCCTTGCTACCGTCGGACCAGGGAGAGAACCATGGCCGAATACGACCTCGTCATCCGCAACACGACGATCGCCACGGCTGCAGACGTCGTGAAGGGCGATATCGGCATCTCCGGCGGCCGCGTGGTAGCCTTGGGCGAGCGGCTCGACAGGGGCCAGCGGGAGATCGACGCCACGGGCCTGATCGCCGTGCCCGGCGGCATCGACGCCCACGTCCATTTCGACCAGGACACGGCCGACGGCTCGGTCTTCTGCGACGATTTCGAGAGCGGCAGCCGGGCGGCGGCGGCCGGTGGCACCACGACCATCATCCCCTTTGCCTACCAGAACAAAGCGCAACCGCTGCGTGACGCAGTGAACAAGTATCACCAGCGCGCCGAGGGCAAGTCGCTGATCGACTATGCCTTCCACGTCATCCTGTCCGATGCCAGCCACAAGATCATGGGGCAGGACTTCACCGCCCTGGTTGCCGACGGCTACACCTCGTTCAAGGTCTACATGACCTACGACGACGTGAAGTTGACGGATCGCGAGATGCTCGACGCCCTGGCGGCCGCCCGCCGCGAGCAGGCGATGCTGATGATCCATGCCGAGAACGCCGACTGCATCGCCTGGCTGACCGAGCGTTTGGAACTCAAGGGCATGACGGCCGCCAAGTTCCATGCCACCTCGCGGCCCTTCGTGGTCGAGCGCGAGGCCACACACCGCGCCATCTCGCTGGCCGAGCTGCTGGACGTGCCGATGCTGCTGGTCCACGTCTCGGCAAAGGAGGCGATGCACGAGATCCAGCGCGCGCAGGCGCGTGGCCTCAGGGTCTATGGCGAGACCTGCCCGCAGTATCTGTTCCTGAGCGAGGAGGATTTCGAGAAGCCGGGCGATGAGGGCAGCAAATGCGTGTGCTCGCCGCCGCCGCGCGGCACCGACAACCAGGAGCATATCTGGACCGGCCTCGCCGCCGGCACCTTCCAGGTCCTGTCGTCGGACCATGCCGCCTTCAAGTACGACGACGTGCGCGGCAAGAAACTGCCCGGCGCCGACAAGAGCTTCCGCAAGATTCCCAATGGCGTGCCGGGCGTCGAAACGCGCCTGCCGCTCCTGTTCTCCGAGGGCGTCAACAAGGGCCGCCTCACCCTGCAGCAGTTCGTGGCGCTCTCCTCCACCAACCCCGCCAGGATCTATGGCCTGCATCCGCGCAAGGGCACGATCGCGGTCGGCGCCGACGCCGACATCGTGCTGTGGGACCCCGCCCGCAAGGTGAGCCTCACCAACTCGATCCTGCACCACAATTGCGACTACACGCCCTACGAGGGCCGCGAGCTCACCGGCTATCCGGTGATGACCCTGTCACGCGGCGAGGTGGTGATGGACGAAGGCCGGATGAGCGGCTCCGCCGGCCGCGGCCTCTTCCAGAAATGCGACCGCCCCGAAGCCGCCCGCCCGCGCGGCCGGCCGCTGATCGATCCCTCCATCTTCACCTGACGCAACATGGACCAGCCGGCATCCGCTCGCGCCGCTGGACGCGGTGCGAGCCGCCGCTATGTCTTGGGCGTATAGTCACGCCGGCAAGCATTATAGGAATAGGTCATATGGAATGGGCGGGCTCCGCTGCCCGGATCGAACGTCAGGTAGAACGTTCTGTTCTTGTTGTCTTTGCCGACAACTTTTCCAGAACCATCAGGCTGCAACGCCTTCAAATCGACAGTGAATGAATGGTTCGGCACTGGGCTCGTACTCGCAAAAGTGAGCGTGTTCCCCTTTATGTCGACCCGCCCGACAGCCTGCCCGACCCATTCCGGCATGGCAATCGTACCGCCGCCGCAGTAGGGCGAAGTGCCATCCTCCAGTCTGCCAACAGCAGTCCACGTCGCGTCTGTCGAGCTGGAGCTGGCCAGAT
>NZ_SCVH01000068.1 GCF_004296935.1 Reyranella sp.
CCGGATCGTTTGCGTCACTTGGGAAGGCTGCTGCAGCGTCTTCGTGGACATCGGCGGCTGCTTGTCGCCGCAGGCGGCCAGGCCAAGAACCGCACCGAGCAAGCAGGCCCACAGGAGCAGCGCGCGGCGCCAGGCTGCCTGTTGCGAACGGGAAAGAGCGGCTGCGATTGTCACGACGTCACCGCTTCGCGATCAGGCGGATGGATAGCATGTTGCGGGTAAACGCAGGCCCGCCGGCGGCAACATCGGTCGACCAACCCTGCGTATATTCGTACAGTGGGCCGATCTGGACCTGCGGGCGGAGCGAATACATCACGCCGAGCGAACCCTTGAAGAAATAGTCGGTGCGCGGGGCCACGTTCGCGACGCCGACAGCGGGCGTATAGTCCGCGGAATTGATGGACGTGCCGCCGATGGCCTGCCACGGGCCGTGAACGTCGTAGGTGAAATCCACGCCGAGCGTGGTCGAGACGTAGTTCTGGTAGTTCGCGAGTGCGGACTGGTTGATGCTGCGCAGAAATTGCGGGCGCAGGGTCAATGGCTCGTAGCCATTCCAGCTGCCGCTGAGTCCGAAGGTCGCCGCGCCTGTCGAGGTGCCGTCCGCGATGTACGTCTGCGTCTGGTAGCCGACGAAGCCTTCGAGCTGGCTCTTCGGACCCAGCCGTGTCGTCATGCCGACAGGGAAAATCCAACCTTGGGAGTCGCGCTGCTGGCCGGCGGCGGCGCGGGAGCACCCGCAAACGCCGCCGGCGGCGCGACCGGCGGCGGTGCCGCGTTCAAAGTATTGAGTCCATCGGCAGGGCCAACGTTCTGCACGGGCGCCGCAGACTGAAGCGGACTGGCACCCTGAAGCGGTCCCGCACCCTGCAGCGGACCGGCGCCTTGCAGCGGGCCTGCACCCTGAAGCGGACCCGCACCTTGCAACGGACCCGCACCCTGAAGCGGACCCGCACCCTGCAACGGACCGGCACCTTGAAGCGGACCCGCACCTTGCAGCGGACCGGCGCCTTGCAAAGGACCACCGCCCTGCTGCGGGCCGCCACCCTCTTGCTGTCCTTGAGCTTGCTGTCCTTGAGCTTGCTGTCCTTGAGCTTGCTGTCCTTGAGCTTGCTGGGCCTGAGCGACCTGCTGGTCCTGGCCCTGTGCAGATGGCGTTTGCGCACTCGCTGCGCTGGCGATGGCAATGGACGACACCATTGCAAGACACTGCGCTCTAAATGCAATTTTAACCATAAGACCCAACCCGGCCGCGGCGGTAACCACCATTGCAGCCCATTTTGAAGAGTTCACACCCACTTGGCCCGACCGGCAGAGCTCGGTTCGGTCCCACCCAAGTTAAAGGATAAGTTACTGAATCGCGCTCACGAAGCCAAGCCCCTGCCCGGTCACTGCAATCGATCGAGGGTCCGGTCGAAAACATCGCGGCGCAACTCCAATAAGCCCAATCAATACAGCAAATATACGCCCTTGGCGCCGCCAAGGAGAGTCGGGTCTGATCGACTCTGGTTATTTCACAATCGAAAAAGTCTGCAGTATCACCGCAGACAGAAAATATCACCGCCCGCGCAGGATATCAATACCATTAAAATTCAATTAGATAAATGATCATCCTAATCTAGATACTTAACAAAGTATCAGCCCTCGGAAGGAACCGCGGCGGAGGCAATTGTCCTCAACCGATCCGCGAGTTCCTCGAGGGCGGTGGCAAAACCTGCGGCATTTCCGCACTTCACACGCCAATATCTGCCCAATTTCGCAGTGCGCACCAACAAATCGACATCGGATTCCGAGCTGCCGACGAAGAGCACCGGCTTGCCCGAGTCGATGCAGGCGTAAATCTTCGAAGGCATGACGAAGCCGACGAACGCGTCCTTCAACGTCACGAGATGCGCGTCCGGCGCGCGCAGCAGCCCGGCGAGGCGGTCCAGGGGAACAGGCTCCGATTTGTGGAACGGCAGACCCTGCGCCGTGAAGCGTCGGGCAAGATCGTCGGCCCCGGCACCGGTCGCACTCAGCCACAAGCGAACCCTGCCCGTTCCCGCACGATGATGAAGCCTGTATCCCTCGGCGACCGTTTCGACGTCGTGTGCCACGCCGAAATTTCCAGCATATAGCAGCACGCATGAGCCTCTGAGGTCGGCCGGCAGCGGTTCCGCCACGACGTCGTCGCCGAACGACACGGGCGAGCCATCGCGCACGAGGGTGATGCGCTCTTCGCGGACGCCGGTCTCGCGCAGTCGCTTCAGCTGGTCGAGTCCGAGGACCTCGAAGCCGCCGATCCGTCGCCGCCAGAAATTCGTCAGGCCGAGCAGCAGACCGAGCGCGCGGGACGGGCGATCGCGTGCCGCGATCAGGCACTCGGGATGAAAGTCGGTGATGCGGTAGACGAGGCGGCCACGCCACAGCGGCTTCAGCGGTGCCAGCAGATGAATGAGCAGCGGCGGCGATCCGGTGAATAGGATGCCGTCCGCCGCCCGCAGGGCGCGAAAGCCCGAAACCACCAGCCGCAGGTTCGTGACGGCCGTCCACGCCAGGCGGGCCAGGAAGGAACCACGCGGTACCGGACGGGTCGACAGACGAATCTCTGTCAAGGTCCCCCTGCCCTGCGCCTCCTGCCGGACCGATCCCTCGCCCGAAGAGAGACCGATCAAGGTGACGTCGTGCCCACGCTCGGCCAGGGCGCGGGCGCGCATCTGCATGTACTGGCCGACGGCGCCGAAATCGGGCGGCAGCCAGTCGGCAATGATGACCAACCGGCGCTCGGTGACGGGATCGAACGGGCTCAGTTCCAGCAGGTCGCTCATGGACGTGCCGCGCCGACGTCGCCGAGCGAGCGGTAGAGCGTTTCCATGCGGTGCGCGATCGATGGCCAGCCGTACTGCGCGACGACGAGGGCCCGGCCGGTCTCACCCATGGCGCGACTTCGCGCGGCGTCGGCCAGGAGGGCGTTGAGCCCTTCCGCGATCGCCGCCGGAGCGGTGTCGACGACCAGGCCCGCATGGGCGTCGCGGACGATTTCCGACATGCCGACGTCGGCCGTGGTCAATACCGGAACCCCTCGGCGCATCGCTTCGAACGCCGCCAGGCCGAAATTCTCCGACAGCGACGTCATCGCGAATACGCGCGCCGCGGCAAACAGCGCTTCCTTGTCGGCGCCCGCGACGTGACGGGCGAGAATGGTCACCCGTCCGGCGACGCCGGCGCGTTGCGCCTCGGCCGCCAGGACGGCGGCATGTCCATCGGCATCGTCGCCGGCAATCACGAGGCGCGCCGCGGGCGCGAGCGGCAAGGCCGCGATCAGCCGGTCGAGCCCCTTCTCCCAGCTGATGCGGCCCAGCGCCAGAACCGGCGCGCTGCCCCCGATGGCGCTCGCCACATCGGGCGACAGCGGTGCCGCCGATGGTGCGGGCGGGTCGTCGACGCCATGAGGGATCATGGCGATGGGCGGCAGCTTCCAGCCTAGTCCGGCGATGTGCCCTGCCTCCACCGTCGAGGTAGTGTGGATGGCGGCGGCACGTTCGAGGTTGGTGCGCTCGATCAGCGCGATCCATGCCGCCTTTGCCCAGCGACTCTTGCGGCGCATCAGTTCGGGCACCAGCATGCCTCGCGGCGATATCACGTACGGCACCCGATGCGCCCGTGCCGCCCTGGCTCCGGCCCAGATCGGCCACAGGTAGACGGCGTGGAGATGAACGGCATCGAAGCCCGCGACCTGACGCGCGAGCGCGCGTCCCATGGGCGGCGACCAGTACAGACGGCGCAACAGGCTGCTCGGGAAGTACGTGACCTTGACGCCCTCTAGATCGACCGGGCGCTGCAGCGGCACGTCACTGTCCTGCCCGCCGTCGACGTTCGTGGTGAAGACATGAACGTCGTGCCCCCGTGCGGCGAGGGCGCGACAGAGGGCATGAACCGTACGGATGGGGCCGCCGTATCGAAGCGCGGGCAGGTACGTCGGTACGACGTGGAGAAGGCGCATCAGGTCGGCTGCGTCCGGTCCCCACCGGCACGGGCGTACAGCCACTTGAGGCCGATCGGCAGCGCGAATTTCACCAGCAGGATGTAGACGAGGAAGAACATGATGGTGCTGCCGAACAGCTTGGGCAGGGACATTTCGACGCCGGTGCCTGAAATGTTGTAGATGAACGCCAGCACGATGCCCTGGCGCACCATCCATGGCAGCGGCGATCGCATGAAATAGCGAATGACCCCGGCGATCATCACGCCGAGCGCCGCGATACCCAGCAGCATTCCCGGGAATCCCAGGTCGACGTAGTTTTCGCCCATGTATCCGACACTGATCGACGTCGAGCCGCGAAGCACCTCGGCCGGATCGGCGCCGGTCAGGCGGGCATAGGTCTCGGTGTCGGAGAGCGATTTTGCCCGGGAAGTGCTGCGTGTCTGGCCGCGAGCCCGCATCGCCTGCTTCGAACCCCTGGAAAAGCCGGCCGAGCAGATCGAAGCGCTGCGGGCATCGGCGCCCGGCGTCGAGCTTCACCGCGGCGTGCTCGGACCGGAATTCCGCCAGGAAGTGGAATTCAACATGGCAGAGACAGCGTCGTCGGTACTGCGCGAGCACCATGCGACTCACCCGACCTCCAAGGTCACGCAGTGGACGATCGATTCGGCAGTCCACGACTGGTACGCCGGCGAGGCGCCCGACCTGCTCAAGCTCGATGTCCAGGGCTACGAGCTGCATGTCCTGAAGGGCGGAGCCGCGTCGTTGCCACGCGTCGGTGCGATTCTGGCCGAGGTGAACCTGCTCGACATCCACCAGGGCGTCCCGCTGCTCGATGAGCTCGTGGGCTGGCTCGCCGGCCACGGCTTCGTTGCCTACGACATCTGCGGCATGACCCGCCGGCCGCTCGACGGCGCGCTTTGGCAGATCGACATGCTGTTCGTTCCCCGCGACAGCGCCCTGCGCAGCGACAAGCGTTGGGGCCAATGATCGACGTTTCGATCGTCATCCCGACCTACAACCGGCTCTGGTCGCTTCCCAACGCCGTGCAGTCGTGCCTCTCCACGGCAGCGAAGGTCGAGGTGATCGTCGTCGACAACGGCAGCACCGACGGCACCTGGGAGTGGCTCAGCCAGCAGGCCGGCATCCGGGCGATCCGCATGGACAACTGGGGCAAGGACTGGGCGATCGTTGAGGCGCTCAAGATCGCCGAGGGAGAATATGTCCGCTTCCTCGACTCCGATGACTGGCTGGCCGAAGGCGCGAATGACGCACAGCTCCGGCTGGCGCGCGGCAGCGCAGCCGACGTCGTCGTCGCCGGCTACCAGGACTGCGACGACGACGACGACGGCAGCCTCCACGTCAATTCCTGGGAACCTTGCGACGATTTCATCGCCCAGCAGCTCGGCGAGGGCTGGAGCTCGCACTACTCGGCGTTTCTGTTCCGCCGCGCCTTCATCGCCGATATCCCGCACCGCCAGGATTTCGCGTTCATCGACGACCGGATGTTCATGATCGAGGTCGCGCTCCGCAAGCCGCGCCTCGCCGTGCATGACAAGCCGGCCTTCGTCCACCGCCGGCACTCGCGCGGGCGCCTGCAGATCTCCGGCGGCATCGTGAAGACCGTCGGCACATGGCAGAAGATCATGGTTTACCGCAAGGCGCTGGCCATGCTCGCTGCGGCCGACGAACTCACGCCACGGCGCAAGCGGGCCGGCCTCCGCTTTCTCTGGTCGGCGATGCGCGACCTCGCCAGGACCCATCCGGCGGAGGCCGCCGCCGTCTACGACTGGATCTACGAACTCGACCCCGGCTTCCAGGCCCCCATTCGCCCGAGCCTCGCCCTCGCCTACCGGCTGCTCGGCTTTCGCACGGCCGAACGGCTGGTCAATCTGCGGCGCCGCCCATGAGCCAGCGACCATGAGCCGGCGACCATGAGCCAGCGACCGACCGTGCCATGAGCCTGCGCGTCGTCCATTGCGTCGGATTCTATTTTCCCGACCCGGTCGGGGGAACCGAGGTCTATGTCCGCGACCTCGCCAACGCGCTCCGCGAGCACCGAGTCGAATGCTCGATCGCCGCGTCGACCACCGGTCCCGGGCGCGAGTACGCGTGGGAGGGCATTCCCGTGCTCCGCTATCCAGCGGACTCGAGCGCCGAACAATTCCAGCAGCTTGTCCGCAGGCTGGCGCCGGACGTGTTCCATCTCCATTCGTGGACGACGGGCTCGGGGCTCGACCATCTGCGCCAGGCCGCGGCGCTGGGAATCCCGACCGTCGCCACGTTGCACGTGCCCTCGCCGCTCTGCCTGCGGGGCACGATGCTGCTTGAAGGCAAGGCACCGTGCGACGGCCGGATCGACGAACAGCGTTGCGCCTGCTGCTGGGCCCTCGACCGCGGCGTTCCCGCGCCGGCCGCACGCCTGATCTCGCACCTGCCGAGATGGACACCGCCGCCGTGGCTGGCCCGTTCGCCGGCGCGGCGCCTGGCCACGCTCGCCTCGGCGCGGACGATGGCAGCCGGCCAGGCGGCGCGGCTGCAGGAGCTCGGCCGGCTTTGCGAGCGGATCGTCGTTCCGAGCGACTGGGTGCGCTCGGCGCTGCGCGAGAATGCCATTCCCGACGGCAAGATCCTGCTCAGCCGCCAGGCGGCCAGTACGGCGTTCAGCGACGGCGCTGGACGCGCGCGCCGCGACGCAGGCGAGCATCCGTTGACCATCGGCTTCGTCGGCCGGCTGGAGACTTACAAGGGCGTTCAGACGCTGCTCGAGGCGATGGGGCAAATTCCATCGCATACCTCGCTGCGGCTGATCATCGCCGGCATCAGCGACGATCCTGAAATCCTCCGGCCGATCGAGCAGGCGGCGGCGGCGGATCCCCGCATCGAGCTTATCGGTCCGCTGCCGCATGAGCGCATTCCGGCGTTTCTCGAGAGCCTCGACATCCTGGCCGTTCCCTCGCGCTGGATGGAGACCGGCCCCATCGTCGTGCTCGAAGCCCAGGCGATGGGCGTGCCGGTCATGGGTGCCGATCTCGGCGGCATCGCCGAGCGCATTCGCGACGGCATCGACGGCTGGCTGCTGCCCTTCGACGATCCCCGCGCCTGGGCGGTGGCGATGCAGCAGGCCGCCGCCGATCCCGGCGAGGTCGCCGCGCGCGCGGCCAACAGCGTGCGGTCCCGCTCGGTCGGCGACGTCGCGGCCGAGATGGCGGCCCTCTATGGCGAGATCCATGGCCACTCGACATAGGCCGTACGGCTACGCCGGACTTTTCCTCGCCGCAGCCTTCGTCGTGCTCCAGTGCCTCGACGTCATGACCTATCCGCTGTTCTCCTACGACGAGGCGCTGCTGAATGACGCCGGATGGCAGCTCATCACGACCGGCCGATTCCGCGCCGACATCCTCAGCCTGAACCGTGGCTTCGAAGACCACTATCTCTGGCAGCCGCCCGGCCTGCCGCTCGCGTCCGCGGTGTCCTACCAGCTGTTCGGCTTCGGCATCTGGCAGACCCGGCTCGCCAGCATCCTGTTCGGCGGCCTCGGCGTCTGGGCGGTCTTCGCTTTCGTAAGAAGCATCAACCCGGGCACGACCGGCGCCTGGGTCGCGGCACTGGCGCTGTTCTTCTGGCCGGACTGGGTGCTGACTGCGAAGGAATCGCGGATGGATACCGCGGCGATCATGGCCCTGGTCGTGGCCACGCACCTTGTCGTGCAGTCGCTGCGTCCGGCCGCGAACCCGGCGCTGCGCACCTTCTTCCTGGCCGGACTTTGCGCCAGCGTGGCCACGGTCTTCCACACCGCCGCGCTGCCATGGGGCGCCAGCCTGGCCGTCATCATCCTCGCCTTCGCCCGTGACCGCCTGCGGTCGACGCTCGTCTTCGGCGTCGGCGCCGCGGTCCTGGCCGGCGCCTGGCTGACCTACGCCCAGCAGTTCCTCCCCGAGTTTCAGGCGCAGTATCTGTCGCTGCTCCTGAACCGGTCCGGCGGCGGCGGCATCCTCGATCGATTCGCCGCCGAAGGCGCGCGCTATGCCCTCGAGTTCCGCCGGCTGCCGGCCATCTACCTGCTGGCGCTGGCCGCGCTCGTCGGCATGATCGCGGGACGGCGTTGGCGCGATCGCCAGGTCCGGGCGCTGCTGGCGCTGACCGCATTGCTCCTGCTCCTGCACGCGCTCGTCGCCGGCAAGATCAGCGGCTTCTATACCCTGTACCCGATGACCCTGGTGTTCTGCCTGATCGGCACCGGCATCGAGGCGTGCCTGGCCGAGAGCGGCGCCTTCTGGCGGCGGCGCTGGATCGCGCTCGGGGCGACGGTGGCCTGCCTCGCCTTCATGGCCAACATCGCGGCCTTCTCGGTCGGGCCGAGGCTGCTGGCCTACTGGTTCCAGGGACCTCAGCGCGACTACGCCGTGCAGATGGCGCCGCTGTCGAGCCGGTTGAAGCCGGGCGACCAGGTGTGGGGAAGCGCCGTTGCCTGGATCGCCGTCGTCAAGGCAGGCGCACGCCTGGACGCTCTCGACTGGGTGCCCGGACTCGAAGGCACCCGGCCCGATCCGCAGCGCCACAAGTACGTCGTGGTCGATCGCGACGCATCGTTCGCCGGCGCCGACGGCTATCGCAAGATCGACGGGTTCGGCGCCGAATTGCCCCTGGTGTTCGGCTCGAGGCTGTCCAACAAGCCGTACGATTTCGACCTCTGGCAGTCCAACGCGCTGCAATGACCTAGGCTGTCGCGGCGTCTGGAGGCCGCCTGCCGCGATGGAAGGCCTGCGCCCAGCCCATGCCAAGCACGGCGCTGGTGACGAAGCCGATCGCCGGGATCTGCAGGCTGAAGTCGACCATCGAATGGAGGATCGGCACGGCGGCGATGGCAAAGGCCGCCGCCGGCAGGATCCGGTAGCGCTGTTGCCGCCTGAATCCGCCGCGCAAGCTGGCGCCCCAAGGCAGCAGTACGAGGGCGAACGCCGGGATCGCCCCGATGATCCCCAGCTCGACGATCGTCTCGAGCGGCGTCGAATGGGCGAGGTCGTTCGGCTGCGGGATCGAGGCCGGC
>NZ_SCVH01000069.1 GCF_004296935.1 Reyranella sp.
CCGAGCGGCGTCCCATGGTGCTCGGCCACGTGATAGGCATGGAAGCCCGCCCATTCGTAGAGCTCGATCAGCTTCAGGCGATCTTCATACTGGCGTCCCAGATCGGGGCCGGACCGGTCCAGGTGATCGAAAACGGCGAACTTCATATTTTCTTTTTATGACGGGGGGTTGCCCTCTTATTCTACATACAACCCTGAGCAAAGTCGCCTGCCAAAGTGCATAGCTCGGAGGGCCTAAAGGGCCGGCATCACCTCGCGCGCCAGCAGTTCGACGGAGCGCCGGGACTCCTCGAAGGAGAGATCGCCGAAGGCGAGCCGGCACAGGCAATAGTTGATGCCGGCGATCGCATTGTCGCGGCTCAGCCGATCGCGCACCGTGGCGGCCGAGCCGGCGACGATATAGCCACCTTCGAGCGCGCCCTCGAATTCGGCCGGGATCATCTGCCGCGGCAGGCCGACACCATGGGCCCGCCAGAGATGGATCAGCGCGTCGTACCAGAGTGCGTAGGCGCGCTTGGCGGCGCTCTGCGCTTCGCGGTCGGTGTCGCCGACCACGACATGGCGGCTGAGGCCGATGAACGGCAGGGCCGCCTCGTCGTGGCCGAGCGCGTTCCAGGCGGCGCGGTAGCGGGCGGCAAACGCACCGACGCCTTCCGCCTTCATGCCGACCACGACATTCAGGCCTTGCTCGGCCAGGCGATCGGCGCTCTCCGGCGAATTGGCGCCGTACCACAGCGGCGGATGCGGCCGCTGCACCGGCTGCATCTCCATGGGGACGTCGTCGAAGGAGAAATACTTGTCGGCGTGGCTCAGCCGCTTCCCGGTAAGGCCCTTCAGGACCACCGACAGCATCTCGGCAAAGCGCTCCGGGCCGGTCGCTGGATCGACGCCATAGTAACCCACCTCATAGGGTGAGATGCCGCGGCCGACGCCGAGCTCCAGCCTTCCGCCGCTCATCTGGTCGAGCATGCAGATCTCGTCGATCAGGCGCAGCGGGTGATAGAGGTTGAGGGTGTAGACCAGCGGCCCGAAGCGCAGCGTCCTGGTGCGCTGGGCGACGGCTGCGAGAAAGACGCTGGGCGAGGGTGCCATGCCGAGCGGCGTCGCGTGATGCTCGGCCAGGTGATAGGCATGGAAGCCCGCGCGCTCGTAAAGCTCGATGAGCCTCAGGCGGTCCTCGAACTGCCGGCCGAGCTCGGGACCGGCGCGGTCCATGTGATCGAAGACGCCGAACTTCATGAACGTTTCTCCCGTTTGAGGGGATGCTACAACGGCGCCATGAAGAAGTATCTCTGCCTCGGCTGTGGCTTCTCCTATGACGAGGCCCGCGGCCTGCCCGAGCACGGCCTCGCGCCCGGCACGCGCTGGGCCGACATTCCCGAGGATTGGATTTGTCCCGACTGCGGCACGCCCAAGTCGGGCTTCGAGATGGTCGAGATACCCTACTGGAGCCAGGCATGAACATCCGCTTCGTCCTGCGTGCCGGCGAGCGCGGCTTCTCGCGGCTGGTCTCGACCGGTGTCAACGCAACCTACGTTGCGGGCCATCCCGATGGCGTGATCACCCGCCATTCGAGCTTCAACTTCCATGAATACCAGTCGGGCATCGCCGGCTTCGGCCACATCCGCGTGTTCGGCGACGAGGTCTTCAGCCCGGGTGGCACGGGCTACAACATGCATCCGCACCACAATTTCATCATCGCCGCCTTCGTGCTTGGCGGTGCTCTGACGCACGTCAACACGATCGGCAAGGTCGATGAGTTGCGCGCGGGCGACTACTACGTCTTCTCCGCCGGCAGCGGCGGCAAGCATGCCGAACTCAACATCGGCCAGGAGGACTTGAGCGTCATCTACCTCTGGGTGCTGCCAGGCAAACTCCTGGCGCCACCGTCCTACGTGCGCAGCCACTTCGACACCAAGGTCGGCGCCGATCGCATCGTCTGCCTGGTCGGCGATGAAGCGGGCGCGCTGCCGATCGGCCAGACGATCAAGGTATCGCGTCTTGTGACCGGGCGCAGCGGTACGCCCGTCTACCGCTCATCGCCCGCGCACGGCGTCTATGTCTTCGTGCTCGAGGGCGAGGCCGGAATCGCCGGCACCGTCCTCGGCCGGCGCGACAGCATGGCGCTGAGCGGCGAGGAGCGGATCGAGATTGCCGCCCGGTCGGGCACCGACCTGTTGCTGGTCGAGACGGCGCTCTAGCGGTTGCGCATTTGGCTCAGAGTCCCCGGATGCTGATCCGGGCGAACGCATGCCATTTGGAATTCTGGACGAAGACCCTGAGGTAGATCTGGTCCGGCTTCGATCCCGATTGATGCTCCAGGAGTATCCGCGCCGTCTTGTCGGTTTCGTAGAAGGTCTCGAACAGGCTCGGCACGAGATTGGCGGTACTCGGGCTGCCGATACAGATAACCGAGGGATGGTCGTTGGGGAGCTCGCGCAGGCTGGCTGGATCCAGGGCGACATCCGGATCGAAGACGCGCAGCCTGCAGTAGCCCGCCGAGGCGGGCGCGCGGATCGTGGCGGTTTCCGGCAGCTCCTGCCCGGTGTTGTAGGCGACCATGGACAGGCCGGTGATGTGGTAGGCACCAGGCGCCAGCGTCACCATACCCGTCGCGAAGTCGCACTGGATCGCGTTGCCGTTCCTTGCGTCGGTGTCGGTGAAGACGCGTCTGTTCCAACCCGGCGTCATAGGCTTCGACGCCGGTGAGAGCTCCGTGAAGACCGCGTACTCGGGCATCAGCGCCGCTCGTCGAAGGCGAGTTTCGCGGCAAGGCCGGCGAACACTGTCCCGAGGAGGAACTGCGGCGCGCGGCGCCAGCGAGTTCGGCCGGAAAACGCCCGGCCGAGGCCGCTCGCTGTCAGGATGACGGCGCCGTTGACCACGATCCCGATCAGGTTGAGCACGGTCGCCAGCAGCAGGATCTGCATCGCAACGGAACCTGCGGCCGGATCGACGAACTGCGGGAACAGCGCCAGGACGAACAACGCCATCTTGGGATTGAGCAGGTTGGTGAGCAGGCCCTGGCGAAACACCACGCCGATCGGATATCGCTGCAACCCGGCGGTGGGCGCCGGCACGACGCCAGTCGAGCGAAAGGCCTGCCACGCGAGATAGAGCAGGTAGGCGGCACCCGCGTAGCGGACAATGTCGTAGGCGAGCGGGATGGCCAGGAACAACTGCGACAGGCCGAGGGCTGCGGCAAGGGCATGGCAGTAGGTGCCGACCTGGATGCCGGCCAAGGTCGCGAAGCCGGAGGCGCGCCCCTGGCTGATGCTGCGCGAGGCGATGAGCAGCATGTCGGGCCCGGGCGTGGCGCAGAGGGCCAGGGCAGCCGCTGCAAAGAGGGTGAGTGTGGCGAGATCTGGCATATGTGCTTGCCCTAGAGCGCTCGTTTCTTGCTGCTGATGACGCCGCTCGCGATGCCGTGCCATTCGATGGTGCCGGCGAGCCGGGAATGCTCGATCTTGGGGCAGCGGTTCATGACGACTTTCAGGCCGGCATCCTCGGCTCGCTTGGCGGCCGCTTCGTTCACGACGCCCAGCTGCATCCACACCACCTTGGCGCCGTGCCTGATCGCCTCGTCGGTGATCGGGCCGGCGGCCTCGGAGTTGCGGAAGATGTCGACCATATCTGCCTTCACCGGCAGCTCGTCGAGGGAGGCATAGACTTTCTGGCCCATGATTTCCTGGCCAGCGGCGGCGGGATTGACCGGAATGACCTTGTATCCGCGGTCGAGCAGATATTTCATGGCGAAATAGCTCGGGCGATTCCAGTTGGCGGAAGCGCCGACCATGGCGATGGTCTTGGTCTCGCGCAGGATTCGGCGCAGATACAGATCGTCGTAACGGTCGTGATTCATGGTGGGGAAGTATACATGGCGCAGCCCATGCTGTTCGAACCGATTTCAATCCGCGACGTGACGCTGAAGAATCGCGTCGTCGTGGCGCCGATGCACCAGTATTCGGCAGAAAAGGGCTTCGCCACCGACTGGCACCTGATGAACGCCGGCCGCTACGCCGCCGGCGGCGCGGGCCTCGTCATCATGGAATCGACCAAGGTCGAGCGCCGCGGCTGTGGCACGGTGGGCGATCTCGGCATCTGGGATGACGCGCACGTTCCCGGCCTCAAGCGCTGCGTCGACTTCATCCGCCTGCACAATTCGGTGCCCGGCATCCAGCTCGGCCATTCCGGCCGCAAGGCGCGCCGTTTCAGGCCGTGGGAGGGGGGTGCGCCCCTGAAGCCGTCGCCGGATATCTGGGATTGGGACGGCTGGGAGCTGGTCTCGTCGAGCGGCATCAACTCGCCCGACACCGATCCGACGCCGCGCGCGCTCACGCGCGCCGAGATTCCGGAAGTCGTTGAGCGCTGGGGCCAGGGCGCACGGCGCGCCCATGAAGCGGGCTTCGACGTGCTCGATCTGCATATGGCGCACGGCTACCTGATCCACCAGTTCCTTTCGCCCTTCTCCAATGTACGCAACGACGAGTATGGCGGCAGCGAGTTGAACCGGATGCGCTTCGCCATCGAGGTGGTGGAAAGCGTGCGGGCGCACTGGCCGGCGTCGAAGCCGCTGTTTGTGCGCTTCTCGGTCGAGGACGATTCTGGCTGGGGACCGGACCAGAGCGTGGCTTTGGCGAAGATCCTGAAGCCCAAGGGCGTCGATGTGATCGACTGCAGCTCGGGCGGCATGCGCGGCTCGCCGGTGGTGAGCGCCGGGCCCGTCACCTACGGCTATCAGGTGCCCTACGCCGAGCGTCTAAAGAAGGATGCCGACATAATGAGCATGGCGGTCGGGCTGATCGTCCATGCGGATCAAGCGGAGCAGATCCTGCAGGAGGGCCGCGCCGACCTGATCGCGCTCGCCCGCGAGCTTCTCTACAACCCGAACTGGCCGATGGACGCGGCGCAGAAGCTGGGCGTCGACAAGCAGTTCGGCTCGGTGCCACCGCCCCAGGCCTACTGGCTGGCCAAGCGCGCGCAGTCGGTGAAGACGGTCGTGCCGTCGACCTACATGAAGGGCATGAACGCGGGCTAGGCTTGGCTGCGCTTGCGCAGCAGGTGGGCGGCGCCCATCAGGGTGACCGTGAGGACGATCGTCAGGGTCGAGACGGCGGCGATGGTGGGATCGATCTGGAAGCGCAGATCATCCCACATGCGGCGGGGCAGCGTGACCGCGCCGGTACCCGAGATGAAGAGTGCCACGATCAGCTCGTCGAACGACGTGATGAAGGCGAACAGCGCGCCGACCAGCACGCCGGGCCGGATCAGCGGCAGCGTGACCTGCCAGAAGGTGGCGCCGGGCGTGGCGCCGAGGCTGAGGGAGGCCTGCTCCAGCCGTGGGTCGATGCCGGAGAGGCTTGCCGTCACGCTGGTGACGACGAAGGGCACGGCGAGGCAGGTGTGCGCCAGCACCATGGCGATCGGCGTGCCGACCAGGCCGTAGTGCGAATAGGCGTAGTAGATGCCGATCGCCACGACGATGCCGGGCACGATCAGCGGCGAGAGGATCAGACCCGTCGCGAAGATGCGCATGGCTTTCGGCAGGCGGGCGATGCCGAGTGCGGCGAGCGTGCCGAGGAAGGTTGCCAGCACGACCACGGCCGCCGCGACCCAGAGGCTGACCCATGTCGGGTTCAGCCAGTCGGGGTTGCTGAAGTAGGTCTCGTACCAGCGGAAGCCGAAAGCGGGTGGCGGGAAGGTGAGATAGGTGGCTTCCGAGAATGAAACGACCGTCACCACGACGATCGGGAAGGCGAGGAAGAACAGGATCAGGCCGACGACGCCAGCCGGCACAAGCCGCGCGAGGATCATCGCATGCTCATCCGGAAGGCGTTGCCGACGCCTGGCAGGTGACGAGCGGCGGCGAGAATGGCGAGCGCGGTGGCCAGCAGGACGGCGGAGAGCGTCGCGGCATAGGGCCAGTTGAGCTGGTCGACCTCCTGGGCGATCAGCATCGAAAGGGTGATGTCGCGCGGCCCGCCCACCATCGCCGGCGTGATGTAGAAGCCGAGCGCCAGGACGAAGGTGAGCAGCGTGCCCGCGGCGACACCCGACATCGACAGCGGCAGGATGATCTGGCGGAAAGTCATGAAGGGCGTGGCACCGAGCCCCGACGCGGCACGGATCAGCGACGGATCGATTTGCCGGAGCGCATTGGCGATGGGCAGGATCATGTAGGGCAGCAGGATGTGGATCATCGCGATCTGGGTCGCGAGCGGCGTGTTCAGGATGCGGAGCGGCCGGTCGATCATGCCGATCGCGATGAGGCCTTCGTTGACCAGGCCATGCCGGCCCAGCAGCACCATCCAGGCGTAGCTGCGCACCAGCACGCTGGTCCAGAAGGGCAGCAGGATTACGATCAGGATGAGCGGCGCCATCGCTTTCGCCCGCACCAGGCCCATGGCGACGGGATAGCCCAGGACCAGACAGCCGAGCGTCACGGTGACCGAGGTGTTGATGGTGATCCAGAAGGTTTTTGCGAACACTACGTCCTCGAACAGGGCGGTGTAGTGCGAGAGCGTCCAGGTCGGGTCATTCAGGCTGCGCAGCAGCATCGCCAGCACCGGCAAGGCGTAGAGCACCAGCATGTAGATCAGCAAGGGCGCCACCAGCAGCAGCGGCACGTGCCGCCGCCAGTTCAGCAGCAGCGGCCGAACGGCTCCCAAGGGGACGGCGATGGGTGAGGGCTGCGCGATCTCGGACAAGGATTGCCTCACACGAGAATGGTGTCTGCGACCGACCAGGAGATCTCCGCGCGCTCGCCGATGGCGCGGCGCCGGATGGCAGCGCTCGAAGGTTCTTTCAGGACCATCGAGGTGCCGTCGCCCGCTTGCAGCATGTAGCGGCAGCGTTCGCCGGCAAAGACTGCTTCGGTGACCGTGACGCTCAGGCGATTTTGCGGGGTGGTCGCGTTCCAGGCGCTGTCGGCGAAGCGCAGGCGCTCTGGCCGCGTGGTGAGAGTGACCTTGTCGCCGCTTGCCGGCCGGCCCGGGCACATGGCGCGAATGAGAGCGCCGTCGCATTCGGCGATAACGACGTCGTCCTCCATGCCGCGGACAATCGCAGGCAGGAAGTTCGACTCGCCGATGAAGCCCGCGACGAAGCGGTCGCTTGGCCGGTCGTAGAGATCCTCCGGGGAACCCACTTGCGCCACCTTGCCGTCGTTCATGACGGCGATGCGGTCGGACATGGTCAGCGCTTCTTCCTGGTCGTGCGTCACATAGATGAATGTGATGCCGAGGTCGGAATGCAGGCGGCGCATCTCGAGCTGCAGGTTCTCACGAAGCTGCTTGTCGAGCGCACCCAGCGGCTCGTCCATCAGCAGCAGGCGCGGCTTGAAGACGACGGCGCGGGCGACGGCGACGCGCTGTTGCTGGCCGCCGGAAAGTTGGCGCGGATAGCGTTCGCCATAGCCCGGCAGATGCACCAGCTCGAGCGCCTCTGCCACGAGCTTGGCGCGCTCGGCCTTCGGCACGCCGCGCTGCTTCAGCGGGAAGCCGATGTTCTCGTCGACGGTGAGGTGAGGGAACAGGGCATAGTTCTGGAACACCATGCCGATGTTGCGGCGGTAAGGCGGCATGGCGACCACCGACGTGCCGTCAATCGCGATGTCGCCGGCAGTCGGCGTCTCGAAGCCGGCGATCATCATCAGGGTCGAGGTCTTGCCTGAGCCGCTCGGCCCCAGGAGAGTAAGGAACTCCCCCGAGAGGATATCAAGCGACACGCCGTCGACCGCATTGACGCGGTCGTACCTCTTCTCCAGGTCGGCGAGCGTTACCGATGCTCCCCGGCCGGCGTCGTTCATGCCAGCTTCGCCCATCAGCTTCAGCTCAGCAGCCACTTGTTGAACTTCGGGATCACCGCCTCGCGGTTGGCGATCCACCAGTCGTAGTTGTAGTTGACGAGCTGCTTCTTGATCGCCGGGGCGCTCGGCAGCACTTCCTGTCGGGCGGCCGGAATGTACTCGTCCGACTTGATGTTGACCGAGCCGTAGGGAATGCCGAGCGCCACGCGCGCCTGTGGGATCGCCATGGTCGAAAAGGCCACGAATTTCATCGCATTGACCTTGTTCTTGGCGCCCTTGGGGATGCCCCAGGCGTCGCGCTTCAGGAGGCCCTGGTTCCAGCTGATCGCAGCCGGCACGCCGGCTGCCTGCAGGGCGGCCATCCGGCCGTTCCAGACGGTGGTCATGGTGACCTCGCGGTCGGTGAGAAGCTGGATCGGCACCGCGCCGGTCTCCCACCACTTGACTACGTCCTTCTTGATTTTGCTGTAGCTGGCCAGCGCCTTGTCGACGTCGAGCGGGTAGAGCTTGTCGGCTGGAACGCCCGCCGCCATCAGCGCGATTTCCATCTCCGGCCAGCCGCCGCCGCCGGTGCCGAACATGGCGCGATCGCCGGGGAACTTCTTGGTGTCCCAGAAATCCGCCCAGCCCGTGGGCACGGCGCCCTTGAAGGCATCGGTGCGATAGGCGAGCACCTGTGCCCACAGCAGCATCTCGAGGCCATACTCGAAGCGGTATTCCTTGCCGACGCCGTCGTCGACGATCGAGTAGTCGATCTTCTCGAAATAGTCGCCGGTCTTCTGCAGGTTCATGATGGAGCCGCGGCTGAGCTGGGCCAGATCCCATTCGACGTTGCCGGTCTCGACCATGGCCTTGACCTTAGGCGCGTTGGCGCCCGGGAAGGGCCGCACCTTGATGCCGGAGAGCTTCTCGAAGGACTCGTAGTAGCCCTTCGTTTGGGCTTCCTGCATGGTGCCGCCATAGCCGGCGATGCGGATCTCGCCGCTGCCCTTCAGGATATCCGGGATGGAGGTCTGTTCGGGCCAGGCCTGCTGCGCCAGGCTCGGCCGGATGAACGGCGCCGCAAGACCGGCGCCGACAAGGCCAAGCGCAGTGCGCCGGCCGAGATGTAGGTGAGAGCGATTTTTGCCCATGACGGCTTGCCTGCCTTCCTGCTCGAGTTAGAACGCCAAAAGATTGTCCCTGAACTGCTTGTGCTCGTAGGCTTTGCGCACCAGGCCGCGATCCTGCAGGGCAGGGATCAGCCCGTCCTCGATTTCGGCCAGGGTCCGGCGGTTTACGTTGGGCATCGAGAACAGGAAGCCGTCGCCGCCGACCTCCTGCATGACCTCGCCCATGCGCGCGGCGACATGGTCGCAGGTTCCGCAGAGATCGATCGAGAGATCGACCGCATTGAAGGACGCCATGGTCTGACGGATGGATCGCCCGGCGGCCATGGTGCGGAACTGCTCGAGGTTGAGCTGGTGGCCGTTGGTGGTGACGTCGTCGGGCAGCGGCTTGTCGAGATCGAACTTGCCGAAATCGATGTTGGTCACCTTGCCGAAGTGCGCGAGGCGCTCCTGGATATTGGCCTGCGCCATGCACTCGCGCTTCTTCTTGCGATCCAGCGCCTCTTCCATGGTCTCTCCCAGGATCGGATTGATCAGGAAGAGCACCTTGCAATCGCTGGGCTTGCGACCCTGGGCGACCATGTGCTTGTGGACATCCCCGCGATAGGCACTCATGGCGTCGATGCCCTTGGCGTTGACGACGATGGTGTCGGCATGGGCCGCCGCGAACCGCCGGCCGCGGGGCGAGCCGCCGGCCTGGGCGATGACGGGCTGGCCTTGCGGACCGGGCCCCGAGTTGAGGGGGCCACGCGTCTTGAAGTATTTGCCCTCGTAATTGACGGCGTGGACCTTGGTGTGATCGACCAGGCTGCCGCTCTTGCGGTCGGCGATGATGGCGCCTGGCTCCCACGAGCCCCACAGGCCGCGCACGACCTGCATGTATTCATCTGCCATGTCGTAGCGGAGGTCGTGCTCGGGCATGCCGTTCATGCCGAAATTCATCGCCGCGAAGTCGGAGCTGCCGGTGACAGCGTTCCAGCCGACGCGGCCCGCCGACACCTGGTCGAGCGTCGCCACCAGCCGGGCGAGCAGATAGGGGTGATAGGCGTAGGTGCCGAAGGTGGGCACGATGCCGATGCGCGATGTCACCTGGGTCATCAGGGCGGCGACGACCGAAGGGTCCTGCCGCGGCACGGCGATGGCTTTCTTCAGGTAGATCTCGGTCGAGCCGCCGAAGCTCTCGCCGACATATGAAGAATCTTCGAGCAGGATGTAATCGAAGCAGGCGCGCTCGAGGCTGCGGGCCATGTCGAGGAAAAGCTCCGGTTGCTGCCAGGTGGTGCCGATGTGCCCGGTCCAGGGCTCACCCCAGGCCTGGACACTCGAACCTTGCAAGAACCACGCGAGATGAAATGGCTTGGCCACGCCCGATGCCTCCGCTTCCGCTCCAGACGGGAAAGCAGACGCAAATACTGTGCCGAGCATCCGCAGGGCGGCTCTGCGTCTCGCAGGGGCATGAGTTCGTCGCGCGCGCCGCTCAGTTGCGCTAGAATTGCCTCTGGCCAACGGCGCCCGGCGCCGGCTGAACGAACAGGAGTGCGGGATGGACACAGTTGTTCAACAGGATCGCCTCGAGATGACCGAGGCCGAGTGGCAGGCGCGCTGCGATCTCGCCGCCCTCTACCGGATCACCGATGTCTTCGGCTGGACCGACACGATCGACACTCACATGACGGTGCGCATCCCGGGCGAGCCGAAGTGCTTCCTGATCAACAACTACGGCGACCTGTTCGACGAGATCACCGCCTCGAGCCTGGTGAAGATGGACATCGACGGCAACGTCTACGCCAAGGACGGCAAGTTCAACGCTGCAGGCTTCACCATCCACTCCGGCGTCTACAAGGCCCGGCCCGACGCCAACTGCGTGATGCACACGCACACCCGCGCCGGCACCGGCGTCTCGGTGCTGAAGAAGGGCCTGCGCCCGATCAGCCAGGACGTGCTCTCGGTGTGGGACGACCTCGTCTATCACGAGTACGGCATGCCGACGTCGCAGGAAGAATGCGATGCGCTGGGCGTCACCTGTCAGGGCGGAAACTCGGTTGTGCTGCGCAACCACGGCCTGCTGACGGTGGGCTCGTCGATCCCGGGCGCGCTCAGGCGCATGTACATGCTCGAACGTGCCTGTGAGGTCGAGGTCATCGCCCGCGGCATGAACGAGGAGCCCGATCCGATCGAACCGGAAGTCATCCGCCAGTACGGCGAGCGTGCCAAGCAACAGCGCGCCAACCCGGAATACGGCATGACCTATTGGAAGGCCGCGCTGCGCCAGATCGAGGGCAAGGGCAGCGACTGGCGCCAGTAATCCTCTCCCGAATCGCTCACGAAAAGGGCGCGCCGCAGGGCGCGCCCTTTTGATTCAGATAGCGACGCTACTTCGCGGCCGAGAGCTTGACGATTTCACCCCAGCGGCGAAGTTCGCTGGCGAGATAGGCGCTCAGCTCGGCGGGGCCGCCTCGCTTGTCCTCGATGCCCTGGACGCTGAAGGACTCCTTGACCTTGGGACTTTGCAGCGCCTTGTCGGCGGCGCGGTAGAGCTTGTCGACAATCGGCTGCGGCGTTCCTTTCGCCGCCATCAAGTAGAAGGAGACGTCGGCGATGATATCGGGATAGCCGAGTTCCTTGAAGGTCGGGATGTCGGGCAGCACCGCCGCCCGCTTCTCTCCGGTGACGGCGAGCATGCGAGCCTGCTTGGCGTTCTGGACCGGCACGCCCGATGCGACGGGGGTGAACCAGATCTGGATGCGGTTGGTCAGCAAGTCGCTCAGCGCGTCGGTCGTGCTCTTGTAGGGCACCATCACCGTGTTGATCTTGGCCGCGCGATTGAGCATCTCGCCCAGGAACTGCGGCACGCCGCCGACGAAGCCCGAGAAGTTGAGCTTGCCGGGCTCCTTGCGGGCGAGCTCGACGAGCTCGGCCACGTTCTTCGCCGGAAGCTCGTTGGGCACGAACATCGAATAGAGCACGCCGCCGGCGAAGCAGATGGGCGTGAAGTCGTTGATCAGGTTGGCTGTGGCGTTGCCGGTGGCCTGGTTGATGATGTTGCTCAAGGAGGCGATCACCAGCGTGTGGCCGTCGGGGCGCGATTTCGCAACGTAATCGGCGCCGATATTGCCCGTGGCGCCGGGGCGATTCTCGACAATGACGCTTTGACCAAGCGTGACCGACATGTCCTGGGCAAGCAGGCGGGCGATGATGTCGTTGGTCGTGCCGGCACCGAATGGTGCCACGATCGTGATCGGTTTGCCCTGCTGAAGGTTCTGGGCGCACGCCGGAGCCGCCGCGGTCGCAACGCCCGCCATCGCCGACGCGACGGCCGCGCGTCGGGACAATTTCATAACCTTCATAAGCGTCCTTCCACTACCTTCTGTTTTGTCTTCCGTGGGAGTTAACGGTCTCGCGTCATTGCACGTCAACACGCCAATAAGGTCCGAATTCCGCGAGCCGCGCTCGCAAGGGCTCGGTAGGCTGGCTGTACTCATCCGGAGTTCAGCGAGGAGCAGAAATGCCGAGCCATGCCGCCCGCAAGACTTATGGGACTGTTCCCGCCGACAGGCGGAAGGAGATGAGCGGCCTGGAGTTCGTCCAGGGACTCGTCGAGGGAACGCTGCCCCTCAATACGATTGCGCGGACCCTGGGTTATGACGTGAATGAGGTGACGAACGGGCGGGTCGTCGTCACGGCGACGCCGAACGACACCCATCTCAATCCGTCCGGCACCGTGCACGGCGGTCTCGCGGCCACCTTGCTCGACAGCTGCATGGGATTGGCGATCTGGTCGACCCTGGAGAAGGGCGTCAGCCAGACGACTCTCGAATTCAAGATCTCGCTCGTGCGGCCCATCACTCCCGAGACGGGGCTGATCAAGGCGGAAGGCGTGGTATTGAACCGGGGACGGCGCGTCGGCACCGCCGAAGGGCGGATCACGGATGACAGAGGCCGCTTGCTCGCCCACGGCACGACCACGTGCCTGATTTTCGAGAGTTGAGAAGAGGGAGACTAACGCCCCTTCCACTCCGGCTTCGGCTTCTTGTTCACGAAGGCGTCGATGCCTGCCTGCGCATCCTCGGTCATGATGGCGCCGGCCATGAACTCGGTCGCAATGGCGTAGGCCTGCGCGAGATCCATTTCCATGTGCTTGTGGAACATCGCCTTGCCCTCGGCGATCTGCTGCGGCGGCTGGGCGGCGATGTGCTGGGCGAAGGTCATCGTTTCCCTGTCGAGCTCGGCCGGCGGCACGACGCGACTCACCAGCCCGTCGCGCAGCGCCGTTGCGGCATCGATGAACTGGCCGGTGAACAGCATGTCGAGCGCGCGCTTCGAGCCGACGTTGCGGCCGACCGCGACCGACGGCGTGCCGCAGAACAGCCCGTTGTTGATGCCGGAAGTCGCGAAGGTGGCATCGCTTGAGGCGACGGCCAGATCGCAGGCGGCGACGAGCTGGCAACCGGCGGCGGTGGCGATGGCCTGAACCTTGGCGATCACGGGCTGAGGCAGGGCGCGGATCGCCATCATCATGGCGCTGCAGCGCGTCAGCAGGTCGTGATGGAAGGCATGGTCACGGCTCGAGGCGACCTCGCGCAGGTCGTGGCCGGTCGAGAAGGCGCGGCCCTGGGCCTCGATCACGACGCAGCGGATTTCCCGGTCCTTCGCGAGCCTGTCGAATTCCGCCTGCAGCGCGTCTATAAGCTCGCCCGAGAGCGCGTTCATCGCCTTGGGGCGGTTGAGCGTCAGGATGGCGACGCGGCCTTCGTCGCGGCGCAGCAGGACCGGTTCGTTGGAGGCGGCTGTCATGGCCGCAGTGTACTGGCTCAGGGGAGTGTCGTCATGCCGGTGATGAGTCCGGCCGATCTGCTGAAGTTCCTGGATGAGAATTTTCCGCAGGCCGGCCACCTCGATCTTGCGATCGAGCATCTCGACGACAGGACCATCCGCGTGCGCCTGCCGACGCACGAGCGTCACCTGCGGCCGGGCGGCACGATCTCAGGTCCGACGCTGATGTGGCTGACCGATTGCAGCTTCTACCTGCTGATCCTGGCCCAACTCGGCCCGGTGGCGCTGGCCGTCACGACCAACCTCAACATCAACTTCATGAGGAAGCCGGAGCCGGCCGACCTGATCGGCGAGGGCCGCCTGCTGAAGCTCGGCAAGACGCTGGCCGTGGGCGACTTCACGATCTGGAGCGATGGGGTGAAGGAGCCCGTCGCCCATGCGACGGTGACTTATGCCATTCCACCAAAGAGATAGATCGCGGTAAAATAATACCACATATCTAATTCATTGTTTTTTCGTTACTATTCCGAACTGTTTGACAAGACGGTGCACGACGCCCATAAGCGCGCGCTCATTGGAAGAAAGAACCATGCACGCCCTCATTACCAACCAGACTCCCAGCACCAAGACTGCCGACGTGCAGAAGAAGTGGCTGTTGATCGACGCCGAAGGGTTGGTCCTCGGCCGGCTCGCCTCGATCATCGCCTCGCGCCTGCGCGGCAAGCACAAGCCGACGTTCACGCCGCACATCGATTGCGGCGACAACATCGTCGTGATCAACGCCGAGAAGGTCCGCCTGACCGGCCGCAAGGCCGAGCGCGAGGTCTTCTACTGGCACACCGGTCACCCCGGCGGCATCAAGGGCGAGACCCTGGGCAAGCGCCTTGAGGGCCGCTTCCCGGAGCGCGTCCTGATCAAGGCCGTCGAGCGCATGATCACGCGCGGACCGCTGGGCCGCGCGCAGATGAAGAACCTGCGCGTCTATGCCGGACCCAAGCACGAGCAGGAGGCTCAGCAGCCGGAGAAGCTCGACGTTGCCGCACTGAACCGCAAGAATTCGAGGATCGGCTGACATGGCTACTGAACTTTCGACGTTCGCGGAACTGAAGAAGGCGCCGGCAGGCGGCGAGCAGGCGCCCGCGCCGGTCCGCGTCAAGGAAATCGACGCCCAGGGCCGCGCCTACGCCACCGGCCGGCGCAAGAACGCCGTTGCCCGCGTCTGGGTGAAGCCCGGCACCGGCAAGATCACCATCAACGGTCGCGACCAGACGATCTACTTCGCGCGCCCGACCCAGCGCATGATGATCCAGCAGCCGTTCGACGTCTCCGAACGTGGCGGCCAGTTCGACGTGATCGCCACCGTCTCGGGCGGCGGTCTCTCGGGCCAGGCGGGCGCGGTGCGTCACGGCATCTCGCAGGCGCTGACCAAATTCGAACCCGGCCTGCGTGGCACCATCAAGGCCAACGGCTTCCTCACCCGCGACTCCCGCGTGGTCGAGCGCAAGAAGTACGGCCGCGCCGGCGCCCGCGCGCGCTTCCAGTTCTCCAAGCGCTAGGACGGCACTTGGGATATCCTCGAAGGGCGCCGCAAGGCGCCCTTCGTTTTTGTGGAGAGACGATCCGATGGCCGGTCTCATCGTTCCGTTCAACGGCTTCATTCCCAAGGTCGACAGCTCGGCCTTCATCGCGCCCAACGCCACCCTGATCGGCGACGTCGAGATCGGCGCCAACTGCGGCATCTGGTTCGGCGCGGTGCTGCGCGGCGACGGGCCCGGCATCAGGATCGGCGACGGCTCCAACATCCAGGACGGCGTGGTGATCCACATCGCCTCGCGCGGGGTCGGCACCGTGGTCGGCCGCAACGTCACGGTCGGGCATCTCGCCCTGCTGCATGCCTGCGAGGTGCAGGACGACGCCTTCATCGGCATGCACTCGACGGTACTCGACGAGGCCGTTGTCGAGACCGGCGCCATGGTGGCGGCGGGCGCCGTCGTCACGCCGCGCAAGATCGTGCGCAAGGGCGAGCTGTGGGCCGGCAATCCGGCGGTGAAGATGCGCGACATCACCGAGAAGGATCTCGAATCCTTCAGGCGCTCCGCCGCGGGCTATGTGAGACTGGCGCAGACCTATCGCGGCGACCGGCCGAAGGCGGCGGAGTAGACCGGGCATGATCGCGCGTGACTACGACTATATCGTTGTGGGCGCGGGATCCGCCGGCGCCGTGTTGGCGGCGCGGTTGAGCGAAGATCCCCGCATCCGGGTGCTCCTGCTCGAAGCCGGGCGCGATTTCCGCTCGGCCGAGACGCCCCAACACATCCGCATTCCGAATCCCATGCGGGCGATCGGCGACGACGACTACCGTTGGCCCCATCTGATGGCGCGCCGCACCGAACGGCAGGAGCCGAAACTGCTGTGGCGTGGCCGCGCCATGGGCGGCAGCTCCACCATCAACGGCCAGATCGCAATCCGCGGCGTACCCGACGATTTCGAGCGCTGGCGTGCGCTCGGCTGTATCGGATGGGGTTGGCAGGACGTTCTGCCGTACTTCAACAAGCTCGAGACCGACGTCAATTTCGGCGCCGCTCCCTATCATGGCGACAGCGGTCCGATCCCGGTCTATCGCGCGCCCGTCGCCGATTGGGGCAGGGTCGATCGCGCTGGGCTACGGCTGGTGCGAGGACCACAACGCGCCCGAAGGGACAGGTGCGTCGCCCTACGCCATAAACAGCCGGGCGGGCGTCCGCGTTTCGACCAACGACGGCTATCTCGAGCCGGCGCGCGGCCGCAAGAACCTGCAGATCGTGGGCAACGCTCTGGTGTCGGCCTTCCAGTTCGAAGGCAACCGGCCGCATGTCAGCGGCGTGCACGTGCAGGTGGACGGGCAGGGCTTCGCGCCGCGCGCCACCCGCGAGGTCATTCTCTCTGCCGGTGCCATTCACTCGCCGGCGATCCTGCAGCGCTCGGGCATCGGGCCCGCAGCCTTTCTGAAGTCGCTTGGAGTGCCGGTTATCGCCGATCTGCCGGTGGGCGAGAACCTGCTCGATCATCCGGCGATGCCGCTCTACCTGCATCTCCGGGACGAGGCGCGGGTCGGCACCATGATGCATCGCCACACCAATTGCTGCCTGCGCTACTCCTCGGGTCTCGGCGGAGCGGGCGAGAACGACATGATCGTGATCGCGGGCAACCTCGTGTCGCTGGGCGGCGGCGATACTTCCAGGGGCCGCCTGGTCGTCTCGGTCTATCAGGCTTTCAGCCAAGGCAGCGTGCGCATCACGACGACTGATCCGGCCATCGATCCTCGGATCGACGAGAGGATGCTGTCGGACGAACGCGACCTCGTCCGGATGCGTGACGGCGTGCGCCGGTTGAGGGAAATCGGTTTGCACGAGAGCGTGCGCGCCGTCGCGACGCGCGTGGAATATGGCTCGACCGGGCGATCGATCGAAGAGAATCTCACGCCGGCGGAACTGGATGACTGGCTCTTCGCCGAATGCTCGGATGCCCAGCATGCCAGCGGCACCTGTCGCATGGGGGCGCGGGACGACAAAATGTCGGTTGTCGATCCGGAGTGCCGCGTCATCGGCTGCACGGGGCTGAGGGTAATCGACGCCTCTGTCATGCCGGAGGTGGTGCGCGCCAACACGCACCTTACGACCGTGATGCTTGCCGAGAAGATGGCCGATCGACTGAGGGCGGCGGCGTAAGGACGCCTACTCGACCACCCGCACCTTCACGTAGCTGCCCGGCGCATCCTCGATCGGGGGCAGGGCGCCATCACCGGGATTGCGTGCCGGCACTTTCGCACCGGACTTTTCGGACAGCCACTTGTCCCAGTCGTTCCACCACGATCCGGGGAATTCCTTGGCGCCGGCCTGCCATTCGGCGAGCGTCGGCGGATTCTTGTCGGTTTCATTCAGCCAGTGCTGATACTTCTTCGCGCGCGGCGGATTGACGACGCCGGCGATGTGGCCGGAGCCCGCGAGCATGAAGCGGATCGGTCCGCTGTAGATCTGGGTCGCCTTGTAGACCGATCGCGCCGGCGCGATGTGGTCTTCCTTGCCGGCCTGGATATAGACGGGGATCGCGATCTTCCTGAGATCGATCGGCACGTTGTCGATGACGATGCCGCCCGGCCGGCTCAGCAGGTTGTTCTGGTACATGTTGCGCAGGTAGTAGCTGTGCATCGCCGCCGGCATGCGCGTGGCGTCGGCGTTCCAGTACAGCAGGTCGAAGGGGAAGGGGTCCTTGCCCATCAGATAGTTGTTCACGACGAAAGACCAGATGAGATCGTTGGCGCGCAGGAGGTTGAAGGTCGTCGCCATGTCGCTGGCGTCGAGATAGCCCTTCTTGGACATCATCTCCTCGATGCTGGCGAGCTGATCCTCGTCGATGAAGACGCCGAGTTCGCCCGGTTCGGTGAAGTCGACCTGGGCGGTGAAAAAGGTGCAGGCAGCGATGCGATCGTCGCCGCGCGCCGCCATATAGGCGAGCGTCGCCGCCATCAGCGTACCGCCGATGCAATAACCGATCGCCGACACCTGGCGCTGGCCGGTCGCCTGCTCGATTGCACCGAGTGCGGCAAGCGGCCCGAGCTTCATGTAATCCTCGAACACCAGCTTGGTGAGGCGCTCGTCGGGATTGACCCAGGAAATGACGAACACGGTGTAGCCCTGCTCGGTCGCCCACTTGATGAACGAGTTCTCGGGCTTGAGGTCGAGGATGTAGAACTTGTTGATCCACGGCGGCACGATCAGCAGCGGAATTTCGTAGACCTCGGCGGTTGCCGGCGCGTACTGGATCAGCTGCATCAGGTCGTTCTGGTAGACGACCTTGCCGGGCGAGGTGGCGACGTTCTCGCCGACCCTGAAGGCTTTCATGTCGGTCTGGCGGATCGCGAGCTTGCCTTTGCCGCGCTCCAAATCGGTCAGCAGGTTCTGCAGGCCCTTCAGCAGGTTCTCGCCCTTGGACTCGACGGTTGCCTTCACGACCTGCGGATTGGTCATCGCGAAGTTGGACGGCGATACCGCGTCGATGAATTGGCGCGTGTAGAAGTCGACCTTCTTCGCCGTCTTGTCGTCGATGCCTTCGACCTGCTTGATGGTGCCTTGCAGCCAGCGCGCGGTGAGAAGGTAGGACTGCTTCAGGTAGTCGAAGACCACCTCGTCCTTCCACGCGGGATCATTGAAGCGCTTGTCGCCCTTGGCGGGCTCAGCCATCGGCTCGACCTTCTGGCCCATCAGGCGCTGGGCCGTGAGCTGCCACAGCTGCATGTACTGCTGCCAGAGTTCCATTTGGGCCTGAACGAGCCGATTGGGGTCGGCCAGCATCTTGGCGGTGAAATCCATGAAGGTCTGGGTGAGACCCATCGGATCGGCGGGCTGAGAGCCATCGGCCTTGTAGCGCTCGGCAAAATCCTGGAGCAGCTTCTGGCTGCGTTCGGCAATATCCTTGAAAGCGGCCTGCATTTTCTGCGATTCGGCCGGCGTCACTCCCGGAAAGGCAGTTGGGGCAGGCGTCTCCGACATGCGTTTCCCCTTCTGAATCATTGCCCTTGTGGCGTTTCTTGCGGTATTTTCAACGACCCGGTACCATACCTAGTGCTTGTCTGTCCGGGTCGCCGAACGCCCTGTTATAGGTAGGCTGCGACAACAGACGGGTCAAACTTCCTCTCGGCCTCCGCTAAAGACAGTGGGCAAGCCGGGCTTCAAGCGGGTGACGACGATGCAGCGACAACAAGACACGAGCGGCAGCCGGCGCCTTTGGCTTGGCCTGCTCGGCGTGTCGACGCTGGCGCTCATGGCGGGCTGCGGCATGTTCGACAGCAGCACTCCGGTACAAAGCGCAAAGGTCCGTCCGGGCGCCGACCGTCAGGCCGCGGTGAGCAGCAGCCTGCCGTCGGCCAGTTCCGGACGTCAGTACGACGCGGGCATCGCCGCCGTCGACGAGACGCGCACGGGCCCGCAGGTCGGCTCCATCGTCGCCGGTCGTGGCGGCCAGAAAGCCCAGAAGGAAGCGATCGAGAAGGAAGCCGCCGAGGCGGACGCCAAGGCGCGCGAGCAGCGTCAGGCACGCGCAACGGCCGACCGCGAAGCCAAGGCGCGGGCGCCGGCAGAGCCACCCGCGGCCCGGGCGCCTGTCACCACGGCTGCGGCCCCTCCGCCACCTGAACCGGCGAGAGTGGCGCCTGCGCCCGTTGCCGCAGTGCCCAGTCCTCCAGCGACCGCAGCACCTGCGCCCGAGCCGGTTGTCGTTGCCGCGGCGCCGTCGCCGCCGGCCGATCCCAACAAGGCTTTTGTCCCGCCGCCGGGCTGGGCACCGCCCGGTCAGACCGCGGCGTCCGTCGCTGTCGGAACGGCCACACCACCTGCACCTGCGCCGGTGACAAGCGCGCCGGCACCGGTCGAAATGGCTGCTGCCGCCACACCTCCGCCAACACCAATGCCCACGCCGGCACCCGAGCCGGTGGTGGTCGCTGCCGCGCCGGTACCGCAAGGGGATCCCAACAAGGCGTTCGTGCCGCCGCCGGGCTGGGCACCGCCAGGTCAGGCTGCGGCATCCGTCGCCGTCGGAACGGCCACACCTGCTCCGGCTCCTGCTTCCGCACCGACGCCGATCGTGATGGCGTCTGCCGAGGCGCCACCAGCGGCGAGGCCGCCGGTGCGTTCGGCCGATCCGAACCGGGCTTTCGTGCCGCCCCCGGGTTGGACACCGCCCGGACAGGCGTCGGCCGCGACGCCTATCGAGTCGCCTGCGCCGCCACCCGCGCCCGTGATTACGGCTGCCGTGGCACCGACGCCTCAGCCGGAGCCGACCCCGGCGCCGGCTGCAATACAGCCCTCGCGCTCGGCCGATCCGAGCAAGGCTTTCGTACCGCCCCCGGGTTGGACACCACCCGGTCAGGCTCCGGCCGCGACGCCGACGCCTGTTGCGTCGCCTGCGCCTCAACCGGAGCCGACCCCGCCGCCGGCTGCAATACAGCCCACGCGTTCGGCCGATCCGAGCAAGGCTTTCGTGCCACCGCCGGGCTGGACACCGCCCGGTCAGGCTCCGGCGGCAACGCCGACGCCTGTCGTGTCGCCTGCGCCTCAGCCCACATCGGTGATGACGGCTGCGGCGGCACCGGCGCCTCAACCGGAGCCAACCCCGCCGCCGGCTGCAATGCCGCCCACGCGCTCGGCCGATCCGAGCAAGGCTTTCGTGCCGCCACCGGGCTGGACACCGCCCGGTCAGGCTCCGGCCGCAACGTCTGTCGCATCGCCTCCGCCGGCGCCCGTCATGACGGCTGCCGTGGCGCCGGCGCCTCAGCCTGAGCCGGCGGTTCCGCCGCCCGCCCGCGCGGCCGATCCGGCCAAGGCCTTCGTACCACCGCCGGATTGGACGCCGCCCAGTCGTGCTCCCGATGCGGTGGCGGCCACGACGCCGATGCCGGCGCCTGTTGCTGCCGCGCCGCCGCGGCCCGAGCCGGTGGTAGTGACGCCAACCCCCGCGCCGCCGATGCCGATCGAAGCCAACATCGCGACCGCGCGATCGGGTGCGGTGCCGTTCAGCGACATCAAATCACCGCCGTTCGGCGGGCCGATGCAGGTCGCGGTCATCCAGTTCGGCCGCGCGTCATCAGGCCTCGGCGAAAACGACTACAACGTGCTGGCCCAGGTGGCGCAGATCCAGCGCCGCAATGGCGGCACCATCCGTGTCGTGGCGCACGCCGACCAGGATGCCTACGGCGCTTCGGCGACGCAGATCGAACGCGGCAATTTCGAAGTGTCGCGGCGCCGGGCACTGGCCGTCGCCCAGCAGCTCCGGGCACTCGGTGTGCCGCGCGACCGCATCGTGGCCGAGGCAGCCTCCGACGACGAACCTGTCTACCAGACCAACACCGCCCGCGGCATCGCCGCCAACCGGCGTGCCGAAGTCTTCATCGATTTCTAGGACGCCAGGGAAGAACACGATGGACGATTCGGAATTTCACCGGCTGAAGCGCCTGCCGCCTTATGTGTTTGCCGAAGTAAACGCCATGAAAGCGCGTGCCCGCGGCGCCGGACAGGACGTGATCGATCTTGGCATGGGCAATCCCGACCTGCCGACGGCGCCGCACATCGTCGCCAAGCTCGCCGAAGCCGCCGCCAATCCGCGCGCGCATGGCTACTCCGCCTCGCGCGGCATTCCGGGCCTGCGCAAGGCGCAGGCGGCCTATTACGCGCGCCGCTTCAATGTCGACCTCGATCCCGAGAGCGAGATCATCGTTACCCTGGGATCGAAGGAGGGGCTCGCCAATCTCGCGCAGGCCATTACTTCGCCGGGCGACACGGTGCTGGTGCCGAACCCGAGCTATCCCATCCACCCCTACGGTTTCATCATTGCCGGCGGCTCAGTGCGCCACATTCCGGTGCCGGGCAGCACCTCGCTCGCCGAGTTCCTGCCGGCGCTCGAGCGTGCCGTACAGCATGCGGTGCCCAAGCCGTTGGCGCTGGTGCTGAACTATCCGTCCAACCCGACGGCGCAGGTCGTCGATCTCGACTTCTATGGCGCCATCGTCGATTTCTGCAAACGCCAGGGCATCTGGATCCTGTCGGACCTCGCCTATGCCGAGATCTACTTCGATGGCGTGCCGCCGCCGTCGGTGCTTCAGGTGCCGGGCGCGCGCGACATCGCCATCGAATTCACCTCGATGAGCAAGACCTACTCGATGGCGGGCTGGCGCATCGGTTTTGCCGCCGGCAACAAGACGCTGATCACGGCGCTGACGCGCATCAAGTCCTACCTCGACTACGGCGCCTTCACGCCGATCCAGGTGGCCGCGACGGCGGCGCTGAACGGTCCGCAGGATTGCGTTGCCGAAGCGCGCAATACCTACAAGGAACGCCGCGACGTGCTGATGGAAGGCTTGCTCGCGGCCGGCTGGGATCTGCCGGCACCGTCGGCCAGCATGTTCGCCTGGGCGCCGATCCCCAAGGACTTCGCCGAGCTGGGCTCGCTCGCCTTCTCCAAGCTGCTGCTGACGCAGGCCAATGTCGCGGTCTCGCCGGGCATCGGCTTCGGTGAGCACGGCGATGCGCATGTTCGGATCGCGCTGGTCGAGAACAAGCACCGCATCCGCCAGGCCGTCCGCAACATCCGCCAGGTGATGGCCGACCCGGCGCGCGCCATCGATCTTTATCTGCGCGGCGTTGGGGACAACGTCACGCTGATCAAGGCTCGCGCCTAGCATCATCCTGTCGTATCAGGCGTCCATGAAATCTCCCCTCAGAATCGGCATCGCCGGTCTCGGCACCGTTGGCGCCGGCGTCGTCAAGCTGCTGGCCGAGCACGGCCGGCTTCTCTCGCTGCGCGGCGGCCGTCCGTTGAAGCTCGTGGCCGTCAGCGCCCGCTCGCGTACCAAGAAGCGCGACATCGACGTCTCCCGCGTGCGCTGGGAGAAGGATCCGCTGGCACTGGCGACGGCTCCCGACATCGACGTCGTGGTCGAGCTGATCGGCGGCTCGGGCGGCATTGCGCGCCGGCTGGTGCAGAAGGCGCTTGCCTCGGGCAAGCACGTCGTCACCGCCAACAAGGCGCTCCTGGCGCTGCACGGGGCGGAAATCGCGGCTGCGGCCGAGAAGAAGGACCGCATTCTCGCCTTCGAGGCGGCGGTCGCGGGCGGCATCCCGATCATCAAGGCACTGCGCGAAGGCCTGGTCGGCAACAAGGTCAGCCGGCTCTACGGCATCCTGAATGGCACCTGTAATTACATCCTGACCACCATGCGCGAGACCGGACGCGACTTCGACGTCGTCCTGGCCGAGGCGCAGGCGGCGGGCTACGCCGAGGCCGACCCGAGTTTCGACGTCGATGGTATCGACGCCGCGCACAAGCTCGCCGTGCTGACGGGGGCGGCCTTCGGCGCCAAGGTCAATTTCGCCGGCGTTCATATCGAGGGCATCCGCCGCGTCACCTCGATGGACATCCAGTTCGCCGAGGAGCTCGGCTACCGGATCAAGCTGCTGGGCCTCGCCCGCGAGACCCGATATGGTATCGAGCAGCGCGTGCATCCGTGCATGGTGCCGCTGGCCACACCGATCGCCCATATCGAAGGCGTGTTCAATGCCGTGGTGGTCGAAGGCGATTTCGTGGGCACCACGATGTTCCAGGGCCGCGGCGCCGGGCAGGGACCGACCGCCTCGGCGGTGGTCGCTGATCTGGTCGATGTCGCGCGCGGCCGTCACATGCCGGCCTTCGTCGTGCCGGCGGCGCGGCTTGCCGACAAGAAGGTTTCGCCGATGGACCGCCATGTCGGCGCCTACTACATGCGCCTGATGGTGCAGGATCGGCCCGGCGTGATCTCGGCGGTATCGGGGGCACTCGCCAAGGAACATATCTCGCTGGAATCAATGCTCCAGCGCGGGCGCTCGCAGTCGGGAGAAGTACCGGTGGTGCTGACGACGCACGAGACGGAAGAGGCGGCGATGCGGCGCGCTCTGGCGCGCATCGCCAAGCTGAAGGCGGTGGCCGAGGAGCCCTGCGTGATCAGGATAGAGGCATTCTAGGAAGGCGCCTTAGACGCCGGACGGAGGAAGTGATGGCCGACACAGGCAAGATGGATCGCAATCTGGCAATGGAAGCGGTGAGGGTGACTGAAGCCGCCGCGCTGGCGGCGTCCAAGCTAATGGGACGGGGTGACGAAAAGGCGGCCGACCAGGCGGCCGTCGACGCCATGCGCAGCGCGCTGAACACGCTGTCGATCGAAGGAACCGTGGTGATCGGCGAGGGCGAGCGCGACGAGGCGCCGATGCTCTATATCGGTGAAAAGGTCGGGGCTGGCGGGCCCAAGATCGACATCGCCCTCGATCCGCTCGAGGGCACCACCATCACAGCCAAGGGCCTGCCCAACGGGCTCGCCGTCATGGCGATGGCCGAGCATGGTGGGTTCCTCAACGCGCCCGACGTCTACATGGACAAGATCGCCGTCGGCGGTGGCCTGCCCGACGGTATCGTTGACCTCGACAAGACAGCCAAGCAGAACCTGGTCGACCTCGCCAAGGCCAAGAAAGTGGATGTCGCCGATCTCGTGGTCTGCATCCTCGACCGGCCGCGGCATGCCGAACTGATCGCCAAGGTTCGTGACGCGGGCGCCCGCATCATGCTGATCGGCGATGGTGATGTGTCGGGCGTGATCGCCACCTCGACCGGCGATTCCGGCATCGACATCTATATGGGCTCGGGCGGTGCGCCGGAGGGCGTACTGGCGGCGGCGGCGCTGCGCGCCATCGGTGGCCAGATCCAGGGCCGTCTACTGTTTCGCAACGACGACGAGAAGGGTCGCGCGCGCAAGTGGGGCATCACCGACCTCAACCGCAAATATTCGATGACCGAGATGGCCAAGGGCGACGTCATGTTTGCTGCAACCGGCGTGACGTCGGGCTCGATGCTGAAGGGTGTGCGCCGCTTCGCGAACGGCGCCGAGACCCATTCCATCGTCATGCGCTCGAAGACCGGCACGGTGCGCTGGATCTCGGCCAACCACAATTTCTCGATCAAGACCGGCTTGCCGAGCTGGGCCTAGAGTTTCTCGCCGGCTGCCGTCACGACAGCTTCGACGTCGGTGATCCAGACGAGCTTCTGCGTCTTGACGACGTCGAGCACGCGTCGCAGCGACGCGGCGCCGGCGGGTGTGCCGACGACGAACGGATGGATGCCGATCGCAACGACAGCAGCGGGCCGGCCGGGGTCCCTTTCCGCCTCGCGCGCCAGCTCGGAGATGTAGTCGATCCAGAAGCGCTCCAGATCGAGCGGCTCCTTGAAGCGCGAGAGATAGTGACCCATGTCGACCGTGACGGCCGGGTAGGGGACCATGATCAACTTGCCCAGGGGCGTGACGAGCCGCGACAGCACGTCGGAGTCCATGCCGTCGAGCGTGTATTTGATGCCTTCGGCCGCCGTCGCGGGAAAGGTTTCGACGTTGGAATAGACACTGGGGCTCGACCAGCCGGTCGGACGTATTCCCGTGCTTTTCTGGATCATGTCGAGCGTGCGGCGGACATAGGCGCTCTGCGCGTCGGTGCCCTTGTCGAGCGGCAACTGGTCGGTCGAGTTGTTGATGCCGTGCGCCACGATCGGCGCCTTGGGCACCAAGGCGCGGAACTGCTTCCAGACCTCGGGATGCTGCTCGGGGAATTGCGCGTTGAGCGCGATGCTGAGCGGCGCGCCCTGTTCCTTGAACAAGCGGCCGACTCGCGGGACGCCCCATTCGATTGAGTACTGGCGGAAGGATTCGTCGACGATGTCGGGCTTGCGATCGGCCATGTCGGGCCGGAAGTTCGGGCCGTTGCCTTTGCCCCACACCTCCACGTAGAGGACGAAGCAGATCGCGACCTTGCGGCCCTCCGGCCAGGCTTTGACTTGCATCTGCTCGCGCGGAAATCCGGTGATCCAGTCCGGGCTGCTTTGCGCGGCCGCAGGCGTTGCAAGCGCGGCGGCCGCCAGCAGCGCAGCGACCAGGATTCTCGTCATGCCGTTCCCTCCAAGCCCCGCATGAATGTTAGCAGGCGGCATGTGCCAAGTCGTCCACAGCGCTTTGGGCTAAGGTGCCGGCATGTCCGATGATTCCAGGGTCGAGCGTGCGGCGTTCCTCGGCGTCGAGCGATCGCTGACCGGACGCCGCTGGGCGGCGCGGCTGGCCGACGAGCGCACGGCGCTGGCCATCGCCCAGCGCCACGGCCTGCCCGATCCGGTGGCGCGGTTGCTGGCGGCCCGCGACGTCGACCTCGATTCCGTGACCGAGTTCCTCGAGCCGACGCTGCGACGCTTCCTGCCCGACCCGCTGCATCTCAAAGACATGGATACTGCCGTCGCGCGGCTGGTGCGGGCAGTAAAGAGCGGGGAGCGCGTCGTCGTGTTCGGCGATTACGACGTCGACGGCGCCACCTCCTCGGCGCTTCTGCTGCGTTTCTTCCGCGCTGTTGGCGGCAATATCGGTGTCTACATTCCTGATCGTCGCAAGGAAGGCTACGGCCCCAATTCGGCGGCGCTCCTGAAGCTCAAGGCCGAGGGTGCGACCGTCGTGGTCACCGTCGATTGCGGCGTCACGGCCTTCGAACCGTTGGCCGAAGCCAAGCGGGCAGGGCTCGATACGATCGTTATCGACCATCACATGGCCGAGATTGCGCTGCCCGAGGCGCTTGCGGTGGTCGATCCCAACCGGATCGACGACGAGAGTCCGCACAAGCAGATGGCGGCAGTGGGGGTGGCGTTCCTGCTGGCCGTCGGCGTCAACCGCGCGCTGCGCGAAGCCGGCTGGTACGAGACGTCACGGCCCGAGCCGGACCTGCGCCAGTGGCTCGATCTCGTGGCGCTGGGCACGGTGTGCGATGTCGTGCCGCTCACCGGGGTCAACCGCGCGCTGGTGCGCCAAGGCCTGAAGGTGATGGCCGAGCGCCGCAATGTCGGGCTCGCCGCCCTGGCCGACGTCGCCCGCCTGAAAGAGGTGCCGGGCGCCTACCATCTCGGATTTCTGCTGGGACCTCGGGTCAATGCCGGCGGCCGTGTCGGGCAGGCGGATCTCGGCGCTCGGCTGCTGTCGAGCGACGATCCTCATGAAGTCGGTGCCCTGGCGCTCCGCCTGGATGAATTCAACGCCGAAAGGCGGGCCATAGAGCGTGACGTTCTCGACCAGGCGATCTCACGGGTGGAAGGGCTCTACGGACCGGACCGCAAGGGGCTGCCGGCGGCGCTCGTGGTCGAGAGCGACGGTTGGCATGTGGGTGTGATCGGAATCGTCGCCAGCCGCCTGGTCGAGCGCTATGGCCGGCCGGCCTTCGTGATAGGTCTCGACGGAGATCTGGGCAAAGGTTCGGGACGCTCGGTGCGCGGCGTCGATCTTGGCGCGGCAGTGATCGCGGCCCGCCAGGCCGGACTGTTGGTGAATGGCGGTGGTCATGCCATGGCGGCGGGGTTGACGGTGACGCGCGAGGCGCTGCCTGGCCTTGCGCGCTTCCTCGACGAGCGCATCGCTCCTCAGCTCGGGGCGGCGCCGCCGGTGCGTGAACTCGGCATCGATGCGGCGCTCTCGCCGGGGGCAGCGACCCAGGAACTGGTGAGCATGATCGAGCGTGTCGGCCCGTTTGGTGCCGGCAACGCGTTGCCGCGGTTCGTTCTCACAAGCGTTCGGGTCAGTTACGCCCAGACCGTGGGCGAGGGGCATGTGCGCTGCACCCTGGTGGGGGCCGAGCGCGGCCGGGTCGACGCAATCGCCTTCCGGGCCAATCAGACAGCGCTGGGGCCGGCTCTCCTGGACCCGGCCCGGCCGGTACTCCATGTCGCAGGAGCCCTCCGGATCGATCGTTTCGGAGGGCGTGAATCGGTCCGCCTGCAAATCGACGACGCCGCAGCGGCCGTTGGGTCGGTGTTTGCTTGATTTCAGGGCCTCTAGCCGCTACATGCAGCCGCTCTTTCGGCTTCGTCCCCATCGTCTAGAGGCCTAGGACACCGCCCTTTCACGGCGGCGACGCGGGTTCGAATCCCGCTGGGGACGCCAATTCGGAAGAACGGCCTTTACGGGCACTCGGCCAAGTCAAAACGTACGCTTTACGTTTTACGCGGAGTGTTCCATCATGGTCCGTGCTACACGCCTTTTAATGGGGGGATGATATCCATGTTGAAGTCACTGTTCGCCGTTATCGCCGCAGCGCTGTTGTTGGGCGCTTGCGACGAGCCGCCGCCGCCGGCCGCTGCGCCGCCGCCGCCACCCGCACCGCCGACCTTTATGGTGTTCTTCGATTGGGATAGGTCCAACCTGTCACCTCAGGCGCTGAGCACCATCCAGCAGGCGGCTACTGCCTATAAGACTCGCGGCGGTGCCCGCGTCACCGCGACCGGCCACACCGATACGTCGGGCCCGGAAGCCTACAACATGGCGCTGTCGCTGCGTCGCGCGAACACCGTCAAGGATGCCCTCGTCAAGGAAGGCGTGCCGGCGACGGCTATCACCACCGTCGGTCGTGGCGAAGCAGGCCTGCTCGTTCAGACGGGCGACGGCGTGCGTGAGCCGCAGAACCGCCGCGTCGAGATCGTGGTCGTCGTTCAGATGGCTGCCTACGACAAGGCCGCCTACTGCTCGGACTTGGCGGCTTCGTGGCGGAAGACCAGCACGGCTTCGCCGGCTCAGGGTCCCGTTCCGGAAGCTATCGCGAATTGCACCGCCGGCAAGTACGACCTGGGCATCCCGGTCCTCGAAAAGGCGCTGACGGATTCGAAGGTTCAGCTTCCCGCGAAGAAGATGATCTAGAAGCCAGATTAGATGGATGGCCGGCCTCTGGGCCGGCCATCTCTTCATGGAAAAGGCGGCCTCCGGGCCGCCTTTTTTGTGCCGGCGCGGCCGAAGGTCTTACCCGCAGGCCACCGAGTAGATGTGCTGGACCTCGCCGGGCAGGGGCATTGCCTGCCAGGTCTTGCCGGCATCCCGCGTGCCGAACACCTCGCCGTCGTAGCGCGCGCCGATATAGACTTGCGCGGCGTCGCTGGGGTGCAGGCCGATCGACATGATGGTTCCGTGAACCTGTACCTTGTCGAAGCGTTTCCAGCTCTGGCCGCCGTCCTGGCTGCGGTAGAGGCCGCCGTCGTGGCTGGAAGCAGCGACACTCAGCGCCGAGTAGAGCGTGTTGGGCTCGACAGTCGAAACCTTGACGTCGCGTCCGTAGGTTGTGGGCGAGAAGCGGCCGACGTCCATGTCCTGCCAGGTGCGGCCCTGGTCGGCACTGCGGAACAGGCCCATGCGCATCGCCGCGATCACGGCGTCTGGATCGGCCGGATTGATGGTGACTGCATGGCTGTCGAGCATGCCCTCGGCAGTGGTGTCGCTCACGATCTTGCTCTGGAGGTGCGGCAGTTCGGCGAGCTTGATCAGGCCGGCGCTGCAGTCGGTCCATGTCTCGCCCGAATCGGTGCTGCGCATGACGCCGTTGATCTCGAGCGCGGCGTAGATCTCGTCCGGCCGCTTGGGATGCTGCACCAGGCGCATCACCCGCGAGGCGAAGGGCCCCTTGCAGTGGGTGGCCATGCCGGGATGGGGCAGCTTACGCCAGCTCGTGCCGCCGTCGTCGCTGCGATAGACGTCGATCGGCGAGGCCCCGGCGAAGATCCTTCGGGGATCGCGCAAGTCCACCAGGAACGACCAGACTTGCGTCTTGGCGTCGGGGAAGTCGGTCCGACGGAAAGTGGCGCCTGCATCGGTGCTACGCCACACGCCGTCGTTGGTGCCGGCGAATACGATCGTCGGATCGGTGGGATGGACGAACACCGTGAACGCCTGGACGGTGCCCAGCACATGCTGCCAGTCGCCGCCTTTCGCACCGCGCCGGAAGACACCGACGCGGCCCGGATGGTCGGGTTTCCCGAAGTAGCCGGCAACGCCCACATAGATGTTGGATTGATCGGCCATGTCGGACGCTCCCTCGTCGGGTTTCTGTCGGGTCAGTTCTTCTTGGCGACCAGCGGACACTCGCCCTGGTCCAGCGGACGGAACGCCTCCTCGCCGGCCATCGTCGAGACCAGCTTGTAATAGTCCCAGGGTCCCTTGGACTCCGACGGCTTCTTGACCTCGAACAGATACATGTTGTGCATCTTGCGGCCGTCGGCGCGAATGTAGCTCAGCCCGAAGACCGGGTCGTCCCACTTGATCTCCTTGAGCTTGGCCATCACCGCGTCGCTGTTGTCGCTACCCGCAGCCTTGACCGAGTTGAGGTACTGCAGGGCGGCCGAATAGAAGCCGGCCTGGATGCTGGTCGGCATCTTGCCGTTGTTCTTGGCGGCGAAGCGCTTGGAGAAGGCGCGGGTCTTGTCGTTGAGGTCCCAGTAGAAGGCTTCGGTGAGGCTGAGACCCTGGGCACGCTCGAGGCCAAGCGAGTGCACGTCGGAAACGAACACCAGCAAGCCCGCCAGCTTTTGACCACCCTTGACGATGCCGAACTCGGCCGCCTGTTTGATCGAGTTGATGGTGTCGCCGCCGGCATTTGCGAGGCCGATGATCTGCGCCTTGGAGGCCTGGGCCTGCAGCAGGAACGACGAGAAGTCGTTGGTGTTGATCGGATGCTTGACGCCGCCGATCACCGTTCCGCCCGACTTTTTCACCACGGTGCTGACGTCGCGCTCCAGGGCGTAACCGAATGCGTAGTCGGCGGTGAGAAAGAACCAGGACTTGCCGCCAGCCTTGACGACGGCCGAGCCGGTGCCGTTGGCGAGGGCGAAGGTGTCGTAGGTCCAGTGGACTGTGTAGGCGTTGCAGAGCTTGCCGGTGAGGTCGGACGACGCGGGATCGGTCGCCAGATAGATCTTCTTCTTGTCATTGGCCACGCGCGACGTCGCGATCGATGAGGACGACGCGCCGGTGCCCAGGATCACGTCGACCTGCTCGGTGTCGAACCAGCGGCCGGAAATGGTCGCGGCCACGTCGGCCTTGTTCTGCACGTCGGCCTGCACGATCTCGATCTTCTTGCCGCCGACGGCGCCGCCGAAGTCTTCGATAGCCATCTGCACGGCGATGACGGCGCCGATCCCATTGATATCGGAGTAGAGGCTCGACATGTCGGTGAGCACGCCCAGCTTCACCACACCGTCGGTCATTTGCTGCGCCGGCGCAGGTGCAGCCAACGCCGCGACGGCCAACGCCGCGCCGCAAAACATAAGACGCTTCATCGTTTCGCTCCCTAGGCTTTCTTGTTGTCTGAAGCCTAGCAAGGTGCTGGCATGCTGCAAATGGGAGGAAGCCCCGAAATGATCGAACAGACTCTCGACATCGCGACCAGGGACGGCGCGATGGAGACCTTCATTTGTCATCCGGAGCGCGGCGGGCCGTGTCCGCCGGTACTTTTTCTGATGGATGCGCCCGGCATTCGTGAGGAGCTGCACGACATGGCGCGTCGCCTGGCAACGTCGGGCTACTACGTGATGTTGCCGAACCTCTACTACCGCGCCGGCCGCGATACGAAATATGGACCAGACGTTCTCAAGCATGGCAGCGAGGAGCACGGGCGCATGCGCGCCGTGCGCACCAAAATGACCATTCCACCGGTGATGGACGATGTCGCCGCGATGATTGCCTTCGCCGACAAGCAGAAGGCAGCGAAGAAGGGACCGGTCGGCACCCACGGCTATTGCATGAGTGGACCTTATTCACTAGCCGCAGCCGCGCGCTATCCCGATCGGGTTGCCGCCGCCGCGTCGTTCTACGGCACCTGGTTGGTAAGCGACGCGGTCGAGAGTCCGCATCTCACGCTCGGCAAGGCAAAAGGCGAACTCTACATTTCCTGTGCCGAACACGACGATCTGGCGCCGCCGGAGATGGTCAAGGAGCTGAAGGCGCTGTTCGACAAGTCAGGCAACGCTGGCGAGCTGGAAGTCCACATGGGCGTCCATCACGGTTTCGCCTTCCCGCAACGCTGGTGCTACGACAAGCCGGCCGCCGAGCGGCACTGGGAACGGTTGATCGCGCTTTACCGCCGTCGTTTGAGCTAGGCCGCCCGGGCAGCCGCCGGCTTTGCGTTTTGCCATTTGTCGAGCATGTCGCGGGCGTGGTTCTTCCCGGGATCCATGTCGCTCTCACGGCCGGCCACCTTGGCGGCCAACTCGATCACGTAGCCGTTGGGATCGCGGAAGTAGATTGACCGGATGAAATGGTGGTCGGAAACGCCGCGGACCTCACGGCCTTCGGCCTTACCCTTGGCCTGCATCTTCTCGAGGGCCTCCGGCTCGACCTCGAGCGCGATGTGCAGGTCGAAGTCGTGCTGTTCCTTGAACTCGAACGGCATGTCGGGCGCTTCGAAGAAAGCGAGGCACGAGCCGTCGTCGAGCTGGAAGAAGGTATGCAGCACGCCGGTCGCGCGGCCTGTCTTCGTCTGCTCGATCTTCAGCGTGTGCACGAGCGGCAGGCCGAGGAAGTCCTCGTAGAAGCGGCGGGTCTCCTCGGAGTCGCGGCAGCGGTAGGCATTGTGGTGCAGACCCTTGATCATGGATGCTCTCCCTTTCAGATCGCCTGCCAAGCCTGTCCCTTGGTCGAGGCGCAGAAGCCGTTGAAGGTCTCGTAGACCTTCGCGTAGCTCGGCCGCTTCTTGATGTTGCCGAGCCACCGCTCGACATTGGGATAGGCCGCCAGATTGCAATGCACCAACTCGCCGGCGGTCACCATCGCGGCTCCAAAATAGTCGGCGATGGTGATTTCGTTACCACACAGATACTGGCCCTTCGGGCCGAGCCAATGGTCGTTCAGGATCTGCAACCAGCCCTTTGATTTGTCCTTGCCCCACGCCACCACCGCCTCCTGCACCTTGGCGTCCTCGCGTTTGAGGTGGGGGAAGACCTGCGGATAGACCAGGCCGTAGCCCCAGTCGCGGTAGAAGTTGGAATTGAACCAGTCCATCACCTCGTTGACCCGGGCGCGTTGCTTCAGGTCCTTCGGATAGGCGGAAGATCCGGACTTCTCGGCAAGATAGCGCAGGATGGCGGCGCTTTCGGTGAGCCGGAAATCGCCGTCCTCCAACGTCGGAATGAGATGGTTGGGATTGATCTTGCTGTAGGCAGGTTCGTACTGCTCGCCCTTGAGGATATCGACGACCTGCATGTCGACATCGATCTTGCTGTCGGAGATGAACTGCATCACCGGCCGGCTGGTGGTGGAGACGGGGTGCATATAGAGCTTCATCGCTTCCTCCCTGCGGATCGACCGCAAGCCACCATCTTACCACCCGCCGGGCAACCGGCGTAGAGTGCGGCCATGCGAATGGTTGCTCTCCTGATCACAATGGCGTTGGCGGCATGGGCAGCGCCCGTCGCCGCCCAGGACTATCCCAGCAAGCCCATCCGGATCATTGCACCGTTCGGGCCGGGAACAGCGACGGACACGGTGGCGCGCGTCATCGCTTCCGAATTGTCGCGCCGAACCGGCCAGAGCGTTGTCGTCGAGAACAAGCCGGGCGCCGAAGGCCAGATCGGCGCCCAGATGGCGGCCGCGGCGCCGCCCGATGGATACACGATCTTTGTCACGACGCAGACGACGCAGGCCATCAACCAGCATGTCTACAAGGCGTTGCCCTACGATCCTGTGAAGGGGTTCGCGCCGATCAGCGGGCTGTCGAGCGGCGCGCAGATCGTCATGGTGCGTAACGAACTGCCGGTGAAATCGATCACCGATCTCGTCGCGCTTGCCCGCGCGCAGCCCGGAAAACTCACTTTCGGGAGCGGCAACGGCTCGGCCCGCGGCGCCGCGGAGCTGTTTAAGATCATGGCCAAGGTCGACCTGCTCGGCGTGCCCTACAAGGCCCAGCCGCAGGTCATCGCCGACCTGCTGGGCGGCCGCATTGACGTCACTTTCAGTGATTTCACCACCGGCCTGCCGCCGGTGCGGGACGGTCGAGCGCGCGGCCTGGCAGTGACCAGCCCCCAGCGTTATCCCGGCCTCGAACAATTCCCGACAGTGGCCGAGGGCGGCCTGCCTGGCTACGAGTCGCGGCCGTGGAACGCCGCCTACGCGCCAGCCGGCACGCCAAGGCCGATCATCGACAAGCTGAACCAGCTGATTCGCGAGGCGGTAGCCTCCGAGGCTTATCGGGGTCTGATGCGCACGACCCTAGGCGTTCCGTTTCCTGGCTCGCCGGAAGAGCTCGCTGCGTTCCAGGAGAGCGAGACCCGCAAGTGGGGCGAGGTCGTGAGGATCGCAGGCATGAGGGAGCCCTAGGCGCCCTGCCGTCTCCGCCGAGCCGCCGCGATCTGCCAGACAGCGGCCACGAGCACGCAGGCCGCCACGAAAAAGAAAGCCATGCGATAGCTGACCGCCCAGGCGATGAGGGCGAAGATCGGCGGACCGAAGACGGCGCCGGAGAAGGCGAGCGCCGTTTGCACCGCAGCGGTGGCGGCGGCCTCGCCGGGCGGCGAGAGATGGGCGAACTCGGCCTGCGAGGTGCCGTTCCAGCTGATCACGACCGAGCCGTAGCCGACCACAACAAGGGTGATCAGCCAAAGGGGCGTGTCGGCGGCCAACAGGCCCGTCGCGATGCAGCCGACCGTCATGGCGATGCCGGTCCAGCCCAGAAGCTGCATGCGCGGAATACGATCGCCCGCGCCGCCGCTCAGCAGTCGCACACCGGTGCCGACGAGCTGCGACGCCGAGAGCAGGGCGCCGGCCTCGACAATCGACAGGCTGCAATGTTCGTAGAGGTAAGTGACGAGATAGAAGGTGAAGGTGTGTTGGGCGATGACGTAGACGAAAGCCGACCAGCCCAGCACGCGAAGCTGGCTGTGGCCCAGCACGAAGCGGATCGACGACCATATGTTGCGTGGCGCCTTGCCGGTCGTCGCCACGGTGTCGAGACTGGGACGCAGAGGCTCGATGATGATTGCCGCCAGCACCGCCGCACCGGCCGCGATAAGGCTGGCGCCCTGCCAACCGACCAGCGACAGCAGAAAAGGGAAGATTATGCCCGCCAGCGCGAAGCCGATCGGCACACCGGTCTGCTTCACCGAGAAGACCATGCCGAAATATTCGCGCGGCACGCGCTGTGAGAGCACATGGGCTGACGCGGGGTTGATCGGTCCTTGCGCCGCGCCGATGAAGGCCACGGCTAAAACGGTCGCGGCGACCAGCGCCATGGCATTGAGGGCGAGACCGATGGCGGCCATGAGAAGAGCCGCCTGGCAGACGCGCACTGCGCCCAGCCGCACAATCGGGCCGGCCGCGGCCAGGGCCACGCCTGCCGCGATGGCGTAGATGATCGCCGTAAAGACGCCGACCAGCTTGGGGTCGATCGCGAGGTCGCGCGCGACCTCGGGCATCATGACGCTGAGCGATATCACCGAGAGCGAGATCATCGCCTGGATGGCCAGCATGCTGGCCACCGGTATGATCGCGCGTTTCATGGTGTTGGCTTACATCCCGTAGAGGTCGGCCTTGTTCAGGATGGTGTTGCGCAGGATGCGAATGGACGCCACGTCGACCATTATGCCGTCGACGTTGATGGCGCCCAGGCCCTTGGCCTCGGCCTCGGCATAGGCCTTCTCGAGCATTCGGGCGCGGGCAATGTCCTCGGGCTTGGGCGAATAGACGTCGAGCGCGACGTCGATCTGCGAGGGATGAATGGCCCATTTGCCGACGCAACCCAGGATCATCGAGCGCCGGCACTCCTCGCGATAGACCTCGGGATTCTTGAAATCGGCGAACGGGCCATCGACCGGATCGATGCCGGCGGCGCGGCAGGCCATGACCAGGCGGAAGCGGGCATAGTGCCAGATGTCGCCCGGGTAACCGTCGTTCTCGCCGACATTCTTGTTGGTGACGCCCATCGAGGCCGAGAAATCACCCATGCCGAACACCAGGCATTCCAGACGAGGCGTGCTCTTGGCGATGGCATCGACATTCTGCATGCCCTCGACTTCCTCGATCAGGGCTTCGAGGCCGATGCGGCGCTTGAGCTTCAGCTTCTTCTCCATCTGAAAAAGCAGCTTGTCGGCGAACAGCACATCGGCAGGCGTCATGACCTTGGTCATCATGATGGTGTCGAGATGCTCGCCCGCGCCCTCGACGACCTCGATGATGTCCTCATAGGCGTACTCGGTGGTGAGATCGTTGATGCGCACGCAGCGCGTCTTGCCCTTCCAGTTGAGCGTCTTCAGGCCCTCGATGATCTTCTTGCGGGCGTCGCGCTTCTGGCTGGGCGCCACGGCATCCTCGAGGTCGAGGAAGACATGGTCCGCCTTCGACTCGGATGCCTTCTGGATCATCTTCTCGCTTGAGCCCGGCGTGGAGAGCTGGACGCGGCGCGGGCGGCGGGGAGGGCGGTCGGTCATGGCAAATCTCCTCAGGCAACGATCTTTTCAGCCCTCAGGCGGGCAATTTCCGCGCCACCGAGGCCGAGTTCAGTCAGATAGCGGTCCGTATGCTCGCCCAGCAAGGGGGCGCGATGGCGCACACGGCCGGGGGTCTCGGTCATCTTGATCGCCACGCCCGCCACCTTGGTCTCATGGTCGAGGCCGGGATGGGGCACCGAGACGATCATGTCGCGGGCGGCGAAGTGCGGATCGCTGAAGACGTCACGCACGTCGTTGACGGGCGCGAACGGTACCTGGCCGCCGAGATGGGCGAGCAGCTCCTTCTTGGTGTGCCGGCTGGTGAAGGCCGACACAACGGCGATGATCTCGTCCTGGTTCGCCCGCCGGTCTTGCACGTTGGCAAGCCGCGGGTCGTTGCCGAGCTCCGGCTTGCCGATCAGCCGGCAGAGGATCGGCCAGTGGGCGTCGGCATGGGCCGCGATGGTGATGAAGCCATCCTTGGCCGGGAACATGCCGAACGGGCAGAGCAGAGGATGGTGGTTGCCCTCGGGCGTCGGCACGCCACCGGTATAGGCATGCTGGTGCACGATGCGCTCGCAAAGCGACAGGATCGCGTCGACCATGCCTACATCGACGAACTGACCCTTGCCGGTCTTGTGGGCGCGGAAGATGGCGCTGACGATCCCGAAGGCACACATGGTGGCGGGCATCAGGTCGCCGATGCCGGGGCCGACTTTCATCGGCGTGGTCCTGTCGGGACCGGTGATCGCCATGATGCCGCCGAAGGCCTGGGACACGACGTCGTAGGCGGGCCAGTCGGTGTAGGGGCTGCGGCCGGTGCGCCAGTCGCCGAAACCGCGGATGGTGGCATAGACCAGCTTGGGATGGCGCTCGTGCAGCGCTTCGTAGCCGAGACCGAGGCGATCCATGACGCCACCGCGGTAGTTCTCGACTACGGCGTCAGCATCCTTGCACAATTGCATCACGAGATCGCGGCCTTCGGGTCGCTTGAGGTCGATGGCGATCGACATCTTGTTGCGATTCACCGAGGCGAAGTAGCCGCCGAACGCCTTCAGTTGATCATCGGCGTGGTAGGGGCCGATGATTCGGGTGTGATCGCCGTCGAGTGGCTCGACCTTGATGATTTCTGCGCCCTGATCGGCCATGAGCATCGTGCAGAACGGCCCTGCCAGCATCTGGGTGAGATCGACGATGCGGACTCCATCCAGCGCTCCCAGTGGCTGGGCGTCGCTCACTTGTCTCCCCAGTGACTGCGCCTCTTGATCAGCACCGTGCGCTCGCCCTCGAAGATGTGCTTGTCGTCTTGATTCACGCCGTAGTGCTTGAAGCGCACGATACCGGCGTCGGCTTGCTGGGCGTCCTTCTTTTCCAGCACCTCGGTGTAGCAATAGAGCGTATCGCCGTGATGGAGCGGGCCCTTCAGGCGGATCTTGTCCATGCCGATCTCCATCAGCGCGTTCTCGGCGGTGTCTTCGGCGGCGAGGCCGATGCACATCGAGATGGTGACGCCGCCGAAGCCCAGCCGCTGGCCGTAGGGCGTCGACTTGGTCAGGTGCTCGTTGAAGTGGGCCTCGGCCGTGTTCATGGTCACGTTGGTGATCCAGACCTGTTCCATCGGCTCCACGGTCTTGCCGCGCGCGTGCTTCATCACGTCGCCGACCTTGAAGTCCTCGAAGTAGTTGGTCTTCCCGGTGAGGGCGGAGACTTTCATCAGTTCCTCCCGCGTCCGAGCAGGCGATCCGAGATGATGCGCTTCTGGATCTCGGAAGTGCCCTCGAAGATCTTGGTGAGACGGGCATCGCGCCAGTGCCGCTCCACGGCATGAAGCGTGGTGTAGCCGGCGCCGCCGTGGATCTGCAGGCCCTCGCTGCACACGCGCTCGGCCATCTCCGAGGCGAAGAGCTTGGCCATCGAGGCCTCCTTGTCGCAGCGCTGGCCGGTGTCGATCTGCTCGCAGACGAAGTAGTTGAGCTGGCGCGCTGCCTCGATCTGCGTCGCCATGTCGGCGATCTTGAAGCGGATCGCCTGGAATTCCGAGATCGATTGGCCGAACTGGCGGCGCTCGCCGGCGTAGCGGATCGAATCGTCGAGCGCACCCTGGGCGAGGCCGATGGCGCGGGCCGCGGTGTGGGCGCGCGCCGTCTCGAGACCGGCAGTGGCGTAGTAGAAGGCCTGACCTTCCTCGCCGATCATGTCGGCTGCATCGACGCGGAAATTGTCGAAGGCCAATTCCCATGTCTTCCAGCCGAAATAGCCGATCTTGGGAATTGGGGCGCCGTTGACACCCTTGGGCAGTTCGCCGCGCTTCTTCTCGACGAAGAACATGGAGAGGCCGAGATGGCGTTTGCTCGTGGGCGCGTCGGAGGTGCGAGCGATGATGATCAGGAAGTCGGCGCCGTCGGCGAAGGTGCACCAGTACTTGTTGCCGCTGATCAGATAACCCGAGCCGTCCTTCCTGGCGCGGCAGGAGATGTTGGAGATGTCGGAGCCTGCATTGGGTTCCGACATGGAGAAGGCACCAAGGAACTCGCCCTTGGCCATGCGTGGCAGGTAGCGCGTGCGCTGTTCCTCGCTCATCATCTGCGAGCCGATCAGCAGGTTGCCGCGCGCGATGATGGAGGCAACGCTCATCCAACCGCGCGAGAGTTCTTCGGTGACAATGCAGTACTCGGAACAGCCGAGACCCAAGCCACCATACTGCTCGGGGATGAGGATGCCGAAGTAGCCGAGCGCGGCCATCTTGTCGCGCAGGTCCATCGGGATGTCGCCCTTCTCGGGGTCGAGCTTGTTGGCGACGGGCAGGACCTCGTTTAGCGTGAACTCGCGCGCCTGCTCCTGGATCATGCGGCGTTCTTCGGTGAGGAAAGGCATCTTTACGGGTTCCTGAGGCGGACGAGATTGGTGCGCTTGAAGTCGATGGCGAGCTCTTCGCGCTGGTTGAGACCCTTGGTGTGCCAGGTGACGATGCCGAACCCCTTGTGCGAGTCCGAGACACGCCGGTCGAGCACAACCGATTCGGCGCGAAGCGAATCGCCGGGATAGACGGACTGGTGATAGGTGAGTTCGTTTACGCCCAGGAATGGCCCGCCGCCCTCGCTCAGATCCTCGACCGTGAGGCCGAAGACCGTGGTGAAGACCAGCAGCGGGTTGGCGACCATGCCGGGATGGCCATGGGCGCGGGCATAGGCGGCGTTGAAGTAGTGCGGATTGAAATGCAGCGTCAGCGTCGAGAAGAGGGTGCTCTCCGACTCGGTGATGGTGCGACCCCAATGGTGTTTGAAGACCCGCCCGACCTCGAAATCCTCGTATCGGTTACCCTTCGGCACCAACCGGGCACGGGCCCTGAAATCCTCCGACATTCTGTCTCCGTCAGTTCTTGGCAGAGGCGCGGGCGAGTTCGCCTACGTCGGCGAGGCTGTCGATGCGTTCGATGGCATCGTGCAGGCGCCTGGCGCCCGGGGCGCCCAGGACCGGCGTCACCAGGCTTTCGTATTTGGCCTCGATCGCCTGGCGCTGCTTGGCGACGTCGGCCCAGGGAATGCCCGAGTCGTGCGAGGCCTCGATGGTCGTGCCGTCGTCAAGCTGGATCGCCATCTCGGCCAGGGAGTGGGCCCAGTCGGGCTTGAAGTCGATGTCGACCTTTCCGCGCAGTGCCTGGATGCGCGGATCCTGTGTCACCGCGTCGTTGTAGGAATCGAGGTTGGCCGTATCGATACCTGTGAGCGCCATGGCGATGGTCTGACGCAGCGAGAACTTGGCTTCCAGGCCGGTCGTCGGATGCGGGATGTTGCAGACCTTGTTCGAGCCCGAATCGATACGCAGCAGGATCTTCTTCACTCGTTCCGGCGGGAAGTTGTTCTTCAGCCTGATTTCCTTGGCGCATTCGATGGGCGCGTGCGTCAGGTAACAGGCGGCATGGTATTTGAAGAGATTGTTGCGCAGGTGCCAGCCGGCCGGCGGTTCGCCGAGAGCG
>NZ_SCVH01000070.1 GCF_004296935.1 Reyranella sp.
CATCGATGCAGGCGACCATGAAGGTTTCCAGCCAGGGCATGGTCTCGAAGTCGGTCTTCGTGGCGTCGGAGATGCGCTGGTTGCGCGACATGTCGGCAACCCAGCAGATGTAAAGCGGGCATTGCTCGATGTGCTTCTGGTTGCCGGCGATCTCCGCCAGCACCTTCTTCTTGGCCGGGTCGGTGACGGCGACGGCCGACCACCACTGCATGTTGGAGCTGGTGGCCGCCGACTGCGCCGCGGCGATCAGCGTCTCCAGCGTGCCCGGCGGCAGCGGGTCGGGCTTGTAGCCGCGCACCGAGCGGTGATCGAGCATGCCCGCGATGGTGTCGTTCCACGGACCGGCCGGAGGCCCCTGCCAATCCTTGAGGGCATCGGCGCCGTAGCGCTGGGCCAGTGCGTCGGTCTTCTTGCCGGTGGTGGGCGCTAGCGAGTCCATACGGTGGTTCCTTGCGGTTTGGCGCGGGTGATCGCGGTCACGAGGGCGAGAAGAAAGAAGCCGACGACGATCATGAAGATGGCGCGCGGCTCGCCGCGGTCCATCAGCCAACCGTAGAGCAGGGGGCCCATCATGCCGCCGAGGTTGAATCCGGTGCTGACGAAGCCGAACACCTTGCCGAACGAACCCGGCGGCGTGACGGCGCGCACCATCATGTCGCGCGACGGTTGGATCATGCCGTTCAGCAGGCCGCCCAGCGACATCACGCCGACCAGGACGGCCGCCGGCATGTTCACCCAGGCCATCAGGATCGCCATTGTCGAGGTGAAGGCGAAGCCGACCGCCGCGACGCGCTCGTGGTGCGGCGTGCGGTCGGCGATGATGCCGCCCAGCAGCACGCCGAAGGCGCTGCACAGCAGGAAGCCGGAGAGCGCCACGTTGGCGGCCGAGAAGGTCGTGCCGTGGATGGCTTCAAGGCCGACGACGGTGAAGGTCTGGATGCCGCCGGTGGCCATGGCCATGCAGAGGAAGAACAGCAGGTTGCGCAGGATCGGTGCGCTCAGCAGCAGGCCGAGCCCGACCTTGGTCTCGCCTTTTGCGGGCTGCTGGCCGGGCTTGTGGACGACGCGCGGCAGGATGCTGCCGGCCACGATCACCAGCAGGGCGATCGTGAAGGAAAGACCGGCGGCGAACAGGAACCCGCCGCGCCAGCCCCAGACCGCGGCACAGGCCAGCACCAGGGCGGGCGTGACGCCGGAGCCCAGGTAGCCCGCGAAGGTGTGGATCGAGAAGGCCTTGCCGATCCGCCGGTGGTCGACTGTGGCCGACAGGATCGTGTAGTCGGCCGGGTGATAGACCGTGTTGGCGACGCCGAGGAAGGCGTAGGCGATGACGAAGAACCAGTAGCCCGGCAGCAGCGCCGCGGCGGCGATGGCGGCGGCGCCCAGCAGCAGCCCGCCGGTCAGCATGGCGCGCGGGCCGATGCGATCGACCAGGAAGCCCGCCGGCGTTTGCAGCAAGGCCGAGGCGACGTTGAAGGCGGTCAGCGCCAGGCCGATCTGGATGTAGCTGACGCCGAAGGCTTCGCGCACCTCGCCGAACAGCGGCGGCAGCAGCATGATGTGCACATGGCTGACGAAGTGCGCCACGGCGATCAGCGCGATCACCTTGGTCTCGCGGCTCCACCTTGGGCCGGAGGCGGCCTCGGCCGGCAGGCCGATCGGTTCACTCGTCGACGACATTGACGCCCAGTGTCCCGATGCCGGAGATCTCGACCTCGACCTTGTCGCCGCCCTTCATCCAGAGCGGTGGCTTGCGGCCCGCGCCGACGCCGTCCGGCGTGCCGGTGGCGATGATGTCACCCGGCTCCAGCCACGTCACCGTCGAGAGATATTCGATGATGGTGGCGACGTCGAAGATCATGTGTTCGGTCGTGTCGTGCTGCACGACGGTGCCGTTGAGGCGGGTCGTGAGCTCGAGTCGCTGCGGATCGGCGATCACGTCCGACGTGACCATCCACGGCCCGAGCGGGCCGGTCGCCGGGAAATTCTTGCCCGCCGTCACCGAATGCTTCTGGAAGTCGCGCACGCTGCCGTCGAGGAAGCAGGTGTAGCCGGCGATGACGGAGAGGGCGCTCGCCCGCGAGACATGGCGGCAGCGTTCGCCGATCACGACCGCGAGTTCGCCCTCGAAGTCGAAATCGATCGAGGCGCGCGGCCGCACGATGTCGCCGCCATGGGCCACCAGCGTATTGTGAAGCCGCGAGAAGACACTGGGCACCGTCGGCACCTGGCGGCCGACTTCGCCCACGTGGCTTGCATAGTTGAGACCGATGCAGAGGATTTTTTCGGGATCGGGAATGGCCGGCAGCAGCTCGACCTCGTCCATCTTGAAGTCGGCGGCCACGCCCTTGATCGCGACCGCCAGCTCGGCCAGCGCCTTGCCGGCAATGGCTGCTCGCAGGCTGGGCCAGCGTCCGCCGGTCCGTTCCGACAGATCGACGACACCGCCATCCACGACGGCGCCGAATTTGCGCGCGCCCGCTTGGCGAAAACTGACCAACCGCATGGCCCGAGCCTAGGGTTATCCGAGCAGCTTTGCGAGGCCCTTGGAGAGATTGATGCTCGGTACGGTGGCGGGGCGGGCGAGCGAACCGCTGGTTGCCTTGACAGGCTTTTGCCGCGCCAGCCCCTCGGCCATGGAGATCGCGCAAGCAACCCCATCGAGAAGAGGGGCATCGACCAGGGGCTTCAATTTTGCGGCAAGACCGGCGAGGCCGGCGCCACCCAGGATCACCACATCGGCGCCGTCCTCGCGCACGCAGGCCGTACAACCCTTGGCCAGCAGCGCCAGGGCGGCCTTGGGGTTGCGGGCGATATCGGCGCCGGTCGGCGCCACAGTGCGCACCGAGGCCAGCCGCGAGGAGAGGCCGTGGCTGGCGACGAATTCCTCGAGCATCGACTTCCAGCGCTCGCCGCCGGTCACGATGGAGAAGCGGTTGCCCATGGCGCAGGCCTGCAGGATCGCCGCATCGGCCATGCCGACCACCGGCACGGGACTCACTTCCTTGAGGGCCGCGAGGCCGGGATCGCCGAAGCAGGCCAGCACGACGGCGTCCTTGCGGCCCTTGTCGTTGGCCAGCGCGTCGAGCGCGGCGTGGCCGGCGATGGCGTAGGCGGCGCGCGAGGCGATGTAGCGCGGCCCGAACGCACCGGTGACGGCGCGCAGCGTCGTGCCCTTGGAGGCGAAGCGCCTGGCCGTCTTCAGAACGAGGTCGGTGATCGATGCCGTGGTGTTGGGGTTGATCAGCAGGATGTCGGTCATGTCTGCATGATCTCCTTCAGCCGCACGGCATCGTGGTTCTCGCCGATCGACATCGAGCAGATACGCGAGATGTGGGTCAGCGGCAGGCCTGTCTCTTTTGCCCACGCGTTGATCTGCTCCTGAGCGAGCTTCATGTCCTTCTTCGACGTGCCCTTCTCGCCGATCGGCACGCCGGCATCGCGCAGGCAGAGGATCAGGTCGCTGGTCAGGATGAAGGAGTCGCGACCGAGGAAGCGCAGCAGGTACTGGCAGGTATTGCCGCCCAGCCGCGAACCGCGCTTGGCAAGGACCTCCATCAGGCCGATCTGATCGTCGACAGGCCATGTCGCGAGGAACTTGCCGAAGCTGCCGTGTTCGGCCGCGATATCGCTCACGAACTTCGCGTTCTCGCGCACCGACTTGATCTTCTGCGGATTGCGCACGATGCGCTTGTCGGAGGCGAGGTCGTGCCAGAACTCGGCGGGCTGGAACAGCAGCCGCCTGGGATTGAAGCCGAGGAATGCCGCCTCGAAGCCCGGCCATTTCTGGTCGATCACGCTCCACACGAAGCCGGCCGAGAACACCCGGCGTGCCATCTCGGCCAGCACGCGATCGTCGCCGAGCTTGGCGAGATCCTTGTTGTTGCGCTTCTTCGGCAGGAGCGAGGTCAGCACCTTCTCGCCGCCCTTGCGTTTGGCGGCCCGCGCCCGGATGGTCTTGAACGAAACCCGTGCCACGGCGTTACTCCAGCCATCCGTCGAAGAAGTCGAAGACGCTCGCCTTGAACAGCGGATGGCCGATGCAGGAGAAGTGATCGCAGCCCGGCAGGGTCACCGCCTTGGCGCCGGGAATGGCATCGGCCAGGCCCTGCGGCGGCCCGGCGAGCTGGTCTCGGGCGCCGGCCACGACAAGCGTCGGCCGGCGGATTGCCATGAGCGAGGGCTGCGTAAGCGGCACGCGGGCGCCGCGCGAACAGGCCGCCAATGCAAGACGGTCTTCCTTCTGCTCGTCGGCGAAATGGCGGAAGCTTTTCAGCATCGGATCGCTGATCGAGTCGGGTGATTCAGCCTCCATCGCCTCGGCCATCGCGCCTTCCTCGCGCGGCGGATCGAACATTTTTGCGCCGACGCCTGCCACCACGAGATGGTCGATGCGGCTGCCGTCGACGAGGGCCGCGGTCAGCGCGATGTGCGAACCCATGGAGAAGCCCAGCAGATGGGCGCGCTCGACGCCGGCATGATCCATCAATGCAAATAGATCGCGCGCCATCGCCTCGCGATCGTACTGGGCGGGATCGTGCGGCTTGTCGCTTTCGCCGTGGCCGCGATTGTCGAGGGCGAAGCCGCGCATTCCCTTGGCGGCGATGGCGTCGTACCAGCCCATGCGCTTCCAGTTCTCGTACCGGTTGGCGGAAAAGCCATGCACCAGCACGATCGCCTTCTTCGCGTCGGCGGGGCCGAACGCATCGTAGGCGAGCGACAGCCCGTCGGAGGTGAACTGAGCCATGACTTTCCCTAACCCGGGTCATGAATTGCGACAAGGTTGATCCGATAGGTCAAGTGTCGGACAACCGCTCTAACGAAAAGGAAACGCATGACGAGCCCAGGACACGGTAAGATCGGGAAGACGATTCAGGATTCGCAGCCCCATTGGCCGGAGGCGCCGAAGCGGCCGAAAGGCGCGCCCAACATCCTGGTCATCCTGTTCGACGATGTCAGCTTCTCCGACCTCGGCTGCTACGGCTCGCCGATCGCTACCCCCGCCATCGACGCCATCGCCGGACGCGGCCTGCGCTACACCGGCTTTCACACGACGGCCATGTGCTCGACCACGCGGGCGGCACTGTTAACGGGGCGCAACCATCACTCGGTCGGCGTCGGCTGTCTCGCCAACTTCGACTCGGGCTATCCCGGTTATCGCGGCAAGATTTCCAGGGAAGCCGGCACCATCGCCGAAATGCTGCGCCCGCACGGCTACCGCAACTACATGCTGGGCAAGTGGCACGTGACGCCGCTCACCGAATCGGGCGCCACCGGCCCCTTCGACGGCTGGCCGCTCGGCCGCGGCTTCGACCGCTACTACGGTTTCATGGATGCCGAGACCGACCAGTACGCGCCCGAGCTGGTGCGCGACAACACACCGGTCGATCCGCCGGGCACCTTCGCCACCGGCTATCACCTGACGTCCGATCTGGTCGATCAGGGCATCCGCTACATCGCCGACCATGTCGCCGACAATGCCGAGACGCCGTGGCTGACCTGGCTCGCCTTCGGCGCCTGCCATGCGCCGCACCAGGCGCCCTTCAATCTGATCGCCAAGTACGACGCCATTTTCGCCGAAGGCTGGGACGCCGAGCGCGAGCGCCGGCTTGCCCGCCAGATTGCGCTCGGCATCGTGCCGAAAGGCACGCGCCTGCCGCCGCGCAACGACGTCGTGCGGCCGTGGGCCGAGGTGGCCGAGGGCGAGCGGCGCATGTTCACCCGCCTGCAGGCGGCCTATGCCGCGATGCTCGACCATGCCGACCAGCACATCGCGCGGCTGATGGCGTTCCTTGAGACGGCCGGGCAGCTCGACGACACGCTGGTCATCGTCATGTCCGACAACGGCGCCAGCCAGGAGGGCGGGCCCTTCGGCATGATCAACGCCATGGGCCCCTACAATCTCCGCCGCGAAACTCTGGACGAGAAGATCGCGCGCATCGAGGATATCGGCGGGCCCGACACCCACTCCAACTTCCCGCTGGGCTGGGCGATGGCGGCCAACACGCCGCTCAGGCGCTACAAGCAGAACACGCACGGCGGCGGCATCCGTGATCCGTTGGTGATGGCGTGGGGCAAGGGCATCGCGGCCCGCGGCGAGCTGCGCCACCAGTTCTGTCACGCCAGCGATCTCGTGCCGACCCTGCTCGACATCGTAGGCGTCAAGCCGCCCAAGGCGATCAACGGCGTGAAGCAGATGCCGCTCGAGGGCACCAGCTTCGCCAGGAGCCTGAAGAACAAGCGGGCCAGGTCAAAGTCCAAGCCGCAGTATTTCGAGATGTTCGGCCACCGCGGCCTGGTGCAGGACGGCTGGAAGGCCGTGTCGTTCCACCCGCCCGGCAGCGACTTCGAGAACGACAAATGGGAACTCTATCACCTCGATAAGGATTTCAACGAGGTCGACGATCTCGCCGAGAAGGAGCCGGAGCGGCTGAGGGCCATGATCGAGGAATGGTGGCGGCAGGCCGAGAAGAGCAAGGTGCTGCCGCTGGATGACCGGTTCCAGCAGCGCTTCGGCGACAACGCCAAGCGCTTCCACGGGCCGCGCAAGCACTTCGTCTTCCATGCCGGCATGGGCCATGTGCCGACCGACGTGGCGCCCGACGTGCGCAACCGCACTTACACGATCGAGGCCGACGCGCACGTCGATGGTCCGACCACGGAGGGCGTGCTGATTGCCCATGGCGACGCCACGACCGGCTATTCGCTCTACATGAAGGACGGAAACCTCGCCTACGACATGAACATCGGCGGCGAGCATCACCTGATCGTCTCCGACCGGCCGGTGCCGGCGGGCAACCGGCGGCTGGGCGTGCGCATGCGGCGCGACAAGGGCCGCAACCTCGCCACCCTGCTGATCGACGGCGAGCCTGTCGGCGGCTTTAACACCCAGAACGGCTTCGTCAGCTTCATCTCGTGGTCGGGCCTCGACATCGGCCGCGATCGCTCGAGCCCGGTGTCGCACTACGAGGCGCCGTTTCCCTTCACCGGCAAGCTGCGCAAGGTGACGGTGCTGATGGACGACGACCAGGTACTCGATGCCAAGGCCGCTGCCGAAGCGGCCCTCGCGCGCGAATGACCGCTGTCGTCCATCGTCCGGGTCATGGTCCGGGCGTAGACAGCCCCTACGCCTGGCGGCTGGCGTTCCTGTCGATGTTCTGCATCGGCCTGGGCGGTGGCGCGATCTACCTGCCCGTCATCGCGCTCAAGGAAATCGCCGCGGAGTTCGGCGACCGCCGTGCGGTGCCGTCGTTCGCCTATATGGTGGGCTTCTTCTTCATGGGCGTCGGTGGCGTCTTCATGGGCTGGCTGGCCGACCGCACCAGCCCCCGCGTGCCGCTGCTGATCGCCGGCGTCTCGATCCTGGCCGGAGGGTGGCTCGCCAGCAGCGGCGGCGAGCTCGCGCTCTATGTCGGCTATGCTATTCCATTCGGCTTCCTTGGCAACGCCGCCACGTTCACGCCGGCCATGAACAACATCCAGGGCTGGTTCGACCGCCGTCGCAGCACGGCAGTGTCGATCATCTCGGTGGGGCCGGCGCTCTCGGGCTTCGTCTGGCCGCAGATCTATCGCTGGCTGCTGCCCGAGGTCGGCTGGCGCGAGATGCTGATGATCTACGGCGTCACGGCGGGCGTGCTGCTGTTCGTCTGCGCCTTCTATGTGCGGCCCTCGCCGGTCGCGCGCAGCAAGGCGGCGCGGCCGGTCGAGGATCTCTCGAGCCTGCCCATGTCGTCGCCTGCGCTCATGGTGCTGCTCTCGGCGGCGGGATTCTGCTGCTGCACCGCCATGGCCGTGCCGTTCGTGCATATGGTGGCCTTCTGCGGCGACCTCGGCTTCTCGCCGGCGCGCGGTTCCGAGGCGATCTCGCTGATCCTGCTGACGGCGGTGGCCGCGACCTTCGCCATGGGCCGCCTCTCCGACTACATCGGCCCGATCAAGGTGAGCCTGCTCTGTGCCGTCATCCAGATCGCCTCGCTGGCGGGCTTCGTCTTCGTCGAAGGCCTGTCGGGCATCTACACGCTCTCGATCATCCATGGCATTCCCTACATCGCCATCGTGCAGGGCTATGCACTCATCCTGCGCTATCTCTATGGACCCACCATCGCCGGCTGGCGCCTGGGCGTGGTCATGCTGTTCGCCATGGCGGGCATGGCGGTCGGCGGCTGGCTGGGCGGCGCGCTCTTCGACGCCACGCTCTCCTACCGCTCGGCCTTCCAGGCAGCGCTCGCCTTCAATCTCCTGAACCTGATGTTGCTGGGCGCGCTCTATATGGCCCAGCGCCGGCGCAGAGGCTTCCTCAGTCCGCCTTGATGCCCGAGGCGGCGATCGCCTTGCCCCAGCGCGTGTACTCGGCCCTGAGGAAGGCATCGAACTCGGCCGTCGTGCTGGGCTTGGGCAGCGTGCCCACCGCCAGGAATTTCTGCTGGACCGCCGGTGAACGGACGATCTTGTTCAGCGCCGCCGCCAGCCGCTCCACGGTCTCGCGTGGCGCGCCCGCGGGCAGCAGCATGCCCAGCCAGGCATTGGCCTCGAAGCCCGGAAAGCCCTGCTCGGCGATGGTCGGTGTGTCGGGAAAGAACGGCAGCCGCTCGAGGCTGCCCACCGCGATCAGGCGCAGGCGGCCGGCCTCGATATGCGGCCGCGTCACCGCCACGGTATCCAGCGCCACCTGGACGTTGCCCGCGATCAGGTCGTTCATCGACTGCGCGCTGCCCTGGTAGGGCACGTGCAGGATCTTCATCCCCGTCGCGCGCTTCAATTCCTCCATGGCGACATGGCTCACGGTGCTGTTGCCCGACGAGGAATGCGAGAGCTTGTCCGGGTTGGCCTTGGCGTAGGCGATCAGCTCCGGCAGCGTCTTGACCGGCAGCGACGGGTTGACCACCAGCACCAGCGGCAGGTCGCCGACCCGACCGACCGGCTCGAAACTCTTCAGCGTGTCGTAGGTCACGTTCCTGTAGAGATGCGGCGCCATCACCAGTGCCGCCATCGCCGAGATCAGGATGGTGGACCCGTCGGGCGCCGCACGCGCGACCTGGCCGAGCGCAATGCTGCCGCCCTGGCCGGGCTTGTTCTCGACGATGAAAGTCTCGCCAAGTTCGTCCTTCAGGGCCTCGGCCACGATGCGCGACACGAGGTCGATGCCCTGGCCGGCGGGAAAGCCGACCACGATCCTGGCGACCTTGCCGCCCTGGGCGAGGGCGGGCAGGGGACAGAGTGCAGCCAGCGACAGAGCCGCGAAATGACGTCTCAGCATGAGGGTCCTCCCTAGATGACCTTGCGCGCCTTGAGCGCCGCGATCTCCGCCGCGGACAGGCCCAAGGCGCCGTAAACCTCGTCGTTGTGTTCGCCGATGGTCGGTCCCGCGCGCATCACGCGGCCCGGCGTCTCGGAAAATCGCGGCACCACGCCCTGCATGCGAACCGAGCCCAGTTCGCTGTCCGGCACGCGCACGATCGCCTCGCGTGCCCGGATCTGCGGATCGTCGAACACGTCGGCGATATCGTAGATCGGCGAGAAGCCCACTTCATGGCGCTCAAAGGCCTCGCGCAGCTCGGCCATCGTGAGTTTGCCAAGCGCCTCGCCCACGATCTCGTCGAGTTCGCGGTAGTTGCGCACCCGGGCCGGGTTGGTGGCGAACCGCGGGTCGTCCAGCAGGCCGCGCAAATCGAGGGCGGCGCAAAGGCGGATAAAGATGCTCTGGGTCGAGGCCGCGATGGAGGCCCACTTGCCGTCGGCCGTGCGGTAGACGTTGCCGGGCGCCGCGTACTGGCTGCGGTTGCCCGAGCGGGTGCGCACGGCGCCCAGCTGGTCGTACTCGATGGCGAGAAACTCCAGCGTGCGCAGCATGGCCTCGGTCGCCGAGCAGTCGACGTCCTGGCCGCGGCGCTCCGGATGGCGCGCGAGATCGTGCAGGGCGGCCAGGATGCCGAGCGCGCCGAACAGACCGGCCACGGCATCGGAGATCGGATAGCCGAGATGCAGCGGCCGGCCACCTTCCTCGCCGCAGATCTGGGTGAAGCCGCTCATCGCCTCGAAGATGCGGGCAAAGCCCGGCCGGTCGCGGTAGGGCCCGTCCTGGCCGAAGCCGGTGACCCGCAGGATGGTGAGCCGCGGGTTGATCTCCTGCAGCCAGGCCCGGGTGATGCCCCAGCCGTCGAGCGTGCCGGGCCGGAAATTCTCCACCAGCACGTCGGCGTCGGCGATCAGCTTGCCGAACAGGTCGCGGCCGGCGGCCTGGCGCAGGTCGAGGGTGATGCCCTTCTTGTTGCGGTTGGTGACCTTCCACCACAGCGGCGCGCCATCCTTGTGCGGCGCCAGCGCGCGCAGCGAATCGCCGGCGCCCGGCATCTCGACCTTGACGACCTCGGCGCCGTAGTCGCCCAGCAGGCCGGCGGCAAAGGGCCCGGCCACGACCGTGGAGATATCGACGATTTTCAACCCGCGAAGCGGGCCGGTGGCTTTGTCCGTCATTCTGGTGTTTCCTCAAGCCGAATGTCGCACATGCAAAAGTTTCATGTCTGGCAAAGGTGGTTTGCTGAAAAGGGATGGGGCGATGGCTAACGAGCTTTGGAAGATGACCGCTGTCGAGGCCGTGGCGCGGCTGAAGAGGAAGGATATCTCGCCGCTCGATCTGGTCGAGGCCTCGGCCCGACGCATCGCCGAGGTCGAACCCGCCGTGAACGCCCTGCCGACCCTCTGCCTCGACCGCGCGCGTGACCACGCCAAGCGCATCATGGCGGGCGGCGGAGCCTGCGAAGCTTCCAGCGAAGCAGGCTGGCTCGCCGGTCTTCCCGTCTCGATCAAGGACCTGACCGATGTCGCGGGCGTGCGCACGACCTACGGCTCGCCGATCTTCGCCGACCATGTGCCGGCCAGGTCCAATCCCCTGGTCGAGCGTATCGAGCGCAAGGGCGGCATCGTGATGGGCAAATCGAACACGCCGGAGTTCGGCGCCGGCGGCAGCACTTTTAACGAAGTCTTCGGCCGCACCCGCAATCCCTGGAACACCTCGCTCACCTGCGGTGGGTCGACCGGCGGCGGCTCGGTGTCGGTGGCGACCGGCGAGGTCTGGCTGGCGCACGGATCCGACCATGGCGGCTCGCTGCGCCGGCCCGGCACCTATTGCTCGACCGTCGGCCTCCGGCCCTCGCCCGGTCGCGTGACACGCGGCACTTCCAACAATCTCTGGTCGCCGCAGTCGGTGCAGGGGCCGATGGCGCGGAACGTGGCCGACCTCGCGCTGTTCCTCGACGCCATGGCGGGCTTCTGCCTGGAAGATCCGATGACCTTCGATGCGCCCGCGATGTCGTTCAGCGCCGCGCTCGCCAAACCTGTTGCCCCCAGACGGGTCGCCTGGACGGCGGACTTCGGCGGCCGGTTCGAACTCGACCGGGATATCCGCGAGATCTGCACCAAGGCGGCGCGGCGTTTCGAGGAACTGGGCTGCATCGTCGAGGAGGTCTCGCCCGACTTCGGCCCGGTCGACGAGATCTTCATGGCGTTGCGCGGCCAGCAGTTCGTCGTCGATCGCGAGTTGCAGATCCAGCAGCATCGCGACAAGGTCAAGCCGGACATCATCTGGAACACCGAGCTTGGCCTCAAGCAGACCACCAGCCGGCTCGCCTGGGCCGAGCGCGAGCGCGCGGCGCTGTTCAGGCGCATGGTCGCGTTCTTCCAGAAATACGATCTGCTGGTGACGCCAAGTGCGCCGACCGCCGCCTTCGACGTCAACCTGCGTGCGCCCGCCACCATCAACGGCAAGAAGCTCGAGAACTACATGTCTGGCTCGACGCTCAACTCCGCGATTACGGTCGCCGGCAGTCCGGCCATTGCCGTGCCTTGCGGCTTCGATCCGTATGGCCGGCCCGTGGGATTGCAGCTGGTCGGCAAGCCTCGGGGTGAGGCGGCCCTGCTGCAGGCGGCGGCCCTTTACGAGAACCTCCTGGGTCTCGATCGCCTGCTGCCCATCGACCCCAGGCCCGGAACCGTGCCACCATCGACCTGAAAGCGGGGATATGCCATGCGGGTCGTGATTACGGGGGCAAGCCGGGGGATCGGTCGGGCGACGGCGCTCAAGCTCGCGGCCGACGGCGTCGAGGCGCTGACGCTCTGCGACGTGGCCTATCTCGACGAACTCGAGGCGTTGGCGGTCAACCTCCGGACGTCGGGCTGCAAGGTCCACACGCTGCGGGCGGACATGGCCAAGCCCAACGACCCCGCCCGGGTGATCGCAACTGCGGTCAAGGCGATGGGCGGCATCAGCGGCATTGTCGGCAACGCCGGCATTGCCGCCCCGGCCAAACTGGTCGATCTCGACGTTTCGACCTGGGATCGCATTTTTAACATCAACCTCCGGGCCAACTGGCTGCTCGCCAAGGCAGCACACCCCCATCTCAAGAAGTCGAAAGGCGCCATCGTCATGCTGTCGTCGATGGCGGGCGTGATGCCTCAGCTGCCGACCGGCGCCTACAGCCCGGCCAAGGCCGCCCTGATCATGCTGACCGAGATGATGGCGATGGAATGGGCCTCAGACGGCATCCGCGCCAATTCGGTGTGCCCCGGCTTCGTCCACACCTCGATGACCGACGCGATCTACCGCCAGCCCAAGCTGGCCCGGGGCCGCGCCAGGCTGGTGCCGCTCGGCCGCGTCGCCAAGCCGGGCGACATTGCCGACGCCATCGCCTTCCTGTTGAGCCCGGAGGCCAGCTACATCACCGGTCAGGCGCTGGTGGTCGATGGCGGCCTCACGCGCTCGATCCTCAATCATGCGCCTGGCGTGGCAGCCACGCCGAAGGGAAAGTGAAGGCGGATCCTCTCCTGGCGACCGGAGGCTTGCCATGGGAATGCCGAGCCTGGCGCGACGACCGCTTCGCCGCGATCAAGTCCGACGACGAGCGCGCCGGCCGCGAGCCGTCAAACCTGCGCTACGGGTTCGTCGTTCTGGGGTAGAGCCGGTTCCGGCAGACGCGGCGAGATGAAGTGCAAAATCATTGACGGATTGGTATACTTCCGAGTGCAGTCATAGGACAACTGCAACCAGGGGGCGGTAAAATGAGGCTGGGACTGTTTCTAGCGGCCCTGATCGGGCTCGCGGGTGTTTCTCACATCTCCAGTGCGGCCAGCTCCAGCTCGACAGACGCGACGTGGACTGC
>NZ_SCVH01000071.1 GCF_004296935.1 Reyranella sp.
CGCTGATGCTCCGGCAGCTTGTTGGTCAGGATCGAAATGAAGATCAGGTTGTCGATGCCGAGCACGACTTCCATGACGATCAACGTGGCAAGTGCGGCCCAGGCATGAGGGTCGCGGGCGAGCGCGAGGAATTCTGCGATCATCCCTGCAGCATAAGTCATCGCTGCCTCCCGCCAAGGGACCTTTCCTTTGCGGCGCCCAGCCGCTAAGCCCGCTACCGATGTCCCCCTCCGCCGCCCCGCCGCGGCCCACCCCTACGCTCGCTATTGCGCTGCTGTCGGTCGCGGCCTTCGCCTCGGCCGCCAATATGCGCGTGACCGATCCGCTCCTGATCCAGCTCGCCACCGAGTTCGGCACCACCGTCGGCGGCGCCTCGATCGTGGCTACCGCCTTCCTGTTCGCCAACGGCGTATTCGTGCTGGTGCATGGGCCGTTCGGCGACCGCTACGGCAAGATGCCGGTGGTAACCATCGCCTGCATCGGGGCCGCCCTCTGCTGCGTGCTGAGCGCGCTGGCGGTGTCGCTGGGTATCCTCACGCTGGCGCGCTTCCTGACCGGCGTCGCCAGCTCGGCCATCATCCCGCTCGCCATCGCCTGGGTGGGCGACAACGTGAGCTATGAGAAGCGCCAGGCCATGCTCGCCCGCTTCCTCACCGGCCAGACGCTGGGCCTCATGACCGGCGCCGCACTGGGCGGCGCGATCGGCGACTGGCTGGGCTGGCGCTCGGTCTTCTGGGTGCTGGCCGCGATCTACATCGTGGCCGGCGGCGCCCTGATCGTCGTCATGCGTGCCCGGCCCGACATCGCCCGGCCGGGCGCGCGTGCCGAGGGTTCGATGGTCGGCCAGATGGTGCGCGTGCTGCGCCGACCGTGGGCGCGCACCGTCATCATCGTCGTGGCGCTCGAGGGTGGCGTGTTCTGGGGCGCTTTCACCTTCGTCGGCGCCGATCTCCATCAGCGCTTCGGCCTGGGCTTTGCCGCCATCGGCCTCGCGGTCGCGGCCTTCGGCGCCGGCGGATTCATGTATGTGATGGTGGCGCATCATCTCGTGCGCCTGCTGGGCGAACGTGGCCTCTGCCTGTGGGGCGGCGCGGGCCTCGGCCTCGCCTTCGCCGGCATGGCGCTGGCGCCGTCGGCCGAATTCGAGTTCGCCGCCATCGTGGTCTCGGGCGTGTCGTTCTACATGCTGCACAACACGCTGCAGACCCATGGCACGCAGATGGCGCCGGAGGCGCGCGGCGCCGGCATGGCGCTGTTCGCGCTCTGCCTGTTCCTGGGCCAGGCGGTGGGCGTGCCCATCGCCGCGCCCATCGTCGACCGCTGGGGCGCGCCACCGGTGTTCTGGGTCGCCGCGGTCTTCTTGCCCCTGCTCGCGCTATGGTTCGCACACGCCATCAAGAGACGAAGCTCATAGCTGGGGGCGCGCAAGTCCCTAGTTCTCCGGCGACACCCGGAATTCGTACGGCTGCTCGAGCAGCTTCGATTCCTCCGGCGTGAGCGCGATCTCGGTCGCCTTGGCCGCCGAGGTGAGCTGATCGAGGCCGGTGGCACCGATGATCGGGGCCCCCATGTAGGACTTGGCCAGCAACCAGGCGAGCGCCACCTGGGCCGGCGTCACCTCCCTGGCTTTAGCGACCTTCTTCAGGCGCTTCACGACCTCCCAATCGCAATCGCGGTAGGTTCCCGCCTTCACCACCGCGTCGTTCCTGGAACGCTCGGTGGCGCCGCCGCCTTCCTTGCTGCGGTTGCCGGCGAGGAAGCCGCGGGCCAGTGGCGAATAGGGAATGAGCCCGACGCCCTGCTCGTGGCAGAGGCGGTTCATCTCGCGCTCCTCCTCGCGCTGGATCAGGTTGTAGAGGTTCTGCATGGCGATCGGCCGCGCGTAGCCCTTCCAGTCGGCGACCATCAGCATCTGGGCGAACTTGTAGGCCGGCATGGTCGAGCCGCCGATGTAGCGCACCTTGCCCGAACGCACGATCTGGTCGAGCGAGTACATCGTCTCTTCGACCGGCGTATGCGGATCGAGGCGGTGGACCTGGTAGACATCGATGTAGTCGGTCTGCAGGCGCTTCAGCTGGGCGTCGACCGAGGCCATCAGATGCTTGCGGCCGGTGCCCTGATCGTTGGCGACATCGCTCATGCGGATGCCGACCTTGGTCGAGAGCACGAACTCCTCGCGCTTCACCATCTTCATGAGCGTGGCGCCCATGATCTCCTCGGAGCGGCCGTAGTTGTAGGTGTCGGCGGTGTCGAAGAAGGTGATGCCGACGTCGAGGGCGCGCCTGAAGTAGGCGGGCGCCTCGGCCTCGTCGAACTTGCCCCAGCCGCGGCGGCCCTTGGCGCCCCACGAATTGCCGCCGAGGCAGATCCTGCTCACGATCAGGCCCGAGCGGCCGAGCGGTCCGTATTTCATCCGATGTCCCCCTTGATGGCGCGAGCCCAGGCCGCCACCTTAACAGGATGAAAGTCCTGATCGAATACTGCGGCGCTTGAGGCTACAAGCCGCAGGCCCTCCGTGTGAGGGATCGCCTCGAAGGACTGGGTGCGGCGGAAGTCGAGCTGCGCGCCGGCAGATCTGGCCAGTTCGACGTCACCGTCGATGGCGCCCTGAAATACACCCGTAGCAAGACCGGCCGCTTCCCGACCGACGACGAGATCGAGGATCTCGCTCGTCCCTGAGCCGGCTGTCACGATTTCCCAAGGAGTATCGCGTGAGCACCATCAAGACCAAGGACGGCACCGAGATCTTCTACAAGGACTGGGGCAGCGGCACGCCGGTCGTCTTCTCGCACGGCTGGCCGCTCACAGCCGACGCCTGGGAAGACCAGATGATGTTCCTGGCCGAACATGGCTTCCGCACCATCGCGCACGATCGCCGCGGGCATGGCCGCTCGAGCCAGCCGTGGGGCGGCAACCACATGGACCAGTACGCCGACGATCTCGCCGAGCTCTTCGACAAGCTCGACATCAGGGGCGCCACGATGATCGGCCATTCGACCGGTGGCGGCGAGGTCGCGCGCTACATCGGCCGCCACGGCACGAAGCGCGTCGCCAAGGCGGTGCTGGTCGGCGCCGTGCCGCCGATCATGCTGAAGACGGCGGCCAATCCCGGCGGGCTGCCGATCGATGCGTTCGACGGCATCCGCAGGGGCGTCGCGTCTGACCGCTCGCAGTTCTACAAGGATCTGACCACGCCTTTCTTCGGTGCCAATCGCAGCGGCTCGAAGGTGACGCAGGGCCTGCGCGACAGCTTCTGGCTGCAGGGCATGATGGGCGGCCTCAAGAATCAGTACGACTGCATAAAGGCATTTTCGGAGACCGACTTCACCGAGGACCTGAAGAAGTTCGACGTGCCGACCTTGTTGATCCACGGCGACGATGACCAGATCGTGCCGATCGGTGCTGCCGCCCATCGCGCGGTGCAGCTCGTCAAGGGCGCGACGCTCAAGGTCTATAAGGGCGGCGACCACGGCCTGGCCGCCACCCACAAGGACCAGCTCAACGCCGACCTGCTGGCGTTCTTGAAGGGTTAGGACGTGAAGGGCTAAAGGCCCTTCACTTCAGCACTTCCTTGTTCACGCAATGGGCGGCGTTGGGGCGGCCGTCGAACACGCTCAGGATGTTCTCGATGGCAGTCACCGCCATGCGGTCGCTCGCCTCCTTGGTGACGCCGGCCATGTGCGGGCTGAAGATCACGTTCTCCAGGCCGAACAGCTTGTTGGAGGCGTCAGGCGGCTCCTTGTCGAGCACGTCGAGGCCGGCACCGCGCAACTTGCCGGTGGAGAGCGCCTTGTAGAGCGCGTCTTCGTTGATGATGCCGCCGCGCGCGGTGTTCACCAGGAAGGCGTCGGGCTTCATCAGCGCCAGGGTCTCGCTGTTGAACATGTCGATCGTCTCGGGCGCCTTGGGGCAATGCACCGAGACGAAATCGACCTTGGGCAGGATTGCCTTGAGGTCGGTCACCTTGGTGGCGCCCGCCTTCTTGATCTCGGCCTCGGAGATGTTGGGATCGAGAACGAAGACGTCCATCTCGAAGGCTGCGCAACGCTTCACGGTGCGCGAACCGATGCGGCCCATGCCGACTACCAGGATCGACTTTCCGGAAAGATCGGCCGGCAGGTCGGCCAGCCGCTCACCCCAACCACCTTCGCGTACGAAGCGGTCGTACTTCTTCACCAGGCGGGCCGAAGCCAGCAGCATGTACATCGCATGCTCGGCCACCGACACGGAGTTGGCGATGCCCGTGGTCATGAGCGGAATCTTGCGCTTGTTGAGCGCCGGCACCTCGACAGCGTCGAAGCCGACGCCCAGTCGGGCAACCACCATCATCTCCGGCGCGGCGGTGAGCTCGGCCTGGCGGAACGGCGTGCCGCCCAGGGTCACGGCATGAGCGTCCTTGAGCTTGGGGTGCAGCGACGGAACCGTGTCGTCGGCCAGGATCTCGAAATCGACGTCGTCGCGCTTCTTGAGCACGTCCAGACCGGCCTGCGGCATGCGGCCGACGATCAGCACCTTCTTGCGGTTCTTGCCTGTACTTGGGCCCGTGGTCATCGTTTCCCCTGCTTTCCCGGATCGAACTCTGCCGATCCTAGAGCCCGTGCCGGGCCGAGGCTAGGGGAGGTAGGTGAGCGGGAGCCGCGTGGTGGACTTGATCTCCTCCATGGCGAACATGGAGGTGACGTCGCTGAGGTCGACCTTGGCGATCAGGCGCTTGTAGAAGGCGTCGTAGGCCTCGATGTCGGGGAGCGCGAGGCGGATCAGGTAGTCGATCTCGCCGCTCATGCGGTAGCAGTCCATGACCTCGGGAAACGACGCCACCGCCTTGGCGAAGCGGCCGAGCCATTGGGCGGTGTGCTGGGCGGTGCGAACCGCCACGAACACGGTCACCCCGGCATTCACCGCCTTGCGATTGAGCAGCGCCACCCGGGCACGGATGATGCCCTCCTCCTGCAGCCGGTTGATGCGCCGCCAGCACGGCGTGGTCGAGAGGCCGACCCGCCGCGCGATCTCGGCCAGCGCCATGTCCGAGTCGTCCTGCAGGCAATCCAGAATCTTCTTGTCGAAGGAATCGAGCGATAATTTCCCAGGCATTGGCAGTTCCTTGGAATGAATTTCTCAAATCTGCGCCAGATTGCGCAAAGCTAGCAAGCCGTTTCCCGCCACAGCCGGTAGAATTATCCAATGATCCGCCGCTTCACCGACCACCCCGCCTCGGTCAACGAGACCTACCTCCAGCACATGGCCATGTCCTTCGGCTTCGGCAGCCGGATGATGGTTGGCGCACTTGCCTGCTTCGTACATGGCTTCTTTCCATGGCTCTGCCTGACCCGGGGAAGCGACACGATCCGCGGCCTGCATCACCGCATGGTAACGCATCGTGTCGTGCGAACTCCTTCCGGCCTCACGCCGGAGCATCGCGCCGCCGTTGCCGGCGACTAGCCAGCCTTCTTCCTCCCGCGTTCGCGACGGCGCCCGCTGCGGCGCAGGAGCGTTTGTTGGTGCCGGTCACCGTCAACGACAAATGCCGCACCTCGACCGCTTGCAACCTGTTGCGCGCGCCCCACGTTCATTGAGAACGCCGTTGCATCGCAGGGAGGATCGACTTGGAAACACCCCTCAAAATCAGCTTCCAGGGTGGCGATGCCAGCGATGCGCTGAGCCAGATGATCACCGGTCATGTCGAGACGCTGGAGCAGCTCTACGGCCGCCTGACCGCCTGCCATGTCGTGGTCAAGATTCCCGACAAGCACCACCGCACCAGCGGCCTGTTCAGCGCCAACATCCACATGACGTTGCCGGGCGGCATCGACATCAACATCGATCAGACCCCGCAAGCCGACGACCGGTTCTCCAATCCGCAGTTCGCCGTCAACGACGCCTTCCGGCGGGCCAAGCGGCTGCTCAAGGAGCGGGCCCAGAAGCAGCGTGGCGACGTGAAGAAACTGCACGAGCGCATCGATCGCTCGCTCGATCGTCCGCCGGAGCCCTAGAAGCCCCTGCCTAGCGGCGGGAGCGCCAATCTCCGTCCTCGCCCTTGACATAGCGATGCTTGACGGCCGCCCAGGCCGTCCGATGGCAGATCTCCTCGCGCCGCGGGTCGAGTGCATAGGTTTGCCAGGCGTGGTTGAAGGCCTCGCGATAGATGTCCTGTGCCGGCGGCGGCAGGTGATTGCGCACCGACGGCGGAAGGGCATGGTTCGACGCGTAGGGCATGACTCCCTCTTGCAGCATGATCGACGGTGGCCGCTCTTCTAAACACGAACGGGCGGTGGGTCGTTTGGTGGGCGCGCCAACAGAGCGACGACCTCGTCGTCCGTCACTTGGCGAAAATCGTCATAGAACTGCCCAACCCCACGAAAGCCCTCGGGACAGGTCAGGCAGACGGCCTCGTCGACTTCCGACCGCAGCGACGCCAGGGCACTCGACGATGCCACGGGGACTGCCAGCACCAGCCGGGCCGGGCCACGCTGTCGGGTCGCGCGCAGCGCGGCGCGCATGGTCGCCCCCGTTGCAATACCGTCGTCGACCACAATGACGACCCGCCCGGCGACGTCGGCCGGCGCCCTCGTGCCGAGATAGCGGCCGCGCCGACGCTCGATTTCCGCCAATTCCCGTGCGCCGATCGCGTCGAAGTCGGCTGTGCTCGTGCCCGTTGCGGCCAGAATCCCTGGGTTGCGCACAATCATGGGCGCACCGCCGTCCACGACGGCCCCCAGCGCCAGTTCCGGCTGGTCCGGCGCGCCGATCTTGCGCACGAGAACGAGGTCGAGCGGTGCGCCCAAGGCGGTCGCCACGGCCGCACCAACCGGCACGCCGCCGCGTGGCAACGCCAGAACGATGGGCTTGCAATCGGCATAGGCGCTCAAGGCCTCAGCCAGTCTGTGGCCCGCCTCGGCACGGTCCTTGAACTTCATTGCCTCTCCCTGCGGGCAGCCCTGCCCGCCTAGCGGGCGGGCTTCACCAGCGATCCGAGACGCCGCCACAGGCTCGCCACTGTTTCGTTGGTCAGGTCCTTGGCGACCTCCTTGCCGATGCAGCGCTGCACACGCGCAGTCATCAAGCCGCGCAGTTCGCCAAGGCTGCGGCGCGGCGCCACCAGGATGATATGGTCGACCTCCCGGCGCCCACAGGCACCGTCGAGCGTCTCTGCCAGCACCGCCGAGAAGCGGTGCTTCTCGAGCTTGTGCGGATCATGGGCCGGCTCGAGCGCGTGGCGCGCGCCGCTCCGGGACGAGGCGTAGCTGCGGCCTGGCTTGTCGCTCTTGAGGTCACGGGCATGCCCACGGCTCTCCGGAGCGATCAGGTCGGCCTGCCGCGCGGCGACAAACTTGTTGGTGTCTTCGCTCGCTACGAAGAAGCGGGCCCGGGCGCCGTCGGCGACCACGACCCATGTGCGGGGGCGTTTCGGCTTAAGCATCGCGCAGCAACTCATCGGGCCAGAGGTTCAGGGCTTCATGCGGCAGAAGATGACGCAGTTTCAACATTTCCCCGCGATCCAGACACCGGGCCATGACGGCAAAACTGGCCCGTGCAGCCGCCCCGGCCTCGATCTCTCCGGCACGCGGCAGTTCGGCCGCGACATGTTCGATGAAGTCCGCGAGATGGCGCTCGCGGGTCGGCGTCGCAGCCGGATGCCAGCCCTCGTAGTAGGCGCCGCGCAACAGCATCGGAAGCTGCGCCCCGAAATGGACGGCGTTCTCCGGCCCGATCCGGTCGCGCAGGGCATGCAACGTGCCGCGCAGGGCGCCGAACGCCGCGCGATGACTGTCGGTTCCAAGCTCGACCATCATGAGCTTGAGCCAGTGATTGGATTCCTGAAGGGTCTTGTCGAATACGCCGAGGTCGGTTGCGCTCATGGCCGCTCCTCCCGTTCTCCATGCAGAAGCCTAGACCTTTGCCGGGACGCACCGCTTGATCTGAGTCAACCGCCGGCTAGCGCCGCCTCACACCCTTCTCGTCGAGCCGTTCGCGCAAGAGGCCGATCCGGTCGCCACCCCAGAACAGTTCACCGTCGAAGGCGAAGGTGGGCACGCCGAAGACGCCCGATGCCTCGGCCTCGAGACGCAGGCGGTCATGTTCGGCCCCGCCTTCGCCTGCGAGATAGTCCTCGAAACCCTGAGGCGCGCCCGCCTCGACAAGCACGGCGGCAACGGCCTCGGGGCTCTCAGGATCGAGTTCACGCCGCCAGAAGCGGTCGAACGCGCGATCGTTGTAGGCGCGGAAGACATCGTGCTGCTGGGCATAGAGCATGCCGGCATTGACCGGCCGGGCGTAAAAGATCTTCTTCGGACCCATCAGCGTCAGGCCCTGCTTGTTGGCAAAACGCCGGGCGTCCATGTAGGCATAGCGCACGCGACGCCAGTGATGGGCGTCGCGCTCGGCCACCGATCCCTGGAACGAAGCGATGTCGAGCGTGTAGGGCCTCCAGGCAATGGCGATGTCGTAATCGGCTTCAAGCTGGTAGGCCCACGCCTTGGCGACGAAGGCGTAGGGACTGACGTAGTCGCTCCACAGGACGATTTCCGTCACAGCCGCCCGGTCTCGCGCCGCCACATCCACCAGAAAGCCACGCCCACCAAGAACAGCAGAAGCGCGGCGACCAGCAGCAGCATGGCCGATTCCTGGACCCACGCCACCGCCGGCACAGAGGCCGCGAGAAACACACCCACCGCACAGATGCGCCACACCTTCGCGTGCACCCCGGCGACGAAGGTGCCGAGGGCCAGCAGGATCAGCAGCGTGAGACTGGTGGCATTGTCGCTGTCGATGCCGCGCACCTCGGGCAGGAACATCAGCCACATGGCCCCGACGAAGGCGAGCCAGTGCAACGCCTGGGTAACCATCAGGCGCATGTGGCCGGCGCCCGTGTCGAGGTGGCGCCAGCCCGAGATGATGCAGATCAGCCCATAGATCGGCGCCAGCGCCATCCAATAGTAGTATGTCGTGGGCCCGCGGAAGCTGGTGAGCACGAGACCACCCACCGCGAGCGCCAGCATCGCGGCATAGGGCAGATCCCTGAGCAACCAGTGCCTGGCGTCGGGTGGAGCGTTCGTCACCTCATGCCCCTCAGCGCGCGTCCTTCGCGAGCCTGGTCTCCACGACGCGCGACCACAGCGTGGCTCCCAGGGTCAGGATCTCGTCGTTGAAATCATAGCTCGGATTGTGCACCTCGCAGCCGCCCTCGCCGCCGCCGTTGCCGATATTGATGAACGCGCCCGGCACCTTCTCCAGCATGTAGGAAAAGTCCTCCGACGCCATGACGTACGGCCCCTCGCGATTCATGTTCTCGTGGCCGACGATTCCGGCGGCGACGTCGGCGATGAACTTCACCGCGTCCTTGTCGTTGACCAGCGGCGGGAAGGCGATGCGCACGTCGGCCTTGGCGCTGCCACCCAGCGTCTTGGCGATGCCGGCGGAGATCGTCTCGATGCGCTCCTTGATCAGCGCCATGGTCTCCTTGCGGAAGGCACGGATGGTGCCGCGCAGAACCGCCTCCTGCGGGATGACGTTGTAGGCATCGCCCGAGTGCATCTGCGTCACCGAGATCACCGCCGAATCGAGCGGCGCCACGTTGCGCGACACCACGCTCTGCAGCGCCGAGATGATCTGGGTGGCGATGATCACCGGGTCGATGCCGGTCTCCGGTCGGGCGCCATGGGCGCCCTTGCCGGTGATGTGGATGTCGAACAGGCCGCCGCCCGCCATCTGCGGACCGGAGCGGATGGCGAACTTGCCGACGTCGAGCTTCGGCCGGTTGTGCATGCCGAAGATCTGTTCGCAGGGAAATTTGTCGAACAGTCCATCCTTGACCATTGCCTCGGCGCCGCCGCGGCCCTCCTCGGCCGGCTGGAAGATGAGGTGGACGGTGCCGTCGAAGTTGCGCGTCGCCGAGAGATACTTGGCGGCGCCCAGCAGCATCGTGGTGTGGCCATCGTGACCGCAGGCATGCATGCGGCCCTTGTGGGTGCTGCGATGGTCGAAGGTGTTGAGCTCGTCCATCGGCAGCGCGTCCATGTCGGCGCGGAGCCCAATGGCGCGCGGGTTGTTGCCGACCCTGATGGTGCCGACGACGCCGGTCTTGCCGATGCCGGTCGTGACCTCGAGGCCCCACTCCTTCAGCTTCTGCGCCACGATGGTGCTGGTCCGCTCCTCCTCGAAGCCCAGTTCGGGATGGGCGTGGATGTCGCGGCGGATGGCGGTCAGTTCGTGGGCGAAGGCGGCGATCTTGGGCTCGATATTCATGGGCATCAGGACTCCAACAGGAAGGCAGTCATTACACGACGAAACTCCGCGCCATGCACGTTCGGATATGCATGGCCGCCGTCCGCCAGCACATAAGCCCGTGCACCCGGGATCAGGCGAACCAGCTCCTCCGTGAAATAGAGCGGCGTTACGGTGTCGTCGCGCGCGCAAATGGCCAGGGTCGGCACCCGCACCTTCTGAAGCTCGGTGCGACGATCATGGGCGACGATGGCGGCGATGCGCGACAGCACGATTTCCGGCACCGGAATGGTCTCGGCAGCCCGGCCCTCGGCGGCGACCAGGTCAGCATCGTGGTCGCGCACCCAGGACGGCATGTTGAGGGCGAGCGCGCTCGCCTTCAGGTAGGCGGCCGGCCCCAGCTCGCGCAGCATCAGGGAGCGGACCTCGAACAGGCGGCGAAAGAAGGCGTCGGTCTTGGCCCAGGTCGAACTCAGCACCAACCGGTCGATGCGGCCGGGATGGTCGATGGCCAGCACCTGGCCCATGGCACCGCCGGTCGAGTGGCCGCACCAATGGACCCGGTCGTAACCCAGCCCCTCGATGAGCTGCAGGGCATCGTCGGCCATCTGCTCGACACTGTAGGTGAGCCGGGACAGCGTACTGCGCGCGGTCCCGCGGTGGTCGTGCACGACCACCGTGAAAGACCGGGCGAGCTCGGCTGCGTTCGACTCCCAGAAACGGCCATCGCCGCCCAGGCCCGGCACCAGGAACAAAGGTGGGCCGCTGCCGTTCCGCTCGTAGTAGAGTTCCGCGCCATCGCGCAATTTGAAGAGTGGCATTTGCACGTTCCCCCGAATTCCTTAAGCTGCCGACCCAGGGAGGAAAGCGCAGGATGAAGCGCCTGTCGATTGTCGCGATTGCCCTGCTGTGCGGCTGCACCGCCGAGCAGCAACCCCAGACGAGCCTGATTCCACGGCCCGCGCCGGACGATCCGACACCACAGGGCATCGCCTATCTCTGCGACGGCCGCAAGGAAGTGTCGGTGGTCTACGCCAAGAACCGGGCCTCGGTGACGCTCGATGGCAGGACGTGGCGTCTCGAATACCAGCCGACCGACCAGGGTTTCCGCTACGTCGACACGACCAACGAATGGGCCGGCCGTGACGATCTTGCGACCTTGCGCGAGAACGGTGGCAGTGCAAAGCCGCTCGCCTTCAACTGCCGGCCGACGCGGCGCGTGGTGTAAGGCGTCATCTCAGCCATAACCTGATGCCGTAGCTCACCAGTGCGGTCACGCCGACGCCGGCCGCCCACAGACCCACGAACCACAGCAACTGTCGCGCCGTCGGTTTCACGTCAGTGGTAGCCCTCGTGGCCGGTCTTGCCGCGGAAGACCCAGTAAGAATAGCCGGTATAGGCGAGGATGATGGGCACCATCACCAGTACACCCGGCAGCATGAACTTCAGGCTGACATCGGGCGCGGCGGCATCCCAGATCGAAATCGCCGGTGGCACGACATAGGGATAGAGGCTGATGCCGAGGCCGGCGAGACCGAGCGTGAACAGCGCCAGTGCCATCAGGAGCGGTATGTAGTGGTGCTGCCGCTGCAAACCGAGGAAGAAGGTGGCCGAGGCGATGACGACCAGCAGCGGCACCTGGGCGGTGAACAGAACCTGCGGCCAGGCGAACCAGCGCAGCCAGTAAGCGTCGCGCAGGAACGGCGTCCAGGCGCTCACCGCGGCCATCGCGAGGATCACCACGATGCCAAGGCGAAACGCCAGCCGATAGCAGCGCTCCTGCAGCGGGCCCTCGCTCTTCATGATCAGCCACGTGGCGCCCAGCAGCGCGTAGCCGCAGACCAGGCTGACGCCGACCAGCAGGCTGAACGGCGTCAGCCAGTCGAACCAGCCGCCGGCATAGCCGCGATCGCGGATCACGATACCCTGCAGCAGGGCGCCCAGCGTGATGCCCTGTGCGAGCGTGGCGACGGTCGAGCCGACGTTGAAGGCCATGTCCCAGATGGCGCGGTGGCCGGGATCGCGCCAACGGAACTCGAAGGCGACGCCACGGAAAACGAGCGCCAGCAGCATGGCGATGATCGGCGCGTAAAGCGCCGAAAAGATCACGCCGTAGGCAAGCGGAAAGGCCGCCAGCAGCCCGCCGCCGCCCAGCACCAGCCAGGTCTCGTTGCCATCCCACACCGGCGCGATGGAGTTCATGGCGCTGTCGCGCTCGCGGCCGGGCGGAAGCGCCGGGAACAGGATGCCGATGCCGAGATCGAAGCCGTCCATCACGACATAGGCGAAGATCGCGAAGGCGATGACGAAGGCGAAGATGGCGGGCAGATCGAATGCAAAGGGCATGATCAGGACTCCCGGCCGCCGGTCGCCATCGGCTCGGCCACCACGGGCCCCGGCGTGAGCCCCGCCGCACGCACCGGCTGGCCGCGGTCCGGCCCCTGCTCGCCACGGTGCGGCGGCTGACCCATCAGCTTCAGGATGTAGAAGACGCCGGCGCCGAACACGACGAAGTAGACGACGATGAAGGCCAGCAGCGAGGCCGCGACCGCCGGCGCGTCGAGCCTGGAGGCCGAGTCGACGGTGCGCAGCAGGCCATACACCGTGTAAGGCTGGCGCCCGACCTCGGTCGTCACCCAGCCGGCGATCACCGCCACGAAGCCGGCCGGCCCCATGATGAGGGCGAAGCGATGCAGCAATGGCCAGTCGTAGAGCCGGTGCCGAACGCGCGCGAGCAGGCTGAGCGCCGCCAGCGCCAGCATCAGCATCCCCATGCCGACCATGATGCGGAAGGCCCAGAACACGATCGCCACCGGCGGCCATTCCTTGCGGTCGACCGAGTCGAGACCCTTGAGCGGCGCGTCGAGCGAGTGCTTCAGGATCAGGGACGAGGCCTTGGGGATCTCGACCGCGAAGCGCGTCACGGCCGCCGCCCGGTCGGGCCAGCCGAACAGGATCAGCGGCGCGCCGTCGGGATAGCTCTGGAAATGTCCCTCCATGGCCATGACCTTGACCGGCTGGTGTTCGAGCGTGTTCAGCCCGTGCTGGTCGCCGGCGAATATCTGCAGCGGCGCCACCACCGTGATCATGCCCATGGCCATGGAAAACATGACCCGCGCGCCGTCGTTTGCCCCTCCCTTGTCCGACTTGGCTCGCAAGAGATGCCAGGCGCCGACCGCGCCCACCACCAGCGCGGTCGTGAGATAGGCGCCGAACACGGTGTGAACCAGCCGGTAGGGAAAGGACGGATTGAAAATCACCGCCAGCCAGTCGGCGGGCACGAACTGGCCGCCAGCATTCATGACGAAGCCCGCCGGCGTATGCATCCAACTGTTGGCCGACAGGATCCAGAAGGCCGAGATGAAGGTGCCGACCGCGACCGCCAGCGTGGCGACGAAATGCAGGGTGCGACCGACGCGGTTCATGCCGAACAGCATGACGCCCAGGAAGCCCGCCTCGAGGAAGAAGGCGGTCAGCACCTCGTAGGCCATCAGCGGCCCGATGACCGGTCCCGCCTTGTCGGAAAAGGCCGCCCAGTTGGTGCCGAACTGGTAGGCCATGACGATGCCCGAGACCACGCCCATGCCGAAGGCGAGCGCAAAGATCTTCAGCCAGTACTTGAACAGGTCGAGATAGATCTGCCGGCCCGTCCACAGCCACAGACCTTCGAGCACCGCGAGATAGCTCGCGAGGCCGATCGAAAAGGACGGAAAGATGAAATGGAACGAGACCGTGAAGGCGAACTGCAGCCGGGCCAGCAGGACCGCGTCGAAGACTTCGAACATGACGATCACCTCGCGCCGGCCATTCTACTCCTAGCCGAAGGCGTCGAACACTTCGGCAATGGTGGCGCGGCCGAGCCCGGCCCGGAGACACGTCTCCAGCAGCACCCGCGCCTTCAGGGGATGCAACCGGCCACCCCAGATCAGGCCCGCCTTGCGTAGCGCGATCTCGGAACTGGGACCACCGTAGGTTTGTCGCAGCATCGGCCCGCCGCCGGCGCGCGGCGAGACCACCGTCGGCACGATCCCGGCGAGCCGCACGACCAGTGGCGTCGCCCTCTCCGGCACGTGGCCACCACCCATCGCCCCCAACACCACGCCGCGATAACCCAGCTGGTCGCGATGATCGACGATCGCCTCGAGCAGGTAGCCGGGTTCGTCGAGGCCGAGCCACAGCAGGGCAACCGGCGACTCCTTGCCACCCGATGCGTCGCCAAGCCGCGCACGTGCCACGACGATCGCATCACGCACCGGCAGCGCGAGCGGCACCACGCGATCCTCGACGAGCGCTGCGAGCGGGCCGGCCTGAGGGGCTGCAAAGGCGTTGAGCCGCGTCGGGTGAACCTTGAGCACATCGGCCGCGGCATAGACCTCGTCCAGCATCACAACCATCACACCCAGGGCCCTGGCATGTGCCCGCACCCACGGATCGCAGGCCACGCGCACGGCGGCGAGCAGGTTGCCGGGTCCATCGGGCGAGGTGAGCGCCGGGTTGCGCATCGCCGCGGTCACGATCACCGGTATGTCGCGATCGAGCAGCAAATCGAGCAGGAACGAGGTCTCCTCGAGCGTGTCGGTGCCTTGCGTCACAACGACACCATCGACCTCGAGGGCTGCAATCCTGGCCGCCAGCGCATGGATCTGGTCGAAGCCCAGCGAATGGCTGCCGACGCGCGACACCGTCTCAGCATCGATCTCGGCCAGCGTCGCCAGGATGGGCACGGCCGCCACGAGATCGTCGGCGCCCAATCCCATCTGCATCGCGCCCGAAGCATCGGGCCGCGTCGCGATGGTGCCGCCCAACGCAAGAACTTTGATGCGCGGCCTTGTCATGTGAGCAACCTCAACGAGCGGAAAAAGCGTTCGGCCTCAGGCGCGCGCATGGCGTCGGCGGGCGCGAGATAGCCCAGCGAGACGAAGCGGCGGCCCTTCAGCACCACGAGCTGGCGCAGCGCGCTGCCGCCCGTGATCGGGCCGATCGCTTCGACAGCGGGCGCACCTTGGACCTGCCGCCAATCGACCTGGGTCCATTTGTTGCCCTGGAGCCGCTGGGCGCGATCGTCGAGCACCATCTGCAGGTTGGTGCGCGGCCGCGCCACGTCGACCTCGGCCGGAAAGAGCGCCGTCTGCGCCACGAACGACAGCCGCCGATATTCGAGGCTGTAGGAGTGATAGACGAAGGGCGTGCCGGCTGGCGTCGTCGTGTCGATCACCTTGTAAACAGGCGTACCCGGCATATCGACCAGGAAGGAATTGTCGGCGCCCGGCACCACGATCCATCCGGTCTGCGCCGATGCGTCGCCCGCAGCCATCGCCAAGGGCAGGGCGAAGAGCTGTCGCCGGAGCAGGTTCATTCCGCGGCGGGCCGCAGCCCGAACTTCTCGCGCGCCTGTTCGGCGGTGTAGTAGCCGCGCGCGACATCGCGCGCGATCAGCGCCGGATCGCGCTTCGTGGGATCGCCGAAGCCGCCGCCACCCGGCGTCGACACGCGCACCACGTCGCCGACGCCCATTTCGATGTCCTGGTCCTTGGAAAGATGCGGCGGGCGGTAGGTCTTGCCGCCTTGAGTCACGGCCACGGTGTTGACGCCCCCCGCGCCGCCCCCCAGCGCGCCCTGCGGGCCGGTCCGGCCATGATCCATCACCATGGAAACCCGCGCCTCGCCGCGCCGGAGCTTGATCGCATAGTTGATGCCGAAGCCGCCGCGGAACTCGCCGGCGCCGCCCGAGCCCTCGCGGAGCGAGAATTCCTCAAACAGGATCGGATAGAACTGCTCCAGCACCTCGACCGGCGGCATCTTGGAAATGCCTATGGTCGAACAGCCGTTGCTGAGACCATCGCCGCCCAGGAAGCCGCCATACCCGCCGCCTGTGAAGAGATACATGATGTAGCTGCGGTTGCGCTCGGGATCGAAGCCGCCGACACCGAGGTTGCCCGACGTACCGGCGGGAGCGGCGAACAGAATGTCGGGAATCGCATGCGTGAGTGCGGCAAACACCGCCTCGGCGATGCGCTGGCTCACTTCGGCCGCACAGCCCGAGACCGGCCGCGGATACTTCGCATACAGGAAGGTGCCCTCGGGCTCGACGATCTTCAGGGGCTCGAAGGTGCCGGCATTGATCGGCACGTCGGGGAAGATGTGCTTGATGGCGAGATAGATCGCCGACTTGGTGGTGGCGATGACGCTGTTCATCGGCCCGCGGCAGGGCGGGCTCGAGCCGGTCATGTCGAAAAGCAGCTCGTCGCCCTTCTTGGTGATCTTCATCCGGATGGTGAGCGGCTCGTCAACGACGCCGTCGCTGTCGACCTGCGACGTGCCCACGTAGATGCCGTCGGGAATATCGGCGATCTTGGCTCGCATCTGGCGCTCGGCACGATGGCGCATCTCGGCGATCGCAGCCCGCACGACATCAGCGCCGTAGCGGTTGATCAGCGCGGTCAGCCGCACCTCGCCGGTGGTGAGCGCCGCGGCCTGGGCCTTGATGTCGCCGATACGCTGGTCGGCAATGCGGATGTTGCTGAGGATGATCGACAGGATCTCATGGTCCATCTCGCCCTTCTTGAAGAACTTCACCGGCGGCAGGCGCAGGCCCTCCTGCTCGACCTCCGTGGCGCTGGCCGAAAAGCCGCCGGGCACCATGCCGCCGACGTCGGGCCAGTGGCCTGTGTTGGCGAGCCAGGCGAAAACCTCGCCCTTGTAGAAGAACGGTTTGACGAACCGCACATCCATCAGATGGGTGCCGCCGAGATAGGGGTCGTTGACGATGAAGACGTCGCCGGGCGCCACCTTTCCCGCATAGTGGCTCTTCACCCGCTCGATGACGGCGCGGGTCGAAAATTGCATGGTGCCGACGAAGACGGGCAATCCCAGTTCGCCCTGGGCAATCAGCGAGCCGTCCACGGCGTCGTAGATGCCGTCGGAACGGTCCATTCCTTCGGAGATCACCGGCGAGAACGCCGAGCGCACGAAAGCCAGGTCCATTTCGTTGCAGACCTGGATCAGGCCGTTCTGGATGACGGTCAAGGTGACGGGATCGAGGTTCGACATGGTGAATCACTAGCACAGGCCGTGCCTTCCTGCTCTATGATCGTCGCGCCTACGGGGGAGTTCCACCATAGCCGCTTCTACTGACGTGGCCATCGTCGGCTGCGGGCCGGTCGGCGCGCTGCTGGCCAATCTGCTGGGCCAGGCCGGTCTGGCGGTCGACATCTACGACCGCGAGCGCGAAATCCATCCGCTGCCGCGCGCCGTGCATTTCGACGGCGAGGTCATGCGTATCTTCCAATCGGTGGGCCTGGCCGACCGTGTCGCCGCCGCGGCGCGCGCCTCGTCCAAGGGTATGCACTTCGTCAACGCCGACCGCCGCACGCTCATGGTCCGCCGCGGCGTCGACGGTCCGGGCCCACATGGCTGGGCGGGCAACTGGTATTTCCATCAACCGGTTCTCGAAGAGACCCTGCGCGCTGGCATGGCGCGGTTTCCCAATGTGCGCGTCCATCTCGGCCATGAAATCGGCTCGGTCGATGACGTGGACGCCCGCTATGTGGTCGGCTGCGACGGCGCGCGCTCGCTGGTGCGCCGCGCGATCGGCAGCCGCCAGCACGACCTCGGCCTGCATCAGCCCTGGCTCGTGGTCGATCTGCTGTGCGACCTCGACCGGCCGCGCGTGTGCACCCTGCCCGATCACACCGTCCAGCTCTGCGATCCGGCCCGGCCGATGACGGTCGTGCATGTCGGCGGCCGGCGGTGGCGCTGGGAGATCATGCTGATGCCCGGCGATGATCAGGAACGATTGACCGAGCCGGAAATTTTCTGGCCGATGATCGAGCGCTGGCTGGGACCGGAGGACGCGCACATCGAACGCGCCGCCGTCTACACCTTTCATTCGGTCGTCCAGGAAGGCTGGCGCCAGGGCCGGCTGCTGCTGGCCGGCGATTCCTGCCACCAGACACCGCCGTTCCTCGGCCAGGGCATGTGCGCAGGTCTGCGCGATGCGGCCAACCTCGCCTGGAAGCTCGCTGCCGTCGTCAAGGACGGCGCCGACGATAGCCTGCTCGACACCTACGAGAGCGAACGCCTGCCGCACGTCCGCGTATTCATCGAGTTGGCGGTGAAGCTGGGTGCGGTGCTGCAGGAAACCGATCCGGCCGCAGCGGCAGCGCGCGACCAGCGCTTCGCCTCGGGAGCGGAGATGTTCGACTTCCCCCAGCCGCAGCTCGGGCCGGGCTGCCGCAGCGACGGGCCGCCGCCGGTCGGCACGATCTTCCCGCAACCGCGACTGACCGACGGCCGCCTCATGGACGAGGCAATCGGCCAGCGCTTCGCCATCGTCGGCGAAACGGCGTTGCTAAAACATCTGAGACCGGATGCCGTCCTCCTGCCCGGTGTCGGACAGGAGTGGCTCACCCAACACGGCGTGCGGGCCGCACTGCTGCGGCCCGACCGCTACATCTTCGCCGTCGCGGCTTAGGCCGGCGTGAACATCGGCAGCGGCGGCCCGCCGTCGGTCGGCTTGAAGACCAGCTTCACCGCCTGCTCGCACTTCAGCTTGTCGAAGTCGCAGTCGACGATGTTGGTCACCATGCGCGGGCCCTCGGCCAGGGTCACATAGGCCATGGCGTAGGGCACCGGGGCGCGGCGCATGACGCTGTAGGAATAGATCGTGCCCTTGCCCGATGCCTCGATCCACTCCGTCTTGTCGCTGAAACAGAAGGGACAGATCGTGCGCGGATAGTGGTGCGCCTGGCCGCAGCCCGTGCACTTGCGCACCAGCAGCTTGCCCTTGGCGGCGGCATCCCAATAGGCCTGCGTCTCCTGGCTGACCGCCGGTGCCGGCAGCTTTCTTTCTTGCGCGGCCATGGCCTACTCCCTCTCCAGAATGACGGTGGCGCTGCCGTGGCGCAGGCCGAGCGAACCGCCCGTGCCATGCGCGACGGCGAGATTGCAGTTCTTCACCTGCACGGCGGGGTGGGCCTCGCCGCGCAGCTGGCGAACCGCCTCCAGCACCTTGGTGAGACCGCCGCGGTTGCCGGGGTGGTTGCTGCAAAGCCCGCCGCCGTCGGTGTTGAACGGCAGCTTGCCGGTGCCTGCGATCAGGTTGCCGTCGGCCACGAAGGCGCCGCCCTTGCCCTTCTCGCAGAAGCCGAGGTCTTCGAGTTGCATCAGCACCGTGATGGTGAAGCTGTCGTAGATCGAGGCGTACTTGATGTCAGCGGGCTTGACGCCCGCTTCGGCAAAGGCCGCCGCACCGCTCACGCGCGCGCCCGAGTAGGTGAGATCGACCTTGCCGCCCATCTGCGTCTTGATGAACTCCCCGGCGCCGATCAGCTTGACCTTGGGCCGCTTGAGCTTGGCCGCGATCTCCGGCGCCACGACCACGATCGCGCCGCCGCCATCGGTGATGACACAGCAGTCGAGCCGGTGCAGCGGATCGGAGATCATCGGCGAGTTCACGACCTCCTCGACCGTGACCACGTCGCGCAGCAGCGCGTGCGGATTGTGCTGGGCGTGATGCGAGGCCGCGACCTTGATCCAGGCGAGCTGTTCCGATGTCGTGCCGAACTCGTACATGTGGCGCATGGCGCACATGGCGTACATGTTCACCACCGTCGGCCCGTAGGGAAACTCGAAAGGCTCGTCCGGCGTCGGCGTGCCGCCGCGCGAGCGCGGCACCGTGCCGGTCGCCATGCCCTCGGCGCGCGGCCGGCCGGCGAGCGTGATCAGCGCCACCTTGCACTTGCCGGCGGCGATCGCCTCGGCGGCATGGCCGACATGGAGCACGTAGGAGGAGCCGCCGGTATCGGTCGAATCGACGTGGCGCGGCTTCAGCCCCATGTACTCGACCATAGACATCGGCCCCAGGCCGGGCGCGTCGCCGGCGCAGAAATAGCCGTCGACATCGTCCTTGGTGAGCCCGGCATCCTCGAGCGCACCCTTGGCGCACTGGGCGTGGATTTGCGCCAGCGAGATATCCTTGGCGAGCCGCGTTGGATGCTCGTAGATGCCGGCAATATAGGCTTTGCCCTTGATACTCATTGCTGGGCCGTCCCCCTGGTCATTGTGCGGTGCACATGTTGGGCGATTGGCGGCTCACAGGAAAGTGCGCTCTTTCGCTGCGAAAAATGGTGCTAGGCTCTGCGAAACAATCTGGGGGGCACGCTCATGATTTTCCGGCTTCTTTCCATCATTACCGCGACCTGCCTGGCCTTGGCCGGTGCAGCCAATGCCCAAGGTAAGGCCGAGTTGCTGTGGTACAGCCAGGCCGCCTTCAAGCTCACGACGCCCGGCGGCAAGGTGATCATGATCGATCCCTGGATCATGGGCGCCACCAAGATCCCGCCCGAGCTCAAGGACCTCGGCAAGATCGGCAAAGTCGATCTCGTCCTGGTGACGCACGGCCACGGCGATCATCTCGGCGATGCGATCGAGATCTCCAAGACGAACAATGCGCCGCTCTGGGCGCCGGCCGGTCTCAACCAGATGCTGCTGACGCTCGGCCTGATGCCCGCCAATCTCGTGCCGCGCATGAACAAGGGCGGCATCATCGAGCCCTTCCCCGGCGTCAAGATCACCATGGTGCGCGCCGAGCATTCCTCCGAGATGCTGCTCAAGGATCCCGTGACCGGCAAGAACACGACCTACAGTGCGGGCGAGCCGGTCGGCTTCATCATCGAGCTCGAGAACGGCTTCAAGATCTACCATATGGGCGACACCGGCCTGTTCGGCGACATGAAGCTGATCGGCGATTACTACAAGCCCGACCTGCTGCTGGTGCCGATCGGCGGCCACTACGTCATGAACCCGAAGGACGCTGCCTACGCCACCAAGGAGCTGATCAAGCCCAAGATGGCCTGGCCCATGCACTACGCCAGCAACCCCTTCCTCAAGGGCACGCCGGCCGAATACAAGGCGGCGCTGGGCCAGACCTCGATCCAGGTGATCGACGCCGAGCCGGGCACCAAGAAGCAGTTCTAGTCGCCAGTCCTAGTCCCCCGCCACGTCGCGCGCACCCGGCGTGCGGGCCCGGAACTCCTCGGGCGCCTCGCGGCCGGCGTCGGTGAAGGCCTTCTTCACCGCCGCGACGTTGGGCCCGAAGATGCCCTTGCGGTTGTCCTTGGCCCACTGGTTCGAGTTGACGATGGTGTCGAGCGAACCCTGGAAGCGCGGCATCACGTAACGCGCGAACAGCTCGTAGGACCTCAGCGTGCTTTCGCGGCTGGCCCATTCATGGGCGCGAAACAGCACGCCACCGAAGCCGCCGTTGGAATAGCCCAGAAGTCGCTCGATGCCCTTGGCCACGGTGTCGGGATTGCCCACGAGTGTCGTGCCCATCTTGACGCCGTCGCGCAGCGGATCGTCGGCGCGGCCCGGCGGCCGGCCCAGGGTGTCCTCGAAATAGGTCACGGTCTCGTTGCGTTCGCCGGCGTGGACCTCGCGCAGCGCCTGCTCGTCGTCCTCGGCCACATGCGCGTTCACCACGACCCGCCATTTGGAGCGGTCGGCCTTGTGGCCGTGCTTGGCCGCAGTCTCCTCGTAGATGCCCCACTGCTTGCCCAGCATTTCCGGCCCGCCCGGAATGCCGGCGCCGATCGACAATACGCCGAGCCCGTGCTTGCCGGCGGCGATCATGCCCGACGGCGTGATGGTACTGGCGCAGGCTATCGGGAAGTGCGGGTAGCTGTAGGGCGCCAGATGCAGGCGCGCTTCTTTCAGCTCGAACCAGTCCGTCTTCATGGTGACCGGCTCCTCGCACTTCAGCAGCGCCATGATGGCGGCCAGCGCCTCTTCCATGCGCGGCCGCTGGGTCGAGGGTCCGATGCCCATCATGTAGGCATCCGACGGCAGAGCGCCCGGGCCGCACCCCAGCATCGTGCGGCCGCGGGACATATGGTCGAGCTGCACGAAGCGGTTCGCGACCATCAGCGGGTGATGGTACGGCAGGCTGGTGACGCCCGAACCGAGGCGGATGTAGCGCGTGCGCTCGATGGCAGCGCCGATGAAGACTTCCGGCGAGGCGATGGTCTCCCAGCCGGCGGAATGATGCTCGCCGATCCAGGCCTCGTCATAGCCCAGCTCGTCGATCCACTCGATCAGCTCCATGTCGCGCGCCATGCCGAGCGTCGGATTCTCGCCGACGCGATGAAACGGCGCCAGGAAGATGCCGAATGTGAGCCCCTTGTGATTACCCGTCTGAGCCATGAAGTCCCCGCGAAATTCGTCCGTAGACCGGCACAGTAGCACACGCCACGATATGCAGACGATGAGCGACGATACCGCCTTGCCGCTGGCCCGCTTCACGATCCTCGAGGTGAACGACACGAACGTGCCGCTCTGCCTTCGTCTGGCGACGTCGCTCGCCACCAAGATCGCGGCCGATCTCGGCGCCGATGTGCTCAAGATTGAACCACCCGGCGGCGATCCGGTGCGCCGCGCGCCGCCGTTCCTGCCGCAGGGCGAAAGCGCGCTCTTCCAGTTCCTCAACACTTCCAAGCGCTCGCTGGTGCTCGACCTTGCCAGCGACGTGGGTCGCATCGCGCTGAAAGGCCTGCTCGACAAGGCCGGCGCCGTGCTGTTCGAGGAGCCGGCGGCCTCGGCACCGCTGCTACGTGCCTCGCGCGCGACTCCGATCGAGATCGCGGCGTTTCCGGTCGAGATGGACGCCGCCGGTCAGCCGGTGAGTGAGTTCGCCATCCTGGCAATGGGCGGCCTGCTGCACATGGTGGGCGAGCCCGAGCGCAAGCCGTTGCGACTAGGGGGCCACCAGGCCTCCTACGCCGCGGGCCTCACCGCCTTCACTGGCCTTGCCGCGGCGCTGGCCGCCCGCGCCGCCGGCCAGACTGCGCCCGATGTCCGCGTGTCGCTGGCCGAAGTGATGCAGTGGGTGAACTGGAAGGCCGCCTCAGGCGCCGACGCAAGCGGCATCTCGCCCGGCCGCGAAGGCAAAAACTCGGAGTTCCAGATCGTGCCGTGCCGCGATGGCCACGTGGCCGTCGTCTACACCGCCACCCAGTGGCCGGCGACGCGCGCCCTGATCGGCGATCCGCGCCTCGGCGATCCCAGGTTCAGCACCCGCGCCGGCCGCCGCCAAAACATCGCCGAGCTGTATGAGATCATCGCGCCGTGGTTCGCCGACAAGACCCGCGCCGAGATTCAGACGACCGCCCAGGCCAAGGGCGTGCCGCTCGGACCGATCTTCTCCCCCGCCGAACTTTTGGAGACGGAGCAGTATGTCGCGCGCGGCTTCCTGGCCGAGATGGCGCATCCGAAGCTGGGCAAGCTCCGCCTGCCGCAATTGCCCGTGCAGTGGAATGGCCGTTCGTTTGCGCCAAAGCCAGCGCCGGAGTTGGCGGCATGAGTGCGCGTCCACTCGACAGCATCCGCGTCCTCGACTTCGGGCTGCTCACGGCCGGCGCCAATACCTCCGCCATGCTGGCCGATCTCGGTGCCGACGTGATCAAGATCGAGTCGGGCGCCTATCTCGATCCCTTCCGCGTCGTCGGCAAGCCTGACAACGATGACGGCTGGTGGAACCGCTCGCCGCAGTTCCGTTTCACCAACCGCAACAAGCGTGGCCTGGCACTCAACCTCAAGGATCCCGAGGGACAGCGCGTGATCCGCGAGCTCGCTGGCCATTGCGACGTCGTGGTCGAGAATTTCCGTCGCGGCGTGCTCGACCGCGCGGGCCTTGGCTACAATGACCTGAGCGCGATCAATCCGCGCCTCGTGTTCGCCGCCATTTCGAGCCAGGGCGACACCGGGCCGGAGCGCATGAACGTTTCGTTCGGCAGCACACTCGACGCGACCTCGGGCATCGCCTCTCTCACCGGCTACGAAGGCGAGGAGCCACGCATCTCCGGCATGGACGTGAACTATCCCGACCAGATCGTGTCGCTGTTCGCTACCGGCATCGTGATCACGGCCGTCATGGAAGCGCGCCACACCGGCAAAGGCGCGTTTCTCGACTTCTCACAGCGCGAGGTGGCGTCTTTCACCCTGGGTGAGGAGATCCTCGTGGCCGCGGCCGATCCGGCACGGCCCAATGGCCGGCGCGGCAACCGGGAAGAAGGTGTGGCCCAGCAGGATGCCTATCGCTGCAAGGACGGGCGCTGGATCGCTCTCACCCTCGATAAGCCGGACGCCGGCCTCGAAGCCCTCTGCGCCAGCCACGACAGCGCCGCGGCCGTATCGGCGCTGCTGGCGCGCGGCATCGCCGCGGCCATCTGTAACGACGGCAACGATCTTCTGCGCAACACTGCCCTGCAGGGGGTGACGCTGGTTCGCGACGAGCGCGGTGGCCTGGTCAAAGGCCTGCCCTACCGCCTCGGTGGCAAGGGCATCAGCATCGAACGCCCCGGCCCCGATCTCGGCCAGCACACGAGCGAGGTGCTGCGCGAACTGCTGGGCTACGACGACGCACAATTGAAGAAGCTGGCCGAGGCGGGCGTCACTTCGACGACACCCGCAGTGGGAGAGGTTTGAGCCATGGCACGCGCTGAAGTGAAGAAACTGATGGAGCGCATGGCGATTCCCGCCATCGCCGCGCCGATGTTCCTGGTCTCCAATCCCGCCCTCACCCTCGCCTGTTGTGCCGAGGGCCTCATGGGCAGCTTCCCCGCCCACGGCACGCGCAGCCGCGAGGAGTTCCAGGCCTGGCTCGACGAGATGCAGGAGGGCATGAAGCGGCTCGAGGATTCGGGTCAGACGCCCGCCCCCTGGGCGGTGAACCTGGTCGTCCACGCCTCCAACCCGCGCTACCCCGGCGACCTCGAACTGGTCGAGAAGTACAAGGTGCCGGTGGTGCTGACGTCGAAGGGCGCGCCGGGTGATGCGATCAAGCGCATCCATGGCTGGGGCGCAGTGGCGCTGCACGATATCGCCAACCGCCGCCACGCCGAAAAGGCACTGGAAGCCGGCGTCGACGGCGTGATCGCCGTGGCCGGTGGCGCCGGCGGCCATACCGGCACCATCAATCCCTTCGCCCTGATGAACGAGGTGCGCCAGTTGGGCGATCACTTCGCTGTCGTGCTGGCCGGCGGCCAGACCACCGGCCGCGACGTGCTGGCGGCCGAGGCGATGGGCGCCGACCTCGCCTATATCGGCACGCGCTTCATCGCGACCAAGGAAGCGATGGCGGTGCCTGCGCACAAGGACATGATCCTGAAGACCCGTGCCACCGACGTCTTCCTCACCGCCTCGATCGACGGCGCGCCGGCCAACTGGCTGACGCCCAGCCTGGTGTCCGCCGGCATCGACCTCGATGTCTTGCGCACGACCTTGCCGGGCAAGATCGTGGCGGCATCGGAGAACAAGAAGCGCTGGAAGGACATCTATACGGCCGGTCACGGCGTCGGGAACATCGAGGACATTCCCACTGCCTCCGAGCTTTGCCGCCGCCTGATCCAGCAGTATCGCGAGGCGAAGTCTGAAATGGCGCACACCTTGGCCAAGTCAGTCGCGGCATAGACTGGGGCCGCTCCCCTGCTCTAGGCTCCCCGCTTCCGAAGTCGGGGGAATATTCGCGTGAAGACAAAGGCAGCGGTCTGCTACGAAGCCGGCAAGAACCTCGAGATCGAAACAGTCGACCTCGAAGGGCCGAAGTTCGGCGAGGTGCTGGTCGAGATCAAGGCATCGGGCGTCTGCCACACCGACGAGTTCACGCGCTCCGGCGGCGACCCCGAAGGCCTGTTCCCGGTGATCTTCGGTCACGAAGGCGCAGGCGTCGTGGTCGATGTCGGGCCCGGGATCGTGTCCTTGAAGAAGGGCGACCACGTGATTCCGCTCTACACGCCGGAGTGCCGCCAGTGTAAGTCGTGCCTCTCGGGCAAGACCAACCTCTGCACCTCGATTCGCGCCACCCAGGGCCAGGGCGTGATGCCCGACGGCTCCTCGCGCTTTTCGATCAAGGGAAAGAAGATCCATCACTACATGGGCTGCTCGACCTTCTCGAACCACACCGTGCTGCCCGAGATCGCGCTGGCGAAAATCCGGCCCGACGCGCCGTTCGACAAGGTCTGCTACATCGGCTGTGGCGTCACGACGGGTATCGGCGCGGTCATCAACACCGCCAAGGTCGAGCCCGGCGCCAACGTCGTGGTGTTCGGGCTGGGCGGCATCGGCCTCAACGTGCTGCAAGGCGCCCGCATGGTCGGCGCCAACATGATCGTGGGTGTCGATCTCAACCCGGCGCGCGAGGCGCTCGGCCGCAAGTTCGGCATGACGCACTTCGTCAACCCGAAAGACCTCGGCACCAAGGATCTCGTGGCACATCTCGCCGAGCTGACCGACGGCGGCGCGGACTACAGCTTCGAATGCGTGGGCAACACCAAATTGATGCGCCAGGCACTGGAGTGCTGCCACCGTGGCTGGGGCAAGTCGGTGATCATCGGCGTGGCCGGCGCCGGCCAGGAGATCGCCACGCGGCCGTTCCAGCTCGTCACGGGACGGACCTGGATGGGCACGGCCTTCGGCGGCGCCAAAGGCCGGCGCGACGTGCCGAAAATCGTCGACTGGTACATGGACGGCAAGATCGACATCGATTCGCTGATCACCCACACCATGCCGGTCGAGAAGATCAACGACGCCTTCGACCTGATGCATCGCGGCGAGTCGATCCGAAGCGTCGTCACCTTCTAGGGGAAGCGCCATGACGGTTCGCAAGATCGGTGGCGCCACCATCGAGAAGGTCGAGGAACTCTGCGCTGCAGGCTTCAGGCCCAATCGCATGTTCCCCAAGTTCAATCAGGAAGCGTTCGACGCCCAGAAGGGCTGGATGCTGCCCGACCATGTCGAGGCGGGCTCCGACCGTCTCGTCGGCTCCGTCCACACCTGGGTGGTGAAGACGGGCAGGCACACCATCCTGATCGACACCTGCCTCGGCAACGACAAGCAGCGCCACAACGCGGCCTGGAACAAGCTCGACACGCCGTTCCTCAACCGCCTCCGCGCCTGCGGCTGCCCGCCCGAGTCCGTGGACTTCGTGATGTGCACGCACCTGCATGTCGATCATGTCGGCTGGAATACCAAACTGGAGAACGGCCGCTGGGTGCCGACCTTCCCCAATGCCAAGTACCTCTTCGCCAGGCGCGAGTACGCGCACTGGGAGAACGAGCGCAAAACCAAGGACGGCGTCAACGACGGCTCGTTCGACGATTCGGTTCTGCCGATCGTCGAGGCCGGCAAGGCCGTGATGATCGAGGCGGATCACCAGCCCGACCCGCTGCTCACCATAAAGGACTATCCCGGCCACACGCCGGGCTCGATCGCCATCAACCTCAAGGACGGCGGCAAGCAGGCCTGCTTCTCGGGCGACATCATGCATCACCCGATCCAGGTCTATCATCCCGACTGGTCGAGCCAGTTCTGCTGGGACCAGGAGATGTCGGCGCGCTCCAGGCGCCAGCTCCTCGAAGATTGCGTCGAGAGCAATGCGCTGCTCTGCCCCGCTCACTTCCCCGGCGCCAATGCGGGCTACATCAGGCCGCAGGGTGACAGCTTCCGCATCGACTGGGATCGACCATAAGGAGACGACGATGAAAGGTCCCGAGGACGACGCCGGCCTCGCCGGCAAGGTGGCGATCATTTCCGGCGGCGGCGCGGCGGGCGACGGCATCGGCAACGGCCGGGCGGCCGCGATCCTGCTGGCGCGCGCCGGCACCAAAGTGCTGGTCGCCGACCTCGACCTCAAGCTGGCGGAGCGCACGGTCGAGATGATCAAGGCCGAGGGCGGCACGGCGGCAGCGCATGCCGGCGACGTCACCAGGGAAGCCGAATGCAAGCGGCTGGTCGACGCCGCGGTCGATCATTGGGGCCGGCTCGACTTTCTCGACAACAATGTCGGCATCGGCAGCCGCGGCAGCGTGATCGACGAGAAACCCGAGGAATACCGGCGGGTCATGCAAGTAAACGTCGAGACGATGTTCTTGCTCTCCAAGCATGCGATCCCGGCCATGATCAAGACGGCCAAGGGCGGCGCCATCATCAACATCTCGTCGATCTCGGCGCTCAGGCCGCGCGGCCTCACCACCTACACCGTCTCGAAGGCCGCGGTCATCGGACTCACCCAGGCGATGGCGGTCGATCACGGCAAGGACCATATCCGGGTCAACTGCATCTGCCCCGGCCCGATGTACACGCCGATGGTCAATCGCGGCAACGGCATGAGCGAGGCCAACCGCGCCCAGCGCGCCAAGGCCTCGGTTCTGAAAATCGAAGGCACCGGCTGGGACATCGGCCATGCCGTGCGGTTCCTGCTTTCCAACCACGCCCGCTACATCACCGGCCATGTGCTGGTGGTCGACGGCGGCGTCACGCTGCAGGGCCCGGAACGCGACTCAGCAGCTCAGTGAGGAGACGAACAGATGGCCCGCCTGCCCTATCTCGATGCCGAGCAGCTTCCGCCCGAACACAAGGAATTGCTCAAGCGGCCGATCAATCTCACGCGGCTGCTCGTCAATTCGCCCGGCATGGCGCGCGCCTTCCATGGAATCGGCGGCTACATCCGCAACAAGAGCACACTCGATCCACGGCTGCGCGAGCTCGCCATCCTTCAGGTCGGCTGGATGGAGAAGTCGGAGTACGAATTCACCCACCATGTGAAGATCGGCAAGGAATTCGGTGTCACCGACGAGGACATCCAGAACCTCTTCCTCGAGACCGAAGGCAAGCCCTCCAAGCTCGAGCCGCTGGCCCGCGCGATCCTGAAGGGCGCACGCGAGATGGTGCGCGAGCTCGCCATGTCCGATGCCACCTTCGCCGAGATCAAGAAGGACCTCAGCAACGAGCACATGACCGACCTTGTGCTTACCATCGCCTTCTACTGCGCGGTCGTGCGCGTCCTCGCCACCATGAAGATGGACAACGAGCCGCAATACAAGGAAGTGCTGAAGCAGTATCCAATTCCGGGAGTGTCCTGACATGCGCCTGAAAGATCGCGTCGCCGTCGTCGTCGGCGCCGGCCAAAGCCCCGGCGAAGGCATGGGCAACGGCCGTGCGACGGCCCTCACCTTTGCGCGCGAGGGCGCCAAGGTGCTGTGTGTCGATCACAATCTCAAGTCGGCCCAGGAAACGGTCGAAATGATCGGCGCCAACCAGGGAACGGCGATGGCCTTCAAGGCCGACGTTACCAGGGAGGCCGAGATCAAGGCCATGGTGGCCGACGTGCATGGCCGCTGGGGCCGCATCGACATCCTGCACAACAACGTCGGCGTCAGCCTCTCGGGCGGCGATTCCGAGTTGCTCGAACTCGACGAGGCGGCGTTCGACCGCTGCGTGGCGATCAACCTCAAGAGCTGCATTTTCGCCGCCAAGCACGTGATCCCGATCATGCGCGCCCAGAGGAGCGGCTCGATCATCAATATTTCCTCGAACGCCGTGATCTCCACCTACCCCTACGTCGCCTACAAGGCCACGAAGGCGGCGATGGTCTCCTTCACCGAGCAGCTCGCCTATCAGAACGCCGAATACGGCATCCGCGCCAACGTCATCCTGCCCGGCCTGATGAACACGCCGATGGCGGTCGACACGCGCGCCCGCACTTTCAAGAAGACCCGCGCCGAGGTCGAGGCCGAGCGCGATGCCAAGGTGCCGCTGCGCGGCAAGATGGGCACCGGCTGGGACGTCGCCAACGCCGCGCTCTTTTTGGCCTCTGACGAGGCGAGTTTCATCACCGGCGTGACGCTGCCGGTGGACGGCGGCGCGGGCGTACGGCGCGGCTGAGGGCGGCAGCGGCACACGAAATGTGCCGCAAGACACCACCAGGTGTGCCGCTGCCTGTGCCGCGATCGGGCAATTGGCCCGCTACGCCAACGGCTTGGCCGATGCCGCGGCACAGGGCCGGCGCTTCTTCGGGAAAGGTCCGAATCGCGGCGCTGTGCACGGGCGTATCGGTCAAACAGTGCCGTCATCGGCCCGGGGTTGGCGACCGGGAGCGGCGCCCCGCGGCCGGACCGGCCGCCAGCAATCCACTCAGCACCGCAAGAAAGGCCCGCACCAGTCGCGCGTTCTGACGTTCGCGCAGATAGACCACGTGGGCATAGGTGTAGATCTCCGCGTCCGTCACGGGCAGGACGTGGATGCGCGGATCGGGGATGAATTCCGCCTCCGACACAACCCCAAGGCCGATGCCCTTGGCCACCGCCTCGCGGATCGATTCGCGGCTGCCGATCTCCATCACGACTTTGGGCCGCACGCCGGCCTTGGCCATCGCCTGTTCGAAGGCAAGTCGCGTTGTCGAGCCTGGTTCACGCACAATCAGGCGCTGGCCCTCCAGTTCGCGCGCACGAAGGCTGCGCTTCTTTGCGAAGGGATGGTCGACGTGGCAGAAGGCCACGACCCGATGACGGCGGTAGGGGATCGCCACCAGGCGCGGATCGGGGTCGACATGGGCCAGCACCGCCACATCGGTGCGGTAGTCGAGCAGGTCGCGCAACGTGTCGCGCGAGTTGGCCACCGTCACCGAGACGTAGAGGCCGGGATGGCGCGCATTGAACGCCGCCAGCATGTCGGTGACATGGTAGGGACCGACCGCGCCCACCCGCAGATGGCCGGTCCTGAGGCCACGCGTCTCGTTCAGAAAATCGGCTGCCTCCTTCTCGTCGTCGAACAGGCGACGCATGATGTCGAGCAGGCCGCTGCCGGTCTCCGTCAGCTCGATGCGCCGGCCGCGGCGGACGAACAGCTCGACCCCAAACTCGCTCTCCAGCGACTTCACCTGGGTGGTGATGGTGGGCTGGCTCACGCCCAGTTCGCGCGCCGCGGCGGTAAAGCTCAGCCGCTGCGCCACGGCGTGGAAGGACCGGAGCTGGGTATGCCTCATATTGATTTTCTCAATGGATCATCGGGAAACTTTGAATTGGATAAATGTGAGACCCAGCCGGAGACTTGTCCACAAAAGAGCAACAGAGTTGTGGGAGAGAGGCGCGGATGTGGCGCTACCGTAATCCGGTCGACGTGAAGTTCGGTGCCGGCGTCTTCGAGACGCTGGGCAAGGTATTGGCCGGCCGGCCCTATTGCCTCGTCACCTACGACGATGCCAACGGCGGCGGCGTCTTCAGCAAGCTCACGCGCCGGGTCGTGGCAATGGCCGGCACGCCTGCCGTCACGGTGTGCAACATCGGCCCCAATCCCGATTTCACCGGCCTTGCCGAGTCCTGCCGCACCTACGCCTCCGCCACACGGCCTGTCGAAGCGATCGTGGCGCTGGGCGGCGGCTCGGTGATGGACGCCGCCAAGGTGCTGGCCGCCGCATCGGGGGATTTCGACCGGGTGCGCCGCCATCTCGAGACGGGAAAAGGAGGCGAAGAGCTCGGCCGCACGCCGATCATCGCCATCCCCACCACCGCCGGTACCGGCAGCGAGGTCACCTCGTGGGCCACGGTGTGGGACACCGGGGCGATGAAGAAATACTCGCTGGCACGCGACACACTCCATCCCGAGGCCGCGCTGGTCGATCCCTTGCTGACGATGGGCCTGCCCCGCGCCGTCACGATCAGCACCGGCCTCGATGCCCTCAGCCATGCGCTGGAGAGCATCTGGAACGTCAACGCCAACCCGGTCTCCGGTGCGCTGGCCGAGGTCGCGGCGCGCGAAGTGCTGGAGGCCCTGCCCCTGCTGGCCGACGACCTCAGGAACGAAGCCCTGCGCACGCGCCTCGCCCGCGCCAGCCTGTTCGCGGGGCTCGCTTTCTCCAACACGCGCACGGCGCTTGCCCACGCGCTGTCCTACCATCTGACGCTGCACCACGGCGTGCCGCACGGCATCGCCTGCTCCTTCAGCCTGCCCATGGTGATGCGCGCCGTCGCCGGCTGCGATGCCGCCTGCGACGCAGCGTTGCGCCGCATCTTCGGCCCCGACCTCGCCGCGGGTGCGGCTCGACTGGAAGCCTTCCTGAAGAAGCTCGGCATCTCGCCCGATGCCACCGATCACGGCATCAAGGCGGCCGATTGGTCGCGCCTGATCGACGATGCCCTGGCGGGCGATCGCGGAAAGAATTTCATCGGACGACGCGAAAGTCTCGTCGCGGAACTCGCTGCCTAAAAAACAAACGGGAGGAAAACATGATCACACGTCGTACCTTCGGAGTACTCGCCGCCGGCACCGCGCTCACGGCACCGTCGATCGTCCACGCCCAGCAGGTTCTCAAGGTCGGACTGATTCCGTCGGAGGATTCGCGGGCCATGCTGGCGCAGAGCAAGGACATCCTCGACGCGGTCGAGAAGAACTCGGGCTACAAGGTCCAGGGCTTCGTCGCCACCGACTACAACGGCGTCATCGAGGCGTTGCGCGCCAAGCATCTCGACATCGCCTACCTCGGGCCGTTCTCCTACGTGCTGGCCACCACGGTGACGCCGGTCGAGGCCTTCGCCATCGCCGAGACCGCCAAGGCCGGCCGCACCTACTACCACAGCAAGATCATCGCGCTTAAGTCGAGCGGCATCAAAACCCTGGCCGACCTCAAGGGCAAGAACTTCGCCTTCGTCGATCCCGCCTCGACCTCGGGCTACGCCTTCCCGCTCGCCGGCCTGCTCAAGGCCGGCATCGAGCCCAAGCGCGACTTCAAGACGGTGATCTTCACCGGCGCGCACGACGCCAATGCGCTGGCCGTGGCCAACGGCAAGGTCGACGCCGCCACCATCGCCGATCGCATCCTCGATGCCGCCATCGCCAAGGGCCACATCAAAGCCGACCAGATCCAGGTCGTGTGGGAATCGGCGCCGATCCCCGAGTCGCCCATGGTGTGGCGCAAGGACCTGTCGCCCGAGATGAAGGCCAAGGTGAAGGCGGCCTTCCTCGCCATCAAGGGCCTCAACTGGTCCGACCAGGGCAAGCTGAACGGCTTCAAGGAAACCAACGACCAAGCCTACGACGTCGTGCGCGAGACCGCCAAGCTCGCCAACATCGACCTCAAGAAGCAGAAGTAGGGCCGCCCTACTTCTGCTTCCAAGGAGATCGGCACATGATCGAAATCAAGGGCCTGGCGAAGTCCTACGGCGAGCTCCAGGCGCTGCGGAATATCAACCTCTCGATCCGGTCCGGCGAGTTCGTCGTCGTGCTGGGCCCGTCGGGCGCCGGCAAGTCGACCCTGCTGCGCTGCATCAACCGGCTGATCGAGCCCTCGGCCGGCGACATCGTGGTCGACGGCACCTCGCTCTCGTCCAACCGCCGCGACCTCCGCCTGCTCCGACGCAACGTCGCCATGATCTTCCAGCAGCACAATCTGGTGAAGCGCCTCAGCGTGCTGAAGAACGTGCTGGTCGGCCGCATGGCCGATCTTTCGCCCATTTTGAGCAGCCTGCAGCTCTTCCCCGAGGCCGATGTCCGGATCGCGCTGCATTGCCTCGAGCAGGTGGCGATGAGCCACAAGGCCCGCAGCCGCGCCGATGCGCTGTCGGGCGGCGAGCAGCAGCGGGTCGGCATCGCCCGGGCGCTCGCCCAGCAGCCCAAGTTCATGCTGGCCGATGAGCCGGTGGCCAGCCTCGATCCCAAGACCTCGCGCACCGTGCTGACCTACCTGAAGAAAAGCTGCAAGGACTCCAACATCGCCGTGCTCTGCAACCTGCACCAGATCGACTATGCGCTCGAATTCGCCGAGCGTGTCGTGGGCCTCTCGGCCGGCGAGGTCGTCTATGACGGCGCGCCGTCGGGCGTGACCGGCGACGTGATCCGCAGCATCTATCCCGGCCTCGACGATCCCAACGTGCTCGACGCCGCCCAGCGCCTGACCGAGCGCCGGCGGACCGCGGCGGAAGCCGTCATCGCCGCCGCCGCCATCGAAGAAAGGGCCTGAACATGTCCCTGCAATTCGTCGTCAACAAGCCGCGCGGTCCGCTCGGCTGGTGGATCCTGGCCCCCGTCCTCGGCCTCTCGGCGGCCGTGCTGTGGTGGTCGGCCGTCGGCACCCGCCTCAGCATCTCGGGCTTCGTCGACGGCCTGCCGTGGATCGGCGACTTCATCGGCCGCATGCTGCCGCCCAACTTCGCCTTCATGCAGAAGCTGATCCAGCCGGCGATCGAGACCGTCCAGATCGCGCTCTGGGGCACGCTGCTCGGCATCGTGCTGGCGCTGCCGGTCTGCTTCTTCGCCGCCCGCAACCTCTCGCCCTACGCCTGGGTGTTCCATGGGCTCCGCCAGGTGCTGAACGTGATGCGCGGCATCAACGAGATCATCCTGGCGCTGATCTTCGTCGCCGCCGTCGGCCTCGGCCCCTTCGCCGGCGTGCTCGCCATCGCGCTCCATGGCGCCGGCATGCTGGGCAAGTTCTTCGCCGAAGCCATCGAGGAGATCGACGAGGGCCCGCTCGACGCCTTGCGCGCCGCCGGCGCCGGCACCTTGCAGCGCATCGTCTTCGGCGTGCTGCCGCAGGTCCTGCCGACCTGGATCGGCGTCGTGCTCTACCGCTTCGAGACCAATATCCGCGTCTCGACCGTGCTCGGCATGGTCGGCGCCGGCGGCATCGGCTTCGAGCTGATCAGCTCGATGAAGCTCTTCGCCTACGAGGACACGGCGGCCTGCGTGATCGTGATCCTGGCCCTCGTGCTCGTCACCGACCTGATCTCGTCCAAGCTCCGGGCCATGATCCGCTAGCGGCACAGGTTGGGCCCAACTTTGCGATTTTGGCCCAACTCGACCGACAGAATATCGGCTCTCCGCGCGCCGGAAAGCCAATGAATGCGGGCTTTTGCCCGGCTGAGCGGGCCCACCTGAAACGCGGGAGTGTTGGGCCCGAAGTTGGGCCCGGAGTCCGCCCCCTCCGGCCCTACGGGCCACCTCCCCCGAGACGGGGGAGGAGAAGAAGGGAGTCGACTTAACTCCTCCCCCGTCTCGGGGGAGGTGCCCCCGGAAGGGGGCGGAGGGGGTCAGAGGCCAATAGGCCCACGGGTCAGGACCCGCGGCGGCTGCACCAAGCTCTTGAGCGAACCCGCGGGCGGCCGCGGGCAGGTCTTGCCGAAATGGAAAAAGGCCGGCGCAATCCCCGCCAGCCTACCAGAAATATAGGCATAAACCTGCTGAACTTGCAAGTATATAAAATGACATTGTCGTGAGGGGCCTGCCCCCTCCGCCCCGCAAGACGGCGCCGGAGGGGGATCAGCCGACCAGTTCGAATTTGTCGACGTCGACCAGGCCCTTATCGGTGATGCGGAGGTGCGGGATCACCGGCAGGGGCAGGAAGGCCATCTGCAGGAAGGGCTCGTGGAGCGTCGTGCCGAGGCCGCGCACCGCCTCGCGCAGGCGGCGCAGCCCCCGCTCAACTTCCTCGAACGGCCGGTCGCTCATCAGCCCGGCGATGGGCAGCGCCAGTTCGGCCACCACCTGGCCATCGACGGCGGCCGCGAAGCCGCCTTTCAGCGCGATCAGCCGGTTCACGGCGACGGCCATGTCGGCATCGTTGCAGCCGATGACGCAGACATTGTGGCTGTCATGACCGATCGACGAGGCGATGGCGCCGCGGGCGATGCCGAACCCCTTCACGAAGCCGCGCCCGACCCTGCCCTCGGTATTGTGCCGGCCCAGCACCACCACCTTCAGCACGTCGGAGGCGACATCGGCCACCAGCGCGCCGTCCCGCCGCGCCACCGGGACCGAAAGCCGGTCCGTCAGGATCTGGCCCGGCCGCACGCCGATCACCGGTGGCGACCCCGCAGCGCCCGCCGGAACGCGGAAGGTCTCGGCCGTCACCGGCCTCAGCTTCACCGAATCGAGGCCCACCAACGCCACGTCGGGCCGTGTCCTGAACCGATCCGGCGTCACCAGACTCCCACGGCAGATCACCTGCTTCACGGCGCAGGTCTCCAAATCCTCCAGCAGCACCAGATCGGCGCGCTGGCCCGGCGCCACCAGGCCGCGGTCGAACAGGCCGAAATGCCGGGCCGCCGACCAGGTCGCGGCGCGATAGGCGTTGAGCGGTTTCACGCCCTTCCGGATGGCGGCGCGGATCAGGTAATCGACGTGGCCCTCCTCGGCGATGTCGAGCGGGTTGCGGTCGTCGGTGCAGAAGGCCAGAAACGGCGCGCGCTCGGTGGTGATCAGCTCGGCCAGCGCCGCCAGATCCTTGGACACCGTGCCCTCGCGCACCAGGATCTGCATGCCCTTGCGCAGCTTTTCGCGCGCCTCCTCAGCCGACGTCGTCTCGTGGCAGTTGCGCACGCCCGCGGCGATGTAGGCATTGAGGTCGTAGGACTGTAGCAGCGGCGAATGGCCGTCGATCTGCACGTCGGAGAAGGCCGCGAGCTTCTTCAGCACCTTGGGATCGCGCGCCAGCACGCCCGGCACGTTCATGAACTCGGCCAGCCCCAGCACCTTGGGATGATGCTTGAACGGCAGCAGATCCTCGGCCTCCAGCGTGGCGCCCGAGGTTTCGAGATGGGTCGACGGCACGCACGACGAAAGCTGCACGCGCAGATCCATCACCGTGACGGCCGCGCACTCCAAAAAATATTTCAGGCCCGGGATGCCCAGCACGTTGCTGATCTCGTGCGGATCGCAGATCGCCGTGGTGGTGCCACGCGGCACGACGCAGCGGTCGAACTCCAGCGGCGTGACCAGGGTGGATTCGCAATGGACGTGGGCGTCGATGAAGCCCGGCACGGCCGTGAGGCCGCGGCCGTCGATCTCGGTGGCGCCGTTGTAGGTCTCGTGGGTGCCGACGATGCGGTCGCCGGCGATGGCGATGTCGCCCGTTTTGATCTCGCCCGAGGTGAGGTCGAGGATGCCGACGTCTTTTACGACCAAGTCCGCCGGCGCTTGGCCGCGCGCCTGCTCGATGATGTCGGAGAGCTGGGAAACGGAGAGGAGCTCGCGCATCCGAATCAGATAGGGCCCACTCGAAGATTTAGCAATGGGATGACCGCCTTTGTCATCCTTCGCTTCGCTCAGGATGACAAAACGAGAGTGGTCGTCATGACCGATCCCACATCTCGCACGCATGCTTCCGTCATCACCGACCTAAGCCGCTTTCGCCCGGATCGTCGGGATGCCGCTTACGTCCTCGTTCTGCTCGGCATGCCAAGTATCGTAGGCCGCCTGCATACGCGTCCACACACCGGCGCCGTCTCCGAACAGCTTGCCCAGACGTACCGCGACGGATGGCGAGACTGGTTTGCGCTCGCCCAGGATGTCGTAGAGGTGCTGTCGCGAGATGCCCAGCAGACCGGCGATCTCCGACTTGGTCCTGCCGGTGGCTGGAATCACGTCCTCCCGCAGCAGCACTCCAGGATGGGTGGGACAGCGGGCTCGATTGCGCCGGGCAACAAAGGTCATCGTTCGGCCTCCTCAATGATACTGCTCGAAGTCGACACGAAATGCGTCGGCGCCTTCGAACTCGAAAGTGATGCACCAGGGCCCGTTCACATGGACGGAATAGCGCGTCGGCTTGAACCCTCTTAGCGGATGGAAATCGAATCCCGGAAGATTCATCTCGTCTGGTCTCTCGGCCGACTCCAACCGATCCAGCCGCCTGAGAATGCGTTCATGCATGCGGGCATCTATCTTCGCCGTGCGGCCCTTCTCCCACAGGTCGGCAAGGGCCTTGCTTCTAAAGCTTCGGATCACCCTGAGAATGTAAGCTAATCACTTACTATCGTCAACAAATAGCTTACATTGGCCGCCCAAGATCGGCCCTGCTGCCACACATCCGATCATCAGCTCATCCCCTGCACCGAGAACACCGAGATTTCGAACATCACGCGCACATCTTCCGCCTTTGCATAGGGATTCTTGTCGAGCCCCATGTACTTGTACGCGAGCTGGTCGATATGCTTCGCGGCGACATCGTCCTGCCGCACGCCGGTCACGGTGCCGCGGAGCTGGACGTAGCGGTCGGGATTGTCCGGATCCATGATCGAGAGCGCCACTTTCGCGCCCTGCTTCATGTTGCGCACCTTAGTCCGTCCGAGCGCCGAGTTCACCCGGACCTTGCCGTCCGCGAAGTCGAACCACACCGGCGTGTTCTGCGGCGAGCCATCGGGCATCACCGTCGCCAGGTGGGCGAAGGCTTTCTTCTCCAGCAACAGGTCCATATAGACATCGGGTATCGTGGTCATCGCCTTGAACTCCTTGCCTCCGCCACGGTCGGGCACTTCCTCCTGCCTACCATAGCAACTGCGATGCTTTCGCGCTGGAGGGCAATGTCTGTCATCCTGAGCGGAGCGAAGGATCCTTCGCTTCGCTCAGGATGACAACCTTGGAGTAATCGCTTGCCCCACCCCGACATCGCCCGCGTTCCCAACAAGGCCCTGCCTGCCAAGTCGGCGGTGTCGATCTACCGCTTTCCGGGCGGCGGCGGTCTGCTCAATGCCGTGGCGACCTCGCCCGACAAGTCGCTCGACCTGCCCGGCCAGACGGCTGCGACGCTGGCGCTGCTCGACGCGCATCTCAGGAAGGCCGGCATCGACCGCACGCGCATCCTGCGCGCCGACGTGGTGGTGACCGACCATGAGCAGAAGCCCGCCTTCGACCGCGTGTGGGCCGCGTGGATGCCCGACGGCGAGGGCCCGGTGCGCTCGTTCGTGCAGTCCGTCATGCCCGAGGGCGACCTGGTCGAGATCCTGATTACGGCGGCGTTGCCGGCCTAGCCCGCCGGCGCGTCCCGCGAGATGAGCGGCTCGTCGGCGCCCGGGCCAAACCGGCCTCGCCGCCGCGTATCGGTCATGCGTTGCACGCACGCCGTATAGGGGTCCGTTCCCGGAACGAACCCGCCCGCCGCACAGGCGCCCTCGACCGTCGTCGCCGAGGGCGGAACGCGCCCAGCCTCGCCGATGGCACAGGCCGCCATCAGGCTGCACGCGAGAAGGACGCCAGCAATGCGATACGACATCTTCGAGGCCCCGCGAAACGGCGCGTCTTCGCCGCGCGACTGCGGAAAGCGAACGCTAGGCCGATCCCGCCGCCCGTCGTTGATGCAGGTCAAAAGGCCGGCGGCGCCGCCATGGTCTGTTGCCGTGTCCGCGAGCGGGCCGGAGCGGCAGCGAACAGAGGTGCGCCATGGTCATGGTTCTCATCGTCCTCCTGCTGATCGTGCTGCTCGGCGGCGGCAGCTGGTACGGCTACAATTTCCATGGCGTGCACGGGCTGGGGGCCGCCTTCGGCCTCTTCCTCCTGGTGCTGGTCATCCTCTGGCTGCTCGGCGCCCTCGACGCGCTCGGCCAGGTCCCGCTCCCTCGTCCCTGAAGGTCACCGCCAGGTCGATCGAGACAATGACCCGGCTGGCCCATGTCCGGGACGGTCAACCCCATATCGTCCCGATGTCGTTCGCCTACGACGCGGACTGCCTCTACAGCTTTTCGACACTGAGCGAAAAGATCGTCTGGATGCGTACCAATCCCCGGGTCTGCGTGGAAGCGGACGAACTGGTCAACGTGGAGAAGTGGGAGACCGTGATCGTTCAGGGGCGGTACGAAGAGCTGCCGGACACGCCCCGGCACGACGCCGACCGGCGGCACGTGCACGCGCTCCTGCAACGGCGCCCGGTCTGGTGGGAGCGGGCTACGTGAAGACGATCATCGACGGCAAGGAGCGCCCGCTGGAGTTCCTGTATTTCCGTGTCCGCATCGACCGGATCAGCGGCCGTCGCGGCGTTCCCTGACCGCCGGCCGCGAGCATCGTGATCTACTCCGCGTGACGCACGGCGAGGGCACCGTCTATGGACAACTTGAACAATGGCCTGCAGCGCGAGCGCACTATCCCTGTCGACGACTTCAAGTACGACAACAACAAGACCTTCACGAGACGCTAAACCTTAAACTTCACCGCTACCGTCGCACCTGGGACAATCTTCCTTGCCGTCGCCTTTACAAGTACGGCAGTGAAATGCCAGCAAGAGCGCAACATATTCCGTGCCAGAACCATCACAACGTTCGCACTCTCCAGTTCTGCCACTACCCCTACAATCTGGACATGTAGCCATGGCTATCCTCCGCTACCTGTGAGCGTAGTTCGGCGATGGGGAAATGCAATGCGGATGGAAGGCGGATTTGTCGTCGAGAAGGCCTTCGTCGAGCAGCGGCGTTCCGCTTCGCGAGCGCCCGCACGTAGCCGCGTCCGGGCAGCGGCGGCTAGGATGCCCGCTGCCATCAAAGGCGTGCCGGGAAGTCGAGAGAGAGGGTCGTCGTGACACTGCCGCTGGAAGGAGTTCGCGTCATCGAGGTGGGCCAGGCGCTGGCCGGGCCGCTGGCCGGCGTGCTGCTGGCCGACATGGGCGCCGACGTGATCAAGATCGAGAAGCCCGACGGCGGCGACGATGCCCGCCTCTGGGGGCCTCCGTTCGGACCCGACGGCGAGACCTCGCTCTATTTCTATTCGCAGAACCGCAACAAGCGCTCGGTCGTGCTCGACCTCAAGCTGGCGGCCGATGTCGACAAGCTCCACAAGCTTTGCGAGACGGCGGATATCCTGATCCAGAACCTGCGGCCCGGCGTCGTCGACGAGGTCGGCATCGGGCCGGAGTCGATGCTCGCCCGCCACCCGCGCCTCATCTACTGCTCGATCTGGGCCTTCGGCTACCAGGGGCCGCTGCGCATGAAGCCCGCCTTCGATCCGCTGCTGCAGGCCTATGGCGGCATGATGAGCGTGACCGGCCGGCCGGAGGATCCGCCGACTTTCTGTGGCGCCTCGATCAACGACAAGGCGACCGGCATGTTCTGCACGATTGGGGCTTTGGCGGCCCTCCGGCTGCGCGACAAGACGGGCAAGGGCTGCCTGGTCGACACCTCGCTGTTCGACTCGGCGGTGCACTGGGTCGAGGGCCAGGTGAACTCCTATCTCTACAACGGTTCCGTCTCCAAGCGGCACGGCACCGGCAGCCCGGTGATCGTGCCCTACCAGACCTTCGACACGGCGGATCATCCGATCTGCCTCGCGCCCGGCAACGACCGGCTGTGGGCGCGCTGCGCCACGGTGCTGGGGCGGCCCGAGTGGGCGACCGATCCCAAGTACGCCAGGAGCGCGCAACGCGTCGCCCACAAGGTGGAGCTGTTGCCGATGATCGCCGCGGCGCTGAAGCTGAAGCCCCGCGCGCATTGGCTGGAGGCGATGGAAACGGCGGGCGTGCCCTGCGCCGCGGTGAACGACATCGGCGAGCTGGCGGAAACCGAGCAGATGGCGGCCTCGAAGCTGGTGCAGCAACTGCCCGGTGGGCCCAAGGTGGTCGGCCTGCCGATCGCCTTCGACCATGTGCGACCGCACTCGCCGCGCTCCGCCCCGACGCTGGGCGAGCATACGGACGAAGTCCTGGGGTCGCTTCCCAAGTGACCGCGGCCTCTCCCCTCACCGCGCCGTGGCGCATCGGCGTCGATGTCGGCGGCACCTTCACCGACATGGTGCTGCGCGACTCCGCGGGCGCCGTGCGCATCTTCAAGGCGCCGTCGGTACCGGCCGATCCCAGCGAAGGCGTGCTGGGGGTGCTGCGGCTGGCGGCGCAACAGCTCGACCTGCCGCTGAGCGCCCTGCTGCGCGACTGCGCGCTGTTCGTGCACGGCTCGACAGTGGCCACCAACACCATCCTGGAAAAGAAGGGCGCCCGGGTCGGGATGCTGACGACCGGGGGTTTTCGCGATTCGCTCGAAATCCGCCGCGGCATCCGTGACAACCAGTGGGACCATCGCGCGCCCTTCCCCGAGGTGCTGGTGCCACGCTATCTGCGCCTGCCGGTGCGCGGCCGGATCGGCGCCGACGGCCGGGAGCTGGCGGCGCTCAACCCCGACGACGTGGACGCGGCGGCCAAGGTCTTTACGGCCGAAGGCGTCGAGTCGGTCGCGGTCTGCCTGTTCAATTCCTTCCTCGACGGCGCGCACGAGCGCAGCGTCGGCGCGCAACTGGCCAAGAGCTGGAACGGCAAGTGGGTGTCGCTGTCGAGCGACGTCATGCCGACCATGGGCGAGTACGAGCGCGGCTCGACCGCCGTGGTCAACGCCTATGTGGCGCCCAAGGTGACGAGCTATCTCCAGGCGCTGGACGAGCAGCTGCGCCAGTTCGGCCTGCCGCGCTCGCTGCTGCTGCTGCAAAGCAACGGCGGCGCCGTCTCGGTGGATCAGGTGGCGGCGCGGCCGGTGATGCTGGTGCTCTCGGGCCCGGCGGCCGGCGTCGGCGCGCTGAAAGGCTGCGCGGCGCCCGGAGAGAAGGCCAACCTGATCTCGATGGAGATCGGCGGCACCAGTTGCGACGTCATGGTGATGGCGGGCGGCGAGGTGCCGGTGACGGACGCGCTCACCATCGACGGCTATCACCTCACGACGCCCTCGGTCGAGATCCACACCGTGGGCGCGGGTGGCGGCACGGTCGCCTGGGTCGACGACGCGGGGCTGCTGCATGTCGGCCCGCAGGGCGCGGGCGCCCGGCCCGGTCCCGCGGCCTATGGCCTGGGCGGCGAGAACCCGACCGTCACCGACGCGCAACTGGTGCTGGGGCGGCTCCGTCCCGGACCATTGGCCGGCGGCGCGGTCACGCTCGATGGCGCATTGGCGCGCAAGGCGGTGGAGACGAAACTGGCCAAGCCGCTCGGCCTCTCGGTCGAAGAGGCGGCGGCCGGCGTCATTCGGCTCCTGGAGCAGAACCTGCTGCATGCGGTGGAGCGGCTCAGCATCGAGCGCGGCCACAATCCCGCGACCTTCACCCTGGTGGCGGCCGGTGGCGCCGGGCCGATGCACGGCACTGCCGTCGCCCGCGCGCTGGGCTGCCGCCGCGCCCTGCTGCCGCGCGCCGCCGGCGCCTTCTGTGCGCTCGGCATGCTGCAGTCGGACGTGCGGCAGGATTACCTGCAGGTGTTCCTGGCCGATCTCGACAAGGCCGAGGTCGCCTCGCTCGAGGCAGGCTTCGCCCAGATCGAGGCGCGGGCCCGCGCGGCGCTGGCCAAGGACGGTTTCGGCGCCGACGCGGTCGTGATCGAGCGCGAGGTGGATCTTCGCTACGACGGGCAGCAATGGCCGGTGCGGGTGAGCATCGGCGGCGTGTTCGACGCGGCCGCCGCGCGAAAAGCCTTCGAGGCCGAGCACCAGCGGCTGTTCGGCCATATCCAGCCCGGCGGCCGCATCGACATCACGGCGCTCAGGGTCGTGGGTCGCGGCCGGCTCGACTGGACGCCGCCGGCCGCGCGTCCGCCGCAAGCGGGCATGCCCAGGCCACGCGAAACCCGCAAGGTCTGGATCGATCCCGCAAACGGCTGGCGCGATGTGCCGATCTACGACGGCGCCGACCTCGCGCCCGGCTGCCGGCTAAAAGGTCCGCTGCTGGTCGAGGAGCGCACCATGACCGCCTTCGTCGGCCCGGCCGACGTGCTCGAAGTCGATTCGCGCGACGATTTCCTGGTTCATGTTGGTACAGCGCCACCTCCCCATTCAGATGGGGAGGTGCCCGCGTCTTCGCGGGCGGAGGGGTCATGAGCCGCACCGAGACTGTTGCCCCTGACCCCTCCGTCGCGGATTACCGCGCCACCTCCCCATTTGAATGGGGAGGAAGCTGATGGAGCTTCTGCGATGACCCTTGATCCCGTCACCCTGGCGCTGGTGCAGAACCGGCTCGACCATATCTCGCACCAGATGGGCTGGGTGATGACGCGCACGGCGCGCTCGCCGATCTTCAGCCAGAGCCACGACTTCTCCTGCTTCATCGCCGATGCGCGCGGCACGCTGATCAGCCAGGCCGACGGCATCCCGATCCATACCGGCGGCGGCGGCTTCGCCGTGCGCGCCATCCTGCGCGACTTCAAGGATTCCATAGAGCCCGAGGATGTGTTCCTGCTGAACGATCCCTACACCGCCGGCGGCAACCACCTGCCGGACTGGGTGATCGCGCGACCGGTGTTCGTGAAAGGCAGGCTGGTGGCCTTCACCTGCAACCGCGCCCACCAGGCCGATATCGGCGGCGGGGCGGCTGGCACTTATAATTCGGCGGCAACGGAAATTTTCCACGAAGGCATTCGCCTGCCGGTGCTGAAGCTGATCGAGGGCGGCAAGGTACGCGACGACCTGTGGCGCCTGCTGCTGCTCAACACCCGCCTGCCCGAGGCGCTGGATGGCGACCTGCGCGCCATGATCGGCTCGACCCGCATCGGCGCCGAACGGCTGGCGCTACTGGTCGAGGAGCTGGGCGGCGAGCGCGCCGACGACTTCTTCGAGGGCGTGCTCGACCACGCCGACCGCCGTTTCCGCACCTGCATCGATCGCCTGGCCCCAGGCGTCTGGCGGGCCGAGGAGCCGGTCGACAACGACTGCTTCGAGCCGATCGACGGCCGCATCGTGGTCACGCTGACGGTCAAGGACCAGCGCATGATCGTCGACTTCGCGGGCACGAGCCCGCAGATCCGTGGCTTCAAGAACAGTTCGATCGCCAACTCGACCTCGGCGGTGTTCATGTCGCTCGCCTCGTTCTTCGAACCCGACCTGCCCAAGAACGAAGGCGCTTTCCGCAGCGTCGAGATTCGTTTGCCCGAGGGCACGCTGGTGAATGCGCGGCCGCCGGCGCCGATGACCATGAACACGGTGTTCGTGGCGCACGAGATCATCCACGCGATGTGGAAGGCGCTCGCCCAGGCGCTGCCGGAGCGCGCCTCGGCCGGCTGGTCGAAGGCGGTGCATGCCGTGACCGCCGGGCTGCGTCCGGATGGCGGGCGCTACGTGATGTATCAATGGGCCGGCGCGCCCGCGGGCGGCGGTGTCGAAGGCCGCGACGGCTTTCACCTGATCGGCCATCTCATCACCCTGGGCGGCCTCACCCTGCCCAACCTCGAAACCTACGAGCAGCTCTATCCCGTGCGCTTCAAGCGGCAGGAGCTGCGCTGCGACACCGCCGGCCCCGGCCGTTTCCGTGGCGGCGCGGGCTGCGACTACGAGGTCGAGATCTTTACGCCGGCCGACTATGCCTTCCGCGGCGAAGGCGTGGGCGCGCCGTCGAGCTTCGGCGTCGCCGGCGGCCGCGCCGGCTCGGGCGGCGAGGTGATCCTGACGCTCGCCGACGGCCAGCACATCCAGGCGCCGAAGTACGGCGTCGAGCGCCATGGCGCCGGCAGCTATCGCGCGCTGTCACCGGGCGGCGGCGGCTATGGCGATCCCGCGACTCGCGATCCCGCACGCGTGCTGCGCGACGTGCGCGACGGCGTGGTGAGCGCGGCCGGCGCCGAGCGCGACTATCGCGTGGCGATTGCCGCCGATGGCCGGGCCATCGACGAGAAGCGCACAGCTGCCCTGCGGTCCGGCGCCTCCTGAAAGACTGTTTCTCGTCCCGCGCCGCCTCAGCCGCGGAAATTGTCCCAGCCGCCGCGCGACGGCGTGGCATAGCGGCCGTCCTCGCCCGGCACCGACTTGCAGCCGGCGAGCGCCAGGATGGCAACGATCAGAACCAGGAGTCTCGTCATGGCCTCCGCCCCGGAGTGCTGCACAGGGTAAGTAGACCGGCGCCACGTCCCGGCGCCTTGACCTGGCTCAAGCCGCCGTGGGACGGGCTTCGCGGCTGCGGTCCCATCTGAGGCGCCGCCAGTCGAGACCGATGTCGAGCACCTGGGCGCTGTGCGTCAGCCAACCCGCCGAGATGAGATCGACGCCGGCGGCGGCGATGGCCGGCGCCGTGGCCGGAGTGATTCGGCCGGAGGCCTCGGCGATGGCACGCCCGGCGATGCGGCGCACCGCCTCGGCCAGCATATCGGGGCCCATGTTGTCGAGCAGCACGGCGTCCGGTCCCTCGCGCAGCGCCTCGTCGAGCTGATCGAGCGAATCGACCTCGACCTCGATCTTCACCAGATGGCCGACGCCGGCACGGGCGGCACGGATGGACGCCGCCACGCCACCGGCCGCGGCGATGTGGTTGTCCTTGATCAGCACGGCATCGTCCAAACCGAAGCGGTGGTTGACGCCGCCGCCGGCCCGCACGGCATATTTCTGCAGCGCGCGCAGGCCGGGCAGGGTCTTGCGCGTGCAGCAGATGCGGGCCTTGTGGCCCTGCACGGCCTCGACCAGCGTCGCCGTCGCGGTGGCGACACCGCTCAGGTGTCCGAGGAAATTGAGCGCCACGCGCTCGGCCGTCAGCATGCCGCGGGCGGGGCCGGCGATGATGGCAATGCGGTCGCCCGGCACCAGCCGGGAACCGTCGGGCCGCTCGATCGCGATTTCGATCGCTGGATCGACCAGGCGGAAGGCGAGTGCCGCGGCATCGAGGCCAGCCACGACGCCGGGCTGGCGCGCGACCAGCGCCGTCTCGGCCCAGGCTGCGGCCGGCACAATGGCGTCGGTGGTGAGGTCGCCGGCGCGGCCGAGATCTTCCAGGAGGGCGGCGCGCACCTGCGGCTCGAGCATCAGGAGGGGCAGCGGGGACAAGTTCATGATGCTCTCCTCAGTGGACGGCCAGCATGCGTTCGACGGCGCGGCGGGCAGGTTCGGCGACAGCGGGATCGATCGTCACCTCGTGGCTCATGGTTTCGAGCGCACGGCGGATTTTGGGCAGGGTGATGCGTTTCATGTGTGGGCAGAGGTTGCAGGGCCGCACGAACTCGATCTCGGGATGAAGGGCCGCGATGTTGTCGCTCATCGAGCATTCGGTCATCAGAACGACGCGGCCCGGCCGCTCGCGCTCGACATAGTCGGCCATCGCCGCCGTGGAGCCCGCAAAGTCGGCCTCGGCAACGACCTCGGGCGGGCATTCGGGATGGGCCAGCACCACGACACCGGGATGGCCGGCGCGCACCTGGCGCACATCGGCGGCAGAGAAGCGCTCGTGGACCTCGCAGTGGCCGGCCCAGGTGATGACCTCGACGTCGGTTTCGCGCGCGATGTTCTGCGCCAGATATTCGTCGGGCAGCATGATGACCTTGGGCACGCCCAGGCTCTCGACGATCTTTTTGGCATTGCCCGAGGTGCAGCAGATGTCGCTCTCGGCCTTCACCGCCGCCGAGGTGTTGACGTAGGTGACGATGGGTACGCCCGGCCAGCGCTGGCGCAGCAGGCGCACATCCTGGGCGATGATGGATTCAGCCAGCGAGCAGCCGGCCCGGAGGTCCGGAATGAGCACGGTGCGCGAAGGATTCAGAAGCTTGGCGGTCTCGGCCATGAAATGGACGCCCGCCAGCACGATCACCTCGGCATCGGTCTTCATCGCCTCGCGTGCGAGCGCCAGGCTGTCGCCCACGATGTCGGCGACGCCGTGGAAGATCTCCGGCGTTTGATAGTTGTGCGCCAGGATGACGGCGTTCTTCTCGCGCTTCAGCGCCAGGATGGCGTCGACGTCGGGCGCGAACTCGGACCATTCGGCCGGCAGGATCACCGACCTCACCTTGTCGTAGAGCTGGGCGGTCTGGAGGAAAGCGTTCATGGGGCACCTATTATGCTCACTATGAGCATTTATAGTCTTATGCTATGAACGAGCATAAATCGCGTCAAGCCCCTGAATTCCCGATTTCGACAAGCGGCCGGCCGTCGCCTAGAAGGGCGGCATGCGTAGCCTCTTCACGATCGTCGCCGGTTTCGTGGCGCTCACCACCGGAACGGGCGCAGGGGCCCAGACACCCACCGTCACCGATCCCCAGGCCTATTGCCGGACGGCCGGCACGGTCGACATGCCGGACCGGCAGTTCACCCCGGACAAGACTCCGGAGTGGATGGTGGCGCCGTTCGTCAATCCGCAATACCCGCGGGCGATCTACGGTATCTCCTGGCGCTGCGTAAGCGGCAATGTGCTGGTCTGCCAGAACGCCCAGAGTCCGTCGTGCCTGAAGGCCAACACCGACCGCACGCCCACACCCGGCATGCGCGACTTCTGCCGCAGCAACTCCAACTCACCGGTCATCCCGCGAGTCGTGATGGGCACGGAACGCATGCTGGCCTATGACTGGATCTGCCGCGGGTCTGAGCCCGCGATCGCCAAGGAAACCCGGCTCGACGCCCAGGGCTTCGTCGCCGCCGACTGGAAGCGCGTCAGCCCGAAATAGCCCTCAGGAAGATCGGGAGAGCGGCAGCTTGCTGCCGGCGACGGCGCGCTCGATCACGATCTCGCGGCGGAAGCGGTAGAGCCTGGCCGGCCGGCCACCGGTTTCAGCCGAGACGGCGCCGGTCTCCTCGACCAGGCCCTGCTGGTCGATCAGCCGGCGGAAGTTCTGCTTGTGCAGCGGCCGCCCGGCCAGCGCTTCGACGGCAAGCTGGAGCTGGCCCAGGGTGAAATCGGGCGGCATCAACTCGAACACCACGGGCCGGTACTTGATCTTGGCCCGGAGCCTCGCGATGCCGGTGGCCAGGATGCGGCGGTGGTCGTAGTGCATCGGCGCGCCCGGCAAGGGATCGGCGATCGGCCGACGCGCGGCGGCTTCCGGCACGAGGCCTGCCTCGTAAAGCAGCTCGTAGCGCTGCAGCACCAGGTCCTCGTTCCAAGTCGCGTCGGCAAAATTGACCTCGACCCGTTGCCGGCGCTCGCGCTTGGTCATCGCGTTCGCGGCCGCGTCGATCCAGCGGCGCAGCCGCGGCAGGAGCTGCCGAGACAACACGGCCGGCGTGCCGCCGCGCCAGTCCTCCCACGGGAAGTAGCGGTACCAGCTCTGCCAGCCGGGCTCATGCTCGCCCGCCGCCGCGCGTTCTCGCGTGAGACCGAGATAGGAGATCGACACGATGCGCCTGCCCAGGGTGGCCGCGGCCCGCGAGCGGTCGGCGAAGGTGTAGAGCTGCTCGACATAGCCCAGCGGATGATGGGTCTGGCGCTCGACCCAGGCCCGCAACCCGGTCTGCAGGGTCGGATGATCGCCCTCGAACGGCCCCGATGGCAGCAGCGCGCCGTTCTCGAGGGTCAGCACCTGCGGCTCGTCGCCAATCAACGCGACCAGCACCGCATTGAGTTCGATGGCGACGGCACGGGGCCGGTTGGCGGCAGGCGGCATGTCGTTCAGTCGAGCCCGTTGCCGCCGTAGAGCCATTCGAGCGTATCGAGCCACTGATCCTGGCTCTTGGCGTTCATGAGCACATTGCGCAGCGCGGCGTGCGGGCCGTCGGGATGATAGACGTGATCGCCCATGGCGCGTGACATCAGCTGCACCCGCGCGGTGCGCAGCACGCGGCGGGTCTTGTAGGTGGCAAGGCCAGCCTCGAGGGAATCGTAACGGGACAGCGAGTCTGCCAGACAGACCGCATCCTCCATCGCCATGCAGGCGCCCTGCGCCATGTACTGCATCATGGGATGCGCGGCATCGCCCAGCAGCGCCACGCGGCCGTCGACCCACTGGTCGATGGGATCGCGGTCACACAGCACCCACATGTGCCAGTCCTTGCCGTGGCGGATGATGTTCTGCGCCCGCTCGCAGACGTGGGTAAAGCCCCTCCGCACCTCCTCGACGGGCACCGGCTTGCCGGCGACCGGCTCGGGCGCGTGATTGTGGTAGGTGACGACGAGGTTGAAAACCTTCCAGCCCGACAGCGGGTAGTGGACGATGTGGCACTTGGGGCCGGCCCACAAAGTGGCGGCGTTCCAGCGCAAGTCCTCCGGCATCTGCTCGAGCGGGATCACCGAGCGATAGGTGGTGTGGCCCGAGACGCGCGGCGCGCCGTCGCCCGCGACCTGGCCGCGGACGTTGGACCACAGGCCGTCGGCGCCGATCAGGGCGCGTCCTTTCACCGTATCGCCGTTGCCCAGCATGGCCGTGACGCTGCTTCCATCCTGGTCATAGCCGTCGACCTGGGCCTGCGTCCTGAGGTCGATCAGGGAATGGTCCTGACAGGCCTTCAGCAGCACGCCGTGCAAGTCGCCGCGATGGACGACGGCGTAGGGATTGCCAAAGCGGGCACGGAATTTGTCGCCGAGGTCGATATGGGTGATCTCACCGTCGGCGATGGCATCCATCAGCCTGAGGCTGTCGATATAGACCGCCATGCCGCGTGCCGCCTCGCCGACGCCCAGGCGATCGAAGCAGTGGAAGGCGTTGGGCCCGAGCTGGATGCCGGCGCCAATCTCGCCGAGCTTGGAAGCCTTCTCCAGCACCAGCGAGGCGATGCCCTTCTGGGCCAACGCCAGGGCGGCCGCCAGGCCGCCGATGCCGCCGCCGGCGATGAGAACTTTATCTGGGTCCACCCACGACCTTCTCGTCATGCAGCCGGGCGATCTCGTGATCCGGCAGGCCGAGGATAGCGGAAAGAATCTCGTCCGTATGCTGGCCGAGCTTGGGCGCGACCCTGGGCGCCTCGCGCGGCAGGGCGCCGAACTGCAGCGGTGTGGCGGCCACCGGATAGCGTCCGATGCCGGGCTGGTCGAGCACCGTGAACATCGGGTTGTCGCGCACGGCTTCCTTGTCGGCCGCCAGCTCACGGAACGTCTGGTAGGGCGCCCACAGCGCACCGGCCTTCTTGAGCGCCGCACCCACATCGGCCGCGGTGTGCGCGGCCACCCAGGGTTCGATCACGGCGCAGAGCTCGGCTCGCGCCGTCCAGCGGCCGGCGTCGGTCTTGAGGTCGACACCGCTCTCGGTCTCGATCTTCCTGAACGCCGCCGCAAAGCCGCCCGCCACTGCCAAGGCATCGACATGGCGGTCGGAGAAGATGCAGATCATGATGAAGCGGGCGTCCTTCGTTTTGAAGTCGCGGCCGAAGGTGCCGAAAATCTCGTTGCCGTAGCGCGGCCGGTCGACGTCGTTGACCACGGCCTCGCCCAGATAGCCCAGCGCCGATGTGACGGAGAGCGCCATGTCCTGCAGCGGCAGCACAATGCGCTGGCCCTGCCCCGTCATGCGGCGATGCCGCTCGGCCGCCAGGATCGCCATGGCGCCGGCATAGGCGGTGGCGAGATCCCACGGCGGCGCCACGGCATTCACGGGGCCTTGGTGGCCGACAGGGCCGGTCACCATGGGGAAGCCCGTAATGGCGTTGATCGTATAGTCGACATTCGCCGTACCGTGCCGATCGCCCACGATGTTGAGGGCGATCAGGTCGGCGCGCTTCTTCGCCAGCTCCTCGTAGGCGAGCCAGCCGCGCGCCGGCATGTTGGTGGTGAAGATGCCGGCGCCCTCACCCGGTGCAGTGATGAGCGCCGTCAACAGTTCGCGGCCTCGCGGGTTGCGCAGATCGACGGCGATCGAGCGCTTGCCCTTGTTGAGGCCGGCCCAATAGATCGAGCGGCCATCCTTGGTGATCGGCCAGCGGTCGTTGTCGAGACCGCCCTTGATGTCGTCGAAGCGGATCACGTCGGCGCCCAGTTGGGCGAGCGTCATGCCGCCCAGAGGGGCCGCAATGAAAGCCGAGCCTTCGACGATGCGAAGGCCGGCGAGAATGCCAGTCATGTGCGTTTCCTTGTCTTGCTTATTTTGCGTCTTGCCTATTTGGGAAGATTGTTCTTTCGCTTCTCGAGCCACCAGCCGTATTCCGGCGTCCACATATCGAAGTCGCTGTCGCAACCCAGCTCCTGCGCGGCGTGCAGCGTCCAGAACGGGTCGTAAAGTGCCTGGCGGCCAATGGCGATCAGATCGGCGTCGCCCGCCTGCAGGATCGCCTCGGCCTGCGGCCCGTCGAGGATCAAGCCGACCGCCATGGTCGGGATCTCCGCCCCTCGCTTCACCGCCGCCGCGAAGGGCACCTGGAAACCCAGCGACCGTTTCACCGGCAGCGCCGTCGAAAGGCCGGTGAGGCCCCCCGAGGAGGTGTCGACCACGTCGATGCCGATCGCCTTCAGCTCCTTGGCGTAGGCGATCGTGTCCTCGACGTCCCAGCCGCCCGCGCCATCGACGGCCGAGACGCGGATGAACATGGGCTTGTGCTCGGGCCAGTTGGTGCGCACGGCCTTGGCCGCGGACAAGGGGAAGCGCATGCGGCCGGCGCGGTCCCCGCCATACTGGTCATTGCGGGTGTTGCTGATCGGCGAGAGGAACTGCGCCAACAGGTAACCGTGCGCACCGTGGATTTCGATCACGTCATAGCCCGCAGCGTCGGCGCGGCGCGCGGCCGCACCGAACTTCTTCACGATCTCCCCGATCTCTGCCGCCGTGAGCTGCCTGGGTGCCGGCGAATAGGGCTCGCCGGCGGAAAGTTCTGTCGGACCAACGACCTGCCAGCGCTGCCAGCCCGCTTCCTTGGGGCCAAGCTCGCCCGGCTTGTCGAACGAGCGTGGCGTGCTGCCCTTACGGCCGGAATGGGTGATCTGCGTCGCCGCCAGAGACCCTTCCTGCTTCAGGAATCGCGTCAGACGCTTATGGCTCTCGATCTGGCTGTCGTCCCACAGGCCGAGATCGCCCTCTGTCACCCGCCCGCGAGGTTCGATGGCGCAGTTCTCCGTGAAGACGATGCCGAACTTGCCCAGCGCGAACTTGCCGAGATGGACGAGATGAAAGTCATTCACCATGCCGTCCGTGGACCGGTACTGGACCATGGGAGAGACGACGGCACGGTTGGAAGCAACGACGCCGCGCATCTTGAAGGGCGTGAACAGCAGCGGCTTGGACAAACTCAACTCCCTCTCTGAACTTTCCAGGCGGAACGGCCGAACATAGACCGGACCACCTCCCCGGGCCTATCCTTCCGCCATGTTTGACCTCGTCATCCGAAACGGAACCGTGATCAATGGCTCGGGCGCCCCACGCCTGGTCGCCGATGTCGCAGTGCAAGATGGAAAGATCGCCGCGGTCGGCGCCAGACTCGGCGCCGCCAGACGCGAGGTCGATGCGTCGGGCCTGCTCGTGACGCCGGGATTCGTCGACATCCATACGCACTATGACGGGCAGGCGACTTGGGACCCGTTCGTCACGCCTTCCTCTTGGCACGGCGTGACAACGACGGTGTTCGGCAATTGTGGCGTCGGCTTTGCCCCGGTGCGGCCGGGCGCCTCGGGCTACCTGATCAACCTGATGGAAGGCGTCGAAGATATCCCCGGCACCGTGTTGAGCGAGGGCGTGAAGTTCAATTGGGAGTCCTTCCCCGACTATCTCGACGCGTTGGCCTCGATGGACCGCGCGGTCGACGTCGCCGCCCAACTGCCACACGGCGCGCTGCGCTTCTACGTCATGGGCGATCGCGGCGCCGAGCACGCCGAAGTGCCGACCGGGCGCGAGATCGAGGAGATGGCGCGGCTCACCGAGGAGGCATTGCGCGCCGGCGCCATGGGCTTCACGACTTCGCGCACCACCAAGCACAAGGCCCGCGACGGACGCTTCACACCGTCGCTTTCGGCCCGCGAGGCCGAGCTTTTGGGCATCGCGCAAGGCATCAGACGCGCCGGCCGCGGCGTGATCGAGGTCAACTCCGACTTCGGCCCTGGCGAGTTCGAGGCGCTGGAAGCGGCGGCAACGCTAGCCGGCCGCCCGCTTTCCTGCCTGCTGGTCCAAGTCGATGCCCAGCCCGATCTCTGGCGCGAGACCTTGGGCAACATCCACCGCATGCGCGCGGCAGGACACGAGGCCAATGCGCAGGTCGGCAGCCGGCCGATCGGCGTGATCATGGGGCTGGAAACCACCGTCCATCCTTTCGCCGCCCATCCGGTGTGGCGCGAGCTGCGCGACCTGGCGCCTGCAGTGCGTTACCAACGTCTGTCGACGGATACCGATCTGCGCCAGCGCCTGCTCGCCCCGCGCGTCGGCGGTGCACCGGCCTACATGGGCGAGGCCTTCCACAAGATGTTTCCCATCGCCGACCGTCCGGACTACGAGCCCGACCTCACCCACTCGGTCGCCGCCATTGCCGAACGGTCCGGCCGCACACCGCAGGAAGTCGCCCTCGACGCGATCCTCGCACAGGGTGGCAAGGGCCTGCTGATGCTGCCGTTCGAGAACTATGCAGCCGGCAGCCTCGACGTGGTGCGCGAGATGATCACCGATCCCGCCACCGTGCTGGGCGTCGCCGATGGCGGCGCCCATGTCGGCGTGATCTGCGATGCCTCCTCGCCCACCTCGCTGCTGACCCTGTGGGGCCGTGACCGCACGCGCGGACCGAAGCTTGGGCTCGAATTCCTGATCGCCAAGCAGACGCGCGGCACGGCGCTGTCCTACGGCCTCGCCGATCGCGGCCTGCTGGAGCCGGGCCACAAGGCCGACATCAACGTGATCGATTTCGAGGCGCTGCAGCTCAAGCGCCCCGAGGTTGTCTACGACCTGCCGACCGGCGGTCGCCGTCTGATCCAGCGTGCATCAGGCTATCGTCACACCTTCGTGTCGGGTGTCGAGACGGTGCAGAACGATGAACTGACGGGCGAACGGCCAGGCCGGCTGGTGCGTGGGGCCCAGGTTCCGGTCTAGACCGTCATGTGACGGCGGACGGCATCGGCGTCGAACGTCTCGCGGGTGCCGGACATCACGACCTCGCCGCGGTCCATGACCGCGAAATCGTCGGCCAGTTCATGCGCGAAATCGAGATACTGCTCGACCAGCAGGATCGCCATGTCACCCCTCTGGCGCAGAAAGGTGATGGCGCGACCGATGTCCTTGATCACCGAGGGCTGAATGCCTTCGGTGGGCTCGTCGAGCACCAGCAGCTTGGGCCGCATGGTGAGAGCGCGCCCGATGGCGAGCTGCTGCTGCTGGCCACCCGAGAGATCGCCGCCGCGGCGCTTCAGCATCGAATCGAGCACCGGGAAGAGCTCGAACACCTCGTCGGGGATCTTGCGCTGGTCGCGGCCGACGGGTGCAAAGCCGGTCTCGAGGTTCTCCTTCACCGTCAGCAGCGGGAAGATTTCACGGCCCTGCGGCACCAGGGCCACGCCGCGCCGCGCCCGCTCGTAGGGCGGCAGCCTGGAGACTTCCTGGCCGTCGAAGGCGATCGAGCCCGAGGCGATCGGCCGCAGGCCGACGATGGCACGCAGCAGGCTGGTCTTGCCGACGCCGTTGCGGCCCAGCAGGCAGGTCACCTTGCCGATCGCCGCCGACAGGGACACGCCGCGCAGGGCCTGGGCCGCGCCGTAGTAAAGATTGACGTCCTGGACTTCGAGCATCTCTATCGTCCCAGATACACTTCGACGACGCGCTGATCGGCGCTCACCTGATCGAGCGTGCCCTCGGCCAGCATCGAGCCTTCGTGCAGTACCGTCACCTTGACGCCCAAGGCCCGCACGAAGCTCATGTCGTGCTCGACCACCACGACCGAGTGAGTGCGATTGATCTCCTTCAGCACCTGCGCCGTGGTCTCGGTCTCGACGTCGGTCATGCCGGCGACCGGTTCGTCGACCAGCAGCAGCTTGGGGTCCTGGGCGAGCAGCATGCCGATCTCCAGCCACTGCTTCTGGCCATGCGACAGGCGCGCGCCCAGCATGTGCTGCTGTTCTTCCATGCGGATGATGGCGAGGATCTCGGCCAGCCGGTCGTTCTCGGCCTTGGTGGGCGCGGCCAGCAGGAGGCTATGCCACTTCCGCAAGCCCGCCAGTGCCAGCAGGAGATTGTCGCGCACGGTGTGGTTCTCGAACACCGTGGGCTTCTGGAACTTCCGGCCGATGCCGAGCGTGGCAATACTGGCCTCGTCGAGCTTGGTGAGGTCGGCCTTGCCGTCGAACACGACCTCGCCCGAGTCGGGTCGCGTCTTGCCGGTGACGACGTCCATCATGGTGGTCTTGCCGGCGCCATTAGGACCGATGATGGCGCGCATCTCGCCCGGCTCGACCAGCAGCGAGAGGTTGTTCAGCGCCTTGAAACCGTCAAACGAGACGGTCACGCCGCTGAGGTAGAGGAGTGCGGAGGTGCTTCTGGCGTTCATGCCGGCGCCCTCGCCTTCT
>NZ_SCVH01000072.1 GCF_004296935.1 Reyranella sp.
TCGACTGGTCCGAGAAGTTCGCGCCTCTGGTTCGGCACCTGGCCGCGCTCGATCTGCCGTCCTGCCTGATCGACGGCGAGATCACGGCCGCAGACGACGAAGGCAATCCCGACTTTTCGCGCCTCCAGAATGTGCTGAAGCGCGGCCATGGCGAGCAGGGCGAGCGCGACGCGCTCTCGTTCCATGCCTTCGACGTGCTCGAGATCGACGGCGAGGACCTCAAACCGCTCCCGAATATCGAGCGCAAGCAACGTCTCGCGGCGCTGCTCACCGCAGCATCAGCGCCGATTCACATTGCCGATCATATCGTGGGCGGTGGCGAAAAGCTGTTTCAGTCAATGTGCGGCGCCGCGCAGGAAGGCATTATATCCAAGCGCGCCGATGCGCCCTACGTACCCAGGCGCACGCAGAACTGGCTCAAGGTCAAATGCATCCTGCGTCAGGAATTCGTCATCGTCGGCATGACGAAATCGACTGCGCGACGTCGCCCCTTTGCCTCGCTCCTCCTCGCCCAGCGCAAGGGCAATCAACTCGTCTACAAGGGCAAGGTGGGCACCGGTTTCGATGCGGATCTGCTCGATGATCTCGCCACCCGCTTACAGCCGCTCCGTCGCGAGGAGCGCGTGCTCGAGGTGCCGAAAACCGAAGCGCGTGGCGCACTATGGCTGGAGCCCAGACTTGTCGCCGAAGTGGCCTTTGCCGAATTCACCGGCGATGGCAGAGTGCGCCATGCCAGCTTCGTCGCCTTGCGCGAGGACAAGAAGGCTGAGGACGTGATACCCGAACGCGCTGTCCATATCGAACCGCAGATGCAAACCGTTGCGATCAGCAATCGCAGTCGCGTGATCTTCCCTGAAAGCGGGCAGACCAAGGGCGACCTTGCCGATTACTATGCCATGCTGGCGCCCGCGATGCTGCCATTCCTTGCCAATCGCCCGGTAAGTCTCGTCCGTTGTCCGCAAGGGCGGGCCAAGCAGTGCTTCTTCCAGAAGCATGACAGCGGCTCGTTCGGTGAGCATGTCCACCATGTGTCGATCAAGGAAAAGGATGGCAATTCAGAAGACTACCTTTTCGTTGCGGACGCCGCCGGCATTCTCACCTGCGTGCAGATGGGCACGATCGAATTCCATGGCTGGTGCGCAAAGGCCGACGATGTCGAAACGCCCGATCGGATGGTGATCGATCTCGATCCCGACGAAGGACTCGATTTTGCCGACGTGAAGCGCGCGGCAAAAGACATCCGCGACCGTCTCTCGGACCTTGGCCTTGTCAGTTTCGCAATGCTGTCGGGAGGCAAGGGCATCCACGTGGTCCTGCCGCTCTGCTGCGACCACGCATGGGAAGCCCACGCCAGCTTCGCCGAACGCTTCGCCAAGCTAGCGTCCGCGCTCGTGGTGTAATTTCCGGTGTATGTGACGGTGTATTCCGGGGTGGGGCATGCCCCACCCCGGAATGCGGCGTCGCTGGTGGCCACCGGGCTCATCGTTATGGTGGAGTTTGCACACTTCAACCGTGACGAAGAGGAGTTCCCGATGACCGAGGACAGATTACTGATCGAAGAGCTGGCTGCGAAGGGCGGCCAACCGGATTTTTTGCGCACCATTGCCGAGAACGTCCTGCAGCTGATCATGGAGGCCGATGTCGACGGCCTGATCGGTGCCGGACGGCATGAACGATCCGGTGAGCGCGCCACCTGGCGCAACGGATATCGTGATCGCTCGCTCGATACCCGGGTCGGCACGCTGAACCTCAAGATCCCCAAGCTGCGCGCGGGCTCCTACTTCCCCGGCTTCCTCGAGCCCAGGAAGATGGTCGAGAAGGCGCTGGTGGCGGTAATCCAGGAGGCGTGGATCGGCGGCGTCAGCACCCGGCGGGTCGACGAACTGGTCCAGGCCATGGGCATGACCGGCATCTCCAAGTCCACGGTCTCCAAGCTGTGCAAGGACATCGACGAGCGCGTTCTGGCCTTCCTGAAGCGCCCGCTGACCGGCGAGTGGCCCTACCTCTGGCTCGACGCGACCTACCTCAAGGTGCGCGAAGGCGGCAGGATCATCAGTGTCGCCGCGATAATCGCCATGGCTGTCAACACCGAGGGCCGGCGCGAGATCGTCGGCCTACATATCGGCCCTTCCGAAGCCGAGGTCTTCTGGTCCGACTTCCTGAAGGACCTTGTCCGGCGCGGCCTGACAGGGGTGAAACTAGTCATCTCCGACGCCCACGAGGGCCTCAAGGGCGCGATCACCCGCGTCATGGGCGCCACCTGGCAGCGCTGCCGCGTCCACTTCATGAGGAACGCGCTGTCCTACGTGCCCAAGGGCCAGAACACCGTGGTCGCCGCCGCCATCCGCCAGGTCTTCCTCCAGCCCGATCAGAAAAGCGCAACGCAGGTGTGGCGGCAGGTCGCCGACCAATTGCGTACCCGCTGGCCGAAGCTCGGCGCCTGCATGGACGAGGCGGAAACCGACGTGCTCGCCTACACCGGCTTCCCCACCCAGCACCGCACGAAGTTACACTCGACCAATCCCCTCGAGCGGCTGAACAAGGAGGTCAAGCGCCGCGCCGATGTCGTCGGCATCTTCCCCAACGAAGACAGCATCGTCCGCCTCGTTGGCGCCGTCCTGCTCGAGCAGAACGACGAATGGCAACTCCAGCACCGCTACATGCAGATCGAGGGTATGGCCGAACTCAACCAATCCATGATCGAGGAGGAAAATCAGCCACTACACATCACCGCAAAGGCCGCCTGACGATGACCCAGGGCCACCGCCGAAATTACACCACGTTGACGGACGTGACCC
>NZ_SCVH01000073.1 GCF_004296935.1 Reyranella sp.
CTCATCAGCCGAGCAAACCAATCCACCATAGGTCCACCTAATTTAGAAGAGACTTAACTGTGGAGACTTACGGAGCAGCACGGCTCCCTTGCGCCAATCTTTTGGTGAGATCGACTTCTCTGGCATTGATCGGAGGCCAATTGTGGCTTCGACATAGGTTTCTAAAACTTCGAACAAGCGCGTATCCGGGGGATTAAACAGACAGTTCAGATTCCAAAGCCCGCTCACCGCGATTCTCCAGTCCTCACTCGAATTTCCGAGCCAGTGTGCGCCCTTTTGACCTGCGGAGAGATACCACCTTGATAAAAGGCCGATGCAATTTTGCTCCAAATATGCGCGATCACTTAGTGGCCCGGCGTCATCGGGAACATCTAGCCACAACACTCGCATGGCACCAATAACGGCAGATACTCGACGTTCGAGCTGTTCTTCACCTTTTCGAATTTCGCCTGAGGCAGTCTGCCCCTCAGCCCATGACCGTGGCCGGGCAGCATTACTGAGTCCAGTTGTCAGGGCTCTCCCAACATGCAAACGGAAAATTGATGACCGATGACTTCCAATACCTTGGTTCGTACCACGATGAGTGCTGAGGCGATCCCAGAGTGTTGTACGCGATCCTTTGCTAACAGCATGTGTGCCGACCCGAGTTACGCGCGGAACGCGCGACAATGTTGGTTCAGTATCCTCGATGAAGAAGTAGATACCGCGCGTTGGCCAGCTAAGGCGGCCACTTGCTTCGGCGAGGAGGCGCCCTCCGCCTTGCGCCACGTAGAGCTTCCTCATGAGCTTATAGAATGCAGATCCGCTTTTATTTAGGAGATCGTCATCATTGAATCTACGCAACGCCTGCAACCGCGAGCCAAGCGAGAGCCGCCCCAACGGCAACTCGACCTTGCATCCAAGCTGGGCGAACACTCCTTGAAGAGGCTTGTAGTAGTCGCTGCCGCAATATAGCGCGACGATGTCGCCGCTACTGATGACGTCTTTGAGCTGGTGCGCCACCATCGCCGACCACTCAGCCCGCTGGTGGCGATCGAAATCTTTTAGAGTCATATCGTAAGGAGTTACGCGTACTGACAAGGGAAGAACGCCATGTTTCGCTGACAGGATGGCTGTGGTCTTCGCTTTTCCTAAAGAGTGGAGGAGAGATTTCCTAAACAGCGGGGAAGTATACAACGCAGCGGCCGGTCGCTCTTCGGCTGCCTTCGTCTTTGAGCAAGCGACGAGAGCCAAAGATGCCATGGCTACTTTATTGTCTTCCAAGCATGGCTATGCAGCCGGCATGCATCGCAATTTCCGCATGGAACGACGCCTCCATTGGCAACTTGGGGACGGTAGCAGCTCCACGTGTCATACTCACCAAGGCCATGCTGCTTGGCTAGTGTGGCAATTTCAGCTTTCGACATGGACATAAGTGGCGCAACTATCGTCGGGCCGCCGGGATGTGCCAATGACATCATTGACTGAAACGACTTAAGGAACTCAGGTGTACAATCAGGATAGCCGGAGTAGTCGATGGAATTTAATCCAATGTGCACTTCATCCGCACTCACTCCTGCCGCGTGAGCGCACGCAACTGATAAAAAGACGACATTGCGAGCTGGCAGGAAAGCCGGCGAAACACTCTTCGGCATTTCTTCGATTGCACGACCAATTGGCATAGGCCGGTTGGGTTTCTGCCAAGAGAGCGAAACTACGTCGCGCCTAATTCCGAGGCGTTCGCATTGGCGAGCAGCGAACAGCAATTCTACAGAAAGGCGTTGTCCGTATTCAAAGCCCAAGCTAGTCACCTCATGACCAGCAGCGTGCGCCTCGTAAAGACACGTCGTTGAGTCCATTCCACCGCTATGAAGCACCACGATGCGCTTTGCCATTCGTCCCGTTATTCTCCTGCAGGGCCTTTGCTATGGTAACGCAGATTGCAGTGAATAAGTGGAGCCTCAGCCATAGGCTTCCAGGAACGATGGCTCTGCTCGGCCGTGGCTTGGCGAAGATCAGGAACGGCGACATCTAGGGCGGCGAAAGCGACTAGGCCGCCGTGCGGACGCTCAAGCCCGGGAGCGCCAAGCAATTCGCCTTTTGTGGGCTGAACTAGGTCGATGATCGCGGCAGCGGCCGCTTAGGCGGCCTTGGCCGCCGGCGCCTGGCTGCGGATGAACGCCACGAGATCGCCCACCGTGAGGATCCGTTCGGCGGCGCTGTCGGAAATCTCGATGCCGAAGGCGTCCTCGATCGCCATGATGAGTTCCACGAGATCGAGGCTGCTGGCACCGAGGTCGGTGACGAAGTTTGCCTTCTCGGCAACCCTCTCCTGGGCGATGCCGAGGACCCGCGCGACGATCGTCTGTACCCGGTTCGCGATACCAGTCCGGGCGTCTGGCGTGGTCGACTGTGGTTGGGCCATGTCACGCTTCCTTTTCCGAGGCGACTGACGTTAGCCCTCCCCGCCGGGGGCGGCTACAGGCGGCTGGCGCGGCGCTGCCCCCTATTGACAGTATTCCTATCCTTCCCTATATATCCTCTCGGACAGGATTTCCGGCCCTAAATGGCTGCGGAACAGGAGGAAGGGGATGTCATTCTACGATCAGAACCGCCCGTTCGGGGCCCCCATCGGGATCCCGGTCGGCGTGCCCGAGGCGCCGCCGGTCGACGGCCTGAGCTGGGCCGACGCGGCCTATTTGATGCGGATCCATAAACAGGGCTTTCACCCGCCCGCCCATATGCGCGGCATGAGCCTGGCGCAGTTGGAGGCGAAAGCCCGCGAGGAAACCCGGGAGGCGCGCGAAGCCGAGGAGGCGCGGCAGAGCGCGGCGCGCATCGCCAACGCGCCCAAGGCGATCGAGCGGGCATTGCTCGATGGCCCCTCGTCGAAGCGGGCCCTGCCGGCCCAGCGCGGCTGGCGGCTGCGCGTGCGCTATCTCAACCAGGCGCGCCGCGGCAACACGCTGCGCGAGGCGGCGGCCCGCGTCGGCATCGACGAGAGCACGGCGCGGCGCTGGCGGATCAAGTACCCGAAGTTCGCCGCGCACCTCGCCACGATCGTCGAGGAGCGCCACCGGCAGAACGCCGACGACCTGAAACTGCGGGCCGGCGAGCCCCGGTCGCGGGCGGTGTTCTTTCGCGGCAAGCAGATCGGCGAGCAGGTGATGCACGACGACCGGGCGCTGATGTTCCTGCTCAAGCTGGAAGACGGCCAGCGCGCCCGCGCCGAGGCGCGCGAGGAACGGCGCGAGCAGCGCGCCCACGAGATCCGCCTGAAGGAGATGGAGATCGAGGCCAGGCGCGAGACGAAGGCGATTTCCAAAACGCCCGCTTCCGACGTGCATCCGGTGGCCCTCGCCGAACCCGAATCACCCGCGCCGATCAACGACTTGCCCGCCGTTCCGGCGGACATCGCACCTCCACAGGTCGTGGAGGTCGCGTCGCAAGCGATGACCCCCTCCGGCCCTACGGGCCACCTCCCCCGAGACGGGGGAGGAGAAGAATCAAACTCCTCCCCCGCGCATAGCGCGGGGGAGGTGCCCGCGAAGCGGGCGGAGGGGGTCATGGGCACGACGCTGTGCTAGAACGCAATAAATAGCGGAGGAATAGATGGCGGCCAGGATCGGACATTTCGTCGGCAACAAGCGGGTCGCGGGCACCAGCGGCCGGCAGGGCGACGTCACCAACCCGGCGACCGGCGAGGTGACGGCGATGGTGGCCTTCGCCTCCCAGGCCGAGATCGACGACGCCGTGGCGATCGCGAAGAAGGCGCAGACGGCCTGGGCCGCGACGCCGCCGCTCCGCCGCCAGCGCGTGATGTTCAACCTCAAGAGCCTGGTCGAGAAGCGCACCGACGATCTGGCGCGACTGATGTCGCTCGAGCACGGCAAGACCTTCGACGATGCCAAGGGCGAGGTCGGGCGCGGGCTCGAGGTGATCGAGTTCTCCTGCGGCATCGCCCATCACATGAAGGGCGACTTCACCGAGCAGGTCGCCTCCGACATGGACAGCTGGTCGATCCGCCAGCCGCTGGGCGTGGTGGCGGGCATCACGCCGTTCAACTTCCCGATCATGATCCCGTGCTGGATGGGCGCCATGGCGGTGGCCTGCGGCAACGCCTTCATTTTGAAGCCGTCGGAGAAGGACCCTTCGGCGCCGATGCTGCTGGCCGAGCTGTTCGCCGAGGCGGGCGCACCGGCCGGCATCTTCCAGGTGCTGAACGGCGACAAGGTGGCGGTCGATGCGCTGCTGCATCATCCCGACGTGCCGGCGATCTCCTTCGTCGGTTCGACCGCGATCGGCCAGTACGTCTATCACACCGGCACGCAACGGAATAAGCGCGTGCAGGCGCTGTGCGGCGCCAAGAACCACATGGTGATCATGCCCGACGCCGACCTCGACCAGGCGACCGACGCGCTGATCGGCGCGGGTTACGGCGCTGCCGGCGAGCGCTGCATGGCGATCTCGGTCGCCGTCGCGGTGGGCGACGTCGGCGACAGGCTGATGGAAAAGCTGGCGCCCAGGGTGGCGGCCTTGAAGGTCGGGCCCGGCCTCGATCCGCAGTCGGAGATGGGACCGCTGGTCACGCGCCAGCACAGGGACAAGGTGATGGGCTACGTCGATACGGGCGTGAAGGAAGGCGCCAGGCTGGTGGTCGACGGCCGCGGGCTCAAGCTGCAGGGCTACGAGAACGGCAACTTCATGGGCGGCTGCCTGTTCGACAACGTCACCACCGGCATGACGATCTACAAGGACGAGATTTTTGGGCCCGTCCTCTCGGTGGTGCGCGCCAAGGGCTTCGACGAGGCGATCAAGATGGTGAACGACCACGCCTACGGCAACGGCACCGCGATCTTCACCCGCGACGGCGATGCCGCCCGCGCCTTTGCCAGCAACGTCCAGATCGGCATGGTCGGCATCAACGTGCCGATCCCGGTGCCGGTGGCCTATCACAGCTTCGGCGGCTGGAAGGCTTCCATCTTCGGCGACCATGGCATCTACGGCATGGAGGGCGTGCGCTTCTACACCAAGCTCAAGACCATCACGGCGCGCTGGCCGACCGGCATCCGTTCCGGCGCGGAATTTGCCTTCAAGGCCCGCAACTAGGCAACGATTAGGAAGCGACCAGGAAACGATATGGCCGAACCCTTCCCTCTTGAACCCTCGTTATGGGCCGCGACGGCGCCCGCCGCCGCCGCAACACCCGCGCTCCGGGAGTCCGTCACCGCGGACGTCTGCATCGTGGGCGCTGGCTATGCCGGCCTGTCGACGGCGCTGCATCTCGCGCAGCGGGGTATCAAGTCGGTGGTGCTCGAAGCGAAGGAGCCGGGCTTCGGCGGCTCGGGCCGCAACGGCGGACAGGTGATCCCGGGGCTGAAGTTCGATCCCGACGAGCTCGAGACCATGTACGGATCCGAGCGGGGACCGCGCCTCGTCGACTTCGTCAGCCGGACCGCCGATATCGTCTGGGAGCTGATCGACAAGCACAAGATGGACGTTCCCAACACGCGCAATGGCTGGATCCAGAGCGCCATTTCAGCCAAGGCAGTCGGGCCGATCGAGGCTCGTGCCGCGCAATGGCAGAAGCGCGGCGCCCCAGTCGAGGTGCTCGACAGGCAGGAGACGGCACGGCACATCGGCCACGATCAATACCTCGGTTCCTGGATCGATCGCCGCGGCGGCGTGGTGCAGCCGCTCGCCTATGCGCGCGGGCTCGCCCGCGCGGCGCTGGCGGCGGGCGTTTCGATCCACGGCAACACGCCCGCCACCAGCCTGCTGCGCGAGAACGGCAAATGGATCGTCGGCACCGCCCAAGGTGCCGCCGTCACGGCGGATCGCGTGGTGTTGGCGACCAATGGCTATACCGGCGATCTCTGGCCGCATCTGCGCCAGACCATCATCGCCGCCAATTCCTTCCAGGTTGCAACCAAGCCGCTGTCGGACAATATCTTGAAGTCGATCCTGCCCGGCGGCCAGTCGACGTCCGATTCGCGCCGCATCGGGCTTTACTACCGCCTCGATCACACCGGCCGCTTCCTGATGGGCGGCCGCGGGCCGATGCGCGAACCCAAGGGCGTCGAGGACTGGGCCCATATCGAGACGATGATGGAGAAGATGTTCCCGCAGCTGAAAGGCGCCGGCATCGATTTCCGCTGGGGCGGCCGCGTGGCGGTGACGCGCGATCACCTGCCCCATCTGCACGAACCCGCCCCCGGCCTGCTGATCGACATCGGCTGCATGGGGCGCGGCGTGGCGCTGCAAACGGCGATGGGACGCGCGATGGCGACTTATATCGCTTCGGGCGACCCGATGGCGCTGCCGCTGCCGCCGGACAAAGTGAGGCCCCTGCCGTTCCACGGCCTGAACAAGCTCTACTTCCAAGCTTTCGTCACCTGGTATCGCTTCCTCGACCAACGGGACGCCAAAGCCGTCTGACCGGCGGCCGCGTCATTCTCGAAGGTGCGCAACTGAAGAACCCTGTTCCATTGCTCGGCCTTACACTCGCCGCGGCGCTGTGCGGCGGCTGTGCGGTGATCACTCCGCTCGGCATTGCCGCCTCGATGGCGACGTCGGCCAGCACTCACTACGCCATGAACACCTTCTTCAGCGAGGACAAGTTCAAACGCGATGCGCGCGCGGCCTATGAGCGCGCCCCGCCCTGCGCCAGCATGAGCCACGGCGTGCAGAACGGCCGCGCCGTCACCCTCGTGCGCGATGTCGCCTGGTTCAACTTCTATGAATCCGCCGACGGCCGCCGCCTCGCCCCCTCGGCCGGTCAGGGCCTGGTCATGGTCGACTACGAGATCATCAACCGCAGCAACACCGACATCATCGTGACGCCGCGGCGGCTCACGCTGACCAACGCCCAGGGCCAGTTGTTCAACGAGAAGATCGGCGTCGGCGGCATCCAGACCGACGAGCAGACGCCCGACGAGGGCGCGATCCTGCCCTCCGGGCAATCGTGGATCATGGTGTCGGTGTTCGACGTGCCGCCGGCCGATTATGCGCTGATGGTGCCGAACGGCCGCACCGAGGCCGATCCCGAGCCGACCTGGGTCGACGGCTGTCGTATCCCGTCGCCGGCCTAGAGCGTGATGTCGATGTCGACGAGCGCACCCTTGGCGAATTGCAAGGGACCGTAGGTGACGGGCGGCAGCGGCACGCCTTCCTTGTCCACGCCTCTCACCTCGACGACGACGCTCTTGTCGGTCGGCACGACGAGGCCGCCATAGATCGGCAGGCGGCCGCGGTCGCTCAGGAACCACGAGAGGATCGACCCCGCCTTGGACCGGCCCTTGATGATGCCGAGCAGCGACAGGCTGCCGGGCGGACCGACGAACACGAACAGGTCGCCCACGGCCCTGCCTTGCGGCGCGCGGATCGCCAGCCAGGCCTTCTCCGGCGGCGGCTTGGGAATGCTGTTCGCCGGCGTGTTGACGGCACGGAAGCCGAGCGCCACCAGCATGGTGTTCACGCCCGAACTGCCGCCCGCGATCACCATGGCGGTGAGGACCTGGCCCTCGGTGCTCACCGGCAGCTGCGAGCTGTTCAGGGCGTTGGTCAGGGTCGCGACGACGTCAAGGCCGAGCAGGTTGACGAGGAGCATGGCGACGATGAAGGCGATCAGCGGCCGCACGGCGCGGGGTGACAGGTTGTCGGTGAAAGGCTTCCAGTTGAACACCAGGGCCAGCCCCGACTCCAGAATGACCGCCAGCACGAACAGGAGGAAGACCGCGCGGAGCGACTGGTCGTAGACCGCGCCGCTGAAGCCGGGCGCGGAGGCCGTCGGATCGATCGTGACGGCCACGGTGTGCTCGGTGCCGTCGGCCAGCTTGTAGACGACCTTGTCGGTGAGCGCCGCGGTGGTGTTGTTCGCCGTGTACTGGAGCCTGAAGGGCTTGCCGGTGGCCTCCGGCGCCAGCTTCTCGGCGCGGCCGTTCAGGCCCTGGGTCGTGATGGTGAAGTCGGTCGCCGGGCTTTCGATGATTTTCACCTCGCCGCCCTTGAGGTTCACCGGTCCGGCGGCCCACGCGGTGCCGGCAAGACAGATCAGGAAAAACGCGACGGATGCCAGGAATCGATTCGTCATTGTCGTCATCCTCCAAAGGCGATCATTGCCAGCCGCGCGTAGCGGACGCGCTTGTCGAGCGCCTTCACGCCCGACCGTTCGAAGCGCTCATCGAAGCTCACCACGGCGGCTTCGAGCGAGGTCTGCCGCATGAGCGCCTTGAGCGCGGCGGCCTCCGTGGTCCTGAGCTCGTGCACCAGGTAAGAGTAGTTGGCCTCGGGCGAGCGCCACGGCTGCACATGGTCGTTGGCCCATTTCAGGAAGGCCACGCGGCGCGCGCCGTCCCACTGGCACCAGCCCATGCCGCCCGTGCCCTCGGCCATGCCGAGCTGGACGAGCTCGCGGAAGCCCGCGCACTCGTGGCCGATATTGCCCAGGATTCCGCCGGCCTGGTGAGCCGCAAGGCCGGGAAGATCGCGCATCAGGTCGCGCACGATGCCGGGCGCCCTGGCGACGAAGTCGGCGTCGGCCGGCGTCGCCGAGGCGCCGACGCGCTGGAGCGCCGCGACGTCGATGGTGAGTCCGGCGACGGCCGCGGGGACCGGCACGGACATGATGCGTGTCTTGCGGATCCTGGCCACCTGGTAGGGCACGATCGAGACCTTGCCCGGGCTGCCCTGGTTGCCGCCCAGCACCTGCAGCGTGGCGGCATCGCTGCCGACGACCAGGCCGACATGGGCCACGGCGCCGTTGGCGTCGTTCAGCACGACGACCGTGCCAACGGGATAGGAGGCCGCCGCCGGGACGTCGCTGCCCCAGGTCTCCCACCACGAGGCGTGCGCCGGGCCCGGCTTGCCACCCTCGGGCTTCCTGATGCTGTCCTCGACGTCCCTGATCCCGCAGGTCTTCATGCAGAAGGCGAGGAAGGCGCCGCACCACGGCGTATTGCCCCCCGGGTCGTCCAGCCCGGTCACCTTCAGGTAGGCCTGGATGTCGGCGGTGTTCTTGTTCTCCGGCGTCTCCGACACGCCGCGCGCCATCTCGGCACGGGCGACGGTAACCCATGGCGGGTCGCCTGCCTGCTCCGCCTCGCCGACGCGGAAGTAGCGGATCACCGGCGGCTGCTTGTCGATCTCGACGCGGGCGGCCAGGTAGGCGGTCATCAGGGGCAGCTCGAGCTTGGCGACCGCCTGGCCGATCGTGTCGCCGCCGGCTTTGAGCTCCGCGGCGAACGGGCTCGGCGCCGGGTCCTTGATGACGTCGCTGCACTTTGAGGCGCGGTCGCCCTTCAGCAGGTCGAGCGCGCCCTCGCCGTAGAGCTGGGCGAAGTAGAGTTCGGTGAACTTCGGCGCGGCGCCGACGGCCTCCTCGAAGCGCTTGGCCAGGTCGGCCGTCAGGCAGGTCGCCACCTCGGCCTGGCTGCTCCAGCGGTAGCGATCCTCGGGCGTGAAGCCGCGGCCGCGCGCCGGCCCACCGGTGGTCGCGGCGGCCCACTCCTCGGCCTTGTACTGAAACGGACCGATGGGCTTGGGGTCTTCGCCCAAGGCCTTCAGGTTGTTGGTGCCGGCATAGGCGACGGCCAGCAGATAGTCGCGGTCGGTCTTGAGGTCGCGCGCCATCCGCGTGACCAGGGCGATGAAGGCGCCGACCCGGTCGTCGGCAATCGGCTGCGGCAGCGTCGGCTTGTCCCGGAGTGCCTGGAAGGCGATGAAGCCGTCACCCACGGCCACCGAATCGATGCGGGTCTTGACGAAGCCTTGCGCCACCTCGCCCTGGATCTCGGTGCCTGCCTCGGCGACGCCGAGGGACTTCGAGGCGATATTGGCAGCTTCGAAGAGCGGCGTGTCCTGCGTGATCGTGAAGTCAGCCATGGTCTGATCCCTCGGCTTGTGCGGTCGCCGACCTCAGTCGGTCTTCAGTCGGTCTTATGGACATTCATCGGCGAGTCCCTCCACACCGCCTTGTAGAGCGCCGCATCGAGAATCGCGCCCTTGTCCATGGGCAGCTTGAAGTCCTCGCGCAGCTTGGTGATCCGGGCGCGCAACAGCGCTATCCTGGCGTCAAGCCCGCTGGCGGCCGTCACCTGGTCCGGCGTGGCGCCCAGGAAGCTGAGCGTGGAGTCGAGCACCCTCGGATCGATGTCCGACAGCGGATTGGCGCTCAGGAATCCACTGTCGTTGCCGAGGAAGGCACGCTCGAACGGTGACATGAAGACCTTCGGCATCGGCTTCAGCGCGGGCAAGGTCCGGCCTGCCCGGCTGGTCAGATTGCCGGTGATCTCGCTGGCCGGCCAAGTGGACGGATCGCGGCGGAACATGCCGGCCTGGAATTCTCGGATGGCGGCGCGCGTCACCGGGCCATATCTGCCGTCAACCGGAACACCGAGCGCCCTTTGCGCCTCCTGGAGTTCGGGAATGACGGGTGTCTCGCCTTTCACCGCACCGGCCGGCAGTGCCGAGTCCGGCAGTGGCGCGCCCGGCGCCACGGTGCCGCCAACGATGGCCGCGGCCTTTGTCATCGTCGAAAGCGACGGCGCAGACAGACCGGCGGCCTGCTGGGCGATCTTCGGATCGGCCGACGCCACCGAGGGCGCGCCGCTGGCGGCGTTGTTGATGTTGGCTTCGATCGCCGCCGGCGAGCACTGGACGAGATAGCCCTGCACGGCAATCATCATCCGCGGCCGGGTGTTGATCTCGACCTTGTCCTTCACGAGCTTGTCGAGATAGGCCTCGCGGCCCTTCTGCACGATATTGCGCAACGCCGAGGGCTCGATCGTGAACAACACTGAATTGACGCCGGCATCGAACAGGTTGGTTGCGAGCCCGAAGGCGACGGCGGTGATGGCAATGGCGGCGCTTGCGACGCCGGACAGACCCATGATCGCGGCGGCGCCGGCCCCGATCGCCGTAAGGCCCTGGCGGTTGGCGCGCTGCTCGCGGTTGAAGCGGAAGAGCGCGTCGAGATACTGGTCGCACTGGCGGCCGACCTCGTAGACGCCGGCCTCGAAGACCTGGCCCCATCGGGCGTCGACGGCCTGGAGGTCTTTCCAGTTGTATCCGGCCTCGTTGGCCAGGTGGTTAACGAGACCGATCTGGGCCTGCGAGTTCGAGGTGATGTTGAGCTGCTCGAGCGTCGGCTGAACGCCCTTCACGCTGACCGCCCCGGGATCGAGCTGGTCGCGCGCACCGCAGGCAGAAAGGGACAGAGCCGCACACGCCGCCAGGCAGCTTCTTGCCGAGATCATGCATCCCCCCGCAATCCCCTACCTCCCCGGGCCGTCGTCGGCGAAGCGCCCGAACAGGTGTCGCGCAAGTCAACTCATGCGAGCACTAAAGACTGCCGCAATCGCATGTGTTGAACAATCAGCCCAAGCTTGCCGAGACGCGATACAACCCGTTCGCAGAAGGTGAAAGGGGCCGAAACGCTCCTACGTCCGAAGCTCGCCTTTCAAGAAATTGCTACGCATCGCTGCGTTGGCCCAACATCTTGTATCTTGAGCGGCTCGTCCTGCGGGCATCTGTGCAAAACCGCATACCTGCGGGTTCCACCCGGAAATCAGCGCATCTGGCCGTCCTCGATCGTCGTCCGGCGGCCCCTTCGACGATCAGGATGGCGGGCATCACGGATGCGTCGACCACCCGCCATCGGCGCGACGGGCAGGCCCATCCCGGTCATGCCGATCGGATGGAAGATGGTGTCCGCCGGCGGGGGTTCCGGCAGGCGTCACTTCTTCTCGACGTTCCAGAACACCGGCACCGGCGAGACGACGTTGCCGCTCACTTCCTTGCGGATCGCCATGGCGTTGTTGTACTGGCCGAGGAAGGCATGCGTCGGCACGTCGGCGGCGCGGAGCTGGATCTTCTCGACGATCGCCTTGCGCCTGGGCTCGTCGGTCTCGTCGGCGAAGGCTGAGCGCAGCCGGGTCAGCTCGTCGTCGCACGGCCAGCCGAACCAGGCCTTGTCGCAGGTGGCGCCGATGAAGCTGTAGGTCAGCGGATCGAGCGAATCGGCGCCCGAGGTCGAGGTGATGAGCACGTTCCAGCCGCCCTTGTCCGGCGGATCCTTGCGGGCACGGCGGCTGACCAGCGTCTGCCAGTCCATCGACTGCATGTCGACTTTCAGGCCGGACTTCTCCATCAGCGACTTGGCGATCGGCGCCATGTTGGTGAGCACGTAGAGGTCGGTCGAGTGCAACAGCACGACCGGCGTGCCGTCGTAGCCGCCCTCGGCGAGGAGCTGCTTGGCCTTGGCGAAGTCGCTCTCGTACTTGTCGGCGAAGCCCGCGGTGGTCTCGTAGGGGCCGCCGCACATGAACATGGCCTTGCACACCGTGTAGTACTCGGGATCGCCGATCACGCCGTTGAGGAAGTCCTTCTGGTTGAGGCCATAGAGCATGGCCTGGCGGGTCTTGGGGTTGTCGAACGGCTTATGCAGCTGATTGAAGCGGAAGATGTACTGGTTGCCCCACTTGTTGGTGGTGACCAGCCCGACGTTCTTTTCCTTCTTCAGGATCGGATAAAGATCGTGCTGCGGCGTCTCGATGATGTCGATCTCGCCCGCCGCCAGCGCGTTGACCGCGGTCTGCTGGTCTGGCATCGCCAGCCATTCGACGCGGTCGACCTTGGCGATCTTGCCGCCGGCCAGGCCCGAGGCCGGCTCGGCGCGCGGCTTGTACTTGGGATTCCTGACGTAGACGGTCTTGTCGCCGGGCTTCCACTCGTCGCGCTTGAAGATGAAGGGGCCGGAACCCACGAACTCCTTGATCTGATCGCCCGGCGGCGTCTCGGCGATCCGCTTGGGCATGATGAAGGGATTGCCCGAGGGCTTGGCCAGCGCCTGCAGCACGACGCCGGTCGGCTGCTTGAGCACGATCTGGAAGGTCCTGGCGTCGACCGGCCTGGCTTCGGCCACCTTGGCCCACAGGATCTGGCCCAGGCCATCGCGCACGGCCCAGCGCTTCAGCGAGGCCAGCACGTCTTCGGTCGTGACGGGCTGACCGTCGTGGAACTCGAGGCCGTCGCGCAGGGTGAAGGTCCAGGTGAGCTTGTCGGGCGAGACGTCGTACTTCTCGACCATCTGCGGCTTGATCTTGAGATCGCCGTCCAGCGCAAACAGCGTGTCGTAGATCATGTAGCCGTGGTTGCGCACGATGAAGGCGGTAGTCCACACCGGATCGAGGATCTTCAGATCCGAATGCATGACCACGCGCAACGTCTTGGGCTGCTGCGCCTCCGCCATGGCGGGCACCGAAAGCGCCAGCGTCGCGAGCAGCCCGAGAAGTCGATTACGCATGTCTGTCTCCTTGACGCGCATCCTCGATCATCATCGCGGCCGCCTTGTCGGCGATCATGATCGTGGGGGTGTTGGTATTGCCCGAGGTGATGGTCGGCATCACCGAAGCGTCGACCACGCGCAGGCCATTTAGGCCAAAGACACGCAGCCGTTCGTCGACCACCGCCATCGGGTCGGAAGGCAGGCCCATCTTGGCCGTGCCGATCGGGTGGAAGATCGTGGTGCCGATGTCGCCCGCAGCCTTGGCGAGCGAGGCCTCGTCGTCGCCGACACCGGGCCCCGGCAGGTACTCCTCGGGTCGGAAGCGACCTAACGCGGGCTGCTTCATGAGGCGGCGGGTGACGCGGATCGCATCGGCGGCCACGCGCCGGTCCTCCGGGGTCGAGAGATAGTTGGGGGCGATCATGGGCTTGGCCGCGGGATCGGCCGAGCGCAGCCGGATGGTGCCGCGTGAGGTCGGGCGCAGGTTGCAGGCGCTCACCGTGATGGCCGGAAAGCGATGCAGGGGCTCGCCGAACTTGTCGAGGGAAAGCGGCTGGACGTGGAACTCGATGTTGGCGCGTTCATGGTCCGGTGACGACATGGTGAAGATGCCCAGTTGCGAGGGCGCCATGGTCAGCGGCCCTGTCTGGAACAAAGCATATTCCATGCCCATCAGGGCGCGGCGGACCAGCGAATGGTAGGTCGTGTTGAGCGTCTTGGCGCCCGACACCTTGAAGATGGAACGCTGCTGCAGATGGTCCTGCAGGTTGCGCCCGACGCCCTGGCGATCGAGCACTGGCGTGATGCCGTGCTCGCTGAGCCACTCGGCCGGGCCGACGCCGGAGAGCTGCAGGATCTGCGGCGAGCCCACGGCGCCCGCCGAGAGGATGATCTCGCCCCTGGCCCGCGCCTCGACGGTCTGACCGTTCTGGCGGAAGCGCACGCCCACGGCGCGCTTGCCTTCGAACAGCACCTTCTCGACCAGCACGCCGGTCTCGAGGCGCAGGTTTGGCCGGGCGAGCACCGGCTTCAGGAATGCCTTCGCCGCCGACACGCGGAGCCCGCGCTTCTGGTTGACGTGGAAGTAACCCGCGCCGTTGTTGTCGCCGGTGTTGAAGTCGGAAGTCCGGGGAATGCCCATCTCGACCGCCGCCGCGATCACGGAATCAAGCACGTCCCACTTCAGCCGCATCTCCTCGACGCGCAACTCGCCGCTGCCGCCATGATGCTCGGTGTCGCCCAGGAAGTGCCCGTCGAGCTTCTTGAACACCGGCAGCACGTCGTCCCAGCCCCAGCCGGTGAGGCCGAGCTGGCGCCAATGGTCGTAGTCGCCGGCCTGGCCGCGCATCGAGATCATGCCGTTGATGGCCGAGCAGCCGCCGATCACCTTGCCGCGCGGATAGTTCAGCGCACGGCCGTTCAGGCCCGGCTCCTTCTCGGTCTGGAACATCCAGTCGGCGCGCGGATTGCCCATGGCGAAGAGATAGCCGACCGGGATGTGGAACCAGATCCAGTTGTCCTTGCCGCCGGCCTCCAGCACCAGCACCCGGTTGGCGGGATCGGCCGACAGGCGATTGGCGAGCACGCACCCTGCGGAACCCGCCCCGACGACGATGTAGTCGAACTCTTCCATCCTGCCCTTGCCCACCCTGCGACGCGACGCGCATACTTTAACGAAGGAAGCCACCGGGAGCGATGCCATGCAATACAAGCGCATTTCGGCCGACAGCCACCTCGACCTGCCCTGGATGCCGCCCGATCTGTTCACGTCGATGGCCCCGCGCGAGCTCAAGGATCGCATGCCCTACGTCGCCGACACCGACGACGGTCCGAAGTGGATGGCCAAGAACGGCGCCACCTTCGGCTACAAGAACGGCGTCGGCCCGGCCGGCTCGAAGTTCGTGCCCGGCAAGCACCACCGCGTCGACATCATGGCCGAGACCGGCCTCTATGCCGACGGCGCCAAGGACATCCGCCGCATCTCCGATCCGCACCTGCGCATCAAGGATCTGGATCGCGACGGCGTCGATGCCGAGGTGATCTACGGCATCCTGGGCGCCGCCAGCCGCCTCAACGACCGCGAGGCCGGCAACCAGATGCTGATGATCTACAACGACTGGCTAAAGGATTTCTGCAGCCACTATCCCGAGCGGCACATCGGCCTCGCCTGCCTGCCCTACGGCGACATCGATGCCGCGGTGAAGGAGATCCATCGCGTCGCCAAGATGGGTATCAAGGGGCTGGAGCTTTCCTGCTCGTGGGACATGGAGCCGATGTGGCACCCGATGTGGGAGCCGCTGTGGAAGGCGGTGAACGACGTCCAGCTGCCGCTGCACTTCCATACCTTCCCGGCGGTGCCGCCCAACACGATCGACAAGTACCCCGGCCGCGTCGGCCGGTCGGTGTTCTTCACCATCGTCTCGGGCTTCCAGATGAACCTGGTGAACATCCTGGCCGCCATCATCGGCGCCAACGTGCTGGAGCGTTATCCCAACGTCCGCATCGCCTTCGGCGAGTCGGGCTCCGGCTGGATCCCCTATGCGCTCGACCGCATGGACTTCGAGTGGGAGGATCGCTTCACCGACCTCGGCCTGAAAATGAAGCCCAGCGACTACTGGCGCCGCCAGTGCAAGGCCACGTTCCAGTTCGATCGCATCGGCGCCAAGCTGATCGACGAGATGGGCGCGGAGAGCCTGATGTGGGGCTCCGACTACCCGCACGGCGACGGCGTGTGGCCGCACTCCGACAAGTACATCAAGGAACAGTTCGCCGACGTGCCGGCCGAGCAGGTCAAGATGATCACCTGCACCAACGCCGGGAAGTTTTACGGACTGATCAACTAGCTAGACGAGATCGCTCTTCGACACGGTGTGTCGGAGAGCGAAGACCTCGCCCTCGGGCGCGTGCCGGGCACGCGCCGCCTGGGCCGCCTCGACCGACCAGAAGAAGGCGACCAGCGCCCGTTCGATCTGACGATCGGGGGCGGCGCGGAGATCCTTTTCCGCCGTATGGGCCTGGCCGAGATTGGCCTGCCCCGCCAGCAGATCGACGCGCGCCGTCTGCAGCCCGGCCAGCGTGTCGAAGGGCGCGGTGTTGCCCACGCTCGTGCGCAGCGTGAGGACGGCAGCGCCTATGCCGTCGCCCCAGCGCTGCTCGACCGTGCAGACGGTGCGCCAGGTGTCGTGGAACTTCGGAAAGATGGCGCGGCTCATCTCGGTCGGATTGCCGAGGCGCGCATAGTATTCGGCGCTCTCGAACGCCGCCGTCGTCTCGGCATCGTAGAACAGGAGATAGCGTCCCGGATTGTCGACGCCCTTGAACCTGGAGCCACGCAGCCAGCCGGGGCAGCCAACGCGTTCCTGGACATGCTCGTGGCTGTGCCAGTGCTCGAAGAGGATATCGTCGGCCGGATCGATATCGACCCAAATGGCGAGGACCGCCTGACCACCGCTCATGTCGCCCGCACCGCGTTCGTGAAGGCGACCACCTCGTTGCGGCGGTTGTGGTCGGTCGGCGGCGCGTAGAGCGCCTGCGGGAAGGCGCCGAGGGTCACCACCACAAGGCCTTCGTCGCGGAAGATGTCGATGCGCTGGCCGGCGTGGCCGAGGGCCGCCATCACGCCCCGGCCGAGCCACCAGCTGAAACCGTAGTGGGTGATGTCGACGACCGGCGGCGCGGCAAGCGTGAAGGCCGGTGTCGCCGCCTCTGCGACCCATCCCTCGGGCAGCACGCGTGCGCCGTCGATCACACCGTCGTCCAGGACGAACAGGCCGAAGCGGCCGAAATCGCGCAGGACCATGCCGGCGCGGCTGCCGCCGATCTCCTGGCCGCCCTCGCTTTCGAGCGTATAGAAGGCATCGCATTCCATGCCGGCGGGCTTCCAGACCTTTTCAGACATGTAGTCCGCCAGCGGCCTGCCGATCGCCTGGGCGAGCGCCGCACCCAGCAGATAGGTGTCGCCGGAATTGTAGAGGAAGGTGCTGCCGGGAACGGCGGCGCGCGGCAGGGAAGACATCAGCCGCAGCACGCCGCCCGGCACCTTGTCGGCCAGCGACTTCGAGTAGCGGTTCACGTCGGAATTGCGATCCGTATAGTCCTCGTTCCAGCGCACGCCGGACGACATGGTCATGACATGGCGCAACGTCACGCCCTCGTAGACCGAGTTGCGCAAGGCCGGCAGGTAGCGCGTCAGAGGATCGTCGATCGACGCGATGGCGCCGTCGTGGACCGCGGCACCGACCAACATCGCCGTCATCGACTTCACCGTCGACATGGTCGACCAGCGGTCTTGCTCGCCGAGACCGAGGCCATAGCGTTCGAGCACCACCTTGCCGTGGCGGATCACCAGAAGGCCCGAGATCACGTTGCGGTCCATGAACGAGCCGACATCGTACTCGCGGCCGTCGACCACATAGCGGGGCGCGATCTCCTCGCCGCGCGGCAGCTCGCGGGGCGCAGGACCGCAGCGGATCACGCGATGGGCGAACAGCTGGTCGACGATGCGATAGGCGTAGGGCTGGATCGCCGGCGGCAGGAGCAGGAAATCCTCCCCGCGCGGGAGGTGCCTGCGAGGCGCGGCGGCAGTCAGGAAAACGCCTTGAAGGTGATGAGGGTGAAGGTGTCCTTCACGCCGGCCAGCGTCTGGATCCTGCTGGTGACGAAGTGGCCGATGTCGGTCTTGTCGTCGAGATAGCACTTCATCAGGAGGTCGTACTGGCCGGAGGTCGAATAGACCTCCGACACCTGCTCGACCGCGACGGCATCGTCGGCAACCTCGTAGGCCTTGCCGAGCTCGCACTTCACCATGACGAAAATGGTCTGCATGGTCCCGTCCGTCCTGCCGCTTCCCTGGCCGCTGCCGTGGCCGGCAGTCTAGCGCGGCTGGCGGGCGAGGAAAGCCGGCACGTGATCGCCGAGACCCTTGGGCGCCGGACCGCCATCGTCGCGGTCACGCCGCGGTTCGGGGCGGCGTTCAGGCCTGCGCTCGGACTGCCGCTCACGCGGAGGCTGCGCCGAACGTTCGGCGCGCGGCTCGCGAGGGGCGTGTTCACGCGGTGCATGTTCGCGCTCGGGACGACGCTCGCGTGGAGCGCGTTCCGGCCGCGGCTCGCGGGCAACCGAAGCCTCGGCGACCGCCTGCGGCCCGGCCGATACCTCGACGTGCGCTTCTGGGCGCGGCTCACGATGCTCGCGGGGTGCACGCGGCTCGCGGCGCGGGCCGCGCGGCTTGTCGCCAGCACCGGCACCGGCACCCCCGCTGCTGCGACCGGGGCGACCGCCACGACCGCCGCGGCCACGACGACGACCGTCGCCGGCTTCCAGCGTCGCGGTCTCGAGGCCGGGCACTTCGATGCGCGGGATGGTGGTGCCGATCAGCTTCTCGATCGCCTCGATCAGGCCGCCCTCGAACGGCGCCGCGAGGGTGAAGGAGTGGCCGGTCTTGCCGGCGCGGCCGGTGCGGCCGATGCGATGGACGTAGTCCTCGGGCGAGAACGGCACGTCGTAATTGAAGACATGGCTCATGTCCTGGACGTCGAGGCCGCGGGCGGCCACGTCGGAGGCGACGAGAATCTGGATATCGCCGGCCTTGAACTTCTCCAGCGTCTCGGTGCGCGCGGGCTGGCTCATGTCGCCGTGCAGCGCGCCGGCATTGACGCCGTGCTTCTTCAGGACGGTGTGGAGAGTGGCGACATCGCGCTTGCGGTTGCAGAACACGATCGCGTTCTTCACTTCCTGGCTCTTGATCAGGGCCAGCAGGGCATCGCGCTTGTCGTCCTCGGGGACGACGATCAGGCCCTGGACGATGGTGTTGCTGGCCGAGGCCGGCGGCGAGACGGTGACTTCCTTCGGGTTGCTCAGGAAGCGGTCGGCCAGCCGCTTGATCTCCGGCGGCATGGTAGCCGAGAAGAACAGGGTCTGACGTATAGCCGGCAGGGTGGCCACGATGCGCTCGACGTCGGGGATGAAGCCCATGTCGAGCATGCGGTCGGCTTCGTCGATCACCAGGATCTTGACGTCGTTCAACAAAATGCCGCCACGCTCGAAGTGATCGAGCAGGCGGCCCGGGGTGGCGATCAGCACATCGACGCCGCGCTCCAGCGCGCGTTCCTGGTCGGGGAAACTCACGCCGCCGATCAGCAGCGCCATATTGAGCTTGTTGTGCTTGCCGTAGGTCTCGAAGTTTTCGGCCACCTGGGCGGCCAGTTCACGCGTCGGCTCCAGAATGAGCGTCCGCGGCATGCGCGCCTTGGCGCGACCCTGCGAGAGAATATCGATCATCGGCAGGACGAAGGAGGCGGTCTTTCCGGTGCCCGTCTGGGCGCATCCGAGGACATCACGACCCATCAGGACGATGGGAATGGCCTTTTCCTGGATGGGGGTGGGCGTCGTGTAACCCTTGTCGGCGACTGCCTGCAGTACCGGGGCGCTCAGCCCCAAACTCTCAAAACTCATTTAATTTCCGTGGTTTAGTCCATTCTATCCGCTGGACTTTGGAGCGGTCTCATAAGGCTCGTGAATCGGGCCGGACCGCTGGCGGCACTCATATGACCCCTCGGTCGCCCCAAGTCAACGTACGGCCGGGCGGATCTGCCCCCCGCTCCGGTCAGGCCTTGAGTTCGATTTCCACGAAAACGAACTCGAAATCGTTGGGATTTATGACGTCGTGCTCGACCCCGATCTGGCGGGCGTAGGAGACGCCGGCCCGGAGCGGCGCCGGCACCGTCGTCTTGCCGTCGAAGATGTGCAATTCGCCCGTGGTCACCGGGACCACCACGTAATCGTGGTTGTGGCGGTGCCAGCCGGTGTGGCCGCCGGGCGGGAAGCGCCATTCGGTGACGATCACCCGGTCGTTCTCGACCTGGACGGAGGGCTTGGCGAGGGGGCGTTCTTTTCCGGTCATGATCGAAAGCTAATGGCCACCCGGGCTTTTGTCAGGTGACAGGCCAGCGCACCTTGATAGGGTGCATATGCACTTAAATCGCGGAGTCCCGCCCTGTCCTCCACCGCCGCCGTCGCCGGGCCCGCAAGGGCCGCCCACCCTCTCCTGACCGCACCCATCGGACCCAGCCTGCTGAAGCTCGCCGGTCCGACCACGGCGGTGATGGTGGCCCAGACCTTCGTCGCCATCGCCGAGACCTTCATCTTCGGCCGGCTCGGCACCGAGGCCCTGGCGGGCTTCGCGCTGGTCTTTCCGCTCATGATGATGATGACGATGATGGCGGCCGGCGGCATGGGCGGCGGCGTCGCGGCCGCCATGGCGCGCACCTTGGGCGCCGGCCGACGGGACGATGCACGCGCGCTGGTTCTGCACGCGCTGATCCTGGGCGCGGTGCTGGCGCTCGTGTTCACCCTGCTCGCCTGGACCGCCGCACCCGCCCTCTATCGTCTGCTGGGCGGCGAGGGCCCCGCGCTCGACCACGCCCTCACCTATTCCAATATCCTGTTCACCGGCGCGCTCGCCATCTGGGCGAACTTCTTCCTGTCGGCTCTGCTGCGCGGCGGCGGCGATGCTGCGACGCCCGGCCGCTACATGCTGCTGTCGTCGATCGCCCAGGTGCCGCTCTCCTACGTGCTGGCGCTCGGCATCGGCGACTGGCCGGGTCTCGGCATGGCGGGCCCGGCGATTTCCTCGCTGCTCACCTCGGCGGTGTCGGCGCTGCTGCAGGCGCGCGCCCTGTGGGGCGGCAAGCTGGGCTTCGTCCCGGGATTGGGCGGCCTTGCGCTACAAGGCCGGCTGTTCTGGGACATCCTGCGGGTCGGCCTGATCGCTTCCTTCTCGGCTTTCACCGCCAACCTCACCGCCATGATGGTGACGGGGCTTGTCGGCCGCTTTGGCGTGGCCGCGCTGGCGGGCTACGGCATCGGCGTTAGGCTGGAATTCATGCTGGTGCCGCTGGCCTTCGGCATCGGCTCCGGCCTCACCACGATCGTGGGCGTCGCGGCCGGCGCCAGCGACTGGCGGCGGGCGGTGCGGGCAGCCTGGATCGGCAGTCTCGTTGCTGGCCTCGGCATCGGCACCTTCGGCTGGATCGTGGCGCTCGTGCCCGAAGGCTGGGCACGGCTGTTCACGAACGATCCCCAAGTCGTCGCCGCGACGGTGTCCTACATCACCAGGGTGGCGCCGTTCTATTGCCTGTTCGGTGTCGGCATGACGCTCTCCTTCGCCAGCCAGGGCGCGGGGCGCATGAAGGCGCCGTTCGCCGCCGGCCTCGCGCGCCTGTTCGTGGCCACGATCGGCGGCTGGTTCGCCGTCGAGCATCTCGGCTGGGGCCTGTCGGGCGTCTTCACCGCCATCGCCGTCGGCATGATCGTCTTCGGCGCGCTGATCGCGGGGCCCCTGCTTGTGCATCCCTGGCGCGGCCGGGCGTGATACATTTTCCTCCCCACGCGGGAGGAAGCCATGCAGCGCAGCGGCACGATCTCGACCTGGAATCGCAACCCGGCCGATGAAGAAGCGATGGGCGCCGCCCATGCGCCGATCTGGCGGCGCATGATCGATGTCTCGGTTCCCGACGATCTCCGCGACGCAACCGTGCTCGATTACGGCTGCAACCAGGGCGGCTTCCTGCGCATGCTGTACGACCGCCATCCGTTCCGCGCCGGCGTCGGCATCGACATCGCCCGCGAGTCGGTGGCGCGCGCAGAGTTGCTGAAGCGCCAGCGCCCGATCGACTATCGCGCCGGCAACAGCGCAGCGGCCCTCGGCCACATCTTCGACTACGCCTTCAGCCACGAAGTTCTCTACCTGCTGCCGGATCTCGCGGTCCACGCCGCCGACATGAAAGCGGCGCTCCGTCCCGGCGGCGCCTATGTCGCCGCCATGGGCTGCCACACCGACAGCGCGGTGTGGCCCCGGTGGCGCAAGGCGATTTCGGAGACCTCGTCGATCCCGATCTACGACCACTCGCTCGACCGCGTGGCGAAGGTCTTCTCGGAGACGGGCTTCACCGTCTCGGTCCGGCCGCTGGCGCTCGATGCCTTCATGCCGGTGACGGTGGGCAGCGAATATTTCCCCAAGATCGTCGACCAGCTGCGCTACTACAGCCAGGACAAGGTGCTGTTCCGGTTCGTGAGATCGCCTTAGCGCACCATTGCCATCCCGAGGCCGCAGGCCGAGGGACCTTTAAGGCAACGGAAAGATCCCTCGCTTCGCTCGGGATGACACAACGGGCACTAACGCGCGCCGAGCTTCCGCAACGAGCGGTCGATCCAGAGCGCGCCGATCTTCTCCTGCGTGCCGTTCTGGCGCAGCCGCTGGCGCAGATTGGCGAAGTCGACGCGATCGAGCTCCTGGTCCTGGTTGAAGCAGGAGAACACGACCGTCTCCTTGCCCGTCACCGGATCCCGGTGGAGCTGCAGGCACTGGGCGCAGATCTCCTTCATCATGCATTGCATGGGCGAGTTGATCGACGCCAGCGCGCGGTGACCGGCCTTGAGATAGGGCTTTAGCACCGCGTGACGCGCCAACCGCACCGCGTTCATCATGCCGTCGGAGCCGATGGCCACGATGCGGTCGGCATCGCTGAACGGGATCGGCTGCGGGCCGAGTTCGCCCGAGGCGTACCGGCGCATCGCTTCCACGATATTGGTGACGACCGTCTTGTCCTGCGGCCGGTCGACCGGGAAGCCCGGCGCCTCGTCGCAACTCCAGACGACGACGTCGGCCGCGGCCTCGATCTCTTCCACCTTGTAGCGGTCGCTCGGCTTCTTGTAGCCGGCGAAATACAGCACCTTGCTGCCGGCCTTGCGGAAGGCCTGGCCGATCGAGAACAGCACGGCATTGCCGAGGCCGCCGCCCGCCAGCACCACGGTCTCGCCGGGTTCGATCTCGGTCGGCGCGCCGGTCGGGCCCATGACGATCACCGGCTCGCCGGGCTCGAGCAGCACGCAGAGGTCGGACGAGCCGCCCATTTCCAGCGTGATCAGCGACAGGAGACCCTTGTCCTTGTCGACCCAGGCGCCGGTCAGCGCCAGGCCCTCCATGGTGAGCAAGGTGCCGTCGACCTTCTTCGAGCGCGCCTCGTAGTTCTGCAGGCGGTAGAACTGGCCCGGCTCGAAGTTGCGGGCGGCGGCCGGCGCCTCGACGATGACTTCGACGATGGTGGGCGTCAGCCGGTCGACGCGCACGACCCGCGCGCGCCAGTCGCGGTTGGCCTCGGCCAGGATCTCGGCCGGTGAACGTGCCGGCGCCGGCAGCTTCTCCATCGTGCGGCTGAGCACCGGATAGCCCTGCTTGGCACCGCCCATCGCCTTCACGACATTGCCGGCAAACGAGGGATGCAGGTCGCCGAAGAACGACATGCTGCGACCATCGCCATGGCGGTACATCAGCACGCGCACGTCGGCGGGCTTGCAGTTGCGCTCCGGCATGGCGGGATTGCCGTCCTCGTCGAGCGCGCGGAAATACTTGCCGTCGATGAAGGCGTGCGTCGCGTCCTCGCGCGCCAGCACCGTGTTGGGCTGCGTGCCCGCCGCCACCAGGATGGTGCGCGCCGGCAGGGTCGCCTCGACCTTGGCGCCGTTCTGCTCGCCGGCCACCTTCAGCGCCTTGGCGTGGCCGTTGGCGTCGACCTCGACGGCGACCGGCGAGAGGCCTTCGATGAAGCGGATGTCCTCCTCCAGTGCCTTGAACACTTCCTCGTGGTTGAGCGTATAGGACGGCGAGTCGACCAGGCGGCGGCGATAGACCAGCGAAACGCCGCCCCAGCCGTTCACCAGTTTGGCGATGTCGGGCGCGCGGCCCTCGCGCGCAGCCGTCGCGCGCTCGGCGCGAATGGCCCGGGCGTGACCCAGGAACTCCTGGGCGATCTCGCGTTCCTCGTCGTTCCAGGCCGCCCCCACGGCCGCCTCGCCGCGTTCGGCCACCAGCGTCTCATGCCGCGCCAAAAACTTCTCGACCTGCAGCGGATAGTAGGCGAGCGATTCGGTGGCGGTGTCGATGCCGGTCAGACCGCCGCCGATCACGATCACCGGCAGGCGGATCTGCAGGTTGGCGATCGAATCTTTCTTGGCAGCACCTGTGAGCTGCAGCGCCATCAGGAAATCCGAGGCCGCGCGCACGCCGCGGGCCAGGCCGTTGGGCAGGTCGAGCACGGTGGGTTTGCCGGCGCCGGCGCAGAGCGCCACGTGGTCGAAGCCCATGGCGAGCGCACTCTCGACTGTCACCGTGCCGCCGAAGCGCACGCCGCCGAACATCGAGAACTGGCCACGGCGCTCGAGCAGCAGTCGCACCATCTTCAGGTAGTTCTTGTCCCAGCGCACGGTGATGCCGTATTCGGCGACGCCGCCGAAACCGGCCATCGCGCGTTCACCCAAATCCTCGCGCAGGCTGGCGACATCCCGCACGGCGTCGAACGACACGCGGGCGCCGTCGGCCAGCACACCCGACTGCCCGGGCGGCAGCGGCTCGATTTTTAGGCCGTCGATCGCCACCACGGTGTGACCATCGTTCATCAGGTGGTGCGAAAGATTGAAGCCCGCCGGGCCGAGACCGACCACCAGCACGGTGCGACCGGTCGAGGGCCGCGGGATCGGGCGGCGCAGGTTGAGCGGATTCCAGCGCGTCAGCAGCGAATAGATCTCGAAGCCCCACGGCAGGGCGAGCACGTCCTTCAGGGTGCGGGTCTCGATCTGCGGGATGTCGACCGGTTCCTGCTTCTGATAGATGCAGGCCTTCATGCAGTCGTTGCAGATGCGATGACCGGTGGCGGCAACCAGCGGATTGTCGACGACCGCCATGGCCAGCGCGCCGACGGAGAAGCCCTCGCTCTTGAGGAGATTCATCTCCGAGATCTTTTCCTCGAGCGGACAGCCCGCCAGGGTCACGCCGAACGGCGACTTCTGGAAGGCGCCGGTCTTGCGATCCTTGAGGCCGCGCGAGCAGCTGTCCTTGCCCTGGTTGTGGCACCAGATGCAGTAGTTGGTGTGATCGAGCGCGCGGACGAGATCGAAACCCTCGTCGGTGAGCGCAAAACCCTCGCGATGGCGCAGCATCGGCCGCGGCAGCTTCATCCGCGTTACGCCGTCCACGACCTCGGTCTCGATCGGCACCAGATGGTCGGGATCGATCTTGTGCGGCACCTTGAACAGCGGCCCGTCGCGATGGCGCTTCTTGCCCTCGGGATGGTGCAGCGCCCAGGCGGCGTAGCGCGCCAGCGCCTCGATCTCCGGTGTCGGTGTCTCGACCTTGAACTCGGCGCCGACGCGGTCGCGGACAGCGAGCGCGAAGGCGAGCTCCCAGTCCTCCAGCCCCTCGGCGAAGCCGGTCCCGAGCCCGACCTCCGCCGTGACGCGGTCGCCGTCGAGCGCCATCGCGGCATCGGGCTTGATGGCGCGCGTGACGTAGCGTTGCACGAACAGCCGCTTGCAGTCGTAGAGCGGCGCAAGACGGCTGTGCCGGCCGCGCAGCTCGGCAACGGGTGCCGCCACATCGAACAGCGCGCCGACGAAATCCTCGAGCGGCCGTGCCAATTCGATCAGAAGATTCGATTCGTCCTTGGGTGAAAGCGCGTCCGGCGCCGTCCGCGCCGCCATCAGCCGCGCATGCAGACCCGTGTCGACGCCCTGCAGCCAGGCGGCGAAGGCGGCATCGAGGCGGCCGAGGCCGTCACGGTCGTAGAGGTCGATGAAGCTGAGCCCGTGGGAGAGAACGGGAGCCAGCCGGGGCGCGTTCATTGCCAATTATCCAGATGGAGCGAGGGGTATTTTGTTCGTAGGCGAACCGATTAACCGGCATGGCCGGGAAGCGCAAGGCGTGCGGCATCTTCGCGACATTTATGCCTGATGACGGAGCCCCCGCCTTCGCGCATGGTCCGCCCTCCATGCAAACCGCTCCCGCCTCCGTGCGCAACTGGCTGATCGTCGTTGCCGCGATGATCTTCTTCATGATCGCCATCGGCGCGCTCACGCGGCTCACCGAATCGGGCCTGTCGATGGTCGAATGGCGGCCGGTCACCGGCTGGCTGCCGCCGCTCTCCGAGGCAGCGTGGAAGGCGGAACTGGAGAAGTATCTTTCCTCGCCGCAGGGAAGATTGGTGAATCGTGATTTCGCCATCGCCGATTTCAAACAGATTTTCTGGCTCGAGTTCATCCATCGCCTGTGGGGCCGGTTGATCGGGGTGGTCTTCGCCGTGCCGCTCGCCTGGTTCTGGCTCCGCGGACAACTCACGCCGGCCCTGAAGCCGCGGTTGCTGGCGCTGCTGGTGCTGGGTGGCCTGCAGGGCGCGCTGGGCTGGGCGATGGTCGCCTCGGGCCTGATCGACCGTCCGGCGGTCAGCCACTACCGGCTCGCGGCGCATCTCCTGCTCGCCGTGGCGCTCTACGGCTATACGATCTGGCTCATCCTCGAGTTGGGGCCACAGGCGGCGCGGCGCGACGATGCCGAGACCTCGCGCCTGGCGACGGCACTGATCGCCTTCCTCTTCGTCGTGCTCACCTGGGGGGCGCTGATGGCCGGCCTGCGGGCGGGAACGGCGCACAGCACCTTCCCCACCATGTCGGGCCACTGGATCCCACCCGGCCTGTTCGACCAGTCGCCGTGGTGGATCAACCCGGTCGAGAACGGCACGACCATCCAGTTCATCCATCGCTGGCTGGCCAAGCTCCTGGTGCTGGGTGTGTTGATCCTGGCCTGGCGGGTGCGGCGCCCGGAAACGCTGGCCGCCGCGGCGATGGCCGTGGTTCAGCTCGGCCTCGGAATCGCCACGATTCTGAGTGGAATCAACATCTTCCTGGCAACGGCGCATCAGGTGGGCGCGGTGCTTCTGCTGACGGCTTTGATCGTGGTCCGCCATCGCGCGACGCCTTCTCGGCAGCGCCCCGCCTCGGCTATGGTTGGAGGATGACCGGCAAGCTCAACTGGCCCCAAAAGCGTGCTGTCGTCCTGGCCGGGATCGCGATTCTGGCGGTGGGTGCCGCCGCTGCGGGCGCCTGGGTGACCCAGCCGCCCGAGACGGCGCCGCCCAGGGTCGCCAAGTCGGCCAAAGCCAAGCGCGCCGTCGCCGAAGCGCCGCCACGCCCTGGCCCCACACCCGCGGAGATCGTTCTTCAGGATCCGCCGGCACCGCCCGAACCGACCAGTGCCGATATTGCCCGCAGCGGCGCTCCGCCAGTCGCGGCGATGCCGGCCACCTCGACGTCCGCGGTCGAACCGCCCAAGCCCACCGACTGGTCGGCGATGCCGATCGATGAGCTTCGCGCCAAGGCCAACGCCGACCAAATCCCTGCGATGGAGGAGCTGGCCCGCCGGCTGGTCCAGGGCGTCGGCGTGACCAAGGACCAGCAGGCCGGCGCCGGCTGGCTGCTGCGCGCGGCCCAGCGTGGCTCGACGCAGTCGGCATTCAACGTCGCCGTGATGTACGAGCGCGGCTTCGTGGTCGAGCGCGACTCGACAAAGGCCATCGAATGGTATCGCAAGGCGGTCGCGACCAACATGCCGATGGCCAAGCACAACCTCGCCCTGCTGTTGCGCGACGGCAAGGGTGCGCCCCGCGACGGCAAGGAGGCAGTCGAACTGCTGCGCTCGGCCGCCCGCCAGGGCATGGCGGCATCGATGTTCACGCTGGGCGACATCTACGAGCGGGGCGATGCTGCACCGAAGGACGCCGCGACGGCGATGGCCTGGTTCGCGATCACCGCCGAATTCGAGCGCCAGACAAATCGCGGCGCCGAGACGGCGCTGGCCAGGACCGCGACCCAGCGCACCCAGACCCTGCAACGGATTTTGACGCCGGCCGAACTCGAGCGGGCGCAGACGCTGGGACAGGGTGAGTTCAAGCTCATCGTCGAGGCGTTGTCGCCGCCCAAGCCACCGCCGGCACCGGCCGAGACCGCCGCAGCGCCCGAACCGGCGCCAGCGCCAGCGCCAGCGCCACCGCCTCCCGATGCCGAACCGGCGGGCTGGCCCAAGGCCAGCAACGACCAGGTCCGCGTCATCCAGCAGGCGCTGGTCGACCTCAAGTTCCTGCGCGACAAACCGGATGGAATCGTGGGGCCAATGACGCGCGCGGCCATCCGCACCTTCCAGCGCAGCGTCACCCTGCGCGAGACCGGTGAGCCGACCCGCGACGTCTATGCCGCGCTCAGGGACGCGCTCGCCAACCGCGACGTGGTGGCCAACTCGCCGCTGCCACCACCCCCAAAGGTCGACGCTCCGAAAGCAGAGACACCGAAAGTGGAACTGCCGACGATCGATCTGCCCAAGGCCGAGGTGCTGAAGTCCGATGCGGCCAAGGTCGAAGCAGCGAAGGCCGAAACGGCAAAGGGCGAAGCAGCTAAGGCCGAAGCTGCAAAGGCCGAAGCTGCAAAGGCTGACGCAGCAAAAGCTGAAGCGGCAAAGGCCGAAGCTGCAAAGGCTGACGCAGCAAAAGCTGAAGCGGCGAAGGCCGAAGCGGCAAAGGTCGAAGCAGCGAAGGCCGAAGCGGCAAAGGTCGAAGCGGCGAAGGCCGAAGCGGCAAAGGTCGAAGCAGCGAAGGCCGAAGCGGCAAAAAAAGTCGATCCACCCAAGCCTGCCCTGCCGAAAATCGAAACCGCCAAACCAGCGCCGCTCCAGGTCGCGGCCGTCGCCGAACCGCCCAAACCTGTGCCGAGACCCGAACCCGCCGCTTCGGTCATCGATCTCGGACAACCGGCACCCGCGCCGCCGCCGCCGACATCAGCCGAGATTGCGCGCACCACGCCGAAGGAGACGACCAGAATCGAACCTGCCAAGCCTGCCCTGGATGCCTGGCCGACGGCTCCCGCCGAGCAGATCAAGGCAATCCAGGCCTTGCTGCGCGACCTCAATTTTTCCCGCGATGCGCCCGACGGCCTGAACGGTCCCGGCACACGCGCGTCAATTCGCGACTACGAACGCGCCGCCGGCCTCGCCGTGACCGGCGAACCGAGCAAGGCGCTGTTCGAGTCGTTGAAGGAATTGCGCCTGCTGATGGCGCCGAAGCCCAACTGACTTCGGTCCAATCAAGGTCAGACCTTCAACCTGGAACCAGCAGGCCGGCGTGCCGCCACCACGCGTCCGGCAGGCGCGCCGCCGCCCGGCGGGCCGCCTCGACGGTGTCGTGCAATGCAAAGCAAGTGGCGCCGCTGCCGCTCATCGCCGCGTAACGCACCCCATCGCCCTGGCGCAGTGCGTCCAGTGCGCCCGCGATCGCCGGCCGCAGCGAGATCGCGGCCGCCGTGAGATCGTTGCCGCGTGCGGCCAGGGCATCGACGAATTCACCCAAATCCGGCCACGCCGCCGGCACGGGGCTGGCTGCCGAGAACGCTCCGCGACGCGCGGCAAAGACCTCCGGCGTGGCAAGCGGTACACCCGGATTGACCAACAGGATGGCGCAGGGCGGCAGTGCCGGCGCCGGCCGCAGGATTTCACCCACGCCCGAGGCCAAGGCGGCCCGGCCGGCCAGGCACATCGGAACGTCGGCCCCCAGCGTAGCGGCGATGTCGAACAGCTCCTCCACGGGCATGGCCACGCGCCAAAGATCGACCAGCGCGTGGAGAGCGGCCGCCGCGTCGGCCGATCCGCCGCCCAGGCCCGAGGCCACGGGAATGTGCTTGGCGAGACGAATGGCGGCGCGCGGCGCCACGCCGGCTCGATCGGCGAGCAGGCGCGCCGCCCTCAGCACGAGGTTGTCCGCCTCGCCGGCGATGCCCGCCGCCGCGGGGCCTTCGATCGCGAGCGACAATCCGTCGAATGGGGTGACCTCCAGCCGATCGGCGAGATCGGTGAAGGCGACCAACGTGTCGAGCAGGTGGTAGCCGTCGGCGCGGCGTCCGACGACGTTCAGCCAGAGATTGACCTTGGCGCGTGCGAGCCGCATGACGCGAACCCCGGCCAGCGCGTGACCCGGTCAGCCGCCCTGCTTGGCGGCGGGCGGCTTTTCGTAGACCGTCGGCTTGTCGTTGGACGGGTTGAGGCCGTTGGTGAGCTTGTCCTTGATGACCGGCACGCGGTCCTTGTCCGGCTTCTGGTTGAGCGAACGCTCCCATTCGAAGCGCGCCTCGCGCTTACGGCCGACGTGCCAGTAGGCATCGCCCAGGTGCTCGGTGATGGTGGCGTCGTCGCCCTTCTGCTCGCTTGCCCGCTCCAGCCATTCGACCGCCTTGTCGAACTGGCCAGTCCGGTAGAATGCCCAGCCCACGCTGTCGGTAATCGCCCCATCGTCCGGGCGCAGCGCCGTGGCCTGCATCAGCATCTTCATGCCTTCGTCGAGATGCAGCCCCTGGTCGACCCAGCTGTAGCCGAGATAGTTGAGCACATGCGGCTGGTCGGGCGAGAGCTCGAGCGCCTTCTTCATGTCCAATTCCGCCTTTGGCCACTGCTTCGTCCGTTCGAGCACGATCCCGCGGCCGAAGAATACCTGCCAATGCCGTTCGTCGACCTTGCGCAGGCGCGCGATCGCCGTGTCGTAGGCGGCGACGGCGTCGGCGTAACGCTCCCTGCCGCGCTGCAGATCGGCCAACGTGAGCGCTGCGTCGATCCGGTCGGGCTTTTCCGAGATGAGTGCCTTCAGGCGGCTGACCGCCTGGTCGAAGCGGTCGAGCTGGGCGTCGAGCGCCGCCATCCTGAGGCGCGCCTGCCATGACAGCGGCGAGGTGGGACCGACCTTGGCCAGCGCCGCGATCGCCTTGGGGATCTGCTGGAACTGCTCGTAGAGGTTCGAGATCATCAGCCAGGAGAAGTCGTGGTCGGGCTTCAGGTTGACGGCGAGCTGATCGAAGATCAGCGCGAGGTCGGCGCGCTGGTTGCGCGGGTCGGCCGCCAGGATGCCGCCGATGTCGAACAGGATCTCGGCAATGCCCGCTGCCGGCGACGGCGGCTTGGGCATCGGCGCGTTGGCCGCGATCAGGCCGTCCATCAGGACGGAGTCGCTGTACTTCTCCCCGTAGGTCTTGAGCAGTTCGCGCGCCTCGTCGGCCTTGCCGAGCCGGCGCAGCCCGTCGGCGACCGACAGCGTGGTGCGCAGGCCATTGCGGTCGAGTGATGCCGCGCGGCGATATTTCGACTCCGCCGCCGCGCGGTCGCCCGCCAGCTCGTCGATCTGGGCCGCGATCACCAATGCCGGCGCCTCGGAGCGTTCACCGGCCGCCGGCTTGAACTTGGCCAGGAGGGCACGCGCTGCGGGGAAATCCTTTTCGCCGGCCTTGAGCCACGCCATCACGAAGTCACGCAACACGCCGAGCTGGTTCTCGGCACCGATGCGGCTGAGCTGCTGCTCGGCGGCCTTGTACTCGCCCTTCTTGATCGCCTGGATTGCCAGCACGAGGTTGGCGAAGCCGTCGCCTGGCCGCGTCGCCAGCACCTGCGGCGCAAGCTGGGCGGCGGCATCGACACGGCCGGCGTACATGCGCATGCGGAAGGCTGAATAGATCAACTCGGGGTCGGTCGGCGCCAGCGCGAGGGCGGCGTCCATCTGATCGGCCGCCGCGTCGTAATCGTGATCCTGCTCGGCCACGCGCGCGGCGAGATAGCGGCCGTCGAGCGTGGCTGAGATCTGGCGACCCCGTTGGGCCTGGGGTTGCGTCTGCGGCGGCGTCTTGGTCTGGGGTGTCCCGCCCTGTTGGGCATCGACGGTCGCGGGAAGCGCCAGCAGCAGCGCGGCCGGCAGCAGCGTAAGGAGTGTGCGTCGCATACCTGTCACATGTTGGGGTAATTGGGGCCGCCGCCACCTTCGGGCACCGCCCAGTCGATGTTCTGCGCCGGATCCTTGATGTCGCATGTCTTGCAGTGCACGCAGTTCTGCGCGTTGATCTGAAAGCGCGGCTGGCCGTTGTCGGCGGTCACGACTTCGTAGACGCCGGCCGGGCAGTAGCGCTGTGCCGGTTCGGCATAGAGCGGCAGATTGACGGCGATCGGGATCGACGGATCACGCAGCTTCAGATGGACGGGCTGATCCTCCTCGTGATTGGTGCTCGAAAGGAACACCGAGGAGAGCTTGTCGAAGGAGATCACGCCATCGGGCTTGGGATACTGGATGGGCTGGAACTCGCTGGCCGGCCGCAGGGTCTCGTGATCGGCCTTCTTGTGGTGGAAGGTCCAGGGCAGACGGATGCCGAGATCGTGCATCCACATGTCGAAGCCGCCGTAGATGGTGCCCACCGCGGTGCCCCAGCTCAGCGCCGGCTTCACGTTGCGCACCTTGTCGAGATCCTTCCAGATCCACGACGCCTTCACCTTCACCGGGTAGGCGATCAGCTCGTCGCCACCGGTCTTGCCCGCCGCCAGGGCCTCGAACGCCGCTTCGGCCGCGAGCATGCCGCTCTTGACCGCGTTATGGCTGCCCTTGATGCGCGGCAGATTGACGAAACCGGCCGAGCAGCCGACCAGCGCGCCGCCCGGAAAGGTGAGCTTCGGCACAGACTGCAGGCCGCCTTCGTTGATGGCGCGCGCACCGTAGGCCAGCCGCTTGCCGCCCTGCAGGTATTTGGCGACATCGGGATGGGTCTTGAAGCGCTGAAATTCGTCGAACGGCGAAAGATAGGGGTTCTCGTAGGAGAGATGCACCACAAAGCCGATCGACACGAGATTGTCGCCGAAATGGTACATGAACGAGCCGCCGGCGCCGCCGGTCTCCGACAGCGGCCAGCCCTGCGAATGCACGACCAGGCCCTTCTTGAAGTTGGCGGGATCGACCTGCCACAGTTCCTTCAGGCCGATGCCGAACTTCTGCGGATCGACGCCGTCGCGCAGGTCGAACTTCGACATCAGCATCTTGGCGAGCGAGCCGCGCGCGCCTTCGGCAATCAGCGTGTACTTGGCATGCAATTCCATGCCCGGCGTGTAGGTGTCCTTGTGCTCGCCGGTCTTCGACACGCCCATGTCGCCGGTGGCAACGCCCTTCACCGAGCCATCGTCGTTGTAGAGCACCTCGGCGGCGGCGAAGCCGGGATAGATCTCGACGCCCAGCGCCTCGGCCTGCTGGCCGAGCCAGCGGCAGACGTCGCCCAGGCTGACGATGTAGTTGCCGTGGTTGTTCATCAGCCGCGGCATCAGAAAATTGGGGAAGCGGTAGGAACCACCCTTGGTCAGGAACAGGAACTGGTCGTCGCTGACCTGGGTCTCGAGCGGCGCTCCCTTCTCCTTCCAGTCGGGAATGAGTTCGTTGAGGCCGACTGGATCGACCACGGCACCCGACAGGATATGGGCGCCGATCTCCGAGCCCTTCTCGAGCAAGCAGACCGAAACCTCGTGATTGCGCTCGGCCGCGAGCTGCTTCAGTCGGATCGCCGCCGACAGCCCGGCCGGGCCGCCACCCACGATCACCACGTCGTATTCCATCGCCTCGCGCGTCATGCCGGTCTCGCTCTGCAATGCCTTTTCCAGATGGACGCGCCGCCGGCCGGCGGCGATCCTTCCGTTGTAGATAGCCTGTCGGGGGCAGGATCGCCACCCGCGGAAAAGGGGAATTCCCGTGGCGGCATTGACCGGAATCGACAGCAAAATCTTCTCTGCCCGCGAATTCCGGCTGGAAAGTGGCCAGACCCTGCCGGTCCTCGAATTGGCCTACGAGACCTACGGCGTGCTCTCGCCCGGGAAGGACAACGCCATCCTCGTGGTGCATGGCTACACGTCGAGCCATCATGCCGCTGGCTTCAACGCCCCGGGCAAGCAAGGCCGCGGCGTCGCGGAAGGCGCGGCCGGCTGGTTCGACGGATTGATCGGCCCCGGCAAGGCGATCGACACCGACCGTCATTTCGTCGTCTCGGTGAACGCGCTGGGCTCGGCGCACGGCAGCAGCGGCCCCAACTGCGTCGACCCGCGCACCGGCAAACCCTACGGCCCGACCTTTCCCGAGATCACCATGCGCGACATGGTGGCGAGCCAGAAACTGCTGGTCGATTCGCTCGGCCTTGCGAGCCTGGTCGCGGTGGTCGGCCCATCGATGGGTGGCTTCCAGTCGTTCCAGTGGGCTGCCTCCTATCCCGGCTTCATGAAGGCGATCGTGGCGTCGGTATCGGCGCCGCGTGCGCCCTCTCGCCTGGGCGGACTGGAGCAGCTGCAGAAGCGGCTGGCCGGCGACCCCAACTGGAACGGCGGCTGGTACTACGACAATGGTGGCGTCGGAGCGACGTTGGAACAGATCCGCTACGAAACGCTGCTCAATTATGGCCAGACCGAAGCAGTGGCCAGGGCCGCCGCCAAGAGCTGGGCCAAGATCTACGATGCCCATTCCCTCGTCACGCTGCGCCGGGCGATCGACTCTTTCGACATCACCAACCAGTACGCAAAGCTGAAGTCGAAAGTCCTGTACGTCCAGTCGAAGACAGACAAGCTTTTCGACATTGCCCTCTGCCCGGCGTATGTGACGGACATGCGCAAAGCGGGCATCGACATCACCTACGTTGAATTGCCGTCCGACAAGGGCCACTTGGCGAGCCATGCCGACGCCGCGATGTGGGCGCCGATTCTCGGTGCCTTCATGAAGAGTCTTTGATGGACGCGGCATCCATCCCGAGCGAGGACCTCGCCGCCCTGCTGAAATGGTACGTCGACCACGGGCTCGACGAGTCCATCGGCGAGGAAGCGGTCGACCGCTTCGCACTCCCGCCGCCCGCCGCAGCCGCATCACCGGCCGCACCGCCCCGGAACACGGCAGCGCCGACGCCGATCCGGGCCCCGGCGCCGCCGCCCGCAGTGCGTGCACCAGTGCCGCTCGAATCGCCACAGCTCGTCGAGGATGCGCGCGACCTCGCTGGGCGCTGCGCCACCATCGCCGAGCTCGAGGAGGCGGTCCGCGCCTTCGAAGGCTGCGCCTTGAAGCGCACCGCCAAGAACACGGTGTTCGCCGATGGCGTGCCGGGCGCGCCGGTCATGATCGTGGGCGAGGCGCCCGGCGCCGACGAGGACCGGCTCGGCAAGCCGTTCGTGGGCGTCAGCGGCCAGCTCATGGATCGCATGTTCGATGCCATCGGCATGAGCCGCGAGCGCGACCTCTACATCACCAACATCCTGTTCTGGCGGCCGCCCGGCAACCGCACCCCGACGCTCGCCGAACAGGCTGTCTGTGTCGCCTTCACGCGGCGTCACATCGAACTCGCCAAACCGAAGGTGCTGGTGCTGGCCGGCGGCACGGCCGCCAAGGCGATGCTGGAGACGACCGAAGGCATCATGCGACTGCGCGGCAAGTGGACAAGCCTGAAACTCGACGACGGCACCGAGGTACCGACCATGCCGACGTTCCATCCGGCCTATCTGCTGCGCACGCCGGCCAGCAAGCGCCAGAGCTGGCTCGACCTGCTCGCGATCGACAAGAGACTGAAGGAGCTGGGCGCTAAAGCTTCTTCCTGAGGAAGAATTTCTTGTGGCCCTGCGGATAGTCGTCGAGCGTGCCGAAGACCTCGTAGCCACGCTTCTCGTAGAACGGCCTTGCCTGGAATGAGTGCGTGTCGAGCGTGGCCATGTGGCAGTGGCGCTCGCGTGCATAGGACTCGGCGGCATCCATCAGGCGCGTGGCGTGGTCCTGGCCGCGCACCGCCTCGTCGACCCACAGGATCGATATGTGCAGGCAACCGCCCCAGATCATGCCCAGCAAGCCGCCCATCACCTCGCCGCGCTCGCTCTTGAGATAGAAGTTGGCCGGATAGTAGGCCGAGACGCCAGTGGCGGCGAAATTGTGAAAGATGACGCCGTTCTTCACCCGCTCGGCCGCCGGACTGTCTTCTGCCGGGTCGAAGACCAGTTCCAGATCAGCCATTTGCCCGCGTCTCCGCGCGCTGACGGACCAGCGCCAGAACGGCACGGCCGATCGGCATGTCGATGCCGACCCACTCCGACATCTCGACCACGGCTCCAAGCAGCGCCTCGATCTCGAGCGGCCGGCCACGCTCGAGGTCCTGAAGCATCGACGTCTTGTGGGCGCCGACCTCGGCGCCGCCGGCGATGCGCTTGTCGACGGTGAGCGCGAACTTGACGCCGAGTTTCTCGGCCACGGCCTGGCCCTCGACCATCATCGCACGGCAGACGGCGTGCGTTCCGGGATCGGCGATCACCTTGTCGAGCGTGCCGCCGGTGAGCGCGCTCACCGGATTGAACGCCATGTTGCCCCACAGCTTGACCCAGAGCTCGTCGCGGATGCGCGGCCGCACCGGCGCCTTGAGGCCGGCCTTGATCAGGAGTTCCGAGAGCCTGCCCGCGCGCTCGCTGCGGCTGCCATCGGGCTCGCCCAGCGTGAAGCGGTCGCCGTAGGTGTGCTCGATGACGCCGGGTTCGACCACGTCGGCCGCGGGATAGACGATGCTGCCCAGCACCTGCGAGGGCGGCAGCGCCGCGGTGAGCGCGCCACCCGGATCGACCGACCCGATGCTGCGGCCTTCGAACTCGCCGCCGAGCTTGTAGGTGTACCACCACGGAACGCCGTTGATGGCAGCGACGATGGTGGTGTCGGGCCCGATCAGCGGCTTGAGCTGCGCCATCGCCGGCAGCAGCGAGTGGGCCTTCAAGGTCAGCACGAGATAGTCCTGCGGGCCGATCTCCCGCGGGTCGGTCGCGACCTTGGGCCTGGTGACCGTTTCCGTGCCTTCGCTCTTCAGCACCAGGCCCTTGGCACGCATCGCCTCGTAGTGCGGGCCCCGCGCCACGACGGTGACGGGCGTGCCGGCCATCTCGAGCTTGGCAGCCATCAGGCCGCCGATCGCCCCTGCGCCAAAGACGCAGATCGATGTCATGTCACGCCGTCTCGCCGAGGCCGAGCTTCTGTGCCAGGCCGATGCGCTGCAGCTTGCCGGTCGCACCCTTGGGGATTTCGGTCACGAAAACCACCTTGCGCGGCACCTTGAAGTCGGCGGCGCGCTTGGCCACGAAATCGCGCAGCTCGCGCTCCGTCGCTTCCTGGCCGGGACGCAGCACCACGACGGCGCCCACCTCCTCGCCCAGCTTGGAATGCGGGATGGCGAAGGTGACGACCTGCTCGACCGCGGGATGGTCCATCAGGATGGTGTCGACCTCGATCGGGCTGATCTTCTCGCCGCCGCGGTTGATGATCTCCTTCAGGCGCCCGGTCAGGAACAGGAAGCCGTCCTCGTCGAAGCGGCCCTGGTCGCCGGTGCGGAACCAGCCGTTGGCGAAGGCCTTGAGGTTGGCGTCGGGATTGTTGTCGTAGCCCGCCGTCACGTTCGGTCCCTGGATCACGACCTCGCCGATCGCGCCCTGCGGCAGGAAAGCACCCGCCTCGTCCATGATCGCGACCTTGGGGCCGGCCGGCAGGCCGACCGCGCCCGGCTTGCGCTTGCCCGGCGGCAGCGCGTTGGAGGCCATCTGGTGGCTGGCTTCGGTCATGCCGTAGGATTCGATCACCGGGCAGCCGAAGGCGGCTTCGAGCTCGGTCATCACCTGCGGCGGCAGCGATGCCGACGAGGAACGGATCAGACGCAGCTTCGCCGCCTTCGCAATCTCGGTGTTGCGGCCGAGCCGCGCCAGGATGGTCTGGTGCATGGTCGGCACTGCCGTGTACCAGGTGGGCTTCACCTCCTCGAGCCAGGCGAAGAAGCGCAGCGCATTGAAGCCCGGCGTGCAGCTCACCGACGCGCCGGCGCCGAGCGACGACAGCACCGCGGCAATCAGGCCGTGAATATGGAACAGCGGCATGATGTTGAGGCAGCGGTCATTCGGCTGAAGCGAAAGTGCCGCCGCGATGTGGCGTGCCGAGGCCGCGAGATTGCTGGCGGCCAGCGGCACGATCTTGGGCCGCGCCGTGGTACCCGACGTGTGCAGCACCAGCGCGATCTCGGCGCCCTGCGACGGGCCGGGCTTTGCAGCCTTGGCCGGTTTCAGCGTCGAGACGTCGAGCGTGAAGAGACCGGCAGGCCCATTGGCCGTGGGCACCAGCTCGATGATCGGCACGCCCACCTTCTGGGCCACGGCGCGCACCGGGCTTTCCATGCCCTGCTGGACGATGACCGCCTTGGGCTTGAGATCGTCGAGATAGAACTCGAACTCGTCGGCGCGATAGGCCGGGTTGAGCGGCGCCGAGCTCGTGCCCGCGGCGACGGCGATGAAGGACGAGGCCATCTCCGGCCCGTTCGGCACCACCATGGCCACGCGATCGTCACGGCCGATGCCGACGCCGTTCAGCGTCGCCAGCGTATCGTCGACCAGCTTCTTGAGACCGGCGTAGGTGAGCCAAGGGCGCCCAGGCGCCCCGATGGCGGGCGCGTCGGCCGCACCCGCCTTGGCAACGTCGTAAACAGTCTGAACCATTTTTACCTCAGGCCGCCGCCTTCTTCTCGTCGGCGATGATCCGGTCGTAGGCCGGCAGGGTGAGGAACTCGTAGAACTGCGGCTGCTCGACCAGGTCGATCATGAGCTGGGCCGCTTCCTCGTGACGGCCCTTGGCGTAGGCATCGTCGCCCATCTGCGCCTTCACCTTGTCGAGTTCCTCGCGCACGATCTGGCGCACCAGCTCCTTGGTGATGAGACGGCCGTCGTCGAGCTTCTGGGCGTGGCGCACCCACTGCCAGACCTGGGCGCGGCTGATCTCGGCGGTCGCCGCATCCTCCATCAGGTTGAACAGTGGCACGCAGCCGATGCCGCGCAGCCACGCCTCGACGTAGCCGATGCCCACCGCCACGTTCTGGCGCAGGCCCGCTTCGGTCTTGGGGCCCGTCGGCATGGTGATCAGATCGACCGCGCTCACATGCACGTCCTGGCGCTTGCGCGCGATCTGGTTGGCTTCCTTCATGACCGCGTCGAACTCGGCCTTGGCGATCGGCACGAGACCGGGATGCGCCACCCAGGTGCCGTCATGACCGTCGCCCGCCTCGCGCTTCTTGTCGGCATGCACGCGGCCCATCGCCTCGTCGTTGGCCTTCGGGTCGTTCTTGATCGGGATCTGCGCCGCCATGCCACCCATGGCGTGCACTTCACGGCGGTGGCAGGTCTTGATCAGGAGCTGGCTGTAGGAACGCAGGAAGTGCGAGGTCATGCCGACCTGGCCGCGGTCCGGCAGAACCGACCACTCCTGCTCGCGGAACTTCTTGATGAAGCTGAAGATATAATCCCAGCGACCGCAGTTGAGGCCGGCCGAGTGGTCCTTCAGCTCCCACAGGATCTCGTCCATCTCGAAGGTGGCGAGGATGGTCTCGATCAGCACCGTGGCCTTGATCGATTTCTGCGGCACGCCAAGCGCGTTCTGGGCATGCACGAACACGTCGTTCCACAGCCGGGCCTCGAGATGGCTCTCCATCTTGGGCAGGTAGAAGTACGGGCCAGTGCCGCGGCTGAGCGCTTCCTTGGCGTTATGGAAGAAGTAGAGGCCAAAATCGAACAACGAGCCCGACATCGGCTTGCCGTCGACCATCACGTGCTTCTCGAGCAGGTGCCAGCCGCGCGGGCGGACGAACAGGGTCGCGATCTTGTCGTTCAGCTTGTAAGCCTTGCCGCTCTGCGGATCGACGTAGTCGATCCGGCGGCGGACGGCGTCGGCCAGGTTGAACTGGCCCTCGATCATGTTGGCCCAGGTCGGCGTCGATGCATCCTCGAAATCGGCCATGAAGACGTTGGCGCCGCAGTTGAGCGCATTGATGATCATCTTGCGGTCGACCGGCCCGGTGATCTCGACGCGGCGGTCGAGGATGTCCTTGGGCAGCGGCGCCACGGTCCAGTCGCTCTCGCGGATCCTGGCGGTGGCAGCCAGGAAATCGGGCTTCTCGCCGGCATCGAGCCGCTTCTGGCGCTCGACCCGGAGGGCCAGAAGCTCCTCGCGGCGGCCGTTGAACTTGCGCTGCAGGTCGGCGACGAACGCGACGGCCTCTTTGGTCAGCACCTTTTCGAAGCCGGGCTTGATCGCACCGTCGATTGTAACGCCCGCCGGAAGGTCCAAAGCCGCCATGTCGTTTCCCCTCGAATTCTTTCGGATCACAGTCGAAAGGGCGATTTACCGCCTTGAGGCCCTGCCCGGCAAGGCGCTACGAGAAGGGATGGACGCCGCTTACCTCGTCGAATGGCTCAATCTGGTGCTGCGCTGGGCCCACATGATCGTGGGCATCGCCTGGGTCGGCGCCTCGTTCTACTTCATCTGGCTGGACAATCACCTGCACAAGCCGCTCGACCCTGCCGACGCCGCCAAGGGCATCGGCGGCGAGGTCTGGGCGGTCCATGGCGGTGGCTTCTACACCGCCAAGAAGTTCACCGTGGCGCCCCCGACGCTGCCGCCCGAGCTGCACTGGTTCAAGTGGGAAGCCTACACGACCCTGATCACGGGCTTCTTCCTGCTCTGTCTCGTCTACTACTACGGCGCCGAGATCGCCCTGATCGATCCCTCGGTCATGGCGCTCGACAAGACCGAGGCCATTGCGCTCGGCCTCGCCTCTCTCGTCGTCGGCTGGCTGGTCTACGACTGGCTCTGCCGGTCGGCCTTCGGCGGCGACGATGCCGTGCTGGGCGGCCTCCTGTTTCTCTACTGCGCAATCGCTGCCTGGGCGCTCTGCCATGTCTTCTCGGGGCGCGGCGCCTACATCCATTTCGGCGCCATGCTGGGCACGATCATGGCGCTCAACGTCTACTTCGTGATCATTCCCGGCCAACGCGAGCTGGTGAAGGCGAAAGAGGAAGGCCGCACGCCCGATCCGAAGTTCGGGCTGATGGGCCGGCAGCGCTCGGTTCACAACACCTATTTCACCCTGCCCGTGCTGTTCACCATGATCAGCAACCACTACGCCGGCCTCTACGGCCACGAATGGAACTGGGTGCTGCTGCTGATGATCTCGCTGGCAGGCGCGCTGATCCGGGTGTGGTTCGTGCAACGCCACAAGGGCGATCCCAATCCGCTGGTGCTGGCTGCCGGCCTGGTCGTGCTGGCGCTCACGGCCTTGCTGGCGCTGCCGCGGCCGAGCGACGATGGCGGCGGACCGGTTGCCTTCGACCAGGTGGCGCCGATCATCCAGGCGCGCTGCGTCTCCTGCCATGCCGCCAAGCCGACGCAGGAAGGCATCGCCGCGCCGCCCAAGGGCGTGATCCTGGAGACGCCGGAGCAGATCCGCGCGCGGGCCGCAACCATCTACCAGCAGGCCGCCGCATCCCGGGTCATGCCGCCCGGCAACATGACCCACATCACCGACGCCGAGCGACGCATGATTGCGCGCTGGTTCAAAGGCGGCGCACAATAGGCAGATGATCCTCCGCTCCGGCGGTCTGCCCTGGCGCCGCCTGCTCACCGCCGCGCTGGCGGTAGTCGCGATCTTTCTGTTCTGGACCCAGGTCTCCGAGCGTGGCGACCGCACTGCCGTGCGCGAATCGGCGCCGACCGAAGCGCGCGTCTCTGGCGCCGACGAGCCGGCGCCGGCGAGGGGCTGGGGCACGAACGTCGGCTTCGCCGACGCGCGCCGGCTCGACGAACACTTCGAAAAGCACGGCGGCGAGTTCGGTCGCATTACCAGGCAGGACTATCTGCGCCAGGCGCAACTGCTGCGCGATGCCAAGGTGGGCGGCCCGATCCTCGAAACCGTCCGGCGCGACAGGGTCACGACGCGCTTCGACCGGCAGACGGGGGCCTTCATCGCCTTCAATCCCAACGGCGTCATCCGGACCTTCTTCAAACCCAACGATGGCGAGCGCTACTTTCGCCGCCAGGCGGAGCGCGGCAGCGAATGAAGCCACCCCCGCCTCCCGGCCCTCCCGACGTCAAGGACCTGCGCGAGCTGGTCGACCAGTGGGCCACCTTCACCGCCGATCTCGAACGACAGGACTACAGCTTCGATCTCGACAACTGGCTGAACGACGTCGACGTGCGCGAGCTGATTCTTGAAGCGCTGCCGATGTTCAGCCGCGAGGAGATGGGCGATCACGCGCTGAAGCTCGACGAGGCCGACAAACAGTTCATGGCGGGAACGCGCGACTTCAAGCGCTGCGTCTGGGGCAGCGGAACGGCCAAGAAGGAAAAATGGACGGCGCCGAAGAACTGGTGGTACTTCCGCACGCCGCGGCGGACCAATGCCCAGCTGGAAGATGAACTTGCGACGGTAAGATGAGCACGCCGAAAATCCTGGTCGAGACCGCGGGGCCAGTCACCACCATCACCATCAATCGCCCCGAAACGAAGAACGCCCTCGACAACGAGGCGGCACACGGCCTGGCGGCGGCGCTGAAAGCCTTCGAAGCCGACGCGCAGGCCCGGGTGGCGGTGCTGACCGGTGCCGGTGGCGCCTTCTGCGCCGGCGCCGACCTCAAGGAGCTGGGCGGCGGCACCGACTATTTCCCCTGGGCGGGCAGCGACGAAGGCCCGCTCCGCGCGCCGCTCTCCAAGCCGGTGATTGCCGCGATCGAGGGCCATGCCTGCGCCGGCGGCCTCGGCGTGGCGCTTTATTGCGACATCCGCATCGTCGACGAGACGGCGACCTTCGGCGTCTTCTCGCGCCGCTGGGGCGTGCCGATGAGCGACGGCACCACCGTCCGCCTGCCGCGGGTCATCGGCCAGGGCCGCGCGATGGACATGCTGCTGACCGGCCGCGCCGTGGGCGCCGACGAGGCGATCGCCATCGGGCTTGCCACGCGCAAGGTGGCGCGCGGCACGACCCGGACGGAGGCGGAAAAACTTGCAGCGCAAATCGCGGGCTTCCCGCCCATCGCCATGACCTCGGACCGGCAGTCGGCCTACGAGAGCTTCGACCGCGACCAGGCAGCGGCGATCCGGCGCGAAATGGACCTGTCGCTGGCGGCGCGACGCCAGGAATCACAGGATGGCGCGGCACGCTTCGCCAAGGGCGAGGGCCGGCACGGCCAGTTCAAGAAATAGTTCGAGAGGAAATGATGCGGGCACTGGTTTGCGAGACGTACGGCGCGATCGAGAACCTCAGGATCAAGGACGTACCGACGCCCAAGCCCAAGGCCGGCGAGATCCTGGTCCGGGTCGGCGCCGCGGGCGTCAGCTTCGCCGCGATGCTGGGCGTGCAGGGCAAGCACCAGAACAAGCCGCCGCTGCCCTACGTGCCAGGCAACGAGATGGCGGGTCACATCGTCGAACTTGGGGCCGGCGTCACCAACGTCGGGGTCGGCCAGCGCATCGCCACCGGCGTGAGCCAGGGCGCCTACGCCGAATACGCCGTGGCGACCGCGGCCAACGCCGTGGTGATCCCGGAAATCATGCCCTATGCCGAGGCGACCAACTTCCCCACGCTTTATCCAACAGCCTACGGCGTCCTGAAATGGAAGGCCTGCCTGCAGCCGGGCGAAGTGATGCTGGTCCACGGCGCGGGTGGCGGCTCGGGCCTGACCGGAATCGAGGTCGGCAAGGCGATGGGGGCCACGGTGATCGCCTCGGCGGGCGGGGCCGACAAGCTCGCGGCGGCCAGGGAGGCCGGCGCCGATCACCTGATCGATTATCGCACCGAGGATCTCCGCGCTCGGGTGCTGGAGTTGACCGGCGGCCGCGGCGCCGACGTGATCTACGATCCGGTCGGCGGCGCTGCCTTCGACACCTCTCTCCGCTGCATCGCGCCGGAGGGCCGGCTGATCCCGATGGGCTTCGCCAGCGGCGTCATCCCGCAGATTCCGGCCAACATCCTGCTGGTCAAGAACGCTACGGTGATCGGCTTCTACTACGGCTACTACAACGGCTGGGGCGGCAAGGGCACGCCGACGCCCAAGGAAGCAGCGGCGCTCGCCAAGCGCCAGGCCATGGTGGCCGACGCGCAGGCCGAACTGATGCGCTGGTTCACCGAGGGCAAGCTCAAGGCCACCGTCGCCGCGACGCTCGACCTCGCCGACTGGGTAAAGGCCTTCAAGCTGATCGAGGAGCGCACCGTCGTCGGCAAGGCCGTGCTGGTGCCCTAGCCCGCCTGACCAAGCACTTTGGGAAATAGTTCGCATTCCAGGCGGTCGCCCGGCTTCAACCCGTGCCCCTCGAGCGGCGGCGAGATCTGCCCGACGCGAGCGGCGTAGCGCGCATCGTCGCCGCACCAGCGCGTCGCCCAGGCGCGGCGTCGGCGCGAGGCCGAGCGGTTCCCCGAAGCGCCGTGAAGCGTCAGAGCGTGGAAGGCGATGACATCGCCCGGCTCCATGTCCCAGGCGAGGAACTCGTGGCGGTCGCGTTCGGCGTCGAGATCGGGCAGCGGCTCGAAACGCGAATCCTGGACCTGTAGATCGACGCCGCCCTGCTTGAAGAATTTGGGCTGGAACCAGCGGCCCCAGCGATGCGAGCCCTTGACGTATTCGACGCAGGTCGCGCGATCGACCGGATCGAGCGGCAGCCACAGCGAGACGATCTGCTCGCCATCGATCGGGTAGTAGGGCTGGTCGTGATGCCAGGGCGTGCGCTCCTGCGTGCCCGGCTCCTTCACCAGCAGATGGTCGTGATAGTAGACGACCTCGCGGGAGCCCATGAGGCGGGCCGCGATCTCGCGCGCCGGCGATTGGTAGACGAACGCACGCGCCGCGGTGTGGCGCTGCCAGAGCTGGAAATCGACGAAGAACAGCCCCGGCGCGCCCTTGGGCGTGTTCAGCCGCACCATCGGGCCAGGATCCGCCATGTCGGCATCGATCGCCGCGCGCAGGCCCTCGATCCAGTCCATCGCGAAGGCTCCACGCAGGCAGATCGCGCCGTCCTGGCGATAGTTCGCGACCTCGGCGTCAGTCGGCAGCACGATCAGATTTCGCCGAAATCGCCGCCGCGGCCCTTGCCGGCGGCGAAGCGGGCGGCGCCCTTGCGCGATTCCGCCTGCAACGCCGGCATGCCGTGCCGAGCCTCGTTGACCAGCGCCGCCGGAACGTCGAGCCCCCACTGGTCGTAAGACGAGCGGCGGTCGGAGCGCAGGCAGGTCTGGGGAAATTTTCCGAGCTGTTCGGCCAGGGTCTTGGCTTCCGCGAGCGCCTGGCCTTGTGGCACCAGCCGGTTGGCCAGTCCCCAGTCGACGGCCTCACGGGCGCCGACCTCGCGCCCGGTCAGGATCATGTCGAGGGCGCGGCTATGACCGATCAGACGCGGCAGCCGCACGGTGCCACCGTCGATCAGGGGCACGCCCCAGCGCCGGCAGAACACGCCGAACCTGGCGCTCTCGGACGCCACGCGCATGTCGCACCAAAGGGCCAGCTCGAGGCCGCCTGCCACGGCGTAGCCTTCGACGGCGGCAATCACCGGCTTGGAGAGCAGATGGCGCGTCGGGCCCATCGGGCCGGGACCGGCGGGATCGTGCAGCGACGGGCCTTCGCGGCCGGCCGCCACCTTGAGATCGTAACCGGCGCAGAAAGTGCCGCCGCGGCCGGTCAGGATCGCGACCGATTGCGTGTCGTCGGCATCGAAGGCCAGGAACGCCTCGCGCAGCAGGATGGCCGTCTCGGGATCGACGGCGTTGCGCGCCTCGGCGAAGCGGTCGATCGAGACGATCGTGGTCGACCCTTCCTTCTCGATCGCGACCTTGGCCATCTCAGCGCCCCTCACCGGCCCTGCATCATGCGCAGCGGCGTATAGATCAGCACCGTCTCGCCCTTCTGGTTCTTGACCAGGTTGGTGGTGCGCACGAGCGCACGCGACGGATCCTTCGAGGTCGGCTTGATCTCGGTCACCTCGATCTCGACGTGGATCGTGTCGTTCACATAGGTCGGGCCCTTGATGTCGAAGCCCATCGACAGGAACGCAAGCCCCGAGCCCTGAAGGGTGGTCGGGATCACGAGCCCCTCGGCCATGGAATAGACCAGCGCACCGGGCACCGGATGGCCGCCGCGCATCGGTGCATGGCTCTTGATGTATTCCCTGTTGGTGAACAGCTCTTCGGAAAAGCCGCAAAGCGTTACGAAACTGAGGAGGTCGGCCTCGAAAAGGGTGCGGCCATAAGTAGTGAACCGGTCGCCGATCTTGAGGTCGCGCCAGTTCCAGCCTTCACCCAGCTGCTTCATTGGCCACTCCTAGTGGTGGGCGCCGACGTGTGCGCCCTCGCGCAACTTGTACAGCCTGCTGCAGTAGGGGCACTCGACATGCCCTTCCGGTCCCAGGTTGAGGTAGACCTTGGGGTGTCCCAACGCGCCGCCGCCGCCATCGCAGGCGACGTGGTCGGTATCGACAGTGATGACTTCAAAAGGCTCGGTCACGATTTCGCTCCATCTTGCGCCGACGGACAATAGCGGCCGTCTTCGCCCGGGTCATTCTCGCGCCGTCCGGCCGGAGGCCGGTCAGCTACTTGCTGCAGCGAATGACGACCGAGGCCGGACCGCGCACTTCGCTCATGTCACCGCGCGTCGGCATGTTCTCCATCTTCAGGACGGTATAGTCACCGCTGGTCTTGCCGCACAAGGCAACCGCGCGAGACTGGCAACCGCCGGGTGTCTGGCAGCTGATGGAAAGGGCCGGTTGGCCGTCCGACCATGTGACGGTCGACGCCTGGCTTTCCGTTCCGGGATCGTTGCCCAGCGTCCCCTTGCCAACGCCGCATGCCGCAACAAGACCTGCGATGCCCATGCCGAGCATCCAGCGAACCGTCGATCGCAAGGTCATCCCGTCCCCCGTTTTTGCCAGCCTGTGACTGGGTACGCGACAGTACATCGCTGCCAGCCACGCGTGCAAGGCAGGGAGGTTCCATCGGCACAAGTGCGCTGTCGCCCATGGCTCCCGCGCCGAGTATAATTTTGCGTCATGGCACAGCTCTCCTCGCGCCCGCCGAAGACGCGGCGCATTCGCACGATCGCCCTGCTCGGTATCGCCGCCGCCTTGTCGTCGCCGGGCAGCGCCGGCGGGCAACAGACGAATGAGCAGTTGGCCGCCCGCTGCAACGAGCTTGGCGCCATCTACGACAGGTACGGAACACGCCGCGGCGAGGGCTCCGGCGGGCCGGACATGATCCGCATGGGCGCCGGCATCGATTGCCAGAAGGGCCGCTATCAGCAGGGTATCAAGGCTCTGGAGGATCTTCTCCAGCGCAACAGGATCTCCTACCCGCCGGCGAGTTGACGATTACTTCCCCTTCAGCTTGAAGTCGCGCCACAGAACGATGCCCGTGGCATTGTCCAGGGTCGTACCGTCGAGTTGCTTCCTGAATTCGTGCGCCGTCGGCCGCCAGATGAGCGCGCTTTCGCCGCTCGCGCCGGCAAAGCGGCCGGTGCCACCCGTCAGCTTGAAGGTGCCGCGGCAGCCGATCAGTTCGTAGCCGGCGCAGTCCCAGTCGCCCCAGGCCGTGGCGCCGTCATGTGCCGTGAAGGTGCAAGCGCCCGAGGCGCTGGTCTGGCGAGTCCGCTGATCGATTCGCGCCGAGCTGGCGCAGCTCACGCGGCCACCATGCTGCGGTCCCTCGTCGGTCTCCACGAAGTAGGGCCCGGCGAGGGTGGCGACCACCATGACCTGCTTCTCCGCCGACCGCACGATGGTGCCGTTCGCCGTCACCACGGCGAAGGCATTGAAGGTCTGGACGTCGTCCTGAGCGACTGCAGGGATGGCGGCGGCAAGGACAATGACGGCGCTCGCGAGGGCGCGACTGAACATGATCATGGCTCCGCTCACTTGAAATCGATGATGACGGCGTCGGCGCCGAGCGATACGGCCAGACCCTGACGGCGAGTCCGCAGGTCGATCATCACCCCGTTGGGGTTCTCCAGCCACATCTCGCCGCTGCCCTTGTCGCCGGCCGCGGCCCCGTAGCGCGCCTGACCGTAGGCGCCGGGAAACTGGCGCAGTTCCTTGAGATTGTAGACGTCGCCCGAGGCCTCCATCTTGGAGATGCCGAAGCCGCCGACGCCCAGTCCGCCGACCGAGAAGCGATAGCTCCTGCCTTGGAAGTGCAGCGTCCCGCTGCCGACGTTGCCGCTGCCGATGAAGGCCACCTGGACCTGCTCGATGTAGACCGTTCCCGACTTGACCCGCTGCTGGGCAGCCACCGGTGCTGCAGTCACCGCTCCGGCAATTCCAACCAGCGCCTGCCGGCGACCCAGCAACCGCACTTTCATCCCGCTCATGCAATTCCCCCGATCAACGTTCGACGACGGCCGTGGCCTCGATCTCGACCAGAAGTCCCGGCACGGCCAGCGCCGTCACACCGACCAGCGTCGACGTCACGACCGCCCCCTTGAGGGCCTTGCCCAACGCCGTGCTGACGGCTGCCATGTCGCGGATGTCCGTGACATAGATCGTCGTGCGCGCGAGATCGGCCAGGCGGGCGCCGGCGGACTTCAGGCCGGCTTCGATCTTGCGCATGGTGATCGCCGTCTGTTCGGCGGCACTCTTGCCCTGCACCCGCCCCTTGGAGTCGAGCGAAGTCGTTCCCGAGACGAACACGAACGGCCCGCTCCTGATGGTACGGACGTAAAACCCCGCGACTTCGGTACCGTCGGGGAAAAGCTTCTTGGCCATGACTCACTCCACCTTTCGATGCGCTATGGTCGGCAATGTAACGGTCAGCTGGTACCGCGCAAAGGAGAAGGCATGTCCCTGGATCGCTATCGCACCGCCGTGGTGACGGGGGCGAGCCGCGGCATCGGCGCCGCGACCGTCCGGCAGCTCAGGATCAGCGGCATCGACGTCTACGCCGTCGCGCGGTCTGCCGACGATCTGACCAGCCTGGCGCAGGAAACCGGCTGCCGGCCGCTCGCCCTGGACATCTCCCATCGCGACGCCGTGCTGTCGGCGCTGGGTTCGCTCGACGTCGACATCCTGGTCAACAACGCCTCGGCCTTCGCGCGGTCGACCGTCTCGTGGGAAGCAGCACCCGACGACATCGACGCGCTGATGGACGTCAACCTGCGGGGTACGCTCAACTGCCTCGCCGCCATGGTCCCCGGCATGAAGGCGCGCGGGCTCGGCCATGTCGTCAATCTGAGCTCGATGGCAGCCACCTGGGCGATCCCCGGCATGCCGGTCTACGCCATGACCAAGGCGGCGCTGCACAACCTCAGCCAGACGCTCCGGCTAGACCTGCACGGCTCGGGCGTGCGCGTGAGCGAAATCGCACCGGGCCGGGTCGAGACCGGTGCGCACCTCGCCATGCTCGACGACCGCGAGGAAGGCCGTCGACGCTTCTACGAAGGCTACGAAAGCCTGCTGGCCGAGGATATCGCCGAGGCCATCATGTTCGTGCTGGGCTCGCCACAACGCATGGACGTGAGCTTCATGGAGATCGTACCGACGGACCAATCGTACGGCGGCTCGCAATTCCATCGCAGGGGGGGGTCTGATAGACATGCCGCCTGCACCAAACCGGACATGATCCCGAAGAATCTCGCCGGCTCTGACTAGGAGTCGGCGGAGAAGCCGATCTTCTTCACGATCGGTCCCCAGCGGTCGTAGCTCTCCTTGAGGAGCGTCGCGAGTTCCTGCGGCGTCGACGACTTGGCCTCGAGGCCCATCACGGCGAGGCCATCGACCACGTCCTTCTTGGCGAGCGCCGCGCGTATCGCCTCGTTGGCGCGCATCACGACCGGCGCTGGCGTGCCGCCCGGGGCGAAGAAGCCGAACCACTCGGAGAAGACGAGGTCCTTGTAGCCCTGCTCGGCGAAGGTCGGGACATTGGGCGCGAAGCGGCTGCGCGTGGCGCCGGAGACGCCGAGGAAGCGGATCTTGCCGGCGTTGGCCTGCTGCGTGAACTCGCCGATCGGCGCCGACACCGCCTGGATCTGGCCCGCGACCAGGTCTGCCACGGCGGGCGCCGAGCCGCGATAGGACACGTGCTTCAGTTCGACGCCGCCGGCCTGCCCCAGCAGCACGCCGATGAAGTGCGGAACGGAGCCGGCTGCCGGCGAGCCATAATTGGCCTTGTCGGGGTTGGCCTTGCACCAGGCGAGGAAGCCCTTGATGTCCTTGACACTGTCGGGCACCGCGGGACCGACGCAGAAGCCGAAATCGAAGACGCAGCCGAGCGACACCGCAGTGACATCGGTGAAGGCGTTGTAGGCGAGCTTCTTGTAGATGTGCGGGTAGATCATCAGCATCGAGGCCGGCGTCAGCAGCAGGACGCTGCCATCGGTCGCAGCGCCCTTCATGCCCTGCACGGCGATCTGGCCGCCCGCCCCCGGCTTGTTCTCGACCAGTGCGGTCTTGGCATAGCCGCCGCGCAGATGCTCGGCGACGCGACGGCTGAGCGTGTCGGTCGTGCCGCCCGGCGGGAAGCCGGTGACGATCTTGACGACATCGAGCGGCTGGGTGCCCTGTGCACCGGCGCGGCCCGATACGCCGAAGGCGGCGAGTGCGGCAGCAGCAGCCGAACGGCGGACGAAAGTACGACGATTGGGTGACGACATGGTGGTTTCCTCCCATTTTGTGGCACTTTTATAGCCATTTTGGCGGCGAAAGGCATCTTGCGGAATCATGGAAAGATCGGCAAATCACGGCACTCGGCGGGTTGGAGACAAGACCGGCCGGTTGCCGCGCCATCGCAAGACTTCCAGGGGATGAGAGACCGAATGACGTCGTCCACGACAACGCCCGAACTCCCGAAAGCCCCCCGGTCGCCCGGAGGCCTTCGGCCCTTGCCCCGCTTCATCTTCGCCTCGCGCTGGCTGCAGGTGCCGCTCTATCTCGGCCTCATCGTCGCACAGGCCGTGTATGTGATCCTTTTCCTCAAGGAACTGTGGCACCTGGTGCTCAACAGCTTCGCGGCCACCGAGCAACAGATCATGTTGATCGTCCTCGGCCTGATCGACGTGGTCATGATTTCCAACCTGCTGGTCATGGTGATCGTCGGTGGCTACGAGACGTTCGTCTCGCGCATGCAGCTCGAAAACCATCCCGACCAGCCGGAGTGGCTGAGCCACGTCAACGCCAGCGTCCTGAAGGTCAAGCTGGCGATGGCGATCATCGGCATTTCCTCGATCCATCTGCTGCGGACCTTCATCGAGGCAGGCGCGCTGGGCACGCCCACGGCCACCTTCACCGAGGCCGGCGTCATGTGGCAGGTGATCATCCACGCCCTGTTCGTCCTGTCGGCCCTCGGCATCGCTGCCGTCGACCGGCTGACCGGGCCAGTCCATTCGGTCCATGCCGCATAGGCCCGCGGATCGAGCGCACAGGCACCGGATTCGCGGACCCCGCCGCGTTGCACCCCCCGGCCCCCTCCGCTATGGTCCGCCGCGCTGGACCCGTAGCTCAGCTGGATAGAGCGCTGCCCTCCGAAGGCAGAGGTCGTGAGTTCGAATCTCGCCGGGTCCGCCAAGCTATCTGCGACTTGGACTTCGGAACGAGCGTGAGCACTCCGCCAATGAAATCACTGAAGCCGTCGATGCGAGTCGTCATGGCCGTCTTCGCATTGTCCCTGAGCGCTTGCAGCCGCGACTATATCTTTGAAGGCAACGAGTACAGCAATCCGATGACGGTCAACCGTATCAAGCGTCTTTACGAAGCCAGGGACGCCTGTCTTGCCAAGAATGCCGTCCCGGCCGACGCCACCAACTCGGACGTCGCCAGCATCGCCAAGGCCGTCTCCCTGTCCTGCGCGCCCGAGACCGACCGGCTCATCATCGCCAGCAATCCCGATCGGGATCCGAAGGTCGCCATGGCGATCCGCAACGACACGGACCAGCGTGCCACGCTGTATGTCATGAGGGCGCAGCGTTGATTTTCCTGCAACAAATGGCCCGAACCGGCCTGGTGCTCGCGGCTCTGTCGCTGGGTGCCTGCAATACGCCCGCCCTGTTCAAGGCCGGCGGGTACAGCAACCCGAGGGTGGCTGCGAGAGTCGAGCGGGCGTATGAGGCCAGAGACGCCTGCCTCTCGAAGAATGCCGCGCCGACAAGCGGCGAGCCGGATGTTGCCAACGTTGCCAGGGCCGTTTCCCTGTCGTGCATGCCCGAGACCAACCAGCTCATCGCCGTGACCAACCCCTACCAGGATCCCAAGGTGACGGCGGCGATCATGGCGGACAACGACGCCAAGGCCCTGCGCTACGTCAGGCTGGCCCGCGGCGAGGGTTCGAACTGAGCGGCGACATCGCGCGGGCGACAGCCTGCGAGATTTCGTTGCCTGCACCGTCCGGAGAATAGACTGCACCGAGTTGCCGACGGCACTCGCTTGTCAGCTGGTTGGTGCGCTGCTCGCCACAGGGTTTCCGGCGTTCGATATGCGCCGCGCAGAAGTAGAAGGCCAGGCCGCCCACAATCCAGACGAAGACCGACACATCGACGGCGTGATCGAACACACGGTCGATCTCGCGCGCCTCGCCGTTCGGCGCCGACAGCGACACCATGAAGCGAAGAACCATGATGCTGAGCGGCAAGGTGGCCGCCCCGCAGGCCAGGTAGACGAGCGTGAGGTCTCCGAGTGTCATCCGGGCCGCTTTCCGGGCTCCTCAAGGCGTGCCCGATCGATGGCGTCGAGAATCTCGGTCAGGCCGTTCCAGTAGACCACGCCCTGCTTGGCCAATTCGTCTCTTACGGTGCGGATCAGCCCCGCCTTTCTGATCAGAAGATCGGCAAGGTCCATCTTGGCGGACTGGTTTGGCACGAATTGGTCTCCCGGCTGCTCTCGTCGCATCGCCAACAGTGCGCGAACGTCCGGCGCTCGACAAGAGCGGTGCGTCACGATGGCCCCTAGAGCCGCAAAAGCCAGACCTCGACGCTGCCCTTGCCCTTGACCTCGATCGAACCGCGCGATTCAAAGGCGAACAGGCCCTGCAGCTTCTCGTAGACCGGACGGGTGACCTGGATGGAGTCGGGAACGCCGCCCGATTCCATCCGACTGGCAAGGTTCACCGTGTCGCCCCACAGATCGTAGATGTACTTGCTCTTGCCGATGACGCCGGCCACCACGGGGCCGCTGTTGATGCCGACGCGCAGCTTCATGTCGACCTGGTGCTCCAGTGCATGCTCGCGCGTGATATGGACCATGCGGATCGCCATGCGCACCATGCGCTCGGCGTGATTGACCACCGGCACCGGCAGACCGCAGACCGCCATATAGGCATCGCCCACGGTCTTGATTTTCTCGATGCCAAGGTCGTTGGCCGCCTCGTCGAAGCGCGTGAACAGCCCATTGAGCAGCGCCACGACCTCCTGCGGCGGCATGTCGGAGGACAGCGCGGTGAATCCCACCAGGTCGGCGAAGGCGACCGTGACCTCGGCGAAGCCGTCGGCGATCCGCTGCTCGCCGCCACGCAGCCGGTTGGCGATCGGTGCCGGCAGGACATTGAGGAGCAATTCCTCGTTCTCGCGGTTCTTGCCCTCGATCACGACGTTCTTCTCGCGCAGCTCATCGACCATGCCGTTGAAGGCGAGGCACAGCTGGCCGATCTCGTCGCTGGTGCGAACCGTCACCTTGGTGCCGTAGTCGCCGGAGGCAAAGCGCTTCACGCCAGCGGTCAATTCACTCAGTGGTCCGAGCAGGGCGCGCGACAGCCATCCGGCGGTGACGACCACGACCAGCAGCGCGAGCCCGCCGACGATCGCCAGATCCCGCCGCAGCCTGTCGATCGGCGCAAAGGCCTCGGCGCTGTCGATCTTGGCGATGAGCGCCCACTTTACGCCGGCGATCGAGAGCGGCCCCCACGAGGCAAGCGTCGGCACGCCGCGATAGCCGATGATCTCGCCGGTACCCTCGGCGCCGGCCAGCGCCGACTGGCTGGCCTTCGTGTCGACGTGCTGGATCAGGATCGGCGTGTCAAAGCGGCGGATGGCGGCTATCTCCGCTTCCGGCGCGCCGATGGCCTTCAGGTCGGCAAAGTAGCTTTCGCGATTCTCGTAGAATGCCCTTGGTCCGGAGCGCAGCAGATGATCCGGGCCGACGAGATAGGCCTCGCCAGTGGCGCCGAACCCTTCGTGGCGCCAGCGTCGGTCGCCGGTCACGACCTTGTCGATCTCGTTGTCCGACAACTGGGCGATCAACACGCCGACCACCACCCCCTCATCGACCACGGGGGCGGCCATGAAGGCGGTCGGCTCGCCGCCCGCCGGCGCATACAGCGCGAAATCCTCCAGGCAGACGGCGGACCGGTCGGCTATCGCGGAACAACGGGCAACGGCAGCGGCCATGCTGGTCTTACGGTAGGGACCGACGTGGGTCGATGTGGCGAAGTCCACTTCCTTGTCGACCGTATAGATCACGCGTCCGGACTTCGGGTCGGCAATCATGAAGTCGTCGAAGCCGACGGTCGCGGCAGCGGCACGCATGAGGGGATGATAGATGGCGTGCAGCCTGCTGTAGCGGCTGCCGTCGCCGGGATCGTCGACCAGGCGCCGGCGCGCCTCGGTGTGTGGATTGGCGACGATGTAGTGGTACTGGAGATAGCTGGCGCCGGAACCGACCGGCAAGTAGTCGGCGAGAACCGGCGCCATGCCGAGCACCCGGCTGATCTCCGGCACGAAGTGCTCGCCGTACCACTCACTCACCTTCCCTCTCATCTCGTCGGACAACGGCTCGCGGTCGAGTTCACCGAACGCGGCGCGGAACTCGCGCGCCGCCTCGATCACCATCTTCGAAGTGGCGAGCAGGCGCAGCTCGGCATGGATCGTCCGGAAGTATGTCTCGACCTGACGCGCCTTGATCTCGCGCGCGGCCGTGAGCTGGTTGTAGATCGCCTGCTCCAGCGCATCGCGCGCGCGGACATAGCCCAGGATGCCGGTGACGAGGACGGCGATCGCCCCCAGCAGGGTCAGGATCGCGAACAGCCGAAGCGAGAGCCCCCACCGCACAGGGCGCGCGGTGCCGGCCGAAGCTTTTCTGTCCGCGGGCAATGACTATCCCTTCTTCGGCGTATAGGCGCCGCCCGACGAGGCCGCCCGTACCTCGGCCGCGGTCTTGGCCTTGCGCAGGAGCACGAGCCTGGCCGCCTCGTCGTCGAGCATGGCGCGGGCGTTCTTCAGGACTGCCGGCGCATGCTTGGGCGGAAACTTCACGGCACCATTCTCGTCCATGTGAATCAGATCGCCCGGCGCCACGTCCATGCCGCCCACCGAGACCGGCACATTGACCGACTGAACCGCCATCTCGCCATGGCCGGCGGTGACGCCGCCCAGCAGCAGCTGGAAATTCAGCTTGCGGATGGCATCGACATCGCGCGACGGGCCGTTCGAGAGCATGCCGACGCAGCCCACCGCCATCATCGAGCTGATCATCATCTCGCCGGCGAGGCCGGCCTTGTTCATCAGTTCGGGCGGCCATTTCTGCTGGATCACCAGGATGGTCGGCTTCTTCATCGCGTCGAGGGCATCGACCACGTCCATGAAGGAGAGCCGGCCGGCATAGTTCGGGTCGGGCAGGCCGTAAACGCAGGTCACGGCGTGACCCACGATCGCGCCCATCTCGGGATAGATGCAGCGGATCGAGGTGTCGGTATACCAGTTCTCGGTCCAGGGATTGTAGAGGCCGAGGCAGAGTGGATTCTTCGGATAGGTCGCCACCACGTTGGTGATGGTGGGCGTGTCGATCTTGCGCAGTTCGGCGAAGATCTGATCGTCTGAGACCTCGGTCATGGCAGGCATTTCCTCTTGTTGGCGGTCTTGTTCTTGGCGCGAATGGCGATGGCAGGCAAGAGTGCCGGCATCATGGGACGAAGATCAGGAAGACGAAGGTCGCGAACAGTACGAGGTGCACGAAGCCCGGCAGGATGTTGGTGCGCCCGGCGCCGAAGGTCACGAGGCTGACGGCGAAAGTGAGCACAAGAAGTACGGTGTCGTGCATGTCGACGCCGAGTTCCAGTGGCTGCTTCAGGATCATCGCAAGGATGCTGACCGCCGGGATGGTGAGCCCGATGGTGGCAAGCGACGAGCCGAGCGCCAGATTGAGGCTCTTCTGCAACTCGTTGTTTCGCGCCGCACGCAAGGCCGCCAGCGTCTCGGGCAGCAGCACCAGGAGCGCCACCAGCAGGCCCACGACCTCAAAGGGTGCACCCACCGTCGCCACAAACGTCTCGAGCGATCCCGCGAAGTGCTTGGCCAGCAGCACCACGGCAACGAGCGCGACCAGCAGCAACACGACGCTCTCCCAGAACCGACGCGGCGCTGGCCCACCGGACGGGGCCTCGTCGGCCGAAGCATCGCCGGGATCGGACAGGAAATAGTCGCGGTGACGAACGGTCTGAACGTAGAGGAACACACCATAGAGCACGAGCGTCACGGCACTGACGAAGGCCAGTTGGGCCGGCGTATAGAACGGCCCCGCCGCGCTGGTCGTGAAAGTCGGCAGGATCAGCGTCAAGGCCGTAAGCGGCATCAGCACGACGAGGTAAGCGCTGGCCCCCGTCACGCGGAAGCCCTGCTCGCCGTAGCGCAGGCCGCCGACGATCAGGCAGAGCCCGACCACGCCGTTGCACACCACCATGATCACCGAGAACACCGTCTCGCGCGCCAGACCCGCCCGGCCCTCGCCCGCCAGCATGATCGACAGGATCAGCGCCACTTCGATCACCGTGACGGCCACCGTCAGCACCAACGTGCCATAGGGCTCGCCGGTGCGATGGGCGATGACGTCGGCGTGATGGACAGAGGCAAAGACCACCGCCATCAGCACGACCAGTTCCACCACCGGCAACATTGCGCGAAGCACCGGCGGCAACGAATTCGCACCGGCGACCGCCGACACGCCAAGCGCAGCGACGAGGCCGATCAGGGGTGCCAGTCGCCAAACCCATCGCCTGCGCGCGCCCATTGTCGCCGCCGTCAGCCGGCGGAACGGCGGGACTTCCACCAGTCGGTGAGTTCGCCGACCAGGCCCTTGCGGAAGGCCATGACGATGACCACGAAGATCGCGCCCTGGATCACCAGCACGAATTCGCCGGCGGCGGCCAGGTAGTTCTGCATGGTGATGATGATGAAGGCGCCGACGACCGGACCGATGATCGTGCCGAGCCCGCCGACCAGCGCCATCAGCACGACTTCGCCCGACATCGCGGCACTCACGTCCGTGAGCGTTGCGAACTGCAGCACCATCGCCTTGGTGGCACCGGCAAGTCCGGCCAAGGCGGCCGACAGCACGAAGGCCAGGAGCTTGTAGCGGTCGGCCTCGTAGCCCAGCGACACCGCGCGCTGTTCGTTGTCGCGGATCGCCTTCAGCACCTGGCCGAACGGCGAGTGGATGATGCGGTAGATCGTGCCGTAGCCGAACAGGAAGATCGCCAGCACCACGTAATAAAGAACACGGTCGTCCTTGGTCGGCAGCAGGCCACCGAGCAGCGGCCGGCGCGCGATGCCCTGGAGTCCGTCCTCGCCGCCCGTGAACGGCGCCTGGATGCAGAAGAAGTAGATCATCTGGGCGAACGCCAGGGTGATCATGGCGAAGTAGATGCCTTGGCGGCGGATCGCGAGCGCACCGGTGACGGCGCCCAATGCGGCCGCGCCGGCGACACCCGCCAGGATGCCGAGTTCGGGTGCCATGCCCCATGCCTTCACGACATGGCCGAAGAAATAGCCGGCAATGCCGAAGAACATGGCATGGCCGAAGCTCATCAGCCCGACATACCCCAGCAGCAGGTTGAAAGCGCAGGCAAACAGCGCGAAGCAGAGCGCGGTCATCAGGAATATCGGATAGGCGAACCACGGCGCGACCAGCGCCGCGGCGAGCAAAACGACGCCTATGACGCGTTGGGCGGTCATTTGGTCTGCCCGAACAGGCCGGCGGGCTTGACCAGCAGGACGATCGCCATGACGACGAAGATCACCGTGTTGGACGCCGGCGGATAGAAGACCTTGGTCAGGCCTTCGACCAGGCCCAGACCGAAGCCGGTGACGATCGACCCCATGATCGAGCCCATGCCGCCGATCACCACGACGGCGAACACGACCAGCACCAGGTTGACGCCCATCAGCGCCGAGACCTGCTGGATCGGCGCCGCCAGCACGCCGGCAAGGGCTGCCAGTCCGACACCCAACCCGTAGGTGAGCGTGATCAGCCGCGGCACATTGATGCCGAACGCCCGCACCAGCGTCGGGTTCTCGGTCGCCGCCCTGAGATAGGCGCCGAACTTGGTGCGCTCGATGCCGTACCAGGTGACGAGGCAGATCACGAGGGCCGCGACCACGACGAAGCCGCGATAGGTCGGCAGGAACATGAACCCGAGATTGGTGCCGCCCGGGATCGGGCTGGGATAGGGCGCTCCCGACGAACCCCACTTCCACTGGAACAGGCCCTCGATCACCAGCGCCAGGCCGAACGTCAGCAGAAAACCGTAGAGATGGTCGAGGTGGTAGATGCGCTTCAGCAACACCTTCTCCAGCACGATGCCGAACAGCCCGACCACCAGCGGTGCCAGCACCAGGGCCACCCAGAACGGGATGTCGAGGATGGTGAGCATCAGCCAGGCGGCGAAGGCGCCCATCATGTACTGGGCGCCGTGCGTGAAGTTGATCACGTTCAGCATGCCGAAGATCACGGCAAGGCCGAGGCTCAGCATGGCGTAGAAGGCACCGTTGATAAGGCCGAGCAGAAGCTGGCCGAACAGTGCCTGGGGTGGAATGCCGAGAAGTTCGAACATGGCGCCTAGACCCCCAGGTACGCTTGCAGCTTGCCGATATTCTGCTGCACATCGGCCGAGGCGATCATGTCGACCACCCGGCCGTCCTCCATCACGTAGTGACGGTCGGCGACGGTGGCAGCGAAGTGGAAATTCTGCTCGACCAGCAGGATGGTGAAACCGCGGCTCTTGAGCTGACGGATGATGTCGCCGATGCGCTGCACGATGACCGGGGCCAGCCCCTCGGTCGGCTCGTCGAGCAGCAGCAGGGGGGCGCCGGTGCGCAGGATGCGGCCGATCGCCAGCATCTGCTGCTCGCCGCCCGACAGCTTGGTGCCCTGGCTGCGCCGGCGTTCCTCGAGATTGGGAAAGAGCTGATAGATCTCGGCCAGACTCATGCCGCCCGGCTTCACCACCGGCGGCAACAGCAGATTCTCCTCGACGTTGAGGCTGGAGAAGATGCCGCGCTCCTCCGGGCAATAGGCGATGCCGAGCCTGGCGATCTCGTTCGACGGATGGCCGACAAGCTGGCGGCCCTCGAACGTCACCGAGCCCGTGCGCTTCTCGACGATCCCCATGACAGACTTCAAGGTCGTCGTCTTGCCGGCGCCGTTGCGGCCGAGCAGCGTGACGAGCTCGCCGTGGCCGATCTCGAAACCGACGCCATGGAGGATGTGCGACTCGCCGTACCAGGCCTGCAGGCCGTCCACTTTCAGGAGCGTCTCAGCCATGACCGGTACCAACGTAAGCCTCTATGACCGCCGGATGCTTCGACACCGTGGCATAGGGACCCTCGGCCAGCACCTCGCCGCGGGCCAGCACCGTGATGGTGTCGGAGAGGTCGGCAACGACCGACATGTTGTGCTCGACCATCAGCACGGTTCGATCCTTTGCCACCGTACGGATGAGAGCCGCGATGCGCTTGATGTCCTCCTGGCCGAGCCCCGCCATCGGCTCGTCGAGCAGCATCATCTCGGGCTCGAGGGCGAGCGTGGTGGCGATCTCGAGCGCCCGCTTGCGGCCGTAGGGCAGTTCGACAGCGGGCAGTTCGGCGAAGGCGCTGAGGCCAACCGCCTCGACCAGTTCCAGGGCGCGCCGGTCGAACCGGTCGAGCACCTTCTGGGAGCGCCAGAAATGGAAGGAGTTGCCGATCTTGCGCTGGAGCGCGACGCGCACATTTTCGCGTACCGAGAGATGGGGAAACACGGCGGAGATCTGGAACGACCGGACCAGCCCCATGCGCGCGATGGCCGCGGGCGAGCTGCCGGTGATCTCGCGACCGTTGAAATAGATGCGCCCGGCGGTTGGCGACAGGAAGTGCGTCAGCAGGTTGAAGCACGTGGTCTTGCCGGCGCCATTGGGTCCGATCAGGGCATGGATCGTATGGCGGCGAACGCGCAAATCCACGTTCTTTACCGCGACAAAGCCCTTGAACTCTTTCGTCAGCCCGTTCGCCTCGAGGATTGTTTCTTGTTCGGCCATCCGCCCCCCTTGCGGTGAAGCGAATTAATCGGAGCTTGGCGCGCCTGTCCAGCACTGGCGTCGGCCACGGCCGGCGGCTACATTTCCCGAGTCGCAACGGGAAGCGTTGCTGGGAGGATGAAGCGTTATGAAGTTCAGAACAACTGTCCGGTACGCCGGTGCGTTAGCTGCCGCGATCGGTCTGACCGCCGTGGGAGTCGTCGCCATCGCGCAGGCCCAGGCGCCCGTGCCGTTCAAAATCGGCATCACCGAGGGATTCTCAGGCGTCTATGCCGACTTAAATCTGGGTGAGGTCGAGGCCGCCCAGATGGCAATCGACGATTTCGGCGGCAAGGTTCTCGGCCGGCCGATCGAGCTGCTGTCGGCCGACCACCAGACCAAGCCTGACGTCGGCGCGGCGATCGCGCGCAAGTGGTACGACGTCGATGGCGTGAAAATGATCACAGGCCTCGGCACCTCCTCGGTGGCGCTCGCGGTGCGAAAGATCTCCCAGGAAAAGGGGATGATCGACATCATCACCGGCGCCGCCTCGGCCGACCTCACGGGCCCGGCCTGCTCGCCGACCGGCGCGCACTGGGTTTACGACACCTATGCGCTTGCCAAGGTGACCGGCGGCGCCATCGTCAAGGGCGGCGGCGACTCGTGGTACTTCCTCACGGCCGACTACGCGTTCGGCCATGCGCTCGAGCGTGACGTGACGGCGGTCGTGGTGGCATCGGGCGGCAAGGTGTTGGGCGGCGTCAGGCATCCGCTCAGCACCCAGGACTTCTCCTCGTTCCTGCTGCAGGCTCAGGGATCCAAGGCGAAGATCATTGGCCTCGCCAACGCGGGCCAGGACACGATCAATTCGATCAAGCAGGCCAACGAGTTCGGCATCGTCAAGGGCGGCCAGCGCCTCGCCGGCCTCCTCGTGTTCTCGACCGACGTCGTGGCGCTCACCCTGCCGGTGGCCCAGGGTCTGGTGCTGGCCGAGTCCTTCTACTGGGATCTCAATGACGAGACCCGCGCCTGGACCAAGCGCTTCCGTGCCAAGCGCGACAAGATCCCCAGCATGCTGACGGCAGGCGCCTACAGCTCGACACTACACTACCTCAAGGCCGTGCAGGCGGCAGGCACCGACGATGCCAAGGCGGTGATGGCCAAAATGCGCGAGATCCCGATCAACGACGTCATGACCAAGAACGGCAAGCTGCGCGAGGACGGCCGCGTCGAGCGCGACATGTACCTGTTCCAGGTGAAGTCGCCGGCGGAGTCCAAGAGCAAGGACGACATCTACAAGCTGCTGGCCACCGTGCCCGGCAACGAGGCCTTCCGTCCAATGAAGGACGGTAAGTGCCCGCTCATCAAGGGCTAGGCTTCTCCAAACGATCCAACGGCGACGGGCCGACCTTCGGGTCGGCCCGTTTTTTGTTCCGCACGGATGCAGGGTGCCGCCCTTGCGCGCGACATGCCCGCCTTGTCATATGCGGCGCATGACACCGCGCGATCGGCCCCTCAAGGGGGCCTGGGGCATGACCGGCCTGATCTTTCTGTTCATGCTGATCAACTTCGCCGACAAGATGGTGGTCGGCCTCGCCGCCAAGCCGATCATGGAGGAGCTGAAGCTCAGCCCCGAGCAGTTCGGATTGATCGGTTCGGCGTTCTTCTTCGTGTTCCCTTTCTCGGCCGTGCTGGTCGGTTTCGTCGCCAACCGCGTCCAGGCCCGACACACGTTGCTGGTCATGGCGGCCTTCTGGTCGATGCTGCAGTTCCCGATGCTGGGCGCGGTGAGCTTCGAGGTGTTGATCGCCTGTCGCATTCTCCTCGGGACCGCCGAGGGGCCGGCCAGTCCGGTCGCCACCCACGCCCTCTACAAGTGGTTTCCCGATTCTCTGCGCGCCGTGCCGACGGCCGTCGTTGCGCAGGGGTCGGCAATCGGCGTCATCGCCGCGGTGCCGGCGCTCAACTGGATCATCGTCCACCATTCCTGGCATTGGGCGTTCGGCGCGCTCGGCGTCGCCGGCCTGCTGTGGTCGGTGCTGTGGTTCTTCTTCGGCCGCGAAGGCACGTTGGTCGACCCGCCGGTCGCTGCGGGCACGGGCGGCGGCGGTGGCGGTGAGCCTGTTCCCTACCGTCTGCTTCTCACCTGCCCCAGCATCGTGGCGGTGTGCTGCACGGGCTTCGCCAGCTACTGGGGCCTGGCGCTTGGCCTCACCTGGTTCACGCCCTATCTGGTCGAAGGCCTGGGCTACAGCCAGACGGCCGGCGGTAACCTCAGCGTCCTGCCGTGGCTCTTCGGCATGGTCGTCGTGCTGGGCGGCGGCTGGATCTCGCAGCGGCTGAAAGCCCGCGGCGTCTCGAGCCGCGTCTCGCGTGGCATCTTCGGCTCCACCGCCGTCATCCTCGGCGGCTGCATCCTGCCCTTCATCGGCTTCGCGGCCGAGCCAGCCATCAAGCTCGCAATCCTGGTGGCCGGCACGGCGATCGGCAGCACGATCTATGTCGTCGTTCCCATGGTCGTGAGCGAATTGACGCCGCAACCGCAGCGCGCCGCCATGCTCGCCATCGTGACCTCGATCGTGACCTTGGGCGGCGTCATTGCCCCGTTCGCCATGGGCATCGTCGTGCAGGATGCCGCCACGCACCTGGCCGGCTACGACCGTGGCTTCACCCTGTTGGGCGGCCTGCTTCTGGTGGGCGGGATCGTCGGCCTGCTCTTCATCCGGCCCGAAGCCGATCGCAGGCGCCTGGCCGCCCGCCTCTGACCGCACGCGCGCCCGTCATTCCTTGACGGGGCAGGTTCCTTCCCTGTCAGATGGCCGCGAATACCCGGGCAACGGGACGCCAAGGAGAAACGCCGCGTGACGCAGCACGACCGTCCCCTCAAGGGAGCCTGGGGCATGACCGCCCTGATCTTCCTCTTCATGCTGATCAACTTCGCCGACAAGGTCGTGGTCGGTCTGGCCGCCAAGCCGATCATGGCGGAGCTCAATCTCACGCCCGAGCAGTTCGGCTTCCTGGGATCGTCCTTCTTCTTCCTGTTCGCCGTCACCGGCGTCGCCGGCGGCTTCCTCGCCAACCGGGTGCAGACGCGCCACATGCTGCTCGTCATGGCGATCGTCTGGTCGCTCGTGCAGTTTCCCATGCTGGGCACGGTAACCTTCGAGGTGCTGATCGCCTGCCGCATCGTGTTGGGCGCCGGTGAAGGCCCGGCCGGCCCGGTGGCCACGCACGCGCTCTATAAATGGTTCCCCGATGCGCTGCGGGGCATCCCGACGGCGATCGTGGCCCAGGGCTCCGCGCTCGGCGTGATCGTGGCAGTGCCGCTGCTGAACTACATCATCGTCAACTATTCCTGGCACTGGGCGTTCGGCGCGCTGGGCGTCGTCGGACTGGCGTGGGCCGTGCTTTGGCTGTTCCTCGGCCGCGAGGGCACGTTGGAAGACAGTCCGATCGTGGTCGAGGGCGCGGAAACCGCGGCCGAGCGCATCCCCTACCGCTATCTGCTCACCTGCCCCAGCATCCTGGCGGTGTGCTGCGCGGGGTTCGCCAGCTATTGGGGCCTGGCGCTCGGGCTCACCTGGTTCACCGCCTATCTCGTCGATGGCCTCGGCTTCAGCCAGACGATGGGGGGCAATCTCTTCATCCTGCCGTGGATCTTCGGCATGATCGTCGTGCTGGGTGGGGGCTGGCTGTCCCAACGCCTCAAGAAGGCGGGTGTGTCGAGCAGAGTCTGCCGTGGCGCCTTCGCCGCCGCCACGGTCGCCTTGGGCGGCTGCGTGCTGCCTTTCATCGCCATGGTCTCCGACCCCGGCCTCAAGATCGCCCTGCTGGTGGTCGGCACCGCCGTCGGCAGCACGATCTTTGTCGTCATCCCGATGATCGTGAGCGAGCTCACGCCGCAGCCGCAGCGCGCGGCCATGCTCGCCATCGCCACGTCGACAGTGACCTTCGCCGGCGTCATCGCGCCGTTCGCGATGGGCCGCGTCGTGCAATACGCCGCCACTCGCCAGGCCGGTTACGAGCAGGGCTTCGTCATCCTGGGGGCGCTGCTGCTGGTCGGCGGCATCATTGGCTTGCTCTTCATCCGGCCCGAGGCCGACCGCAAGCGGTTGGCGGCGCGCGCCGCCGCCGCGCCGCTTCAGCCCGCCCGCGCCTAGCTCTTCGCCGCAGCGTCCGGGCGCCTGCTCAGTTCACGATTTTCTTGATGCTGGCGATCATCTCGTCGACCGCCTGCTCGACGGCGACCTTGTCGGTCACAACGCGGCTCATCGCCTTCGCCCAGACGTTCTCGCTGTTGACCGTGGAAAATTTGTAATTCTTCGTGAACTCGAACGGCACGGTGCCCGCCTTGAAGCGGTCGTAGACCGACTCACGATGCTTGTCGGCTTTCCAGAACGGGCTCTCCTGGCTGGCCTTGGTCACCGGGAACCAGCGGCCGAGCGCACTCTCGACGTAGGGTCTCAGGTTTTCTTCTTCGAGTACGAACTTCACGAACTCGCGTGCGCGCTTCTTGTTCCTCGACTCGAGGAAGATGACGCCCACCTTGACCGAGACGCGGTAGACCATCGGCGAACCATCCGGCCTGGTCGGAAATCCAGCGGTTGCAATCAGTTGATCGTAGGCCCTGCGGCCGGCAGCGCGTTGCTCGGGGCTGAGCGCCGCGTTGTTGGCAATGTCGAGCCACTTGGCGACGATCGACATGGCGCGGGCGTGCGTCAGCACGACCGATCGACCGTCGAATGCGTCATCGTTGTCGGCATCCTTCCACGCCGTCGAAGCGGGCGGCGTACAGCCCTTCACATGGAGAGCGGTGTAGTCGCGCAGTGCCGAGACGAGGCCCGCCTTCACCTTGGGATCGTCGACCAGCAACTTGCCCGTCTCGTCGACCAGTTTCACGCCGTAGGCGTCAGCCCAGCTCAGGAAAGACCAGAAGGAGTCGCTCGACTCCACCCCCATCGGGCTGCCGACGGCGAAGACGCCGCTATTGGTGGCCTTTCGATAGCCGGGCTGCACCTTGTCGCACCAGAACGACCAGTAATCCTTCCAGGCGCCCGGGATGTCGCTTTCCTTGAATCCGGCGACGCCCAGCATGTCCTTCCAATACTGGACCTGCAGGGTCTGCTGCCTGATCGGGAAGGCATAGTAGGCCCTCTTCCCGGTCTTGTTGTTCGCGAGAAAAGCCGTGCCGATCGCATTGGGCGAGAAGCGACCCTTCATGGGCTCGATCAAGTCGGAAATATCCTCGAGCTTGCCGTCGAACGCCCACTTGCCAGCAAACTGCATGTCGAGCGCGTCGGCGTAGGCGACATCCGGAGGCGAGCCGGAGTCGACGGCCGCGACCAGCTTCGCCGCCATCTCCTGGGCGCCGTATTGCGACAGCTCGACCTTGATGCCGGTTTTCGCCTCATACTTCTTGATCGCGACGAGAAGCGCTTCGTCCTCGGCCTTGTAGAATCCCTTCTCCCACCAGACCGAGAGTTTTTCCTGGGCGAAGCCAGCCGTCGAGAAAAAGGCGATCGCAAGGGCAGTCGCTGCAGCCAGCACGCGTCTCATGGCTTCCTCTCGAAATGCCGCCGTCCAAACCCACCCGATCGACGAATCGATATCAGCCGGTCTTGCGGGAGTCGAGAAAGGCGCGCAACAGCATCGCACACCGATCGGCATGAGAATAAGGCAATCCATGCCGCGAATGCCCGATGACGTTGAGCTCGGCGTCGGGCAGGTGCCGATGCAGTTCGGCCATGATCGGGACCGGGATGAACGGGCTGCCGTCAGGATGCAGCAGCAGGGTTGGACAGCGGATCTCGCGCAGGCGCGTCGTGAGGTCGGTGCCGACCAGGACGCCGAGGGCGTTGAGGATGGAGTCGCGGGGCCATTTTTCCTGCTGCGCAGCAAACCAGGCCCGACGCTCCGGCGACAGCGCGTCGTCGTGGAAGCGGTCGGACATGAAGGTATCCGACCACGCCTTCACGCCGCCCTCGTCGAGCTGGCGCCGCCAGGCCTCGACACGCTGGATCGAGGCGCCGAGATGCGCACCGTTGCTGACGGTGAGGGTGGCGATCCGCTCCGGCCGCGCCAGGACCGCCGCCAGCGCCACCGTGCCGCCGATCGACTCGCCCACGAGATGGAAGCGCCTGAGGCCGGCTGCATCGGCTATGGCAAACAGGTCGTCGACCAGCAGGTCGAGTGACCACTTGAAGCCCACTGGTGGGACATGCGAGCGACCGTAGCCGCGCATGTCGAAGGCCACGAGCCGGTAGCGGTCGGCGAGTGCCGGATGCCAGCCTGCCCAGAGTTCGGCGCTGGCGCCGATGCCATGATGGAACAGGATCGGGTCGCTCCCCGTCTGCCAAGGCGCGACCCGATCGACGTCGTCGTAATGCAGCACCCCGTGCGCGGTCCTCACCAGTGGCACGGCGGCGCTCCGCGCCGGCTCAGTCCGCCCGCATCCCGGCCGCCTGGATGACTTCCGCCCACTTCTTGCGATCGGCGACGATCGTGGCTTTCAGCTGCTCCGGCGAGCCGATCACCGTGTCCATGCCGCTCTCGAGGAAACGCTTCTGGACTTCCGGCTTGGCGACGGCCGCGCGCAGTGCCTTGTTCCAAAGACCGGTCAAGTCGGCTGGCAGCGCCTTCGGTCCGAACACGGCAAACCAGTTCACGACCTCGTAGCCCGGAAGGAACGACGACATCAGCGGCAGGTTGGGGAACAGCGGCGACACACGCGGCGAGCCGAAGGCGATCGGGATCAGGTTGCCGGGGCCGATCTGGCCGAGGAACTCCGGCATGTTGCCGAACATCACGTCGCAATTGCCCGCGACGAGATCCTGGATGGCGGGCGCGCCGCCACGATAGGGCACGTGCAGCAGGTTGACGCCGGCCATCTTCTTGAAGAGTTCGCCCGCCAGATGCTGCGAGGTGCCGTTGCCGGCCGAAGCGTAGCTGATCTTGCCCGGATCCTTCTTCGCCTCGGCGATCAGCTCCGGCACAGTGCGGAACTTCACGTGCTTGCCGAACACCAGCATGTTGTAGACGCCGGCGACGTTGGCGATCGGTGTCAGATCGGTGTCGACATTGATCGGCAGCTTTTGGCCCGGCATCACGGGCGAGACGCACATCGCGGCCATCGCAGCCAGTCCGACGGTACGTCCGTCGGGCGGTGAGTTGGCCACCGTCTCGTTGGCGATGAAACCGCTGGCGCCGGTCTTGGTCTCGACGATCACATTCTGACCGACCTCGGACTTGGCGGCCTCGGCCAGGATACGGCACAACAGGTCCGCGGTCCCTCCCGGCGGAAAGCCGCAAAGAATGCGCGCGTCGCCGCCGATCTTCTGCGCCAGCGCCGGAAAGCCGGCCAAAGTCCCAAAAGCGGCGGCCGCGCCAACAAATGTCCTGCGTTGCATTTTATTTCCTCCCTTAAGGCGAGAAGCCTAGCATAATTCACTCATGATCAAGGTCTCCCGTCGTGCCGCGATTGCCGGCCTCTCCGCTTTGCCACTGGCGTCCGCCCGTGCGCAGACGGCCGACTTTCCCGATCGTCCGCTGCGTCTCATCGTCGGCTTTCCGCCAGGTGGACCGAACGATCTGCTGGCACGCGTGATCGCACCGGGGATCGGCGAACGACTGAAGCGCACCGTCGTGGTCGAAAACCGCGCCGGCGCCAACGGCGAGATCGCGGCGGCTTCGGTCGCCAAGGCCCCGCCGGACGGCAGCGTGTTCATGCTGGCCTCCAACGGCTCGACCACGGTGGCGCCCGCCCTCAGCCGCAGCGTGCCCTACGATGTGCGTACCGACTTCGCCGCGGTGGCCCCCGTCGGCATCAACCCCATGCTGCTGGTGGTGCGCAACGACCTGCCGGCCACGAACGTCGCCGAGCTGCTGACACTGGCCCGCGCCCAGCCGGGCAAGCTCAATGGCGCGTCGGCCGGCGCGGGCGGCGCTACCCATCTGGCGCTCGAACTCTTCAAGTCGATGGGCCGGGTCGACATCGTGCACGTACCCTACAAGGGTGGTGGGCCGGCGATGGCCGATCTCATGGCCGGAATGGTCGATCTCTATTTCGGCGGCCTCTCGACCGCACTGCCGCATGCGAAGGCCGGCAAGATGCGCGCGCTCGGCCAGACCCTGCCGATGCGTTCGCCGGCGGCCCCGGACATTCCCACCATCGCCGAAGCAGGCCTGCCGGGCTACGAAGCCGCGATCTCCTACGGCATCTTCCTGCCGGCCGGCGCAGCCACCATCCTGGTCGAGCGCCTCCACGACGCGGTCGATGCCACGATCCGCTCTCCCGACGTCGCGCGCCGCTTCACCGAATTGGGCGCCGATCCGCAGTTCGGCACACCGGCCGAGTTCGCCGCCTACGTCGCCGACGATCTCGCCAAGTGGGCCCGTCTCGCCAAGGAAGCCGGACTGAAGGTGGAGTGAGCGTCGCTATTTGACTGACGAGAAGGCGGTCGGCGACAGCATCTGGACGGAAACGTTGGCGACGATCTGGCCGTCCTTCTCCGTCTCCGCGCGCTTGGCATGCCATTCCGGATCGGCCGCGAAGGCGTTCCACTTCTTCTCGCGATCGGCCAGCGATTCCCAGGCAAGGAAGTAAGTGAGTTCCTGGTTGGACTCGCCCACCAGAGTCGTGAAGAAGCCGGCCTGCTTGATGCCGTGCTTTTCCCAGATCTTCAGCTT